>NZ_JADWYQ010000012.1 GCF_022414575.1 Streptomyces sp. MUM 178J | reverse complement strand
CCGAGCAGCCACGAAACCCCAGGTCACAACCAACATCTGAGATCTCTACCGAACCCGGAACGGTTCATGCTGCTGTTCGGGTGGGAGCTTGGCGAGGTTGCGTACGTGCTCGATCTTGCGGCGGCCGGCGACGAGGTCTGCTTGGAGTTGGGGGTCGAGTTCGAGGGTGGAGAGCTTGGACGAGATGGTCGACTGGGCGATGCCCAGGCGTGAGTCCTGGTACAGCCGAGTCAGCACCGTGACCGCGATCTGCGGAACTACCGCACTGTCCTCCGCGCCCCTGGCCCTCGCCGTGCCGACCTCTGTCGGGGACGAGATCACCCGGTTGAAACAGACCGGGCTCACCGCGTATCACGGGGTCAAGCCCGGGCACCTGGACAAGGTACTGGCCGGCATCAAGCGCCCCGAGGGGTCCGCCGGGAACGACAACCCGAACTGGAAGGCCTTTTACCGGGCCGAAACCCCCAACCACGCCGCCGAGTACACGATCGGTGAGGACGGCATGTCCGCCGGTGGCGTGGTGGAGGTAACGCTCCCGGAAGACGTCACCGTGGCCACGGTCAACATGGTCAAGGGGAAGGACGAAACAGCTGAGAAGTTCGAGGGACGACGCCTGAAACGCATCAAGGAGGAGTTCGGCGTCAACACCGACGACCCGTTGATGGACTCTCTCGCCGATCGCAACATCGTCCTCAAACTCGACGACGGCACCGGGCGGAACGAACTCATCCTGCCCTGGAAGTTGGCGGAGCGTGGCACGGCTCGAACCGCCTACACCTTCAAGGCGGGGCCCCGGGGGGTTGACGAGGCATACAGCCTCATGAGCGCGGGCCTCAACTGCGCCTCAGGCTCGATCCGGGCCAAGCGCTCGGTGAGCCGATGTGCGGACCTGGACTGGGAGAAGGTCCGCTCGCGAGCCAAGGAGACGGCCCGGCAGGTCGCCCAGGACTCCGAGCATGTCAGTGGCCTCCCCGAGCGCCGGGCGGAAGGCCTGACCAAGTCGGAGGCCCACGCGGTCGCCGAGCGTACCCACGCCAAGGTCAGCGAGGTGAGCGGGACCAGAGTCGCCGCGACCGCTTTCGGAGTCGGCACCTGGGCCTACGGCATGGCCCAGACGTTCACCGACCAGAACGCCACCACCCTCGACAAGGTCGCGGTGACCACCGCCATCGTGCCGGGCGTGGGGAACGCCCTCGGCATCGCCGACGGAATCGAGCACCACGACCCTGAGGCCGTGGCGGTCAACGCGGTGGCTCTGGCGGCCCTGGTCGCCGCCCAGGCCGTGCCCGTCGTCGGCGAGCTGGTGGACACCGTCCTGCTCACCGAACAGATCGTGGAGACCTTCGTCAACATCTTCCAGCGCGCCACCGCGGCACCTCCTCCTCCGCCCTCGCTCGACCCCGGCGCGCTCCCGATCCTGGCGGTGCCCAAGCCCGCCCTGGAGTGCAGCTTCTGGTGGCGCACCATGGACATCACCTGGGACACCTCAGTGAAGGTCCCCGGGAAGACCCAGGTCGTGGTCAAGGAACGCGGCGGCAAGGAGTACACCTACCCGGCGGCGGACGGAAAGTCCCCGAGCTGGGGAATCAACAAGGAGATCGGTGGCAGCCGCACCTTCGACGTCTTCTACCGGGTGACGACGGACCAGGGAAAGACCCTGGTATCGAATATGCGCGCCGTGGTGAAACAGCAGATGGAACAGTTCGGCACCTACTGCAACACCTACGTCTCACAGGAGGACTGGTGACTTGAGGGCGCGTGGTCAGGGGGTGGAATGAGCGAGCCGGATTCCTCCGAGGCCAGAAGGGAGGGATCCGGCTCGGTACCCTCGATGACGGCACGAACGGCGTCGGAGCCGCCCGGACGGGCGTGCGGTGTCGCGCGCCTGTCCGTTGTCAGCGGGGCCTTGCGCTGTTCCTCACCGGTCGGCGCAGAACGTCCCTGATGCGCCACCACAGCTTCCGGGCGTGCGGTGTAGCTGTGGAGTAGCCGGGGCCGAACCAGATGGCGTCCGCGCTGCGGCCGAGCGGGATTCCTTCGCGGGGATACTTCTGTGGAGGGTTGCCGGCCATGTGGTCTCCTATGGCTCCCTGGTCCCGCATCCCTTGCGCAGTTCGTTGTCGGAGCGGGTGGTCGGGCCCCAGCCGATGCCGCTGGCGTAGCCCTTCATCACAGGGTAGTAGGTGTAGGTGCCGCCGCCGTCGTTGCAGTCCGAGGACCATCCGTAGTCGATGAAGCCGCTGGTGGTCGAGCGTGTGCCGCGCCAGTTGTGGTAGCCGCGCGGGCCGCTCCAGGAGCTGCGCCACATCTGGGTCTGGAGCTTTTGTGATCCGAAGGAGCCGCTGCAGACCTGCGACGTCTCCCACTGGAACCACGCGTTCGCGCCGGCGCCGAGGAACTGGACGTCGGATATGTAGACGGAGCAGCGGGCGGCGGCCGGCGCGACCAGGGCCGCGGCGGGTTTCCTCTCGCCCGCCTTGTACGTGTACGAGAACAGTTCGCCGTTGGTCGTCTTCCCCCATTCTCCGATCGTGGTCCCCTCCACGACACGGCGGCCTTCGACTGTCACGTAGCCGGGCCCGGGCTCCGGTGTTTGCGAGGCGGGTGGCGCGGCTACGGCCGCGGATGTGCTGAAGGCCATGAGGCCGGCTGTGGCTAACCCGACTGCTGTGTTGGACAGGGTTCTTCCTGCACGCATGAGAAACGGGTCCCCTTCCGTTGATGCCCGGCCGGTCGAGCCAGACAGTAAAGGCACACTAGTTCGAACATGTGGGTGCGCGGGGAGTCTCATGTGTGCATGGCCAGAACCCAACAGACTCACCTGCAGCGGACGGCATCAGCCGACTCAAAAGAGCTGCCCCCGCCGCCCCATGCCGGGAGGGCCGCACGGAGGCGCCGGCAGGGCGTTCGCAGGCTTCGCGCTCATCCGTCGGCGTCCCGTGCGGTGGCGTTGTCCACGAGAACGGGACAGCAGATGTTCACCACTCCGGGAGGCATCAGTGCCCGCTGCGGATTCGAACGGTGATGCTCAACATCATGGCTGTGCTTCGGCCCCAGCGGGGTTCAAAAGACGTTGGCCGGTCTACGACGGAGCTGCGACGATGCCCTCTGATTCTCTGGCGGAGGGCATTTGTTCGTTTTCGTGTGTGTGGGATGCGGCGCTGAGTTGACCACCCTGCTGTCCCGGGTCGCCCTGCCGGCGCACGCTCATCAGAACTACGGGAACGGGCTTCAGCTCCCGGTGCTCATGGAGTCGGGCACGTTCGCCGTGGACCCGGAGCCCTGGGGGCCGCCCTGGCGCAGATGGGAGGAGATCCATCCGGACGAGGCGGTGGCCCGCGGCATCTATGCGCCGCTCTACGCACTCTCCGACGGCGCCCCCGGCTCGATCGTCATCGCACCCGGCGACGCCCGCGGCACCCTGTTGATTCCGGAGCGGGCGGGCGACCACTGCTGTGGCCTTGACGGCGCAGACGGCCCCAACATGGCCTGCGAGGCGTGCGGCATGCCTGTGGCAAGCCGAATCGACGACTGCTCACTCTGGCAGGCGGTATGGCTCGTGCCCAACGCCGTGCGCCGCCTTCTCGTCGACGGCGCCGACACCGTACCGCTCACCTGGGCAAAGCTGTTGGAGGAAGGGAAGTCCACGCCTCCGTACGAGCCGATCGCCACGTGGTCGTCGCCGCTCGGGCGGAACCACTTCTGGTCGTGGAGCCCACAGTGGGAGGCCGCGGCCGGTCAAGCACTTGCTCACCTGCTGGCAGCCTCGGAAGGCCGACCGGTGACCGTCCCGGACAGTCTGAGTAAGAAAGTGTTCCAACGTGCCCTCGACGCCCTGCTGCCCGCGAGGCCACCGGCACGGCGGGCCGTTCTGGCCGGACCGGGGCAGCCCGCCCCCGACGCGGACGCTGACATCATCCTCGTGCCGACCCATCCGCAGACTGGACAGACCTGGACCCCGGCTGACCCGGCCACTTCGGCCTACCCGGTGCCTCTGCCGTTCGGGGTGTGGCTGTGGCTGGCCTTCCCCAAGCCGCACCTGCCACTTCCCGCGTCGGGTGGCGTGCCCGACGGCGTCCTGCGCGACGACCCGCCCGCACCGCTCCCCCAGCACTCCTTCCGGGCCGATTCGGGCACCTTTCTGCACACCTTGGTCCGGCTGCCGGCCGTCCGCAGTCCGTGGCTTCGCCAGATCCCCGGGAACCTGACCCAGCACATGCGCGCCGGCCTCTTTTAGCGGACTGACCAACAGCGCCGGTACCCAGCCTGCGACCTGGTCCGTTCTGGGCGATGTACTTCACCGGATTGCCTGGCAAGCGTCTGGTGGCCGATGCGGCGGGCGATCGCCAACCTCTCCGTCATGTCAGCCGCGGTGGCGTAGAGAAAACGGCTGATCCCCGCAGCCTGGCCGATCAGCGCATTGCGGTCCGGCGTCATCTCGTACAGCCCCGCCCAGCCGCCCCCGGTGGCCGCCATCCCGGCGAGCACAGGGGCGCGGAGCCGTGCCGCGGCCCGGAACGGCTCCAGCCACTCCGGGCTGAACTCCCGTTCGAAGCCCGGCCGCTGACAGGGGTCGGAGAAGCCGAGGACGAGCCCGTCGGCCGTGTCGTTGTGGAAGTAGAGCGTGGAGAAGAAGTCCAGGGTGAAGGGGATGCGCGGCGGCGCGGGGCGCAGCGGACCGGTCAGCGCGATCTGCCGGCGCAGCGGGGTGACCGGCAGCTCCACCCCCGCTATGGCGCCGATCCCCGCGGACCATGCGCCCGCGGCGCAGATCACCGTCCCGGTGCGCACCGTCCCCGCCGCCGTGCGCACGCCGGTGATCCGGTCGCCGTCGCGGTCAAGACCGGTCACGGCGCAGTGGGTGCGTACGCCTGCGCCGAGACGGCGTGCGGCCGTCAGATAGCCGTGCACGGACGCGCCAGGCAGCGCGAAACCGTCGTCGGGAGAGTAGGCGGCGGCGACGATGGCGCGCGACTCGACATACGGGCACAGCCGATGGGCCTCACGGGGCGTGAGCAGCGCGCTGTCCACGCCCAGTTCCCGCTGGACGTCCACGGCCCTGCGGAAAGCGGCGGCATCGCCCTCTGCAGCAAGCAGAAACAGATAGCCGACGCTCTCGACGCCGATCTCCGCGCCGGGGCGGTCCGGGAACGCCCGCCACGCCGCCAGGCTGCGCTGCCCCAGCCGGATGTTGAGCGGATCGGAGAACTGGGCGCGGATGCCGCCGATCGGCTTTCCCGAGGACCCGGACGCCGGTGCGTCCCGTTCCAGCAGCAGAGCGTCCTCGACCCCGGCCTCGGCGAGATGGAAGGCGATGCTCGCCCCGATGACTCCGCCGCCGACGAGACGGCCTCCGCGCTCTCCCCCGCCCCGTCCCGCGTCAGGCTCATGAGGACAAGCGTGGCGGCTGTGACTCATCGCGTCCATGGCGCCGTCCTGACGCCGCGAGCCGGGACGGACCCCAGCGACTGGTCGGCGGGCCGGGCGGGGGCGGCAGGATGGGGGCTTGCCAGACGCCTTCACCACCACGACCCTGACCATCGCCACCGGCTCGCGGGAGACGGTGACCGATCTGACCCACTCCTTTGAGGAGTTCCTCCGCGAGGTGGCGGGCGGCCGGGACGGGCTGCTCCATGTGTTCGTGCCGCACGCCACCGCCGGGATCGCAGTCATCGAGACCGGCGCGGGCAGCGACGACGACCTGCTCGCCGCCCTGTACTCGCTGCTGCCCGCGGACGACCGCTGGCAGCACCGCCACGGCAGCCCGGGCCACGGCCGCGACCACGTCCTGCCGCGTTCGTGCCGCCGCACGCCACCCTGCCAGTCCTCGGCGGGCGACTGGAGCTGGGCACCTGACAGTCCGTCTGTCTGGTGGACACCAACAAGGACAATCCGGAGCGTCAGGTGCGCCTCTCGTTTCTCGGTCAACCTGACGTGGTCAGGACTTCAGGACTGATTTCCGGCCCTCCCGACGGCCCCTGAGACGGGCGGACCGGCTGTGTCCCACCGCTCCGGCGCTGCCCGCATCATCGGTGGCGGCAACGGTCAAGGTGGCGTCGGCGGTTGCGGCGGCCCACAGACCACCGTAGCCCTCGCCGGGTGTGGACTGGAACCGCCGCTGCCCGGTACCGGCGTCGGGGCCGCGGGCATGGGGGTCCTTGTCGCCGGCGCCGTTCTGGTCGCCGACGGCGAGGTGGGCCCTGGATCCACGACATCTCGCCCGCCACCGACCGGCTCGTCCATCTGCCGAACCCGGTCTGACCAGCAGCTCTCCCCGCACCCGCGACAGCGCCACGCGACCTGGAGCGGTCGAACCAGGCGTCCACCCGACGCCACGGACGGGCCACCGGCCTCCCCCCACCACGGACCACGGAAGGTGTATCGGCCCGCCGACTCCGCCGGCCGGCCTGCGCCGACACTCGTCCGCACCGCCCTCATCGCGCCGACCGCAGACGTGGTGGCCTTTGGCCCAGCGTCCCGCTGGGTTTCCTCGGCGCCGGCCACCCCTTCTGGGTCGGGATCGCGGCCAGGCGTCACTAAACGGATGTGCGAAATGTCAGTCGCGCGTGATAGTCACTACCTCCACGAGGGGGTGATCACTTGCCTCCCTGTGAGAGACACCAAGGGGTGGGAACGATGGCGTTGCTCCGTGACTGGGGGCTCACGCTGGGACGATGGAACGGTCGGCCCGCGGCGCGGCTGGAGCAGGACTCCGGAGATCCGGACACGATGCGGGTGCGCGAGGCGGCCGCCGCGGCCGACTGGGCCGCCGTGCGGGGGCTGTTGGAGGCGCGACCGGAGAGCCAGGACCGTACGAGGCTCCTGTGGACCGTCGGGGACACGGCCGGCGTCGAGCGGTGGATCGGCGACGTGCTGAAGACGGAGCCCGAGTCGGCGCTGGCGCTGACCGTCGCGGGCATCCGCTATGTCAGCTGGGGCTGGGAGGCCCGGACCTCGGCGCGGGCGCAGGACGTCTCACGCGAGCAGTTCGAGGTCTTCCACTCCCGGCTGCGCCAGGCCGAGGGGTGGCTGTACGAGGCCGCCGAGCTCGAGCCGGGCTGGACCTCGCCCTGGTACGTCCTCCAGATCACCGGCCGCGGTCTGCAGGTCGGGCAGGTCACGGCGCGCCGCCGGTTCGAGGCGACCGTGCGCCGGGACCCGTACCACCTGGGGGCGCACACGCAGCAGTTGCAGCAGATCTGCAAGAAGTGGGGCGGCTCGCACGAGGAGATGCACGCGTTCGCCCGCGAGTCCGTGTTCAAGGCTCCTGGCGGCACGCCGCTGGGCCGGCTGGTGCCGGACGCGCACATCGAGGAGTGGCTGTCGCTCGACTCGGGCCCTGACGCCGTGTACATGCGCCGGCCCGAGGTGGCGGAGTCGCTGAGGCAGGCGGCGGACCACACGTACCGGCACCCGGACTTCGTGCAGGAGGGTTCCTGGCTGGGGCTGCTGAACAGCTTCGCCATGGCGTTCTCGCTGGCCGGGGACCGGGCCTCCGCGCGGGAGTGCTTCCAGGCCACGCAGGGGCGGGTCACAGAGTCCCCGTGGGACTACCTGAACGGCTCCGACCCCGTCGCGGCCTACCGCAAGCACCGCTCGGCCGCCGGGCGCTGACCCGCAGGGCGTGTACGCCGAGACGAGCGCCGCGCCCGCCCCCTGCCCCCCGTCATCCCGTCCGTGCCGTTCGCCGGCGCGGGCGCGCCAGTGAAGGATTCCGTCCGGTGTCCCCTTCCGAGACCGCCCACACCTTCCAGGTCGACCTGCGCGGCCTGGTTGACCTGCTCTCCCACCACCTCTACTCAAGTCCCCGCGTCTATCTGCGCGAGCTGCTGCAGAACGCCGTGGACGCCATCACCGCCCGCCGGGCCGTCGCCCCGGATGCGCCCGGCACGATCACCGTGCGCACCGGTGACACGCTCACCGTCACGGACACCGGCATCGGACTGACCGAGGCCGACGTCCACCGTTTCCTCGCCACCATCGGCCGCAGCTCCAAGCAGACCGCCGAGGGCGCCCTGGACGGCGCCGGACTCGAATCCGCCCGCGGCGAGTTCATCGGCCAGTTCGGCATCGGCCTGCTGGCGTGCTTCGTCGTCGCCGACGAGATCACCGTGCTCAGCCGGTCCGCGGCCGACCCCGCGGCGCCCGCGGTCGAGTGGCGCGGCCACTCCGACGGCCGGTACACGATCCGCACGCTGCCATCCTCGGCCGTCCCTGAGCCGGGTACCACCGTGCGTCTCGTCCCCCGGGCCGACAACGCCGAGTGGACGAGCCCGCGGCGGGTCGTCGACCTGGCCCGGCACTACGGCAGCCTGCTGCGGCACGAGGTCACTGTCGTGGACCCGCACGGCGAGAAGGAGCGGATCAACGACACGCCGCCGTGGGAGCGGACCCACCGCTCCCCGCTCGCCCACCGCGAGGCGCTGACCGCGTACTGCCGCGACCGGTTCGACTTCACCCCGCTCGACACCATCGAGCTGGACCTTCCGGCAGCCGGGCTGCGCGGTGTCGCATACGTGGTGCCGACGGCCGTGAGCCCGGCGCAGCGCGCCGGTCACCGGGTGCACCTGAAGGGCATGCTGCTCACCGACCAGGCACCCGAACTGCTGCCGGACTGGGCGTTCTTCGTGCGCTGCGTGATCGACACCACGAGCCTGCGACCGACGGCCTCGCGCGAGTCGCTGTACGAGGACGGCACGCTGTCCGCCGTACGGGACGCCCTGGGCGACCGGATCCGGGACTGGCTCACCGGGCTCGCGGCCAGCGACCCGGCGCTGCTGCACCGGTTCATCGACACCCACCACCTCGCGGTGAAGGCGCTGGCGCGCTACGACGACGAGCTGCTGCGGGCAGTGCTGCCGTGGCTGCCGTTCGAGACCACCGACGGCAACGTCACGCTGGAGGAGTTCGCGCGCACGCACTCGACGCTGCTGGTCACCCGCAGTGTGGAGGAGTTCAGGCAAGTCGCCCCGATCGCCGCGGCGGCAGGTCTGGGCGTGGTCAACGGCGGCTACACCTACGACCGCGAGCTCGTGCACCGACTGCCGGAGATCCGTCCCGGCAGCTCCGTGAGCGACCTCGACCCGGCCACGGTCACCGCCCATCTGGACGCGGTGGACCCGACGGCCGAACTCCGAGCGGCGGCATTCCTGCTCGTCGCCCGGGAGACGATCGGCGTGCACGACTGCGACGTCGTGCTGCGCGACTTCCAGCCGGTGACCGCCCCGGCACTGCTGCTCGACAACCGGGAGGCGCGCCACGAGCGGACCCGGTCGAGCCTCGCCGCCGAGAGTGACGGTCTGTGGGCCGACATCCTGGGTTCTCTTCGGCACGATACGCCGCGCGCCCAGCTGGTCCTGAACCACCTCAACCCGCTGGTGCGCCAGGCGATCACGATCTCCGAACGCGGTCTGGCCGTCACCACCGCCGAGGCGCTGTACGGGCAGGCCCTGCTGCTCAGCCGCCGCCCGCTGAAGGCGAGCGAGAGCGCCCTGCTGAACCGGGCCTTCATCGGCCTGCTCACCCACGCCATGCACGACCCCGGCACGGACGCGGCCGGCTCCGGTCCCCGGAAGGACATCTGATGCTGGACACCCCCGAGGCCGTGATCGAGGCACTGCGTGAGAACCACGACCGCCCGCACGGTCCGCAGCACACCGTCACCGCCGAAGAGCTCGTCGAAGCGGCCGGTCAGTTCGAGAAGCCGGACGTCCTGGTCACCGCTCTGCTGGAGCTCATGACGGCGTACGAGGCCACCGGCGAATACCGCAAGTCGCCGGTCGTCTTCAACAGGCTGCTGAGGCTGTGGGACGAGTCTCCCGAGGAATTCAGCGAGTGGGAAGCCCACCAGGTCTACTGGCGGTTCAAGTGGGTGGCGACCTCGCTGCTCGACGTGCCCGAGGTACCGCTGGCCTCGATCCGCGGCTGGATCGACGAGACGCTGCGCCGGTACGAGAAGGCCGGACACGGCATGCAGCCCGTGGCGGCGATGCGCTATCAGGTCGCGGCGCACACAGGCCAGGGGGTCGCCGACGCGTACGACCTGTGGGTCACCCGGCCGCGCACCGAGCTGAGCGACTGCGAGGCGTGCGAGACCCGGCGCCTGGCCGCGCACCAGATGAACGGGGGCGACGACGCCGGGGCGCTCGACACGCTGCGGCCGGTCCTCGACGAGGCGATCGGCTGCACCGAGGAGCCGCAGATGAGCCAGGCGCTGGCGCTTGGGGCGCTGCTGCGCTCCGGCCGGCTCGACGAGGCCCGCTCGCACCACCTGACCGGCTACCGCCGGGTCCGCGGCAACACCGGCATGCAGGCCTGGGTCGGCCGGCACCTGGAGTTCTGCGTGCTGTCCCGCAACGAGGGCCGCGGCCTGGAGATTCTCGCCGAGAACCGGCCGCTGTTCGAGGCGGCCGGAGCTCCGCTGGCCCATCTGGACTTCCTGACCGGCGTCGAGCTGCTGCTCGCCCGGATCGTCGAGGACGGGCACGCCGACACAGTCGTCGCGGGCCCGTCGGGGCGGAGCTGGACGGCGGAGGAACTGCTCGCGCACGTCCGCGCCGAGGCGGACCGGCTGACGGCGGCGTTCGACGCCCGCAACGGCACGACGGCGGTCGGGGACCGTCGCCGGGAGCGTCTGTCGCAGCGTCCGCTGCTCGACGCGCCGCTGCCGCTGGGCCTGAGGACGTCCGTCGCCCGCCCAGCGCCGGTCGCGGCTGCGCCGGTTGTGGCTCCCGCCGCCGTCGCGATCCCCGAGGACTTCGTGACCCTGGTGCGCGAGGCACGGCGGATGGCGAGCGCGGGTCACCCTGGGGACGTCCGGCTGTGGACCCGGATCGCCGAGCGTCTGGCGGACGGCAGCGCGGTGCACGACGACGTCCTCGGTCCGCAAGAGCTGCTGCGGGCGGAACTCGCCGAGCAGCGGGCGAGCGAGTTGACGATGGCGGACCGCGACGACGAGGCAACCGCAGAGGCGCGCCAGGCCGCGGAGCTGTACGAGCGGCTCGGCATGCCGTGGCAGGCGCTGTCCGCGCGGGCCCGCGCCCTCGCCTGGGCGAACCCGTCGGCCGACGGGGAGGCCGAGACGGCCGGGGGAGCCGAGCGGCTGGACTCCGACGGGATCCGGGACGCCCTTGACGAACTCCTCCGCGAGGCCGAACGACTGTGCACCGAGTTTCCGTTCACGGGCGAGGCCCTCGGGGCGGCGGAGGCGGCGGCCTGCGACGACCGGGAGCAGGAGCGCAAGCAGGCGTACCTCACGGTGTACTACGCGCGCACGTACGCGGCCTACCGGGAGCTGGGCCGCAGTGGTCCGGAGGCATCCCCAGGCGCCGTCGAGCGCTTCGAGGCGTGCGTCCAGGCCCTGCACACCGAGGCGGAGCGGCTGTCCGTCCCTCACCAGGTCGCCAACGCACGGCAGTTCGCCGCGGACGTGGCCGGCCGCCACGGCGACCTCGTGGGCGCCGAGGAGGGGCTGCGCGCCGCGCTGAAGGACCTGGAGGCCGGCGACCGGCCGTGGCGCGGTTCGCGCCCGCGGGCCCTGCTCGCCCAGATCCTGATGGCGCAGGAGCGGCCGCAGGAGGCGGCGGAGCTGCTGCACCAGGCGATCGCGGACGCGGTGCGGTACGACGACGCGGACTTCCCGATGGCGCCGACGTACGCGATGCTCGGCCATGCGGTCTCGCACCTGGGCGACCACGCGGGCGCGGTGCGCCACCTGTCGGAGGCGGCCGCGCGGTTCGACCAGGCCGGGTCGCCCGAGGAGGCGGCGGACGTGCGGCTGCAGCTGGTCGACGTCCTGATGCGGACCGGCCGGCGGGCCGACGCGGTCGCGGTGCTGGAGTCGCTCGTCGCCGAGGAAGCAGCGGCCGCGCTCGACAAGCGGACGGTCGCCCAGGCTCGGCTCATGCTGGCGCACGGGTTGCGGGAACTGGAGGAGTTCCTGCCGTCGGCCGAGGAGTTCCTTCGACTGGCGGACGCCGTCTCCGGCTGGGCGAACGACGCCCCCATCCAGACCATGGTGACCGCCGAGACGGCCATCGCGCTGGCTCTGGCGGACCGCTGGGACGCGGCGGGCACGGCGTACGAGCGGGCCTTGGCGGCGCACGCGCAGGCGCCGAACCCGTCCCTGCTCATGCGCATGATGTGCGAGTTCGCGCGTCTGGTCATGAACGCGCAGGGCTTGGAGGGCCTGGAGACGGCGCTGAAGCATCTCGCCGAGGCGGACGCGCTTGCGGCATCCGTGCCGGAGGGCATGGAGGGCTTCGTGCCGTGGTTCGAGCGGGGCGCCGTGCACTACCGCCGGGGCCGCGTCCTGGCGGAGGCGGAGCGGTTCGAGGAGGCCCTGGCCGAGATGGAGGCCGCCGTCGCCGCCCACGAACAGGGCGGCGAGGAGGGCGAGTCGGCGCGTGCCGAGGCGGTCCGGTTCGCCGCGCTGATCGAGGGCAGCGCGCTGCGCCGGTTCAAGGAGGCCATCGCCCGGCTGACGACTGCTGCGGCACGCTGCCAGCAGGCCGGACTCTCGGAGGCAGCGCAGATCCTCGATGCGCTGCGGCAGGACTATACGTCCCATCTGGCGGAAAGACGTTGAGCCGGCGTCGCGCCAACCGCCCCGGGCCCGGCCGTGCACTACGACCGGGCCCGGGGTCGGTTGCGGCCGATGTCAGAGCCCGCGGACAGCATGCCGGATCCGGCGGATCGATCGCGATCGGTCACGAGGACGCAGCGGTGCCAGACGTGGCCCGCTGCTCGGCCCTGAAACGGGCGGGCTCTTGGCCGACGGCACAGGAGGCGGTAGGACATCGTCTCCCCGAAGGCGGGAGTTCCTTCTTCAGACAGTCGCGGCCGACCTGCGTCCGGCCGTCGGGATGCCGACTTCAGCGGAGGTGGAGGCCGAACGGGTCGAGGCGTTGGTTCCCCTCCCCGCCTGAGCATCTGCCGCACTGTCGATTATTGAGCTCTGCGCAACCTGAATCCCTGCTGGTCAGCGGTGCTGGCGTGGAAGACCGGTGGTGTGCTCGCCCTGGTCGGGGGCGGGAGGCTGGAGGGTAGATCATCTGACACGTCGGGGATGGGCGTTTCCCTTCCCGGTTCGGCCGTGCCGTGGACGGCGGGGTTCTTACGCTCCCGGGCAGCGTGTCGTGCCGTTCGGGAGGGGAACCGTGTCGCCGCTGGAGAAGATCGCAGCTCGTAGGGCCGAGCTGGACCAACTGGCCGAGGCACTGGCGAAGCAGCTGGCCGAGGTGGACGCCGAGCGCGAGGAACTGGTGGTCGCGGAGCGAGTGCTTATGCGCCTGTACGAGCAGGAAGCCGAGGCTGCCGCCGTCGGGCAGGACGCAGGGGTGCCGCAGCGGGTGCAGGTCGCGGGTCGGTCGGTGTTGAAGGTGCCGCACCGCGGCGAGGTGCCGGATGCATCTGCGCTGCCCGCCGACTATCAGCAGATGCTGAAGATCGTGCGGGTCGCGGGCGGGCCGGTGATGGTCAAGGATGTCGGCGCCGAGCTGGGGATCGACACCACGGTGGCGGGCCGGCTGGAGCCGCTGCGCGGGAAGCTGTCGAAGCCGGCCGCGCGGGGCTGGCTGCACAAGCTGCCGAACGGCACCTTCGCGACCCGGCCGTGATTCTCCCGCCATGCCCCGTAACTAAGCGGCCCCCGGCCCTGGTTGATGAAGTATGCCTACAAAATCCACCCCGGCCGGGGACCACACCGAGCTTGTCTACAAGTGCCGGCTGCCGCTGTCCACGCAGACCCTCACCTTTCTGACCGGGCTGCTGAGCGCCCACCTGAGGAAGATCGGATCGCGGTGGCGGAAGCGTCCGGCCGGGCGGATCGCGGTGATCGTGCTGGCCGCGCTGCGGCATGACCAGCGCCTTGCCGACCTCGCCGGCGGCAACGACATCTCACGCACCACCGTGGACCGGTGGCTGAAGGAGATGATCGAGCTGCTGGCCGCACGGGCCCCCAGGCTGGAACGGGTCCTGGCGAAAAACGCCCGTGAGGGTGGCAGCGTCGTCCTGCTCGACGGCTCGCTGATACCCACCCAGCGCCGCGCCGGCACCCCGATGAGGCGCCGCTGGTCGGCGAAGCACAAACGCCACGGGCTGCTGGTCATCGGCCTGACCGATCTCCAGGGGCGGTTGCTGTGGACCTCCACGGCCCGCCCGGCGCGCGGCTCGGAGATCACCGCCTGCCGCCACGACGACCTGGTCGGCCGGCTCCGCGAGGCCGGCCTCGCCGCGATCGCCGACCTCGGCTTCGTCGGCATGGACGACGACATGGGCGACCCGGCGGTCATCACCGGCTGCAAGAAGCCAAAAGGCAAGAAGCTCCCGCTCGCGAAGAAGCTGGTCAACCAGCTGATCGCCGCGGAACGAGCGGTGTGCGAGCACGCGTTCGCGCACCTCAAGAACTGGAGGGTGCTGACCAGGCTCCGGCTCGACGTGCGCTGGGCCACCCGCCTCGTCCGGGCACTGATGATCCTCAACCAGCACGAGATCGCCCACTGACCGACGATCTTCACACCAGACAAGCCCCCACCACCAGCACGAGCCCGGACTCACCCACACACGCCAGACCCTTGACCTGCGCCTTCAGGATGAACACTGCTCACTGCGCAGCCGGCTATGAGGGGTGGGAGTGTCTAATCAACGGCGGATCCGATGATCAAGGAGACGCCTGATGAGCGAGGCCATCACCGAGCACGAGACCGTGGAAGAGCCGGTCGTCGAGTCGGCTGCGGAGGCGGTGTCGGACGAGCAGTTGATCGCGACGCTGGTCGACCGCGCCCGCAATGACGGGCTGCAGCTGACTGGTGAGGGCGGGCTGTTGCAGCAGCTGACGAAGCGGGTGCTGGAGTCCGCCCTGGAGGGCGAGATCACCGATCATGTCGGCTACGGCAAGCACGACGCGGCGGGCCGGAACAGCGGCAACAGCCGCAACGGCACCCGCACCAAGACAGTGCTGACCGACGTCGGACCGGTCGAGGTGAAGGTGCCGAGGGATGTGGCCGGCACCTTCGAGCCGCAGATCGTCAAGAAGCGGCAGCGGCGCCTGACCGGCGTCGACGAGATGTGCTGTCGCTGTCCGCGAAGGGCCTGACCCACGGGGAGATATCGGCTCATCTGGCCGAGGTGTACGGGGCAGACGTGTCCAAGCAGACCATCACCACGATCACGGACAAGGTGATGGAGGGCATGGCCGAATGGCAGTCACGTCCCCTCGACCGCGTCTACCCGGTCGTCTTCGTGGACGCCATCAACGTGAAGATCCGCGACGGCCAGGTCGCCAACCGGCCGATCTACCTCGCCATGGCCGTCACCGTGGAGGGCACCCGGGACATCCTGGGGATCTGGGCCGGAGACGGCGGCGAGGGCGCGAAGCACTGGCTCAGCGTGTTCACCGAGCTCCGCAACCGCGGCGTCGAGGACGTGCTCATGCTCGTCTGTGACGGATTGAAGGGCCTGCCGGACGCGGTCGAGACCGTCTGGCCGCGAACTGTGGTGCAAACATGCATAGTTCATCTGATTCGGAACAGCATCCGCTACGTGGCCCGGCAGGACTGGGACAAGGTCGCGAAGGATCTCAAGCCCGTCTACACCGCCCCGAGCGAGGCCGCCGCGACCGAACGGTTCCTGGAGTTCTCCGAGAAGTGGGGCACCAAGTATCCGGCCGTGATCAAGCTGTGGTCCGACGCCTGGGCCGAGATGGCGCCCTTCCTCTCCTTCGACGTCGAGATCCGCAAGGTCATCTGCAGCACAAATGCGATTGAGAGCGTGAACGCCCGCATCCGCAAGGCCGTGAGGGCTCGCGGCCACTTCCCGTCGGAGAACGCCGCGTTGAAGTGCGTCTACATGGCGCTCATGTCGCTGGATCCGACCGGCAAGGGTCGCCGCCGCTGGACGATGCGCTGGAAGGCACCCCTGAACGCCTTCCAGATCGCCTTCGAAGGACGCCTCACCCCCACCACCAGCAACTGACTCAACAACCAAGATCAGCCGTTGATTGGACAGACCCGCGCAGGCTTCGTGTGCGGGTGTGGACGCTGGTCGTCACGGGAGAGCGGCAGTGGGCGGGCGGCGGAGCATTTGTCCGGCCGCCAGTTCGCGGTAGGTGGCGCTGCTGGTGAGCAGCTCCTCGTGCCGGCCAGCGGCGATGGTGCGGCCGTTGTCCAGCACGACGATCCGGTCGGCGTGCTGGATGGTGGAGAGCCGGTGTGCGATCACCAGTACGGCACATTCCTGGGCGATGTCCTTCATCACAGCGGTGAGCGCGGTTTCGTTGACGGCGTCGAGGTGGGACGTGGGTTCGTCAAGCAGCAGGAGTCGCGGGCGGGCCAGCAGGGCGCGGGCGAGGGCGACACGCTGGCGTTCGCCTCCCGAGAGAGTGCTGCCGCGCTCGCCGAGCATGCCGGCCAGCCCGCCGTGCAGTCGGCGTACGACGTCGTCGAGCTGAGCGAGTTCGACGACGCGTCGCACTTCGGCCTCGGTGGCGTAGGGCAGGGCGTAGGTGATGTTGTCGCGCAGGGTGCCGTGGACGACGTGGGTGTTCTGGTCGACGACGGCGATGCGTTCGCGGCACTCGGCGCGCGTCAGTTCGGTGGCGGGCCGGCCGTCGAAGAGCAGGGTGCCGGAATCTGGTTCGTAGAACCGGGCTACGAGGGCGAAGATCGTGCTCTTGCCTGCACCTGATCGGCCGACCAGGGCCGTTTGGCACCGGTGCGGCACGGTGAGGGTCGCGCCGCGCAGGACCGGCCGATCGGGGTCGTAGCCGAAGGTGAGGTCCCGCAGGGTGAGGACGGGGGCGTCGATCGGGATGCTCGGCGCGGCCACCGGCCTGGGCGTGTGTGCCCGTGCAGCCGGTATCTCCGGCTGTAAGGGCTCTGTGGGCAGGGCCAGCGCCTGTTCGATGCGCTGGTAGGCGCCCATGCCGCGCTGGATCAGGCCGACCGCGCGGAAGACCGACGACAGGGGCAGCACGAGGTAGGAGGCGTACAGCAGGAAGGCGACGAGGTCGCCGAGAGAGTTGGCGTGGCCTGTGACGCGCAGGCCGCCGACGACCAGGACGAGCAGGAAGGATCCCTGGACGGCGAGCTCGACGGCCGGGCTCATCACAGAGGCGAGTTTCGCGGTCCGGACACCCGCGTCGTGTGCGGACTCGATGCGTTCGTCGATGCGCTGTGCTTCGCGGTCCTCGGCACGGTGCACCCTCACCATCGGCAGAGCGCCGAGTGCGCGTTCGAGGTCGGCGGCGATCGCGCCGACGGAGTTCTGCATGTGTTCGGACGCGGCCCGGATGCCCTTCAGCAGCGATGCCACGACCGCGGCGGCGGTCGCCACGGTCAGCGCGACCAGAACAAGCAGCAGCGGGTCTATCCACATCATCAGGCCGATCGCACCGGCCGCGACGAGAGCTCCTGTGACGAGGTCGACTAGGGCCTGGGAGACCACTTCCCTGAGCAGGGTGGTGTCGGTGGTCACGCGGGAGATCAGGTCACCGCTGCGGTGGCGGTCGTATTCCCGCATCTCCAGCCTCAGCAGTCCTCCGACGAGACCGTGGCGAAGTTGCCGTACGACTCTTTCCCCCATGCGCTCCAGGACAAAGCGGCCGATGGCGCCGGTGGCCGCCTCGGTGACGAAGAGAACGGCCAAGAGGAGCAGGAGTGGCCAATAGGCCTGGCCGTGGCCGCTCGCGTCCACGATCTGCTTTGCGACGAGGGGCTGGGCGAGCCCGAGGGCGGAGCCCACGAGGGTGAGCACGGTAGCCACGATGATCGAGGCCCGGTGTCCGCTGGTGAGACGGTACATGGTGGCCACCGCGACCCGTGTCGAGCGGTCCGGCGCCCCCACCGGGGAATCCGTCATGGGGAAGGCGGCCGGTTCGGCGTCACGGGCCCCACCGCGATCAACCGCGCGAAGTAGTCGTCCGGTACGCCTTCGCCGACGGGCCGGCCCTCCGCCTCGATCCAGGCGTGCGCGTTGAAGGGAGGCACCACACTCGCCCCAGTGCACCACGTAGGCCAGCTGCCCGTGAGCCGACACAGCAGGGCGGCGCCCAGCGAGCGGGGCAGACAACCCTTCGGACCGGCGCACAGCAGGCTGACCGCGCACATCGCGTCCCGGGCGTTCCTCGCCCGTGTGGCGGTGGCCGGCGTGGCGCCGCGGCTTACGACGCCGAGGACGGCGCGGATCCGGCGCGGTGGCAGCAGCGACAGCGCGAGGGCGGGGAGCAGGACGAGGCGAGCGGCAAGGCGCCGGACGAGGGGAACGCCGGTCGGTCGCTCCAGGGCGCTCGGTGTCGTCATCTGGCCAGCCCCGACGTCCGCAGTTCCTGCACAAGAGCGGAAACGTCCTGCTGCGCCCGGGCCCGGTCGATGTCGAACTCCGTGACGATCGCGTCGACAGCCGAGGCTTCGTCGCCGCCGTCGAGGAGGGTCTGCACCACCAGGGTGCCGGTGGGGTTGAGCTCCCAGTAGTCTCCGCTGCGCTGGTCCAGCAGGACGGTGCCGTAGTCGGTCTCCGCGGTGGAGACATCGGGGCCGAACCGCAATGCCATGGTGGGTGACTGCCTTTCTCCGGTGACTTGCCCTAGCTGGTGCGGGCGGGGGACAGGCCGCGAAGCCATACTTCGGAGGCGATGGTGGAGTAGAGGATGGCGTCGCGCAGACCAGGGGCGGAGGGGCGCTGGGCGAGCTGGCGCAGCGCGTTCCCGTCGACCAGGCCGAGTTGTTCCAGCCGGGAGTTCTCCCACAGCGCCAGCAGGTCGGCGCGGTGCCGACGCAGTCCCTCTGCCGCGTCCATGGAGGCGGCGGCCTTGTTGGCACGCCGCAGGCACGCCTCGGGCACGATGCCCCGCATCGCCGCGGTCAGGAGCGGCTTGTACTGCCAGGGGGACACGCGTTCGCTGGGCCGCACGGCGAGGGACGCCTCGATCACGCGGTCGTCGAGGAACGGCGAGGCCATCGGCACGCCCGCCTTGGCGGCCATGCGGTCCCACTGGCGAATGATGCGGGTGCAGGAGCGGATCTGCTCCAGGTCAGCGTGCATTCCGCGGTCCGGGTGCAGCGGCATGGCCGTTGCACCCGCCTCCCGCAGCGCCCGCTTGGCCATGCGTTCGGCCTCGGGGGTCACCCAGTCGAAGAGGCGTGGGGGCATGCCCCAGCCGAGACTGGTGCTGACGGTGGCGGGGGCCGGGTCTCGCAGGTGACCGGCGGTGTCGGCGAGCCACCTCCCGTACGGGCGGGAGTCGGCCAGCGCGCGGACCATGGCGCCGAGGGGCCACTGCCACAGGGCCCGGAAACCGCGCAGCTGCCGCAGCGCGAACAGCGGCCGGGTACGCAGCAGCCGGTGGTAGTACGCCTCGGAGCACCAGGCCACGTGGTCGCCGCCGATGCCCGTCAGATGCAGCCGGCTGCCCCGCGCGGCCATGCCCGGCAGATGGTGCAGGACTCGTGAGCGGTCCATGACCCCGATGGTGGGTTCGTCCAGCAGGTCGTCGATGCCGAGCAGATCGTCGTACACCAGCGGCGAGGCGTCGGCGTCCCACACCACGTGCTCGACGTCCGGCAGGCGCTTCGCGGCCTGCTCGGCCCAGTACAGGTCGGTGTCAGCGGGATCGCGCCCCGGCCACGTGCTCGCCACCACCTTGGCGGTGGAGCGGTCGGCCAGGAAGCAGATGGAGGTGGAGTCCAGGCCGCCGGAAAGGTCGCAGCTGACCACACCGCCTTGGCGGGTGCGGGCATCAACCGCCTCGGTCAGGGCCTCGCGGACCAACGGAGCGCCGTCGGCAAGGGTGCGGACCGGCTCCGGTGGCGTCCACCAGCGCGAGTGACGCGCACTGCGCCCGTCTGCTCCGACAATCAGTGCGTCCTGCGGAGGAACAGCAGTGACCTCGCGCCAGAGCGATGTCTCGAACAGCGGATAGGAGACCGGCCACAGCAGCCGCACCGCCAGTCGTTGCTCGTCGGGGGCGGCACCGAGCGTGTCGGCGAGTATGTCGGCGCGGGTGGCGGCCACCCGTATGCCGTCCACGGCGGCGTGGAAGACCAACCGGAGCCCGGACGCCGTTCCCTGCACCCTGAGGCCGCCGTCCAACGCGGCAACGAGGTGGAAGCTGCCGGGCAGGGAACGAGCCAGCACGTCCAGTTCCGCCAGATCGCGCAACCGCGCGGCGTGGCGCTCCAATGCGGCGGCATCGATCGGGCAGCAGCCGATGATGGCGAGGGCCGCGCTGCCGGCGTACGCCGTGACGGCCTCCGCCTCGTCCCACTTCCCCACCAGCCAGGGCCTGCCGGAGGGGTGTTTGAGGACGCGTGTGCCTGGGTGGGCGAAGGAGCGGGCCACGGCGGCCGCGTCCTCGCGATCGGTGAAGACCGCGAAGTGCGCGTCGCCGGGGCCCGTCCCCGCACTCGCGTGCAGTTCAGTCATGACGTCAGGTCAGGAACCGTCGGTCGTCAGTTCTTGCTCAGGATCAGCCGGTCGTTGCCGGAGCTCTGCAGGAGCCCGGTCTTCTTCCGGAACGTCCCGAGCCGGACGAGCGTCGGCGCTTCGTAGGCCTTCTTCATGACCTCTCCTCAAGTCAGGAATCACGACTGCTTCCCTGGCCGACGGCGCACGGCACATCCGATGCGCTGACAGCCTGCCCAGGGCTCGTCGGGAACCCGAGGCAGAAGCGGACGCCGCACCTAGTTATCCGCATCACCGGATGGCACTACAAGGGAACGAGAAACAAATAAGACAATATGTAAAGTCGAGTACAGCCAAGCGACCCCGCCTCCGCCTTCAGGTCCGACGAAAAGCTGCACACCACAAGAAAGGTGTCCAGGCAAGGGGGGCGTAACGTCTCGACCTGCACATCCCCACAGCCGCCCGCCGGTTCGACCACAAAGAGAGCGGTGAGCAGGCGAACGGAGCCGCCGGGGCGCACTCGGCCCCCCACGCCCGCATGTCCGCTCCTTCATCTCCAGCCCGAACGGCTGGGAGGTTTCCTCGGACCCGGCGGCTCTCTTGCGTCAGTGACGAACGACCCGTGACGCATACCGGACCGCCGTCGGGTCGATCCGCCGGTTCAGCGACCGAGAAGAAGTTGGAAGGCACCCGAGACGGCGATGGACTCGGAGTGCTGCGCCATGATGGCGGCCGGCAGTTCCGCCCGGTCGACCGTCCTCACCCCCACTCCTCGCCCTGGAGGACCTACGGGTTCGTACGGCCCACCGCGACGAGGGACGCGACGACGAGCTGGGTGCTGTCGGACAGGTTGGAACTGGCGTGTCCGATGGACACCTGGATCCCCGCCTGCGTGAGTGCCCGCACGTTGGGGCCGTTCGCGATGTCGAAGCCCGTGACCGTGTAGCCGCGCTGGTGAAGCGCGCCGGCCAGCGCACTCGTGTTGCATCCGCCGATCCCGACGAGGTGCACGGGCCTTTCCTTCTGCATGCGGTCCAAGTTGAACATTCTTTCGTCCCGGTGTGCCGGGAGGGGGGCGTCCGGTGACGACCTGAGATGTGGCCCCCCTTTTCCCGGCAGCCGGTCGTCTGCGTCACACGGGCAGGATCAGGGCGAACTCCTCCGGCAGCCGCGTGGCGAGCCGGGCGCACACCTCGCCGACCAGGTGCGCACCGAGCAGGGCGAGCGCCACGCGGGCCGCCCGCTCGGCTTCCTCCACCGTGCTGTACTCACCACGTTCCTGCACCTGGTCGAGGAAGGCTTCGCGTCGCAGAGTCATCCCAGCCGCCGCCCCTTCTTCTTCGGACGGCGCGGGTACGGAGGGCGGGATAGGGCGGGGTGCGGAGGGCGGGATGGGAGGGAGAGCTGGTGCCCGTCCTCCGCACCTGTCCGGCAGGTGTCAGCCGGAGATCTCCTTGCGGCCGGAGCCGACGCCGATGGAGATCTTGCGAGGCTTGGCACGCTCGGCGATCGGGATGCGCAGGGTCAGCACACCCGCGTCGTAGTCGGCCTGGATGTGCTCGGTGTCGAGCGTGTCGGCGAGCACGATCTGGCGGGAGAAGACGCCCAGCGGCCGCTCGGACAGTTCCATCTGCACGTCGTCGGCCTTCGCCGCCGGCCGCCGCTCGGCCTTGACAGTGAGCATGTTCCGCTCGACGTCGATGTCGATCGCGTCCGGGCTGACGCCGGGAAGGTCGAAGGCCACCACGTAGTCGTCGCCCTCGCGGTAGGCGTCCATCGGCATCGCCGACGGCTTCGACCAGGTGCCCGGGCCCATCAGCTGCTGGGCCAGCCGGTCCAGCTCACGGAAGGGGTCGGTGCGCATCAACATTGTGAAAACACCTCCAGCAGGTTCAGGCAGTAGCTGCCAATGCGCCTCACTGACACCGTTGTAACATGTCATCCAATGGATGACAAACATGGTTGTCATCGATGCGGTGACAACCCGAGAGAGGTGTCCGTGACCCCGATCAATCAGCCGCCCTCGTCCGGCGCCGACGTCCACGGCCCGGCCTCCTTCCTCGCCGCCGCAGCGGCCCTGGAGGCCATCAACAAGGCCGTACGCGACGCTCAGCGCGAGGATGCCGACGACGCGGGGGCAGCCAGCCCGGAGCAGGCGCTGGCCTCCCTGATGCTGCTGCGGCAGGTGCGTGAGCAGCTCGCCGTATGGGAGACCGGCCTGATCGAAACGGCCCGCGACGCCGGCGCCAGCTGGGCCGACCTCGCTCTCCCTCTCGGCGTGGCCAGCCGCCAGGCCGCCGAGCGCCGCTACCTGCGCGGCCGTCCCGGCCCCGCCGGAACCACCGGCGAGCAACGCGTGACGGCCACGCGCGAACGCCGCGCCGCCGACCGCGTGGCCGCCAGCCGGGCCCGCCGCAACGCGGCCGACCTGCGGCGCCTGGCCGGTCAGATCACGGCTCTCACCGATCTCCCGGTCGCCGTCCGCGCCGCTGTCGGGCAGCTCCACGCGGCCCTCGCCTGCGACGACCCCGCCGCCCTCCTGGGCCCCCTGGCCGCCACCCGCCCCCACCTGACGGCCGCCCACCCTGATCTCGCCGCCCAGGTCGACACCCTCACGCGCTCGACATGACTCCTCCGCCGACCCGGTCACCACGCAGCGTCATTGACGCTGCCGGCCTCACGCCGGTCCGACCCCTGCGACCTCTACGGCCTGTCGGTCCTGGCCAAGGCACAGCGCAGTTCGGCGAGAACCACTGAGGTTCTCGCGGCCGACGACGGGTGGCGTCCGGCGCGAGTGCGGATCCGCGGCTCATGCCGCTCGCCGGGAGCCGGGGGCCGGTCGGGGCCGGTCCCCGGTCGGACGGGCCGGCGCCGGTGCGGCTCGCCGACGGTAGACCAGGTACGGGCGGGCGAGGTATCCGATCGGGGCACTCCACACATGTACCAGCCGGGTGAAGGGCCAGGCCGCGAAGAGCAGGCAGGCGGTCAGGGCGTGCAGCTGGAACAGCAGCGGAGCCCCGGCGATGGCCTCCGGTTGCGGCCGGAGGACGAACAGGCCGCGGAACCAGACGGAGACGGTTTCGCGGTAGTCGTAGCCGGGGCCGAAGACATTGTGAGCGGCCGTGGCCGTGATGCCCAGCAGGACAGTGGCGGACAGCAGGGGGAAGAGAAGCTTGTCGCTGCGGTCGGTGCCGAGGCGGATCCGGCGGGTCAGCAGTCGGCGGGCGCACAGCATGCCCAGGCCGGCGACCATGGCGACGCCCGCCACCGAACCCGCCCAGACGGCCGTGGTGTGGTACGCGTGCTCGGTGATGCCCACGGCCCCGGTCCACGAGTCGGGAACGGCCAGGCCCACGACATGGCCGGCGATCACCATGAAGGCGCCGATGTGGAACAGTGGGCTGCCCCAGCGCAGCCAGCGGTGTTCGAGGAGCTGGGTGGTACGGGAGGTCCAGCCGAACTGGTCCTGCCGATAGCGCCAGACATGTCCGACGGCGAACACGGCGAGGCAGATGTAGGGAACGGCAACCCACAGAAGCAGATCGGCACCGCTCGCCGGAGAGGCGGCCGACGGGGAGAACGCGGCGTTCATCGGGGGCCTTCCGTGCGGATGGTCGGCGCGGGCGGTACCCGGGTCGGCGGAGCGGGAGCCGGCGGCACGAAGGTGCCCGGCGGGGCGAACTCACCGTCTCCATAGGCCCCGTAGGGGTCGAGGCCGACCTCCTCGTTCGGTGGGCCCTCGGCGACGAGTTGGGCTACCGCCGCGCGGTCCGCCTCGGTAGGCGGTGGCAGCAGGGTGAGCAGCGCGGCCAGGACGTGCCGGTAGGGGGAGTCGGCGTCGGTCAGAGCGTGGTGGATCAGTTCCAGGCCGCGTCGGTGCCGGCGCAGCGGTGCCTCACCGGACCGCGGGCCTGTGAGTGCGGCGAACTCCAGGACGACCGGGAGGTGGTCGGGGAGTTCGCCGCCGTCGGTGTCCCATCCGGTGGCGCGGTAGCGCTGTGCAAGGGTGAGCAGGGCCATTCCGCGGCGGCGGGTGTCGCCGTGCAGGTAGTAGGTGAGGTAGAGGCTGCTCTTGCGACGCAGGTCGAACATCTCGACGTAGTGCCGCTGCAGCGCCTCCGGCTCCTGGCCGGTGAACCAGGCGGTGAAGGCGGCCAGGTGCTCGGTGGCGGGCGAGGACGGCAGCACTTCGGCGGCCGCGGTCAACACCGGGCGGGAGTCGGCGAGCTCGGCGTCCGGGTACTGCAGCAGCAGCGACAGCAGCCGCAGCATCAGCGCCCGGTCCTGAGGCTCTTCCGGCGTGAGCGGAGTCGGACGTCCCGGGCGGGCCGCGCGGCCCGGGCGGCGCACTGCGGCCCGGACACGGGTGCGGACGAGGTCGGGAATGGTGGCGGGCAGCGGGCTCACGGGTGGCCTCCGGCGGGTGCTTCGGACGTACGGCGGCGCAGGGTGGGGAAGCCGAGCATGACGCGCCGGGCACCGGTCTCGGACGGCTCGCCCGGTGACTCGACCGGGCAGCGGTTCTCCGTCGCGGCCAGAGCGGCGGCGTCCTCCTTGTGCGCGGCGGGGACGACGTACCGGTCGGCGTACTTGGCGACGGCAAGGAGCCGGTGCAGGTCCTCCGCTTCGCGCACGCTGAGCCCGGCGGCCTGCAGCACCGCCTCGTCACCTGCCTCGCCCAGGGTGCGTTCGCGCATGTAGGAGCGCAGCGCGGTGAGCTTCATCAACACCCCGCCGACCACATCGCTGTCACCGGCGGTGAACAGCTCCGCCAGGTACTCCAGCGGGATGCGCAGCCGCGTGACGGCCGCGAAGACGTGGTCGGGGTCGTCCTGATTCCCGCCCGCCGCGTCGACGGCGTCCAGGACGGGGGAAAGCGGCGGAACGTACCAGACCATCGGCATCGTCCGGTACTCCGGATGCAGGGGCAACGCCACCTTGTAGCGTATGACCAGGTCGTGGACAGGGGAGCGGCGGGCGGCGTCCAGCCAGTCGTCCGGGATGCCCGACTCACGTGCTGCCGCGCGCACTTCGGGGTCCTGCGGGTCGAGGAAGACACCGCGCTGGGCGTCGAGCAGGTCCTTGTCGTCCGGGGTGGCGGCGGCCTCGCCGACACGGTCGGCGTCGTAGAGAAGCACGCCGAGGTAGCGCAGTCGGCCCACGCAGGTCTCGGAGCAGATGGTGGGCTGGCCGGCCTCGATGCGGGGGAAGCAGAAGGTGCACTTCTCGGCCTTGCCGGTGGCGTGGTTGACGTACACCTTCTTGTACGGGCAAGCGGTCACGCACATCCGCCAGCCGCGGCAGCGGTCCTGGTCGACGAGCACGATGCCGTCCTCGACTCGCTTGTACATCGCGCCTGACGGGCAGGCGGAGACGCAGGCCGGGTTGAGGCAATGCTCGCAGAGCCGGGGCAGGTGGAAGAGGAAGGTCTGCTCGAACTCGAACTTGACCTTCTGGGCCCACTCGCCGGCGAGGTTGGGGTCGCCGCCGGCGTGCTCGGGTGCGCCGCCGAGGCCGTCCTCCCAGTTGGCGCCCCAGGTGATGGCGGTCGGCCTGCCGGTGAGGACCGAGTGCGGTCGGGCGACGGGCATGTCCCGGCCGGCCGGGGCGTTGACGAGGTTGTCGTAGTCGTAGGTGACCGGCTCGTAGTAGTCCTCTATGGACGGCAGATCGGGGTTGGAGAACAGGGACAGCAGGCGCTTGACCCGGCCGCCGGAGCGCAGGACGAGACGTCCGCGCTTGTCGAGCATCCAGCCGCCCTTCCACCGCTCCTGGTCCTCGTAGCGGCGGGGGTAGCCGACGCCGGGCTTGGTCTCGACGTTGTTGAACCAGGCGTACTCGACGCCGGTGCGGTTGGTCCACGTCTGCTTGCAGGTGACCGAGCAGGTGTGGCAGCCGATGCACTTGTCGAGGTTCATCACCATCGCGACCTGGGCCATGACGCGCATGTCAGTACTCCACATCCTGGCTGCGACGGCGGATGACGGTGACCTCGTCACGCTGGTTGCCGGTCGGTCCGTAGTAGTTGAAGGCGTAGGTGAACTGGGCGTAGCCGCCGGCGAGGTGGGTGGGCTTGAGCAGCAGCCTCGTCAGGGAGTTGTGGATGCCGCCTCGCTTGCCGCTGACCTCGGTCTTCGGGACGTTCACGTTGCGGTCCTGGGCGTGGTACATGTACACCGTGCCCTCGGGCATGCGGTGGGTGACCACGGCGCGGGCGGCGACGACGCCGTTGCGGTTGTACGCCTCGATCCACTCGTTGTCCTTGACACCGATCTTCTCGGCGTCGGCGGTGGACATCCAGATCGCGGGTCCGCCGCGGGACAGGTCGAGCATGTACTTGTTGTCCTGGTAGTTCGAGTGGATGGACCACTTCGAGTGCGGGGTCAGATAGCGGACGGTGACCTCGGCCCGGTCCCCGTCACGCAGGTGCTCGTCCCCGTAGTGCCGAGGTGTGTTCAACGGAGGCCGGTAGACGGGGAGCTGCTCGCCCAGTTCCGCCATCCAGTCGTGCTGGACGAAGAAGTGCTGCCGGCCGGTGAGGGTGTGCCAGGGCTTCTTGTGCTCTGTGTTGATGACGAACGGCGAGTAGCGGCGCCCACCCGTCTCCGAGCCCGACCACTCGTACGACGTCATCACCGAGCGGGGCTGGGTGCGGGTGTCGGCGAACGTGATCCGCTCCGCCTCACGCTCGGAAGCCAGCTCCACCAGCCCCTCACTGCCGGTCTGCCGCTCCAGCTCCCGGAAGCCCTCGGTGGCCAGGCGTCCGTTGGTGGTGCCGGACAGGGCGAGGATCGCCTCGCACATCTGGGACGCGGTGGCCAGGGAGGGCCGCCCAGCGGCGACTCCGCCCCTGACGGTGCCGTTGCGGCGCCTAAGGTCGTCGATCTCCTGGTTCGGGTGAACGGTGACGCCCTTGGTGGTGGTGCCCAGGGTGTCCAGCAGAGGGCCCACGGCGCGCATCTTCTGCCCGATGACGGCGTAGTCCCGTTCGATGACGACGAGTTTCGGCATGGTCCGCCCGGGGACCGGTTCGCACTCGCCCGCCTTCCAGTCCCGCACGACCCCGCCCGGTTGGGCGAGTTCGTCGGGGGTGTCGTGCAGCAGCGGTACCGCGAGGACATCGGTGCGAGTGCCGAGGTGCTCGGCGGCAAGTTCGCTGAACTTGTCGGCGATGGTCAGGAAGGTGTCGTAGTCGGTGCGGGCCTGCCAGGGCGGTGCGATGGCCGGGGTGAACGCGTGCACGAAAGGGTGCATGTCCGTGCTGGACAGATCGTCCTTCTCATACCAGGTGGCGGCCGGCAGGACGACGTCGGCGAGCAGGCCGGTCGAGGTCATCCGGAAGTCCACGGTGACCAGCAGATCGAGCTTGCCCTCGGGAGCCTCCTCCCGCCACACCACGTCCTTCGGCCGGTGCTCGGTCGCAGTCTCCTCGGAACGCACGGCCGCATCGGCGCCCAGCAGGTGGCGCAGGAAGTACTCGTTGCCCTTGCCGGACGAGCCCAGCAGGTTCGCCCGCCACACGGTCAGCACGCGCGGGAAGCTGGCCGGATCGTCCGGATCCTCGACGGCGAACCGCAGCCGCCCCGACTTGAGCTCCTCGACTACGTGCTCGGACACTTGCCTGCCCCGGGCCGCCGCCTCGTCCGTCAGATCGAGCGGGTTGCGGTTGAAGCCCGGGTGACCGGGCGTCCAGCCCAGTCGCACGGCCTGCGCCAGGCAGTCGGCGAACCCCTTGCCCGCAAACCGCCCCTTGCCGAGAGGGGAGGCCAGCTCGTCGGGCCCGAACGCCTCGTAGCGCCACTGGTCGGAGTTCAGGTACCAGTAGGAGGTGCCCGCCATGTGCCGGGTGGGCCGCTGCCAGTCGAAGGCGAACGACAGGTGCTGCTGCCCGGTGACCGGCCGGACCTTCTCCTGGCCGACGTAGTGCGCCCAGCCGCCCCCGTTGACGCCCTGGCAGCCGGTCATCGTCAGCAGCGCCAGGAACGCGCGGTAGATGGTGTCGGAGTGGAACCAGTGGTTGGTACCGGCGCCCAGCGCGATCATCGACCGGCCGCGTGTCCGCTCCGCGTTGCGGGCGAACTCCCGGGCGATCCGGGCCGCCTGCCCGGCCGGCACCGAGGTGATCGTCTCCTGCCAGGCAGGGGTGCAGGGCTCCGACGCGTCGTCATACGACGACGGCCAGCTGCCCGGAAGGCCCGGCCGCTGCACCCCGTACTGGGCGAGCATCAGATCGAAGACCGTGGTGACCAGACGGCCGCCGACCCGGCGGACCGGAACGCCGCGCCGCATCACCGATCCGCCCTCGGCAGTCCCCTCGTCGAATCGGGGCAGTACGACGGTCACGGTGTCCTGGGCCGACTCCAGCAGGCTCAACTCGGGCACGACATCGCCCAGGTCGAGATTCCAGCGGCCCTGTTCCTCCTTCGCCCAGCGGAAGCCGAGCGAACCGTTCGGGACGACGGGTTCGCCGGTGACGCCATCGAGGACGACCGTCTTGGACTCGGCGTGCTCCTCGACGTGTCCGAGGTCGGCGGCGGTCAGAAACCCGTCCGGGACGAGACCGCGGTCGTGTTCCCGCAGGGCCACAAGGAACGGCGCGTCGGTGAACGTGCGCAGGTAGCCCTGGAAGTAGGGGACTTCGCGGTCAACGAGGAACTCGCGCAGGATCACATGCCCCATGGCCATGGCCAGCGCGCCGTCCGTGCCGGGGTGCGGGGCCAGCCACTCGTCGGCGTGCTTGACGTTGTCGGCGTAGTCGGGGCTGACCGCAACGACCTTCGTGCCGTTGTAACGAGTCTCGGTCAGGAAGTGCGCGTCCGGGGTGCGGGTGACCGGGATATTGGATCCCCACATGATCAGATAGCCGGCGTTCCACCAGTCCGCCGCCTCCGGAACGTCCGTCTGGTCGCCGAAGACCTGCGGGGAGGCGATCGGCAGATCGGCGTACCAGTCGTAGAACGACAGCAGGGTCCCACCGATCAGCGACATGAAGCGCGCACCCGCCGCGAACGACGCCATCGACATCGCCGGGATCGGCGAGAAGCCGGCGACGCGGTCGGGGCCGTAGGCCTTGACCGTGTGCACATGGGCGGCTGCGATCAGCTCGCTCACCTCCTCCCAGTCGGCGCGCACCAGGCCGCCCTTGCCGCGGGCCTGCTTGTATGCCCGCGCCTTCGCCGGATCGGAGGTGATCTCGGCCCAGGCCGCCACCGGATCACCGAGACGCTCGCGGGCCTCGCGCCACAGCTTCAGCAGCGCGCCGCGCACGTACGGGTAGCGGATCCGGCTGGGCGAGTACGTGTACCAGGAGAACGACGCCCCGCGCGGGCAGCCGCGCGGCTCGTACTCGGGGCAGTCCGCGCCGATCGACGGGTAGTCGGTGGCCTGGTGCTCCCAGGTGATGATGCCGTCCTTGACGTACACCATCCACGAACAGGAACCGGTGCAGTTCACGCCGTGCGTGGAGCGCACGACCTTGTCATGAGCCCACCGGTCCCGGTAGAAGCCCTCCCACCTGCCGTCGGCTGCGCCGAACACGGCACGCCCGTCGGCGGACACCTCGCTGCGAGTGAGCAGTCTGCGGGCGGCCAGTGGCCAGTTCTCACCGGCACTTGACGCCCGACTCCGTGCGCGCTGGTCGTTCTCCATGGCCGGAAACGCTAGATGGTGCGGCCCGTGGCGCACCTGGGGCAGGCGGTCCCTGCCGGATGGCCTTCCGGCCCGGTACGGGGCGCGCGCGGCAGGGACCAGTGGCCCCGGTGTCAGGTCCGGTCGGCTGAGGTACGGCTCGGTGCTGTACCTCTTGGCCACAGCGGTACGGGCACAGTGCCCGACCATACGGGTCGCACCCCGGACGGCACCCGTGCCTGCGCCGGGTGCGTCGCAGAGAACACGGTGAGCGCGGTCAACACCGCCACCAGCATGGTCTGCGTCGGCTGGATGCCCTTGGTGCGGGCGCCTTGGCAGAAGAAGCGGGACTCCTTTGGAGCGCAGCCGACGAGCAGGTTCTCGGTCTGTTGGCGGTGGCCGAGCCCGTCGCCGTATGGCGGCGCCCCTGCGCAGTCCGCCCCGGGCACTGTCTCCCACCCGCCTCGGTGCCCGGCCCGCAACGGGCTGGGACCTGCCACGCGGCGCCGCCCGTTCCGTGTCTGCCCGGCCGCCGGATGCGGCCGCGTGTCCCACGAGGTCGGCACAGCCGGCCCTCGTTCCCAACGTGCCAGCGGCACAAGGCTGACGGACCGGAGAGATCAAGGCGACCACGACGGCGTCGACGGCCCGCACGAGATCCGACACCGGCGAGCTGCGCATCAGCACGGAGGCGTCTGCGTCCAGGCGGACGCTGACGGGGAGGACCGCGGACAGTGCCTGTCGGGCGTACACCACACGGCCCACCGGTCCTTGGCCGGCAGCCGCAGGCACTCTGCCGGTCGAGTGCGCGAAAGCCGTCTGTCCGGACGATGAGTCCATCGTCCCTCACCCGAAGCGGAGGCGGTGTTCGGCCGTCTGGGTTGCCCGGGGCCGGGCCCGGCCCCGGGGCCCGTCAGGCCCCTGGCAGGGACTGATGGCCCATGCCGTCAGCGAGTCCGGATGCGGAGAGTGATTGCGGAACGCCGTCGGGCGGGCGAGGTGCCTGCCGGTGCATGCAATCCCGGTGGCTCCGTACCACCTTGGCGTACGAAAGGGACGGACGACATGGTCCAGCAGGTGAAGTCGAAGGGTGACAGCTCACCGTCGGGTGCTCCGGTGACCCGCCAGGCGTGGCTGATGCTGGCTCTGGCCACGGTCGGTTTCGCCGTGAACTTCTGGGCGTGGGCGCTGCTGAGCCCCTTGGGCCCGCGGTTCAAGGACGGCCTCGACCTGTCGTCGTTCGAGCAGTCGCTGCTGGTGGCGGTGCCGGTCGTCGTCGGCTCCCTGGGCCGCATCCCGGTGGGGGCGCTGACGGACCGGTTCGGTGGACGGGCGATGTTCCCGATCGTGTCGGCGGCCACCACCGTGCCGGTGCTCTACCTCGGCCTGGCAGGCCACTCCTCCCTCGCCGCCCTCCTCCTCGGCGGATTCTTCCTCGGCATCGGCGGCACCACCTTCGCCGTCGGCGTACCGTTCGTCAATGCCTGGTTTCCCCCGGAACGGCGGGGCCTCGCGATCGGTGTCTTCGGTGCCGGAATGGGCGGCACCGCCATCAGCGCCCTGACCACCGTGAAGCTGGTCGACGCGAACAGCACGGCCACCCCGTTCCTCATCACCGCCGCGGTGCTCGCCGCGTACGCCGTCGTGGCTGCTCTGCTGCTGCGCGACGCGCCCGGCCGCACCGTACCCACCGAGTCGCTGGTCCGCCGGCTGGCCGCGACCGCGCGGCTGGGTATCACCTGGCAGGCGTCCGCCTTGTACGCGGTGGCCTTCGGCGGCTACGTGGCCTTCTCCGTCTACCTGCCCACCTACCTCAAAAGCGGATACGGCCTGACCCAGGCGGACGCCGCGAACCGGATGGCCGGATTCGTACTGCTCGCGGTGGCGATGCGCCCGGTCGGCGGCTGGCTGTCCGACCGGCTGGGCCCGGTCCGGGTCCTGGCCGGATCGCTGGCCGTGGTCGTCGCCGGAGCTGTCGTGCAGTCGTTCACCCCGCCCCTGGCACCGGTGGGCACCATCGCCTTCCTCACCATGGCCGCCGCGCTCGGCGCCGGCAGCGGAGCGACCTTCGCCCTGGTGGCCCTGCTGACCCCGGCCAGCCAGGTCGGCTCTGTCACCGGCGTGGTCGGCGCCGCAGGCGGCCTGGGCGGCTTCTTGCCACCGCTGGTGATGGGCGCGCTGTACGGCGAGTACGGAACGTACGCCGCCGGCCTCGCTCTGCTCGCGATCGTGGCCGCCGCAGCCCTGGCCTACACCCTCACCGGTGTCCGCGCCGCCGTCCACGGCGGCGGGGCTCCATGCTCCGCCCAGGGGCGCCGGCACCGCACCGCGGGCACCCCGGTGTGAGAGGACGACACAGGGCTATGCGGTCGTGGGGCGGCTAGTCGCCGAAGAGCGCGTTGATCTCGTCGTCGGGGATCTGGGCGAACACGGCCTTGTCCTCGGCGGAGGAGGTCCTCTGCTCTGAGGTTGAACCCCGGGAGTGGACACCGGGTTTCATGCGGCGAGTGAGGCATCCCCCAGGACCCGGCACAGCCGCTTGACGCCGAAGTCGGCGCAGTTCTCGAAGATGAAGTCCCAGCGGCGGGGCCTCACTTCACCTCCCTGGCGAAATAGGCGGTCGCCCGGCGCAGGATCTCGCGCTCCAGTTGCCACTCCTTCTCGGCCTTCACAAGCCTGGCGTTCTCGGCCCGCAGCCGGGCCAGCTCCTCGGCCTGACTCTCCAGGCCGCCCCCGCCCAGGACGGCCGGCACGTTCGCCCCGTTGTCCTTGCGGACCCACGTGCGCAGTGTCTCCCCGGTGACCCCGAGCTCCGCGGCCACGGCCGCGCACGTGCGCTTGCCGCCGCCCGCGCGATTAAGCGCGGCGGCGTCCCGCCGGAACTCCTCCGGGTACGGGGACTGGCATCCCACCCGGACATCCCTTCCTGGACCACCAAGATCCATTGCCAGGGTGTCCACTTCAAGGGATCAGCCTCAGATATGCCACTCACTGGCCGACGGGCCTGTGTCGCCATGTGACCCGTGGAGCAGTCCCGTGGGTGCGGTGTCCGCACCGGAAGGGCGGGGGAGGTCAGCTCTGGGCGGTGGGCCGCACGACAATCTCGTTCACGTCGACCGCGGCAGGCTGTTCGATTGCGAAAGCGATGGCCCGGGCGATTGCGTCGGGCGGGATTGCGATGTGGTCCCGCATCCTCGTGATCTCTGCTCTGACTTGGCTGTTGGTTGACGCCTCGGCGAAATCGGTCACCGTTGGACCGGGTGAGACGGTGGTCACCCGTAGGGAGTCGCCAGCTTCCTGGCGCAGTCCTTCGCAGATGGCCCGGATCGCGAACTTGGTGCCGGCGTAGACCGCCATGGTCGGCACGATGCGAAACGCGGCTGTGGAGGCGGTGGTGATGAAGTGCCCGGCGCCCTGTGCCCGGAAGACCGGCAGCGCGGCGCCGATTCCGTGCAGCACGCCCTTCACGTTGACGTCGACCATGTGGTCCCACTCTTCGACGCGCAGATCGTCGAGAGGCGAGATCGTGCCGACTCCAGCGTTGCTGACGAGTACGTCGAGTCGGCCGAATCGCTCACCGGCCAGCGCGACCAGAGCGTGCAGGTCGTCCCGCCGGGTCACGTCGGTGCGGATCTGTACGGCTGCGCCACCCGCCTTCTCGATCCGGGCCACCAGATCCGCCAGGCGCTCGGACCGGCGCGCGCCGAGGACGAGTCGCGCACCGCGTTCGGCGAGCAGCAGCGCGGTCGCCTCGCCAATGCCGCTGCTGGCTCCCGTGATCGCCACCACTTTGCTCTTGATTCCGGACATGAAGTCGTCCTCTCCGTTCTTGGCACCCGGGGCCGGGCACTGAGCGGCAGCAGGTCCTGGTGGAGCGTCAGGACGCTGTTGCGCACGGGACGGCCGGTTGCCGGTGTGACTGTGTGAGGCCATCGGCAGTGCCGTGACCTTGTGCTCGCACACCAGTCTTCCGGAGATTAGCCTGGTATCCAGACCGTACTTATTCTGGAACTGAAGGTGCCCGTCATGCCCACGCGGCCGGACCAACGCGACCAACGCCGTCAACTGAGTGCGTTTCTGCGCAGCCGGAGAGAGCGCCTCACCCCCGACGAGGTGGGCCTGCCCCAGACCGGCCGCCGCCGGACTCCGGGACTTCGCCGAGAGGAACTGGCACTGCTGGCCGGGATCAGCGCCACCTGGTACACGTACCTGGAGCAGGGGCGGGAGATCCGCGCCTCCGAACAAGTCCTGAACGCCCTCGCCGCGGCGCTGCGGCTCGACAGCTACGAGCGCGATCACCTCCTCCAGCTTGCCGGTCACGCGCCTGCGGTCCAAGCCGGGGAACTCAAGCCGCCGACGGCCGAGGCGGGGGCCGTCCCTCTGTTGCTCCAGCCGCACCCGGCGTACATCATCGGGGGCAACTACGACGTCCTCAGGCACAACGAGGCGGCCGGCGAACTTTTCCCGAAGCTCATCACCGAGGCGGACCGGCCGCCCAACTTCGTCCGCTGGGTGTTTCTCGAACCGGTGGCCCGGGAGGTTCTGCTCGACTGGGAACCCGAGGCACGCAGCCTGCTCGCCCGACTTCGGACGCTAGCCGCACGCCATTCCGGCGACCCGCGGTACACCCAACTGATCGAGGAGCTGAACGAGGGCAGCCCGGAGGTGCGGAACTGGTGGCCCCAGTACGAGGTGCAGGCCCGGCAGAGCGGTCGGAAACGGCTACGGCATCCGCAACGGGGAGCGATCGATTATGTGTACGCCGCTTTTCACCTGGCCGAACAGCCGGAGCAGACGCTGGTGGTCTATTTCGACAGCAGTGAACTGCCCGACGGGGCGTAGCCGTGACAGGCCCCGGTTCGCCTCGACCGGGGTGCTCAGCCTGACCCCCGTCTCACCGAACCCGGCGAAACCCTTCATCTCGCCACGTGAGAACGCATCAGCCCTGGGATGCCGACCACAGCGACCTCCAGCACGGCGGGATGCGAATCGAGGAGATCGACAGGCCGGCCCCGGGCACCGGGGAGGTGCTGGTAAAGGTGACCGGCACCTCGTTCAACCCGGTCGACGCCGCGATCCGCGCCGGTTACCTGCAGCAGGCGTTCCCACACCACTTCCCGCACGTGCCGGGGATTGACGTCGCCGGAACCGTCGCAGAACTGGGTGAGGGAGTCGAGGGCTGGAGCGTGGGCGCCGCAGTCGTAGCGTTCCTGCCGATGAACGCGCCCGGCGCAGCTGCCGAGTACGTGCTCGCGCCTGCGCAGGCGCTGGCCGCCGCCCCGAAGACGGTCGAGCTGGCCATGCCGCAGCCCTGGCCTCGGTCGGGCTGACGGCCTGGCTGGCCCTGTTCGAGTACACCGACGTGAAGGCCGGGCAGACGATCCTGGTCAACGGGGCCGGTGGCGCGGTCGGCGGCTACGCCGTCCAGCTCGCCCACCAGGCCGGGGCTCGCGTCACCGCCACCGCGAGCGCGCGCAGCGCCGACCGAGTCCGCGGGTACGGGGCCGACCAGGTCATCGACTACACCGCCCCCCGTCACTCGGGCCGCCGGCGGGCAGCAGTTCGACGTCGTGCTCAACCTCGTGACCACCTCGCCGGAGGAGGCTGCGGAGTTGGTGGGCCTCGTCCGTGACGCCGGGGGGCTGCTCAGCACCACCACCCCGGCACCTGAAGACCCCGCCCGCGGGGTGCGGAAAAGGCTCACGGTCACACGTCCGTCCGGAAAATGTGAGGCCCCTCAGATATCAGGGCCGTGGATTCCGTGGCCCTTTGGGATCCCAAGGGTTCTCATGGCCGCACACCACTCATTTGATCCGACCGTTGACGTTCCCGAATATGGGATAGATGTCGGGCCCCCCGTCCGGGAGGTGGATCTCCTGACCGATGCGCTGGAATCCCAGCCGTTTCCAGATCCGCAAATTCTGCAGGCTGGAGGATTCGGCATAGACGTCCAGGCTTTCGCGGAACACCATCTCTCGCAGGGCGTGCATGAGTGTTTGCCAATCCGCTGAGGTGGATTTTTCAGGATGCCGGGCGGCAAACATGACGTGGACATACCCGTCCGGAAGTTCCTGGGGCGCCTGTTGCTCCAATGCCTTCAGGAACGCTTCGACTCTTTTGTACTCCCCGCCGAGAGCGTGTTCTAGTCGGCGATTGTAGGCTTCCGTGTCGGCCTTTGACAGATTTGGCTCGCCGGGTGGAGTCCACACGAGGACCGCCTCGTGCTCCGGCGTGGCCCAGGCATGGCCCCCGTGACGCAGGAAGTGCTCTATCGATATCGCGTAGAAGCTGTCGAGCGCTCGACGCCGGTGGGAAATCTCTTGGGGGAAAATCCATTCCATGACGGGGTCGTGGAAAAACGCCTCGCTCAACGTCTCGACGATGGCTTCGATGTCATGGCTGTATTGCCACCGGGGCAAGGACTGATCGGGCATGGGGGGAAACGCTCCTGGTGCGGAGAGGGGAATGGGAGGGACGTCGCAGGTCGCGGCGGGCAGAGGCACCACACCAGCACGGGCATCGCGCCATGCAGCGTGTGCGCCGCCTGCTGGAAGGCGGTCCGTTACTCGCCTGCTCTTGTTCGCCTTGGACCGCTCAGCGAGGGCGACGCGGGTGAGCAGGCTTCGCGTACTCCGCGACGGCCGGGGCGCGCGTCCAGGGCATCGTGGTCCGCCGAAACCGTGGGCTCAGTCCGCAGTGCGGTGGTGAGGAGTCGCTGGTCGGTGCTGCCCACGCCTCCGTCGAGGTGGCGAACTTGATACAGCGGGCCTCCGGCGACCGGAAGCCGTTCGTGGGCAAACCCGGCTTTTCGCTCTGCCGTAGTAGGGTCGCGCGGGCCGCGAAGGAATCGCTAGGCCAGCCGTCATACGGCAGAACTGGACCACAACCCGCATCGCTCACTCACACGACGGGGTGCGTCACGTCGCCGCGCAGCGTACCGGGCAGCTCACCCGGCTCCGCCGGGTCCTGGCCGAGTGACGTGACCCGGTTGTGCTCGTCCACGAACACCACGCGTGGTGTTCCCTCGGTTGCCGTGGCCTCCGGAACAAGCCGGTAGGCGATGATGATCACCAAGTCTCCGACGCCGATGAGTCGGGCAGCAGCCCCGTTGACACCGACCACCCCGGAGTTCCTGGGACCCTTGATCAGGTAGGTCGACAGACGGTTGCCGTTGTTGATGTCGACGACGTCGACTTTTTCGCCAGGCAACAACCCGGCCTTGGCCATGAGGTCTTCATCGAGGGTCAGCGATCCCACGTAGTGCAGGTCGGCCTGGGTCACGGTGGCCCGGTGGATTTTGGATTTGAGCATGGTCACATACATGGCGTCCTTCTTTGTCATCGGGTTGCGGTCGGGCTCGCCTGCGGCAGGCCGGCCAGGCACCACTCCAGAACGCCCATGGCGCCGTAGAGCTTGTGCGCGGCCTGTTGAAAGGCGATACTGCGCTCTCCGTCGAGGACGTCGGCGTCCACCTCCTGGCCGCGATGCGCGGGCAGGTCGTGCATGAAGGTGGCCGACGGATAGCGCTTCATCAGGGCCTCGTCCACGCGGAACGGCGTGAACGCGGTCATCCAGTCAGGGTCGTGCTTGACGGTACCGGTGGTCTGCCACCGCGTCGTGTAGACGACATCGACGGCGCCCGGCAGGTCCTCCATGTCATGTCGTTCCTCGATCAGTGCCTGGTGCGACGAGGCGTACTCGCTCGCCCGGTGCAGGGCGGACTGCGGCAGACCGTAACCGGGCGGCGTCCGTACATGGAGCTCCGTGCCGTGGTAGCGCGGCAGGGCGAGACTCAGGGCCGCGGCGGTGTTGTTGCCCTCCCCCACGTAGAGCACGCGCAGGCCTCCCAGCCGGCCAAATGCCGTGAGCATTGCCGACAGGTCGGTGACCGCTTGCGTGGGGTGCTCGTCCTCGGTCATCGCGTTGACCACGGACATGGTGTCCCAGGACGCGAGAGCACGCAGTTCGGCGGCACTGGCCGAGGTGCGGGCGACCAGGGCGTCGAGCATGAGACCGAGGATCCGTCCGGTGTCACCCGCCTCCTCCCCGGTGTTCTCCTGGAGGTCTCCGGGGCCGTAGGCCACCAGTCGCGCGCCGAGGCGCAGGGCGCCGACGGAGAACGCGGTGCGGGTGCGGGTGGACGTGGTGCGGAAGTAGGTTGCCACCACCCGGTCGGCCAGTGGGCGGTTCATGGGGACCATGCCGCGTGCGTACGCGTGCGACCGGTCGACAATGGCATACAGCTCTTCGTCGGTGACATCGTTCAGCGACAGCAGATGCCGTACAGGAGTGAAGCGCTCCACATTCGTCTCCTCATTCGCTGGGCTTGGGGTACTTCGGGTCCGGCGGTCAGTCAGCAGGGGCTGGTCAAACGGCGCTGGGCCGGAGTGGCGAAGACGTTGCCACGGAGCGCGGGCATACACAGGTCGAGCGCCTTACCGCGCCCGGCCGCCACGCTGAAGCCGGTGGGTCGCAGGACCAGTTCGATCGCGGCCAGCTGGTCTGCCCTGTCCAGCCCGGCGAACCGCTCCCGCAGGGTCGGCGGCACCAGTTCCGGACCCTGGACGCACAGGTACGGGTCGTCCTCGAAGCCCGCGAGATCGATGAACTTGCTGCCCCTGTCGTTGTTTACGCTGAAGGCCGCCAGCCATTCCAGTTCCAGCCCCTGGCACAGACCGGCCACGTCGCCGAAGCGGTACGCGTGCACGATCGGATTGAGATAGGCGTCCGCCTCGGCCACGTCGCGCACCTCGTCGGAGGCCACGCTCGTGCCCGAGTGGGATCCATACCGTTCGTCGGACAGTGCCAGCCCGAGCGCCTTGACGGTCTCCAGGCCCGGCTCCCGCGAATCGCTCGGGCGCAGCAACCGGACCAGTTCGCGGTCGAGCAACCGGTCGTGCTCACCGAGCAAGTGATACAGCCACAGATACAACAGGCCGTTGGGGGACAGTCGTTCGCTGAGCCAGCGGATCCCGGCCTCCGGGTCGGGCAGATGGTGCACCAGACCCGTGCAGACCACGAGGTCGAAGTCGCAGGGAAGGCTGAGCCGTGGCAGCGTGCCCCCGACGTACTCGATGTTGTGAGCCCCGTGCCGCTTCGCTGCCTCCCGGGCGACAACCAGTGAGGCAGCCGAGGCGTCCACCCCGGTGAAGCGCGCTTCGGGGTAGCGCAGTGCCATCCCCAGCAGCCGGTGGCCGGTACCGCAGCCGACGTCCAGCACCCGCCATCCGGTCAGGTCCTCGTCCTGGATCAGGAAGCCCAGGCCGTTCGCGACGTCCTCGATCGGGCCGGAATCGGCCGTGGGCGAGGGATAGGGGAAGTTCTCGTAGAGGCGTGTGACGTCGTCGGAATCCATGGTGATCACCTGCTCCGGGGGTAGCCGGCGGGGAGGCGGGCGAGTAGCCCGCGTGCCGACGCGTTGATGTGCGGGGGCCGCACCATGTCGTAGTGGTCGGCCTCGACCACGTCCTCGGTCCAGGGACCGGAGGTGAAGCGTTGCCAGTCGGTGCGTGCGACGCTCCCGTCGCGCAGGCTGGGTGCGGAGTAGACGGCGTGCAGCGGCACTCGCAGCGATGTGGGCATCCAGTTACGGAAAAGTTCCGTCTGTTGCCGGATCACCCGGAAGTGCCGAGGCAGTGCGACGTTGTCCGCCTCGCTGCCGAGTGCGCGGGTGCGCTGCTGAACGGACCGCAGCGACGCGTCGTCGAGCGTCTCGCCGTCCGCCACCGTCAGGACCTGGGAGACCAGCGATGCGTGGCGCTGGAGGGCTTCGGGACCGTAGGCCGCCCGCAGGGCCATCCGGAGCGACTCCCGGTCGCCGAGGGGTTCCTCGGCGCCGACGCCGCAGTCCCACACCTCGGCGAAGTCGACGTCGACACCGCGCGCCTCCAACTCGGCAGCCACCGCGAGGGCGATGAGGCCACCGAGCGACCAGCCGAACAACACGAGTCGCCGCGCGGGGATCCGCCGGACGACATCCTCGGTGTACTGCTCCACCAGAGTTGCCACATCGGCCGGTTCTGAGCCGGTGCCGGCGACCGACGGTGAACGGATCCCCCACACGGTCGTCGTCGCCGGCAACAGGCGGAGCAGCGGCTGGTACGGGTACAACGATCCGCCGAGCGGGTGGAACAGGACCAGCGCGGGCTCGTCGCTGGTGGCGCCGGCTCCCTCGGCGAGCGGCACCGCCAGTCCTCGGCCGGCCTCGTCGGCATCGGCCGGGGACGCGTCGGTCGACAGCTCGGCCCGCAGTGCCTCGGACATCGCCGTGAGCGTCCGGCTGCCGAACACGGTCCTCAGTGGCAGTCTGACCCCGAACTCCTTCTTGATCTCCCGCACGAGCCGACTGACGAGCAGTGAGTTCCCCCCGAGCGAGAAGAAGTCGTCGCCGCCCGAGACGGCCTCGCGGCGCAAGAGCCGGGCCCACAGGGATGCCATACGTCGCTGGAGCGGATCGGCGCCGTCGACGCGCGGCGCCGGTTCACGCCCGTTCCCGGCGAGGGAGGCGAGCGCAGCGACGTCGACCTTTCCCGAGGCCTTCCGCGGTAGGCGCGGCACGGCCGAGAACGACACGGGCACCATGTACGCGGGCAGGCGGCCAGCCGCGAACGCACTGACCTGCGCCGGGTCGCGGGCCGGGTCGGACAGTACGAGGGCCGCGTGCAGCGCGGCCGTGGGGGTGCCGGGGCGCAGGACCACGATCGCGGCGTCCGTCACGCCCGGCGCCTCGCGCAGCACCGCGGTGATCTCCGCCGGTTCAACGCGATAGCCCCGCAGCTTGACCTGGTCGTCGCTTCGCCCGATGAACTCGAGGGTGCCGTCGCTCCGCCGACGGACAACGTCTCCGGTCGCGTACCCCCGCGTCCCATTCGGAGCCCGGCGGAAGCGTTCAGCAGTCAGGTCCGGTCGACCGATGTAGCCGACCGATATCTGCGGTCCGGACAGGTGCAGCTCACCCGGGAATCCGTCCGGGACCTGCCGCATCAGCGCGTCCATGACCTGTGCGGTCACCCCGGCGAGCGGTCGGCCGATGACCGGCCGGGCGTCGGCGTCGTCGATACGGCAGCCGGTGGCGTTCACCGTGAACTCCGTCGGCCCGTAGACGTTGAACGCCCGTGTGTCGGCCGTGGCCAGACGCCGCCACAGTTCGGCGGGCAGCGCCTCGCCGCCGACCACCACGGTCCCCGGCACGTGCGCATGGTTGTCCAGCAGCCCCGCGTCCACCAGCGCTCCCACGTGGGTTGGGGTCCCGTCCAGCACGTCGATGGCGTTGTCGCGCAGAAAGGCGACCATGGCATCGGGATTCGCACGGATCTTGTCCGGCACCGGGTAGAGGGTGTGCCCCGCGTGCAGCAGCCCGGTGCCCTGCCACGACGCGTCGAACGAGAACGGGGCGTTGACCGCTACCCGGGAGGGCTCCGGCAGGGCGTCGAAGGCCAGTCGACCCATCGCCCGGCCGAACGCCGCCAGGCTGAGGTGGCGTATCGCGACGGGCTTCGGCGGGCCGCTGGTCCCGGAGGTGAAGATGAGATAGGCGATGTCCTCCAGGCCGGGTTGTGCCGTCGGCGCGGGCACGGCGCGGTTGCGGGCCTGCACCGTGCCGCCCACCTCGTCGGCCACGGCGTGCACGGGCACCCGGTGCACGTCCGAGAACGCCGGTGACACCTCGCTTTCGGCGTCCACCAGCACGAACTGTATGCCGGCCGCCTCCACCATCAGCTTGAGCCGGTCGGCCGGCAGGGCGGGGTCGAGCGCGGCGCAGACGGCCCCGGCCGACCAGACGCCGAACAACGCACAGGTCTGGGCGATGGACCGACCGACCGCAACGCCGACGACATCTCCCGGGCCGACCCCCTGCGCGGCCAGTGCCCGCCCCACCAGATCTGCGCGACGCACGAATCCCGCATAACTCAAGGCCTCTTCGCCGAGGACCACCGCCGGCCGGTCCGGGTGCAGCGCGGCCCGCGCGCGAACGGCCCCAGGAAGGGGGACGAGGTCCTGGAGGGCAGGGTCCTGGCCGGTCTGCTCTCGGTGAGGAGGCGCCTCGTCGGCCGATTCAAGGATCGGGAGGCGCTCCACCGGTGACGACTGATCGGCGCACAGCCCGGCCAGCAGTGTGCGGAACGCCGCGGCCAGCGCGCGCGCCGTCGCCGCGTCGTACAGCTCCGTGCGGTACTCCAGGTAGCTCTCGGCGCCGCGGGAGGCACCGAGATGGAAGGTGAAGTCGTACTTCGCCGTGCCTGGGTCGATGGGCAGCCGAACGGCGGACACCCCCGGCAGGCTCAGGTCGCCCGGCTCGTAGTGGAGTTCCAGGGCAGCCTGGAACTCCGAGTCGGCGCGCCCGTCTCCCAGACGGTTCAGCCGGCCCAGGATCTCGTCGAACTCGACGCCGGTGTGCTCCATCGCGTCGAGCAGGGTCGCGTGGGTCGAACGCAGCAACTCACCGGACAGAGCGGACTCGTCCACGGTGAAACGCAGCGGGATGGTCTTCATGAAGTAGCCGACCACGTCGTTTGCATCCGCTGCCGAGCGCATGTTCATGGTGCTGCCGATCAGCACGTCGCTGGAGCGGGCGAACCGGGACAGGACGACCGACAGGGCCGTGGCGGCGACGGCGAACGGCGAGACGCGCGACGCGGCAGCCGCGGCCCGCATCCGGTCGAACCAGTCGTCGTCCAGCGGCACCCGGCACCTGGCCCCCAGATGTCCAGCCAGCGGCCCCGCCACGCGGTCGGACGGGAACGGCGACCGGTCCGTGATGCCGCCCAGTCGGCCCTGCCAGTAGTCGAGGTCAGCACGTACCTGCGTCTCGTCGACCTCGTCCCTCAGAGACCGCAGCGCCCCGAGGGGATCGGGGTGTGCCGCGGGAAGAGGTGCACGGGTGTACAGGGCGCTCAGTTCCTCGAACAGCACCCGGAAGCTGTCCCCGTCGCACACCAGGTGGTGCAGCACCAGGGCGAACAGCCATTCCTCCTCGGCGCAGTGAATCAAGTGCGCCATGGCCAGCGGGGCATCGCTGACATCGAAGGTCCTGCGCGCCGCCTCGGCGACGGCTTGTTCGCCCAGCCGGAGAGCCTGCTCGCGCGGATGCTCGCGCAGATCCAGCTCCACGCGGGGGAACGCGCTGGGCGGCAGGACACGAACCAGTGGCCGGTCCTCCTCGTCCGTTGTGACCACGGTGCGCAGTAATGGATGCCGTGCATAGAGCGTGTCCAGGGCCCGCAGCAGGGCGTGTTTGTCCAGCGGTCCGGTCAGTCGGAAGCACTCGGACTCGGTGTAGACGGGCAGATCCTGCGTCAGCCTGCTTGCCGTCCACACCGGTCGCATGATGGTCGGAAGAGGGCTGAGTTCAGCGGTGTTCTGCATGCGTGACCACTTCTTTTAGGGTTGCCTGCGACTGCGAGCGGCCGGATTCCGCAGCCGCGAGGGTGTCTGCCACCAGTTCCGACTGGGCGTCCAGCTTCGCCACGCGCATGAGCTGCACGGCGTTCAGCCGGACGCCGAAGCGGGCGCGGATCTCCTTGACCATGCGCATGACGTCCAGCGACGTGCCGCCCAGTGCGAAGAAGTCCGCTTTCGTGGTGGGCGGTGAGGCACCCAGCACGTCCTGCCAGATGGCGGCCAGCGCATCAACCACCTCGTGCGCGCCGCTGCCGGACGGTCCGGCGGCGGATTCCTGTGTGTGCGCCGGGGCCACGGGATGGCGGGAAGGCTCCGGAACCCTCAGCTCCGCCAGAGCGCGCCGGTCGACCTTGCCGTTGGGCGTACGGGGCCACTCGCCGACGGTCAGGTACACGGCGGGCAGCATGTGCCGGGGAAGCCGCAACTCCGCGTGCGCTCGAAGTTGCGCCTCGTCCAGGAGGGAACCCTTCTTGGGACGGACATAGGCGATCAGACGCAGGCTCTCACCGGCCTTGCGCGGCACCACCACGGCCTCCGCGACCGACGGCACTTCAGCCAGCCGACTCTCGATCTCGCCGGGTTCCACGCGGTGGCCGCGGATCTTGATCTGATGGTCGGCGCGTCCCAGCAACTCCAGTTCGCCCTCCGCGTTCAACCTGCCCATGTCGCCGGTCCGGTAGAGCCGGCCGCCGGATGAGCTGAACGGATCGGCCACAAAACGCTCGGCCGTGAGTCGTGGCTCCCCGGCATAGCCGCGCGTGACTCCGCCGCCGCCGATCCAGACCTCTCCGCGCTCACCCGGGGCGACCGGCCTGCGTTGCTCGTCCAGGAGGTGCAGCGTGGTGTCCGGTAGCGGCCTGCCCACCGGGACGACTCCACGGTGGCCGGGGGTGACCGCATGGGCAGTCGACCAGATGGTGGTCTCGGTCGGCCCGTAGATGTTCCATACCTGGCGTGCCCGTGCGCACAGGCGGGCCGCCAGGAACGGGGACATCGGCTCGCCCCCGCACAGGGCCACGCGCAGGCCGCCGCTCCACCCGGCTTCGAGCAGCATGCTCCAGGTCACGGGCGTGGCCTGGAGCACCGTCGCTTCCCAGCGGGCCATTAGTCCGCGCAGCGCCTGGCCGTCCAGGACCTGATCGTCCTCGGCGATGACCACGGACGCACCGGATACCAGAGGAAGGAACAGATCCACGAGTACGGGGTCGAAGGAGGGGGATGTGAGGGAAAGCCAGACGTCATCAGGTTCCGGGCCGACCACGGGCACCATGGACAGCACACCCTTGACCAGGCAACGGTGGTCCACGGCGACCGCCTTGGGCCGCCCGGTGGACCCGGACGTGTACATCAGGTAGGCCAGGCCGTCCCGTCCGGCGTGCTGGGCGGCCAGCGTGTCCGCCTCGGGCCGGGATGTGCCAAAATCCGAGCCGTCTACCAGGAGCACGCCCTCCGCATCACGGCCGACCAGTTTGCCGACCAGCCTGCCGACGGTGAGGGTGATCCGCGCCCCGCTGGCGCGCAGCATGTACTCCTGCCGCTCCACGGGATAGGCCGGATCGATCGGCACGAAAGCGGCCCCTGCCACGAGCACTCCAAGAAGGGCCACAGGCAGGTCGGTTGAGCGGTCGATGCTCACAGCGACCCGGTGCCCCGGGCCGACGCCGTGCCGCTTCAGCCTGTCCGCCACCGCCGAGACGGCGCCCAGCAGTTCGCCGTAGGTCATCGACCGTTCGCCGCAGCGCACCGCCATCCGGCGCGGAGTGCGGGCTGCCTGCGCGGCGATGAGTTCATGCAGGCCATGGGGCGGCCATGGCGGCCCCATGGGTACGTTCGGCATCTCGGGTCTGCCTTTCTCGTCTGCGTGGTGAACCTGGGCATACAGCCACGGAACGGGAATCTCTGGAGCCGGACCCTGTGACGCCGTCACTCCACGGCGCCGGAGGCCGTGAGGGGCCTGCCGTGCGTGGTCCGAGACCGCACGTCCAGGCCGTAGTTCCGCTGAACCCAGTCGGGCTCGTAGACCGAGTCGAGATAGCGTTCCCCGAGATCCGGGGAGATGGCGACTGCCGTGGAGTTCCGATGCGGACGGTTCTCAGCCAGCCACTGCACGGCGCCGGTCACCACCGTGCCGGTTGAACCACCGAACAGGTAGCCATGTGAGGCCAGCTGGTGGCACGTGCGGACAGTCTCGTACTCCGGCACGAGGACCACGTCATCCACCAGGGATTCGTCCAGCAACTGGGGCCGTACGCCTGCCCCCAGCCCCGGGATCATCCGGGGGCCGCCCGGACCGCCGAAGGAGACCGACCCCGCCGAGTCGACGGCCACGATGGTCACATCGGGCCGGTTCCGCCGAAAGTACTGGGCGCAGCCCATCAGGGTGCCCGTGGTGCCCGCTCCGATGAACAACACGTCCAGCCCGGAGAAGTCCCGCGACAGTGCAGGGGCGGTCCGCCGGTAGTGTGCGATCCAGTTGTTCGGGTTGGCGTATTGGTTCAGCCACACGTTACGGCTGTCGGAGGAGCACAACTTCTGCACATACTCCAGGCGGGAACCTAGATAACCGTGCTCAGGATGCGGTTCGGCAATCGTGTGCACCAGAGCTCCGAAAGCTTCCATTAGCTCGCGAGTCGCCGTGTTGCACCGCACGTCTGTCACACACACGAACTGGTAGCCGCGACTTGCCGCTATCATAGCCAGTGCCACGCCAAGATTTCCCGACGACGACTCCACGATAATGGAATCCTTGGCCAGAAGACCACTGCGCTCGGCGGAGTCCACCATCTCGACAGCGGTTTTCAACTTGATGGAGCCGGCAAAGTTGAATCCCTCGCACTTCAGGTAGAGGGATTGAGAAACCACGGAACTCAGGTCGACATACAGGTTCTCGATGTTGAACTCGTCCGGCCTGGCGATAATCTGCATATCTTACCTCGTTTCACAGCTCATGGAGCTGAGTTCCGCGTGACACTCGTCACCCATAGCGCCGCAGTTCGGCGAAGAACTCGTCGATGACGAGTAGTTCCCCAGAGCTGTGCAGTTCGTCCCAGACGTACTTACCGACCGCGATATCCAGCACCCCCAGACCGAATGGCGAGAAGATCACCGGTCGATTTTCGGGAACTCGCACGGCGCCGTGCATGACATCGGCCAGGGTACCGGTGACGAATTCCCGGTTACCCGTCTGCTGTTCGGCCAGATGCGGGGAGGTATCCGCCTTGAGGCAGTGCTCGATGTCATCCAGGAAATTTGCCGAGCCGAGGATGATTTCCGGAGACAGGTCGCGCAGCGAGACGTTCAGCACCAGTGGGTTGTGCGAGAACCACTCGGAGGGGTGGATGTACGGGGAGCCGGCGACCGTCGCGAACACCAGCAGGTCAGAGGACCTGATCAGGCTTTCCGCACTATCATGGAGAACGAATTCCCCAGCGCCTCCCGCACCTTGTAGATAATCCCGGAATCCCGCACCGTGCTCGGCGGACACATCGTGGATGCCGACGCTGTCGAATTCCCAGCCGGTGCCTGCGAGGTAAGTATGGATGTAGCGCGCGATCAATCCCGCTCCAATGAAGCCGACGCGCTTAGCACGGCCCCTGTCCCGGCTGAGCCAGTCCGCAGCGAGCGCCGCCGACGCGGCAGTACGCACCGCGCTGATTACGGAACTCTCCAGACAGGCGTACGGATATCCGGTTTTCGGGTCATTGAGCACCAGCACGGCGGAGGCACGCGGAATCCCGTGTTGAACATTGCCCGGGAAGCTGGAGATCCACTTGATGCCGTCCGCACCAGCCTCTCCCCCAACAGCGGCGGGGAGCGCGATGATCCGCGCGTCAGGCCGGTCGGGGAAGCGGAGAAAATGGGAGGGAGGATTAACGGTCTCCCCGGCATGATGTAATCGGTACGTAGCAGAAATAAGCTCGACAATCACATCTTCTCGGTCGGCCAGTACCCTCTTGACCTGGGCTCCGGATATGACGCTGAACGTCGGAACAGCAGGACGTTTCGGAGGATACTCCATCGCCCCTTCATGTAATCGCATACTCACCGCAGTTCTTTGCTTTCAATTTCTGGTCGAAATTTCAGGCTGAATGCACACGGATCGAAAGTGCTCGTCCCGCCGTACCTTGACCCGCGCGCTGATCTTCTCGGAGAAGATCCGCTTGCACTGCGCGACCGCGAGGGCGTCGACACGGCCGTGCCGCCGCCTGCGTCCTGGGCAAAGGCATGGGCCCTTCCCAACCTCAAGCCGAGAAGCGAGGCGCCGGCCCCTGAGGGAGGGCCGACCCGGGAGATACTTGCCGGTCCGGCGGCGGCCCGGAACCCCTGGTTTCATTGAGTGGACCCACCCAGCTCGATCCGCGGAGCCCAAGCGTGAACGACCACAACGGCAGCAGCGGCACCAACCAGGCAAGCTCGCGCGTGCGCGGACACCGCCCGGCCCGCGGCGAACCCCTGCTGGACCGGGCCTTTCGCCTGCTCGCCAGTTTCGGGCCGGACACACGCGTGCTGTCATTGACCGCCCTGGCCGCCCGGGCCGGCTTGCCCAAGGCCACCGCGCTGCGCCTGGCCCGCCAACTGGTCGACCACGGCGCGCTGGAGCGCACCGACGCCGGCCACTACACCATCGGCTTACGCCTGCTGGAGCTGGCCACCCTCGCCCCACGCGGCCACGGCCTGCGCGCCACCGCCCTGCCCCACCTGCACGACCTCCACCACGCCACCCGCCAACACGTCCAGCTGGTGGTGCGCGAAGGCCTGGCGGGCGTCCTGGTCGAGCGGCTGTCCGCCCACAACGCGAAACGCATCATGTACCGCGTCGGCGGCCACCTCCCGCTCAACGCCACTGCACCCGGACTGGCCCTGCTCGCCTTTGCCCCCACCGAGGTGCAAGAAGACTTCCTCGCCGGCGACGGGCCGACCGAGGAGGACGACTCACACCCCACCGGCGAGGCGCTGCGCGCCAAGCTTGCAACCATCCGCCGTGACCGGTACGCGGTCTTCTCCCGCCGCCAATGGGACACCGAGATGACCGGGGTGGCCGCCCCCATCCTCGACCGGCACGACACCACCATCGCCGCCGTCTCGGTCGTCACCCCGTCCGAGACCATCCAGCCGGCGGCGCACATCCCCGCCGTGGTCGCCGTGGCCCGTGCCATCACCCGGGCCCTGGCCACCGACATGGAGACTTACGCCTGACCTCGCGCTTTCATGAGGTGGCCTGTCCAAAGCGGCCCTCCGGCCATGGCCCCGGCGCGCAGGTCGATGCGCTGCTCGCCCGCGTACACGTTCATGGAGCCGCCGCGCAGGAAGCCGACGAGCGTGAGCCCGCTCTCCGCCGCCAGGTCCACGGCGAGGGAGGACGGCGCCGAGACCGCGGCCAGCAGCGGGATGCCCGCCATGACCGCCTTCTGCGCCAGCTCGAAGGACGCCCGCCCGGACACGAGCAGGATGGTCTGGGACAGCGGCAGTCGGCCGTTCCGCAGCGCTCGGCCGATCAGCTTGTCGACGGCGTTGTGCCGGCCGACGTCCTCGCGCAGGTCCAGCAGCTCGCCCTCGGGCGAGAACAACCCGGCGGCATGCAGACCACCGGTGCGGTCGAACACCCGCTGCACGGCCCGGAGTTGGTCGGGCAGGGCGGCAAGCAGCTCCGGGGTGGCCCGGATCGGGGGCGTGTCGGCGATCGGCCACCGTGCGGTGGTCCGTACGGCGTCCAGGCTCGCCTTCCCGCACAGGCCGCACGACGACGTCATGTACACATTCCGTTCGAGCGTGATGTCGGGCAGCGGTACGCCGGGGGCGAGTTGCACGTCGACGACGTTGTACGTGTTCGAGCCGCCCTGCGTCGCGCCCGCGCAGTACACGATGTTCGCCACGTCCTCGGCCCGGCCCACGACGCCCTCGCTCACCAGGAATCCGGCGGCGAGCGCGAAGTCGTCCCCCGGCGTCCGCATGGTGATCGCTAGCGGCTTGCCGCCGAGCCGGATCTCCAGCGGCTCCTCCGCAACCAGTGTGTCCGGGCGGGTGCTCACTGCGCCGTCCCGGATCCGCAGCACGCGCCGGCGCTCGGTAACTCGTCCCATGCCGTGTCGCTTCCCTGCTCAGCACTCGATGACGTTGACGGCGAGGCCGCCGCGGGCGGTCTCCTTGTACTTGACCTTCATGTCGGCGCCGGTCTCCTTCATGGTCTTGATGACCTTGTCGAGGGAGACGTGGTGCCGGCCGTCGCCGCGCAGGGCCATCCGGGCGGCCGTGACCGCCTTCACCGCGGCCATGCCGTTGCGCTCGATGCAGGGGATCTGGACGAGGCCGCCGACCGGGTCGCAGGTCAGGCCGAGGTTGTGCTCCATGCCGATCTCGGCGGCGTTCTCGACCTGTTCGGGGCTGCCGCCGAGGACCTCGGCGAGACCTCCGGCGGCCATCGAGCACGCGGAGCCGACCTCGCCCTGGCAGCCGACCTCGGCGCCGGAGATCGACGCGTTCTCCTTGAAGAGCATGCCGATGGCGCCCGCCGCGAGGAGGAAGCGGACGATGCCGTCCTCGTCGGCACCCGGCACGAAGTCCAGGAAGTAGTGCAGAACGGCGGGGATGATGCCGGCCGCGCCGTTCGTAGGAGCGGTGACGACCCGGCCGCCCGCCGCGTTCTCCTCGTTCACGGCCATCGCATAGAGGGTCACCCATTCCATGGCGCGGCCCGCCGGGTCGCCCTCGCTGCGCAGGGCACGGGCCGCCGCCGCGGCCCGGCGACGGACCTTCAGACCGCCGGGCAGGATGCCCTCGCTGCCCAGCCCCCGTACTACACAGGCCGCCATGACCCGCCAGATCTCCAGCAGGCCCGCGCGGATCTCCTCCTCGGTGCGCCAGGCCTTCTCGTTCTCCAGCATCAGCGCGGAGATCGACAGGCCGGTCTCCTTTGTGAGGCGCAGCAGTTCGTCGCCAGTGCGGAAGGGGTGCCTCAGGATCGTGTCGTCGGGCTTGATCCGGTCCGCGCCGACCGCGTCCTCGTCGACCACGAAGCCGCCGCCCACGGAGTAGTAGGTCTTCTCCAGCAGCGGCACGCCGTCGGCGTCGTACGCGAAGAGGGTCATGCCGTTGGCGTGGTAGGGCAGCGACCGCCTGCGGTGCAGGACCAGCTGGGTCGAGGCGTCGAAGTCGATCTCGTGGGCCGGGCCGATCTCGGCGCCGAGGAGGCGGATGCGTCCGGCGTTGCGGATTCGTTCGACGTCCAGGTCGGCCCGGGCGACGTCGACCGTGTGCGGCTCGTTGCCCTCCAGGCCGAGCAGTACCGCCTTGGGGGTGCCGTGGCCGTGGCCGGTCGCGCCGAGGGAGCCGAACAACTCCGCCCGGACGGCGGCGGTCTGGGCGAGCACGCCGTCCTGCTTCAGCCGGGCGACGAACATCACGGCGGCACGCATCGGGCCGACGGTGTGCGAGCTGGACGGGCCGATGCCTATGGAGAACAGGTCGAAGACGCTGATTGCCACGCCATGCTCCATGGGATGGGAGGGGCGTGCCGAAGGTCGCGGGAACGCCCCTGCGGGAGGGTGTCGGTTTACAGGCCGGGGTACAGGGGGTGCTTGTCGGCCAGGGCCTTCACCCGGGCTTTCAGGGCCTCCGCGTCGTGCGACGGTTTCAGCGTCTCGGCGATGACGTCGGCGACCTCGGTGAAGTCCTCGGCCGTGAAGCCGCGGGTGGCCAGGGCCGGGGTGCCGATGCGCAGGCCCGACGTCACCATCGGCGGGCGCGGGTCGTCCGGGACGGCGTTCCGGTTGACCGTGATGCCGACCTCGTGCAGCCGGTCCTCGGCCTGCTGGCCGTCCAGCTCCGAGTGCCGCAGGTCGACCAGGATCAGGTGCACGTCCGTGCCGCCGGACAGCACATTCACGCCCGCCTCACGGGCATCGGCCGCCGTCAGTCGCTCGGCGAGGATCCTGGCGCCCTCGACCGTACGGCGCTGGCGCTCCTTGAACTCCTGCGACGCGGCCACCTTGAACGACACCGCCTTGGCCGCGATCACATGCTCCAGCGGGCCGCCCTGGAAGCCCGGGAAGACGGACGAGTTCAGCTTCTTCGCAAAGTCCTTCTTCGCGAGGATGATGCCGCCGCGAGGCCCGCCCAGGGTCTTGTGGGTGGTGGAGGTGACGACGTCCGCGTACTCGACCGGGTTCGGGTGCAGTCCCGCCGCGACCAGCCCTGCGAAGTGCGCCATGTCGACCCACAGGTACGCCCCGACCTCGTCGGCGATCCGCCGGAACTCCGCGAAGTCGAGCTGCCGCGGGTACGCCGACCACCCGGCGATGATCACCTTCGGCCGGTGCTCCTTGGCGAGACGCTCCAGCTCCGCCATGTCGACCAGACCCGTCTCGGAGTCCACGTGGTACGGGACCACGTTGAACTGCTTGCCCGAGAAGTTGATCTTCATGCCGTGGGTGAGGTGGCCGCCGTGGGCCAGGTCCAGGCCGAGGATGGTGTCGCCGGGCTGGGCGAGGGCGAACAGGGCGGCCTGATTGGCCGAGGCGCCGGAGTGGGGCTGGACGTTGGCGTACTCCGCGCCGAACAACTCCTTGATCCGGTCGATGGCGATCTGCTCGGCGACGTCGACGTGCTCACAGCCGCCGTAGTAACGACGGCCCGGATAGCCCTCGGCGTACTTGTTCGTCAGGACCGAACCCTGCGCCTCCAACACCGCGACCGGCGCGAAGTTCTCGGAGGCGATCATCTCCAGGGTCGACTGCTGACGCTCCAACTCGGCGTCGACCGCGGCGGCGACCTCGGGGTCGAGCTCGTGCAGGGGCTGGTTGAAGAGGGTCATCGGCGGTCTCCTTCACCGGAACTCATGACACGACGGCCGTGGCGGCGGGGGCGAGGGTGCGGCGGAGGCGGTTGAAGAACTTCGGCTGGTTGAGGGAGAGGACGGCGACGGGGGCGCCCTCGCGCCGGTAGACGGCGGTGAAGGTGCGGCTGTCGATGTCTCCCTCGACGACCTCGGGCTCGGCGCCGGGGGCGACGTGTCCGGCGACCTGGATGCGCACCTGGTACTGGTCGGACCAGAAGTACGGCGCGGTGAGCGGGGCGGCGGCCGAGACACCGGTCAGCAGTGTGCGGGCGGCGGTCTTCGCCTGCTCGATGGCGTTGCTCCAGTGCTCGATGCGGGCGTGCCGTCCGGTGAACGGGTTGGGGCAGCGGGCGACGTCGCCGACGGCGACCACACCCGGGACACCGGTCGAGCAGCCGGCGTCGCAGACCACGCCGTCGTCCACCCGCACCCCGGAGCCGGCGAGCCAGCCGGTGTTGGGCCGGACGCCCACCCCGACCACGACGATGTCGGCGGGCAGCAGGCGTCCGTCCGCCAGCCGTACGCCCGTGACCCGGCCCTCGCCGACGAGTTCCGCCGCGCCGGTTCCGCACAGCAGCCGGACCCCGTGATCGCTGTGGAGCGAGGAGCACACCAGCCCCATCTCGCGCCCGAGCTGGCGCTCCAGGGGTACGTCGAGCGCCTCGACGACGGTGACGTGCAGGCCGAGCCGGTGTGCGGTGGACGCCACCTCGGCGCCGATGGGCCCTGCGCCGATGACGACGACCCGGGGCAGGCCGTCCAGCAGTTCGGCACGCAGGGCCTGGGCGTCGTCCAGGGTGCGCAGGGTGTGGACACCGGCCAGGCCGTCCGCGCCGGGGAGGGTGCGGGGGGTGGCGCCGGTCGCGACGACGACGCCGTCGGTGCGCACATGCCGTCCGGAGGCCAGGGTGACGGTGCGGGCGACGGGGTCGAGCCGCACCGCGCGCTCGCCGAGCAGCCAGTGCGCGTCCAGGACCTCGTACTCGTCCGCGTCGCCCAGCTTGAGCGCGTCGGCGTCGATGTCGCCCTTGAGGAAGTCCTTGGACAGCGGGGGTCGATCGTAGGGGGTGTGGCGCTCCTCCCCCACGACGACGATCTCGCCGTCGTAGCCCTCTGCGCGCAGCGCGCGGACCGTGCTCAGGCCTGCCAGCGACGCTCCGACGACGGTGATGCTCCTCATGCCGGCTCCAGATGGAGAGTGTCTCGCATAACACAACTTCAATCGCTATACGCAACATGCTTTCCACGCGGCGCGGGCGATGTCAAGGGAGGCGGCGCATATCAACTTCTTATGATGCTCGATGTTGCGCGATTCGCAACATTCGCAGACCGGGGAGTCCGGGCGCCCACGGTCACGGCGCCGGCTCACCCCAAAAGCGCAGTGAGGGCCGCAAGCACGTCCAAGCCGTCGTCGCCGGTCGAGCGAACCCCTCAGCCCGCCGAAAGGCGCGCCGGCCCGCTGCACATCACCTCTTGACCGCCCGGTCGTCCGCAGTGGAGCATGTTGCGTATCGCTCATTATGTTTCGCAATACGCACCAGTGACGACGGAGGATGGCATGTCTCCTCGACCGCAGCCCGGCAGCGAGTTCGTCCTCACCCTGTCGTGCCCCGACCAGGCCGGCCTCGTCCACGCCGTGACCAGCTTTCTCGTGGACCACTCCGGCAACATCCTGGAGAGTCGGCAGTTCGACGACCGACTGCAGGACCGCTTCTTCATGCGGATGCACTTCGACGTCTCGGATCCCGGCGTCTCGCTGCAGGACCTGCGCACTGGTTTCGGCCCGGTCAGCCAGACGTACGGGATCAACTGGCAACTGCACGACGCCTCGACCCCGACGCGCACACTGATCATGGTGTCGAAGTTCGGCCACTGCCTGAACGACCTGCTCTTCCGCAAGTCCACAGGCGCGCTCAACATCGAGATCCCCGCGATCGTCTCCAACCACCGCCAATTCGAGGCACTGGCGCAGAGCTACGGCATCCCCTTCCACCACATCCCGGTGACCAAGGAGACCAAGGCGGAGGCCGAGGCACGGCTGCTGGAGCTCGTGGACGAGCTGAACATCGACCTGGTGGTACTGGCCCGCTATATGCAGATCCTCTCCGACGACCTGTGCAAGCAGCTCGACGGCCGGGCCATCAACATCCACCACTCCTTCCTGCCGAGCTTCAAGGGGGCCCGGCCGTACGTCCAGGCACACCGGCGCGGGGTGAAGCTCGTCGGGGCCACGGCGCACTACGTCACGCCCGACCTCGACGAAGGCCCGATCATCGAGCAGGACGTTGTGCGCGTGGACCACTCGCGCGCCCCTGACGAGCTGGTCACCATCGGCCGCGACGTCGAGGCCCAGGTACTCGCCCGTGCCGTGGAGTGGCACAGCCAGAACCGTGTACTCGTGAACGGGAACTGCACAGTGGTCTTCCGCTGACGAACGGCCGACCTTACTGTGCGAAGACGCAGACACAGCCGCTCCCAAGTGCCCGACTGGCACCCTGTCCAGTCACCGTGACACCCCTCGCCGCACACCACGATCGCGTACAGTTGCGCTATGGGCAACCACATTGCAGATGGCGAAACAGCAGGCCCCGCGCCGAGCGGGGTGCAGTCCGTCGACCGTGCCGTGAGCGTCCTGGAGATCCTGGCCCAGCGCGGCGAGGCGGGTGTCAGCGAGGTGGCCGCGGAGCTCGACGTCCACAAGTCGACCGCGTTCCGTCTGCTCGGGGCGCTGGAGGCGCGCGGTCTGGTCGAGCAGACGGCCGAGCGGGGCAAGTACCGGCTCGGCTTCGGGATCGTGCGCCTCGCCGGCGCGGTCACCGGTCGTCTCGACATCACCCAGCAGAGCCGGCCGGTGTGCGAGCGGCTCAGCGAGGAGATCGGCGAGACGGTCAACATCGCGGTCCTGCAGGAGCACTACGCGGTCAACCTCTACCAGGTACGCGGCCCGGGCGCGGTGGGCACGCACAACTGGATCGGGAAGCTCACGCCGGTGCACGCCACGTCGAGCGGCAAGATCCTGCTGGCCCACCTGCCGGAGGAGGAGCGCACCGACGTGCTCGCGGCGTCGGGGACGCAGAAGCTCACGCCGCACACCCTGATCGCCAGGACGAAGCTGGAGAAGAACCTCGCCGAGGCGCGGGAGCGCGGGTACGCGGTGGCGCTGGAGGAACTCGAGATCGGACTGCACGCCATGGCGGCCCCGATCCGCTCCCGAGACGGCGACGTCATCGCCGCCCTCAGTGCCTCCGGCCCCACGTACCGCTTCACCGAGGAGCGCATCCACGGACTCGGGCCCGCGCTGATCAGGGGTGCGGAGGAGGTCAGCCGCCGGATGGGCTATCTGGGCTGAGCCGGGGCCCTCAGCCCGGCGGCGACGACGCCGACGCCGCCGCCTCCACGCCCCAGCGTGCCGTCACCCGTACCGCGTCGAGCGTCGAGGCGACATCGTGCACCCGCAGGCACCACACGCCCTGCGCCGCGGCGAGAACGGACACGGCGGCGGTCGCGGCATCACGCTGTCGCGCCGGACGCGGCTGTCCCGTCGTCCGGTCCGCCAGCAGCTGGCCCAGGAACGACTTGCGTGACGCGCCCACGAGAACGGGGTGGCCCAGGGCACGGACCTCCCCGAGGCGACCCAGCAACTCCCAGTTGTGCTCGGGCGCCTTGGCGAAGCCGAGGCCGGGGTCGACGATCAGGCAGCCGGGCCGGATCCCCGCCTCCAGCGCGGCCTCGATCCTCAGGCGGAGCTCGTCGAGCACATCGCTGACGACGTCGTCGTAGCGGGCGTTCGCCTGCATGCCGGCGGAGTGCCCACGCCAGTGCATCATCACGTACGGCGTGCCCGCCCCGGCTGCCAACGGCAGCATCACAGGGTCTGCGAGACCCCCCGAGACGTCGTTGACCAGCCGGGCACCCGCGTCCAGCGCGCGGGCGGCGACCTCTGCCCGCATGGTGTCGACACTGACGATCGCGCCTGCCGCGGCGAGTTCCCGGACGACGGGCAGGACGCGGCGCAGCTCCTCCTCGACGGGCGGGCGGGCCGCGCCGGGACGGGTCGACTCACCGCCGACGTCCACGATGTCCGCTCCCTGTTCGAGCAGCGCGAGCCCGTGCGCGACGGCAGCGTCCGCGGCGAACGACAGCCCGCCGTCGGAGAACGAGTCCGGGGTGACGTTCACGACGCCCATGACCAGTGTCCGGCCGGGCCGCGGCAGCCCGTGCGGGTGGAGTTCGGGCGTTCCCGGGTGGGCAGGGGTGGTGATCACTGCGTGGTACGACCGCTTGGGCTCGGGTGTGCGCCACAGCCAGTCGGGGTGGTCGGGGAGGCCGGCACCGGGGTGCGGGGGCTCATCGGACGTCTCCGTCTTCTGAAAGGCCTGCTGAAAGGTGCGGATACCGCGGGTACTTGGGGACTGGAGTGTTCATGCGGCGCCAACGTTCCTCTCCGCGGCCTCGACGACGTTGGCGAGCAACATCGCCCGGGTCATGGGGCCCACTCCGCCGGGCATGGGCGCGAGCCATCCGGCGACCTGGGCGGCGTCCGGGTGGATGTCACCGACCAGACCCTGGTCGGTACGGGTGATGCCGACGTCCAGAACCGCTGCGCCCGGGCGCAGCAAGTCCTTGGTGACCAGCCCGGGTGAGCCGGCGGCCGCGATGACGATGTCGGCCTCGCGCACATGCCAGGCCAGGCCCTTGGTGCCGGTGTGGCACAAGGTCACGGTGGAGTTCTCGGAGCGGCGGGTGAGCAGAAGTCCGATGGGGCGGCCGACGGTGATGCCTCGGCCGATCACGCACACCCGCGCTCCGGCGAGGGGCACGTCGTGGCGGCGGAGCAGTTCGACGATGCCGCGCGGGGTGCACGGCAGCGGGGCCTCGACGCCGAGGGTGAGCCGGCCGAGGTTGACGGGGTGCAGGCCGTCGGCGTCCTTGGCCGGGTCCATGCGTTCCAGTACGGCGCCCGCGTCCAGGTGGCGCGGCAGCGGGAGCTGGACGATGTAGCCGGTGCAGGCCGGATCGGCGTTGAGCTCGTCGATCGTCTCCTCGACCTGCTGCTGGGAGGCGTCGGCGGGCAGGTCCCGGCGGATGGACGCGATGCCGACCTGGGCGCAGTCGCGGTGCTTTCCGGCCACGTAGGCGTGGCTGCCCGGGTCGTCGCCGACCAGGACGGTGCCCAGACCCGGCGGGCGGCCGACGGTGGCGCTCAACTTGGCCACGCGCTGCGCGAGTTCCCGGCGGATCTCGGCGGCGGTCGCCTTGCCGTCGAGCATCTGTGCGTTCACCGGCGTGCTCCTTTCGCTTCAAGTCGGTCCTGTGCCTTGGCCACGGATGCCGATCGGGTGGGCGTAGAACACCCGATCACTGACATCTAACTGATATACGAGTCATTGAAGCTTGATAGATCAGACCTTGTCAAGGATCAGCGAGTGTCCTTGCCGGCACGCAAAAGTCGCTTGAGCAATGCGACCCCCTTGACCGCCACCCCACTGCCATATAGCGTGCTCGCAACTAGTATATCAGTTGCGTGTCACCTCGAAGGAGGCAGCCATGGCAGAGGTTCCGCCGCAGGCGAAATGCGTCGTGATCGGGTCCGGCATCGTCGGCAACAGCCTGGTCCATCACCTGGCCCGGCTGGGCTGGCGCGACATCGTGCAGATCGACAAGGGCCCGCTGCCCAACCCCGGTGGCTCGACAGGTCACGCCTCCAACTTCATCTTTCCTGTGGACCACTCCCGCGAGATCACCGATCTGACACTGGACTCGATGCGGCAGTACAAGGAGCTGGGTGTCTTCACCGAGTCCGGCGGCTTCGAGATCGCGCGTACCGAGGAGCGCATGGAGGAGCTGCGCCGCCGCATGTCCAGCGCCAAGGCCTGGGGCATCGAGTCGGAGCTGGTCGACCCCGCCTTTGTCAAGGAGAAGGTGCCGTTCATCGAGGAAGACCAGTTCATCGGGGCCTTCTGGACGCCGAGCGTCGGCGTGGTCGACTCCCTGCGCGCCGGCACGATCATGCGTGACGGCGCCATCGCGAGCGGCGCGCTGACGAGCGTGCCCAACGTCGAGGTGGTCGGCCTGGACGTCGAGGACGGGCGGATCCGCCGGGTGCGCACGAACAAGGGCGACATCGAGGCCGAGTACGTAGTGATCGCCTGTGGCGTGTGGAGCCCGAAGATCGGCGACATGGCCGGCGTCAGCATCCCGCTGACCCCCGCCGTTCACCAGATGATCTCCGTAGGCCCCTGCCCGCAGCTGTCCGGGCTGCCCGGCGAGATCAACTTCCCGATCGTCCGGGACATGGACACCTTCTGCTACGAGCGCCAGCACGGCGCGGACATGGAGGTGGGGTCCTACGCCCACCGGGCGATCCTGCACGAGCCGGAGGACATCCCGAGCATCGAGCAGTCCAAGCTCAGCCCCACCGAGATGCCGTTCACCTCCGAAGACTTCGACCCGCAGCTTGAGCAGGCCTACGAGCTGATGCCCGAGTTGCTGGGCGCCGAGGGCGCGGAAATGCGGTATGCGATCAACGGCCTGCTGTCGCTGACCTGCGACGGCAACCCGATCCTCGGTGAGAGCCAGGTGAAGGGGCTGTGGACGGCGGCCGCGGTGTGGATCAAGGAGGGCCCGGGCGTCGGACGCGCGGTCGCGGAGTGGATGGTCCAGGGCCACAGCGAGATCGACCTCGCGCACAGCGACATCGCGCGTTTCTACCCCCACCAGTTGCGTCGCGAGCACACCCGGCTGCGCACCACCGAGTCGTTCATCAAGACCTACGGGATCGTCCACCCCGCCGAGCAGTACGAGTCCGACCGCGGGCAGCGGCTCTCCCCGATGCACGAGTCGGAGAAGAAGCTCGGTGCGGTCTTCTTCGAGGCGGTCGGCTGGGAGCGGCCGCAGTGGTACGAGTCCAACGCCGACCTCCTTGAGGTGTACGGCGACCACGTGTTGCCGCGCGAGCACGAGTGGGACGCGCGCTGGTGGAGTCCGATCACCAACGCCGAGCACCTGCGGATGCGCGAGGCTGCGGGCGTCATCGACCTGACCGCCTTCGCGATGTTCGACATCACCGGTCCCGGCGCGTTGGACGCCGTCCAGCGCACCTGCGTCGCGCAGTGCGACGTGCCGGTCGGCAAGGTGATCTACACCCCGGTGCTCGACCGCAAGGGCGGGTTCGTCTCCGACCTCACCGTCATGCGCCTGGGAGAGGACCAATTCCGGGTCGTCACCGGCGGCGCGCACGGCATGGCGGACAAGAAGTGGTTCGCCGACCAGCTCGGCGACGACGCGTTCATCGAGGACCTCACCGACCGGATCTCCACGATCGGGCTGTGGGGCCCTCGGGCCCGCGACATCCTGTCGCAGCTCACCGACGCGGACGTGTCCCACGAGGGCTTCAAGTTCCTCAACTGCCGCGAGATCGACCTCGACGGCATTCCCGTGCTGGCCTCCCGGATCTCCTACGTCGGCGAGCTCGGCTGGGAGCTGTACGTCTCCTTCGACCAGGCCGCGGCAGTGTGGGACAAGCTGCTCGCGGCGGGCGCGCCGTACGGCGCCCGCCCGGTCGGGATCGGCGTCTACGTGACCACCGCGCGGATCGAGAAGGGCTACCGGGCCTTCGGCCACGAACTCGACGCCGAGCGCACCATCGTCGAGGCGGGCATGCAGCGGCCGAAGGTGAAGGGCGCCGACTTCATCGGCAAGGAGGCCTACCTCGACCAGCGCGCGGGGGAGCCCGCGGCAGTGCTGTGCACGCTGGCCGTCGACGACCACACGTCGGCGTCCGGGGTGAAGCGGTACATGCTCGGCGGCGAGCCGATCCTCACCCGCTCCGGCGAGGCGCTCGTCGACGGGCACGGGCACCACCCCTATGTCACCGCCGCCGGCTCGGCCCCCTCGCTGGGCAAGCACCTGCTGATGGCTTACCTGCCGCCCGAGCAGGCGCGGGTCGGCAACGAACTCGCGGTCTCCTACATGGAGGAGCTCTACCCCGTGACCGTGCTCACCAACGACGCCACGCCCCCCTTCGACCCGGACAACGAGCGGATCCGCTGATGGCGGTGGTGTCAGCGGTCGGGCCTGTCGAGACCACAAGAGGTGAACGATGACGAACGTATTGGTCTGCATCAAGCGGGTCCCTGACTCCTCCGGTGAGGTCCTGCTCACCGACGACCAGCAGGGTGTCGACGGGAGGTACGTCGGCTTCACCGTGAGCAACCACGAGAGCTGTGCGGTCGAGCTGGCGGTCCGGACCGCCGAGGCGACCGGCGGTACGGTCACGCTGCTGACCGTCGGCCCGTCCGAGGCCACCGAGCAACTGCGGGACACGCTGGCACTCGGCTGCCACGCCGCCGTACTGGTGGAGGCGGAGCCGACCGGGCTGGGACCGGCCGACGTGGCCCGGGAGATCGCCCACGTCGTGCGCGAGAAGGACGCCTCGGGCACGACGTACGACCTGATCCTGCTCGGCAACGACGCCGCCGACAGCGGCGACTTCCAGGTGGGCATCCGGCTGGCCCACGCGCTCGGCCGGCCGGTGGTCAACGGCGTGTCGACGGTCGAGGTGGCCGACGGCCACCTGACCGCACGGGGCGACGGCCCCGACGGCGAGGAGACCTACTCGCTGCCGCTGCCCGCGGTCGCCACCCTGCTGGAGGGCGGGGTGGAGCCGCGCTATCCGACGCTGAAGGGCCGGATGGCAGCCAAGAAGGTCGAGATCGAGACCCGGGCCCTGTCGGCCGAGCCCGCCGGAGCCAGCCGGGTGCGGCTGCTGCTGCCCCCGCCCGCGCCGTCGACGGTCGAGGTGCTGGGCGAGGGCCCGGAGGCGGCCGGCGCGGTCGCCGACCTGTTCGCAAAGCTGGGGGTGACCCGATGATTCTGGTGCTGATCGAGACCGAGAACGGCGCCGCGAGCGAGATCTCGCTGGAGACGCTCGCCTTCGCCCGGTCGCTGGCGGCCGAGGGCGGCGGCATCGCCATCCGCGCGGTCGTGGTGGGCGCGGTCGAGAACCGTGACGCGCTGGCGGCCGAACTCGGCACGCACGGCGCGGCCGAGGTCCACCACGCGGTGGGCGAAGCGTTCGCGTCGTACGCCGGGGCCGCCTGGGCCGCGGCACTGCAGGCGATCCGCGAGTCCACCCGCTCGGTCGTGGTCACCGCCGCGGGTTCACCGCGGGGCAACGAGGTGCTGGCGCATCTGGCCGCCCGGCTCGACGTGCCCATGGCCGCCAACGCGACCGCATTCCACGGCCTGGCGCCGTTCGTGGTGACCCGGCAGGTGGTCGGCGGGGCGGCACTGGAGGAGATGAAGCTGGACCAACGGCCCGCGGTCTTCTCCGTCGCGGGCCACTCGTGGTCCGTGTCGCCGGTTGAGGGCGCGTCACCCGCCGCTTGGGTGGAGGTGACCCCGGAGGTGGCCGAGTCCGACCTCGTGGCGCGGGTCGTGTCGACCGGCGCCAAGGACGTCGACCACTCCGACTCGCTGAAGTCCGCCAAGGTCGTCGTGGGCGCCGGGCGCGGGGCTGGTGGTGCGGACGGCTTCGGCGCGGTCACCGAGCTCGCCGCACTGCTCGGCGGCACGGTCGGGGTGTCCCGGGTGGTCACCTCGCTGGGCTGGCGGCCCCACCACGAGCAGGTCGGCCAGACCGGCTCCCGGATCAGCCCGGACCTGTATATCCCGTGCGGGATCTCCGGCGCCATCCAGCACTGGGCCGGCTGCGCGTCGTCGAAGACGATCCTCGCGATCAACACCGATCCCGAGGCTCCGATGATGACCAAGGCGAACTACTCGGTCGTGGGCGACATGCACGAAGTCCTCCCCGCGGTCATCGAAGAGCTCAAGTCCCGCGGGGTGAGCGGGTGAAGCCGTGAGTGACGGCTGCTGAGTGACTCACCCGCAGACGGGCTCTGACCCCGCGAGGCAGCTCACCGCCCTGGAGCGAGGCTGCGGCGCCCGCAGGGGATGCCGCAGCCTCCTCCACTCCCTCCACCGTGGGAAGGCCGGATCCGCACCCACGGATCCGCACCCATATGCAGCTTTGCCGGCCGGCGCACAAGGCTCCGCCACTCCCCCGGCCAGAAGACCGTCCCTGAGGAGCCCTTGATGCAGATCTTCGCCATGGTGGCGTCGCTGGCGCTCACGCTGGCCGCCCTGTTCGTCCTGGTCCCCGCTGTCCGGAGCATGCTCCGGGTGATCCGGACGGGCCAGCCCGCGAGCCCGAGCCGCACCGGCGACCCGGTCGCTCGTACGGTCACCATGCTCAAGGAGACCGTGCTGCACACCCGGATGCTCCAGTGGACCTGGGTCGGCATCATGCACTGGTTCGTGTTCGCGGCGTTCCTCTTCCTGAGCACCGCGGTGGTGGGCGCCTACGTCCAGCTCTTCGCCCCTGAGTGGGCGTGGCCGGTCGTGGGCCACTGGTATCCCTTCGAGTGGTTCAGCGAGTTCATCGGCGCGCTGAGCACGGTCGGCATCGTCTGGCTGATCGTCTACCGGCAGAAGCACCACCCGCGCAGCGAGGGCCGTAAGAGCCGGTTCTTCGGCTCGACGTTCTGGCAGGCCTACTTCGTCGAGTACCTGGCCCTGCTGGAGGGTGCGGCGATCCTGTTCATCCGGGGCGCGGAGTACCGCCTTGCCGACGATGAGCACGCGACCCGCGCGCACTTCCCCCTCTCGGCCTGGCTCGGTGAGGCGCTCTACCCGGCCGGCCAGAGCGCCAACGAGAACCTCGTCTACTTCATCGCGTTCTTCAAGATCGCGCTGGCGATGGTCTGGCTGATCGTCATCGGCCGCAACCTGACCATGGGTGTCGCCTGGCACCGGTTCACCGCCTGGTTCAACATCTGGTTCAAGCGTGAGTCCTCGGGCCGTACGGCGCTGGGCGCGGTCAAGCCGCTCGCTGTCGGCGGCATGGCGATCACCCTGGAAGACCTCGACGACCTCGACGAGGACGCCCCGCTCGGCGTCGGCGCGATCGAGAACTTCTCCTGGAAGGGCCTCCTCGACTTCACCACCTGCACCGAGTGCGGTCGCTGCCAGTCGCAGTGCCCGGCCTGGAACACCCAGAAGCCGCTCTCGCCGAAGCTGCTGATGAAGGGCCTGCGCGAGCACAGCTATCTCAAGGCCGCCGGCCTGGCCGGACACGCCGACCGGGCGCTGATCGGCAAGGGCGACGCGGGCGGGGAGTCCTACAACCCCGAGGGCGCCGACTTCGTCGTCGACGCGGATGTGCTCTGGTCGTGCACCATGTGCGGCGCCTGCGTCGAGCAATGCCCGGTCGACATCGAGCACGTCGATCACATCGTCGACATGCGCCGCTACCAGGTACTGATCGAGTCGAACTTCCCCGCCGAGCTCAACCAGGTCTTCAAGGGCCTTGAGACCAGGGGCAACCCCTGGAACATGGCGGCGAGCGCGCGCATGGACTGGGCCAAGGGCCTGCCGTTCGAGGTCAAGGAGGTCGGCAAGGACCTGGAGTCGCTGGAGTCGGTCGACTGGCTGTTCTGGGTCGGCTGCGCCGGCGCCTACGAGGACCGGGCCAAGAAGACCACCCGCGCGGTCGCCGAGCTGCTCCACATGGCCGGCGTTTCCTTCGGCGTACTCGGCAACAACGAGACCTGCACCGGCGACTCGGCCCGCCGCGCCGGCAACGAGTTCGTCTACCAGGCCCTGGCCCAGGAGAACGTCGAGACCTTCAAGGAGTTCAAGGTCAAGAAGGTGGTCGCGACCTGCGCCCACTGCTTCAACACGCTGAAGAACGAATACAAGGAGTTCGGTATCGAGCTCGAGGTCGTCCACCACACGCAGCTGCTCAACCGGCTGGTGCGTGAGGGCAGGCTGAAGCCGGTCGCCCCCGATCCCGGCACGAACACGCGGTCGATCACTTATCACGACCCGTGCTACCTCGGCCGGCACAACCAGGTCTACAGCCCGCCGCGCGAGCTGCTGTCGGCGCTGCCGGGCTCTTCGTACGTCGAGATGGAGCGCAACTCGGAGCGGTCCTTCTGCTGTGGGGCGGGCGGCGCCCGGATGTGGATGGAGGAGAGCCTCGGCGAGCGGATCAACATGAACCGCAGCGCAGAGGCCGTCGGCACCGGTGCCGACCAGATCGTGGTCGGCTGCCCCTTCTGCCGGGTGATGCTCTCCGACGGAGTCACGGCGCTCCAGGCCAAGTCCGAGGCCCGCGAGGAGGTCGAGGTCCTCGACGTCGCGCAGATGCTGCTCGCCTCGGTCAAGGCCGGTGAGACCGCGACCGAGGCCGAGAAGGCACCCGCCGGTGCTCCCACCGCGGCCGCCCCGGCCACCCCTGTCGCCGCTCCTGCCGAGCCCGCCGCCTCCCATGCCACCGGCGCCACCCGGACGTCGCTGTTCGACGAAGCGCCCGCAAGGCCGACCTCCGGCGGCTCACTGTTCGACCAACCCACAGCCGAACCGACCACTCCAGCCACCACAAACGCCTCACTGTTCGATGAGACTCCCGCACAGGCGCCCGCGAAGCCGGCCTCCGGCGGCTCACTGTTCGACGCACCCGCTGCCGAGCCGCCCCCCGCGCCAGCCACCACAAGCGTCTCGCTCTTCGACGAGGCACCCACCGAAGCCACACCGTCCAGCAGCTCACTATTCGACACGCCCGCCACCCAGACGCCCCCCGCACCAGCCGCCACGGGCGGCTCGCTCTTCGACGTCCCGGCCGACGAGGCGCCGGCGCCCGCGACCACCGCAACGCCCACGCCGTCAGGCTCCCTCTTCGACGTCGAGGAGGAGCCAGCCGCCCCCGGTGCTCAGTCGGCGGCGGAGCCGGTGGCCCGGCCCGAACCGAAGGCCGAGGCCGCACCGGAGCAGCGCGAAGCCCCGGAGAAGCCGAAGGGCCTCTTCGACCTCTGATCGCTCCGGCCCGACCAGAATTCGCGTGCCCCCATGCCGGATTCCTGGCATGGGGGCACAGCCGGTCGGCGAGCGTGCGGACGGTCAGAGCACGCCGCGGATCTCACGGGCAAAGCCGGCGATGTGCTCACGGGTGAGGTGCTCGGCGCGGTCGACGTCGCCGTCGGCGACGGCGTCGAGCAGGTCCGCGTGCTCGACGATGTGGTGTGCAAGGTCGGGAAGCCGATCGATGACCAGGCACCAGATTCGGGTGGCCAGGTTGTCGTAGCGGATCAGCACGTCCTCGAGGTGTGGGTTGCCGGCCGCCTTGTAGATGAGCCGGTGCAGCGCCATGTCCGTCCGCATCATCGCGGTGCGATCACCGCGGGGGCTCTCAAGGCTCCTCACCTCGTCGGCCTTGGCTCGCAGCGCGTCGCGCATGGCGTCACCTGCGTGGACGGCGGCCCGCCGGGCCGCGAACGGCATGAGCTGCTCGCGGATGTCGGAGATCGCGCCGAGCTCGGTCACGTCGATGGCGGTGGCGAATGTGCCCCGGCGAGGGTAGGACACCACGAGATGGTCGGTCTCGAGCCGCTTGAGTGCCTCGCGAACGGGTGTGCGTCCAACGCCGACCTCCGCGGCAAGCTGGTTGTCGTTGATCGGCTCGCCGGGCCGGATGTCGAGCATGACCAATCGATCCCGAAGGCGCTCGTAGGCCTGGTCGGCCAATGACATCGGCGCCGCGTCGGTCACAGGGGAGGCCTCGGGGCTGGTCATCTTTCGGCCGCCTCTTCCTTCACGCGGGACTGGTGACATCAGCACCTTCGACTCTGACATACCTCAAATATATCAGCCCGTCGGTGGTCAGAGTGCTGATCCGCGTCCTGTGCTACCCGAGCCGCGGCCATGACATCGGAAAACAGCCCGACACACAAGAGGGCCCGGCAGGCCGTCGCCGCAGCCTGCCAGGCCCTTTCACAGTGACCGACGGGTCGGAGCTGCTCGAGCCGCCGGCCTCCGGGGAGCCGCACCGGCCTTCGCACCGCCGCAGGCGGTGAGGGTGAGACCGAGGACCGCCATGCAGGCCGCACCGACATACTGGCCGCAGTAGCGTCATACGCACCAAGTTGCGGAAGGCGCAACTTTCGAGGACGCCATTTCATTGTCGTCACTTGCAGTAGCGTTGTTTACTGTGGGTATAGTTGCGTTGTGAGCAACTACAACCTTGAAACCGAAACCTCAAATTCTCACACCGGCGGAGTACAGTCGGTGGACCGAGCCATCAGCGTCCTGGAGATCCTGGCCCACCGCGGCGAGGCGGGCGTCAGCGAGGTGGCGGGCGAGATTGATGTTCACAAGTCCACCGCGTTCCGCCTGCTCGGCGCCCTGGAGTCGCGCGGCCTGGTCGAGCAGGCGGGCGAGCGCGGCAAGTACCGGCTGGGCTTCGGCATCGTGCGCCTGGCCGGTGCGGCCACGGCGCGCATCGACATCACCCAGCAGGGCCGCCCGGTCTGCGAGGACCTCGCCGAGGAGATCGGCGAGACTGTCAACATCGCCGTACTGCGGGAGCACTACGCGGTCAACCTCTACCAGGTGCGCGGCCCGGGAGCCATCACCGCCCAGAACTGGGTCGGCCAGCTGACCCCGTTGCACGCCACCTCGAGCGGCAAGGTCCTGCTGGCCCATCTGCCCGCCAAGGAGCGTGCCGCGCTGATGGCCCAGTCCGGGATGAAGAAGGTCACCTCGCACACCATCACCGCGAAGACGAAGCTCGAGAGGAACCTCACCGAGATCCGGGAGCGTGGCTACGCCTGGGCCATGGAGGAACTGGAGCTCGGTCTGCACGCCATCGCCGCCCCCATCCGCAATCGAGACGGAGAGATCGTCGCGGCGGTGAGCGCGTCCGGGCCTTCGTACCGGCTCACCGAGGAGCGCCTGCACGAGCTCGCTCCGGTGCTCGTCAAGGGCGCGGAGGAGATCAGCCATCGGATAGGTTACCTGGGCTGACCGCCCTCCTCGCCTACTGCTGGTGGGTGCCCAGTCGCTCGTGCACCCAGTCGTGGAAGGCGCCGATGTGGTGCTCGCTGGGCACCAGGACACCGCCCTTGGCGTACATCCGGGAGTTCATCGCGGGCTGGGTGCGCTCGCAGGCGTCGAAGTCCTGCTGGTTGACCCGGTGGAAGAGCTCCACGGACCGGCTGACGTCCTTGCCGCTGTCCACAACGTGCGGCAGGTACAGCCAGTCGCACTCCACGATCGTGCGGTCCTCGGCCATCGGGAACATGCGGTGGTAGATGACGTGGTCGGGCACGAGGTTGATGAAGACCTGCGGCCGGACGGTGATGGCGTAGTAGCGGCGGTCCTGATCCTCGGCGACACCCGGAATGCGGTCCAGACCCTCGGAGCCGTCGACGGTGAAGCCCTGGACCTCCTCGCCGAACTCGGCGCCGTGGCCGACGTAGTACTGGGCGGCGAAGCCGTCCGCGAACTCCGGCAGCACCTCGGTGAGTTCGGGGTGGATCGTGGCGCAGTGGTAGCACTCCATGAAGTTCTCGATGATGAGCTTCCAGTTTGCCTTCACGTCGTAGACGATCCGCTTGCCGACCGAGAGGTTCTCGATGCCGTAGCGCTCGATCGACTCGGCGTCGCCCAGCCGCGCGACAACGTCGCCGATGACGGCCTCCTCGAAGGGAGGGGGGTTCTCCGCAAGGCACACCCAGACATAGCCGAGCCATTCGCGGGTGGCCACGCCGACCAGGCCGTACTCGTTGCGGCCGATGTCGGGCATCTTGGTGAGGTTGGGCGCCGCGACGAGCTTGCCGTCCAAGCCGTAGGTCCAGGCGTGGTACGGGCACTGGAAACCCCGCTTGACCTCGCCGGTCTCCTCCATGCAGAGCCTGGCGCCGCGGTGTCGGCAGATGTTGAAGTAGGCGCGGATCGAGTTGTCGCGGGCCCGCGTGACGAGGATGCTCTCGCGACCGACATCGACGGTCCGGAAGGCGCCGGGCTTCGCCAGGTCCGACGAGCGCGCGACGCAGAACCACATGGACTCAAAAATGTGCTCCTGCTCCTGGGCGAAGATCCCGGGATCGGTGTAGAAGGAGCCGGGGAGGGTGGCGATCAGGCTGTCCGGCAGGCTGGTCGAGGTCACGGTGCACTCCTCGGAGAACGTCGTGGTGGGGTCATTCACGCGCCGGGAAGAACGACTCCGGTGGCGTTGCGTATAAGGCAATACTGCGCGCCATGTGCAACCGCAGCATCGGCTGCCTCAAGGGCGGTGTCAAGATGTGGGGCGGGCGAGCTGCTTGCGCCAGCGGGTGAACAGCCGCGGCTGGTTCATTCCGAGTGCGGCGACGGGCTCACCGGCACGCCGGTAGACGGCGAGGACGTTGCGGTCGTCCGCGGAGCCTTCCTCGATCGTCACGCTGTCGGCGCCGGCCGCATGGCCGACGAACTGGATCTTCACGCCGTACTGGTCCGACCAGAAGTACGGCGGCCGGGGCACACCCGGTTCCACGGCGCCGCCCGCCAGCAGCGTGGCGATCGCGGCGTCGGGGCGCTCGCGCGCACCGGTCCAGTGTTCCACGCGGCGATGGGCGCCCGTACGAGGGTCGTACCAGTTGGCGCAGTCACCGACCGCGACCACACCGGCCAGGCTGGTGCGGCCGTCCGCACCGCACTTGACGCCGTTGTCGAGCTCGATGCCGGATCCCTCCAGCCACTCGACGCAGGGGCGTGCGCCCACGCCGACCACGACGATGTCGGCGGGGATGCTGCGGCCGTCCTCCAGCAGAGCGGCGTCCACCCGGGTCTCCCCGCTCAGCCCCTTGACGCCCACGCCGCACTCCAGCCGTACGCCGTGGTCGGCGTGGAGGGCGGAGACCACGGCGCCCATGGTCTCGCCGAGCGGTCCGGCGAGCGGCGTCGGGGCCGCCTCGACCACCGTCACATCGAGCCCGAGGGCGTAGGCGGTGGAGGCGACCTCGGCGCCGATGAATCCGCCGCCGATCACCACCAGCCGTCCGCCGCGGGCCAGTTCGTCCCGTAGCCCGCAGGCGTCGTCCAGGGTGCGCACGACGTGCACTCCGGCCAGGCCCTCGGAGCCGGGCAGGGTGCGCGGGGCGGCGCCGGTCGCGATGACGACGCCGTCGGCGCGGACCTCCCGGCCGTCGTCGAGGCGGACGGCGCGGTGGGTGGGGTCGAGTCCGGTGGCGCGGGCGCCGAGCAGCCACTCCGCCTGCAGGTCCTCGTCGTCCATCTCCAGCGCGAGGTCGGCTTCGCCGACGGCGCCGGCCAGGAACTCCTTGGACAGCGGGGGCCGGTCGTACGGGCGGTGGAGCTCGTCTCCGATGACCACCAGCCGCCCGTCGTAGCCCTGCTTCCGCAGTGAGCGCGCGGCCGACAGTCCGGCCAGCGAGGCGCCCACCACGGCCACCGTCCTCACGCGGAGATCCCGGCGAGCTTGCGCACGGCGCAGTGCGGCAGGTTGGGGGCGGCCGTGGACAGCTTGACGTAGACCATGCCGTTCTCGACGACGACCTCGTGGGTCCGGACCGGAAGCTTGGCCGGCGGGGCGTCGACCTCACCGGTCTTGAGGTTGAACTTCGAGGCGTGCAGCGGGCATTCCACCCAGCAGTCCTCCACCCAGCCGTCGGCGAGCGAAGCGTCCTGGTGGGTGCACGTGTCGTCGATGGCGAAGAGCTCGCCGTCCTCGGTGTGGAACACCGTGACCGCCGGGTCGGTCTCGAGCCGGAAGGCCTCTCCTCGCGGCAGATCCGCCAGAGGACACGCGGGAATCATCATGACCACCTCGGTGCGTATAACGAAACTGATTGCGGTAAGCGCAACGCCAGTTTGAGGTTGCCCGGAACCCCGTGTCAAGGCGTTCAGAGGGCGCCGTGAGCCATTCCTTGCGTTGCGCCATGCAGAACCTAATTCGCATAGGACAACAACAGCCCGCCACATCGGCTCGCGATGGCCGCGAGCCGAGGGCGGGCGTGTGAGGGTCTCCTGTGGGCGTCAGAAACCGCGGTCGATCCACTCCTGGAGGTGCGGGGCCTCGGTGGCGACGGTGGTCGTCTCCCCGTGTCCGGTGTGCACGACGGTGTCTCCCGGCAGCGTCAGCAGCCGGTCCCTGATCGACTCGACGATGGTCGGGAAGTGGCTGTACGACCTCCCCGTCGCCCCCGGCCCGCCGGCAAACAGCGTGTCGCCGCTGAAGAGCGCCGTCAGCGCCGGCGCGTACAGACAGACCGCGCCGGGGGCGTGGCCGGGCGTGTGCAGCACCGTCAGCTCGACGCCGGCCACCGTGATGCCCTGGCCGTCGGTCAATTCGGCGTCCGGCTCCTTGTCGGGATGGGTCTGCTTCCACAGCGGCAGGTCGTCCGGGTGGAGGAGGACCGGGGCACCCGTGCGCGCCGCGAGTTCGGGCGCGGCGTCGATGTGGTCGTTGTGCGCGTGCGTGCACACGATGGCCCTGAGGGTGCGCCCGCCGACGGCCCTGGCGATCGCCCCGGCGTCATGCGCGGCATCGATGACGATCGCCTCAAAGTCGTCGCCGACGATCCACACGTTGTTGTCGACGTCCCAGGTGCCGCCGTCCAGCGAGAACGTGCCCGAGGTGACGAGGTGCTCGATACGGGCGGCCATCAGAGGACCACCACCGAGCGCAGCACATCGCCGTGGTGCATCCGTTCGAAGGCCTTCTCGACCTCGTCCAGCGCGATGGTCTCGGTGACGAAGGCGTCCAGGTCCAGCCGGCCCTGGAGATAGAGGTCGATGAGCATCGGGAAGTCGCGCGACGGCAGGCAGTCGCCGTACCAGGATGACTTCAGGGAGCCACCCCGGCCGAAGACGTCCAGCAGCGGCAGCTCCAGCTTCATCTCCGGGGTCGGCACTCCGACCAGGACGACCGTGCCGGCGAGGTCGCGGGCGTAGAAGGCCTGCTCGTATGTCTCGGGGCGGCCGACCGCCTCGATGACGACGTCGGCGCCGAAGCCGCCGGTCAGCTCGCGGATCGCCTCGACGGCGTCGGCGTCCTTGGAGTTGACGGTGTGGGTCGCGCCCAGATTCCTGGCGGTCTCCAGCTTGCGGTCGTCGATGTCGACCGCGATGACCTTGGCCGCGCCCGCCAGGTTCGCCCCGGCGATCGCCGCGGCCCCGACCCCGCCACAGCCGATGACGGCGACGGAGTCACCGCGGCCGACGCTGCCGGTGTTGATGGCCGCGCCGATGCCCGCCATCACGCCGCACCCGAGCAGACCGGCGGCGGCCGCCGACGCGGTCGGGTCGACCTTGGTGCACTGCCCGGCCGCGACGAGCGTCTTCTCCGCGAACGCTCCGATGCCCAGCGCCGGCGAGAGCTCGGCGCCGTCCAGCAAGGTCATCTTCTGCTTGGCATTGTGGGTGCTGAAGCAGTACCAGGGCTCTCCGCGCTGACAGGCACGACACTGGCCGCACACCGCACGCCAGTTTAGGATCACGAAGTCGCCGGGCGCGACGTCGGTGACCCCCTCCCCCACCGACTCCACGATGCCCGCGGCCTCATGGCCCAGCAGGAAGGGGAAGTCGTCGTTGATGCCGCCCTCGCGATAGTGCAGATCGGTGTGGCAGACCCCGCAGGCCTCGATCTTCACCAGCGCCTCACCCGGACCCGGGTCGGGCACGATGATCGTTTCCAGGCTGACGGGGGCGCCCTTGCCCCGCGCGACGACGGCACGGACCTGGTGCGTCATGGCCACTCCTCGGTTATACGAGATCTGAAACAGGTGTTGCTTATTACGGCACATATCTCATGTTCCGCAACACAGCATCCTGGAGCGCCGACCAGGGGTCAAGGGATTCACCGCCCACCGCAGGGTGCGAGGCGATCGCGAACGGAAGGCGCCGTCCTCACCGGGGAGCCAGCCCAGCCTCGGCCGCGCCGGGCCCGGCGGCACGAACCTGACGGCCGGCTCCGCGTCCAGACCTCCAGACCGGAATGGGCGCTCGCCGGCCGCGGCCCGACCGGCCTCACCGACACAGAGGCGGCGCCCGGCGCCCCGCACACCGCCACCGCGGCCGCCAACCAGCAGGCCATCCGTCGCCTCATGGGTCACAGCTCGATTCCGATGCCGGTCGAGAGCCCAGCGACCGGCCGAAGGGGCTTGACGGCAAGACACAGGACGTGTTCCCTGTTGCGCCAACAGCGAACTATTTCTCATTGCGCAACACTGCACCCTGTGTCCCCGCAGCGCGCGGCAGTCCCACCGACCATGCCAGAGCCCGACGACAGAAGGAACAAGAGCATGGCTGCTCCCCAGACGGCGAAATCGCCAGGCGATACCTCGAATCAAGAGAAATCGGGGATCCGCTCCCCCTCAGCGTCGATTGCACCGCGTGTCTTCTGGCCATCCGCGATCATCATCGTCGCCTTCGTGCTCTATGCAACAGTCTTCAAGGACTCTGCACAGGACGTCATCAGCACAGTGCAGACGGAGATCATCAGTGGTGTCGGTTGGTATTACACAGCCCTTGTCTCTCTCTTTGTGATCTTTGCCCTCTGGGTCGGCATCGGTCGCTTCGGAGACATCAAGCTCGGCAAGGACGACGAACGGCCCGAGTTCAGCATGGCCTCCTGGCTGGCGATGCTGTTCGCCGCGGGTATGGGTATCGGGCTCGTCTTCTGGGGCGTCGCCGAGCCGCTGAACCACTTCATCTCCCCGAGGCCGGGCGTCGGTGACGGCGCGGCCGAGCGGAGCGAGATGGCCATGGTCCAGACGTTCCTGCACTGGGGAATCCACCCCTGGGCCATCTACGTCGTGGTAGGCCTCGCCGTCGCCTACGCCGTGCACCGCAAGAGCCGTCCCATCTCGATCCGCTGGGCGCTGGAACCGATCTTCGGCGACAAGGTCAAGGGCGCCTGGGGCGACGCCATCGACACCATCGCCGTCGTCGGCACCGTCTTCGGCGTGGCCACCTCGCTCGGCTTCGGCGTCCTGCAGATCTCCGCGGGCCTCGGCTTCCAGGGCTGGGTGGACGAGCCCGGCACACCCCTTCGGGTCCTCCTCATCGTGATCATCACCGCGCTCGCCACCGTCTCCGTGGTCACGGGCGTCGGCAAGGGCATCAAGTGGCTGTCGAACATCAATATGGGCCTGGCCGCCGCGCTGATGGTGTTCGTCCTCGTCGCGGGCCCGACGCTGTTCATCCTCAACGGCTTCGTCGAGGACATCGGTGCGTATCTGCAGAACCTCCTCGCGCTGAGCTTCGACACCGGCGCCTCCCAGGGCGCGGACGGCACCGCCTGGGTCAGCGGCTGGACGATCTTCTACTGGGGCTGGTGGATCTCCTGGGCTCCGTTCGTCGGCGTCTTCATCGCCCGAATCTCCCGCGGCCGGACCGTTCGCGAGTTCGTCACGGGCGTGCTGCTGGTACCGACCCTGCTGACCTTCCTCTGGTTCGCGATCCTCGGCGGCTCGGCGCTCCACCGGGAGACGGTCGGTGAGGGTGGGCTGGTGGGCGAGGACGGCGCGGTCGGCACGGACAGCGCGCTCTTCCAACTGCTCGACGGCCTGCCGGGCGGCGCGTTCGTCGCCGGGGTGGCGATCCTGCTGATCGTGCTGTTCTTCGTCACCTCCTCAGACTCCGGCAGCTATGTGGTCGACGTGCTGGCCTCCGGCGGCCACCCCGACCCGCCGACCTGGAGCCGCGTGTTCTGGTGCGCTGCCGAGGGCGCCGTGGCCGTCGCGCTGCTGATCGCCAGCGGCACGGGAACCTCGTCGCTGTCCACGCTGCAGACGGTGGCGATCATCACGGCCTTGCCCTTCACCTTCGTGATGATCGGGATGTGCCTGGCCACGGTCAAGTCCTTCCGCCGGGAACACCACGCCTACCTGGCCGCCCAACGGAAGAAGCAGGAGGAACGGCTGATCGACCAGGCCGTCTCGGCGTTCGAGGAGGGCCTGGAGAACGGGAACGGCACTTCGTCGAACGAGTCCAAGGACAGCGCGGTGGACGCGCGCACCACATAGCCAGAATCCGACTCAGTGAGCCTCCTGGAGCACCGTTCCAGGAGGCTCACGCCTTTGACGCGCTACGTTCCGAAAGGGGAAGCGCGTGCTTGGTTCCCGCTCCACTCGACGCACGGCCCATCGCGGTGTGCGCGGGGCGCACCACCCGCCCGCTCTCGCCCGCTTCGGTGAACTCGTCGCCACCGACCTGCGGGACGTCACCAGCGACCCCGCGGCCCTGGAGCAGCCGGGACGCCTTGAGTTCGGTCTCGTCCCACTCGCGCCCGGGGTCCGAGCCCCAGGTGATGCCCGCGCCGGCGCCGAAGCGCGGCACCCGGCCGCCGGTGGCAACAGAACGGGTCCGGGTGGCCGGCGTCTTCATGCCGGCCACCCGGACCTTCCTCTGTTCACACCCCGGCAGCCGGTTCCAGCCGGACCACGATGGACTTGGACGTGGGGGTGTTGCTGGTCTTTGCTGTCGAGTCCAGCGGCACCAGGACGTTGGTCTCCGGGAAGTACGCCGCGCAGCAGCCACGGGGCGTCGGGAAGGCGACGGTGCGGAAGCGCGGTGCTCGGCGCTCCACTCCGTCCTCGTACTCGCTGACGATGTCGACGAGGTCGCCGTCGGCCAGGCCGCGGGCGGCGAGGTCGTCCCGGTGCACGAACAGCACGCGGCGTCCCCGGCGGATGCCGCGATAGCGGTCGTCCAGTCCGTAGATGGTGGTGTTGTACTGGTCGTGCGAGCGCAGGGTCTGCAGCAGCAGGCGGCCTTCCGGTACGCGTGGGAACTCCACCGGGTTCGCGGTGAAGTTGGCCCGGCCGGTGGCGGTGGTGAAGCGGCGCTCGTCGCGGGGCGGGTGGGGCAGGGCGAAGCCGCCTGGTCGTCGCACCCGGTCGTTGAAGTCCTCGAAGCCAGGGATCACACGAGCGATGCGGTCGCGGATACGATCGTAGTCGGCCGCGAAGTCGTCCCAGGGCACACGGGGTTCGCGGGCCCCGAGCGCAGCCCGGGCCATGCCGCAGATGATCGCCACCTCGCTGAGGAGGTGATCGGAGGCAGGGGCGAGCCGTCCTCGCGACAGGTGAACCATGCCCATAGAGTCCTCCACCGTCACCGACTGGGGCCCCGAGGGCCTCAGATCGGCCTCGGTGCGGCCCAGGCAGGGCAGGATGATCGCCTCTTCCCCGGTGACCACGTGGGAACGGTTGAGCTTGGTGGAGATCTGCACGGTGAGCCGGCAGTTGCGCAGCGCCTGTTCCGTCACCTCGGTGTCCGGGGCGGCGGCGACGAAGTTGCCGCCCAGTCCCACGAAGACCTTCACCTCGCCGTCCCGCATGGCGCGGATGGTCTCGACCGCGTCGTGACCGTGAGGGCGGGGCGGTGCGAAGCCGAACTCGGCGCCGAGCGCGTCGAGGAAGTCCTCGCTCGGCTTCTCGTAGACGCCCATGGTCCGGTCGCCCTGCACGTTGGAGTGGCCGCGCACCGGGCAGAGCCCCGCGCCGGGGCGGCCGATGTTGCCGCGCAGGAGAAGGAAGTTGACGACGTCCCTGATGGTCGGGACGGAGTGACGGTGCTGGGTGAGGCCCATCGCCCAGCAGACGACGGTCTTCTCGGCGGCGAGGATCTCCCGGAACGCGGCCCTGATCTCGGTCTCGGACAGCCCGGTGGCCTCCAGGATGTCCGCCCAGGAGGTCTTGCGGGCCTGCTCGGCGAACTCCTCGAAGCCGTGCGTGTGCGCGGTGATGAAGGAGGTGTCGAGGACGGCGCCGGGATCGTCGTCCTCCGCCTCCAGCAGCAGCCGGTTGAAGGCCTGGAACAGTGCCTGATCGCCCCCGAGCCTGATCTGCAGGAATCGGTCGGCGAGCTGGGTGCCGCCGCCGATGACGCCGGAGGGCTTCTGGGGGTTCTTGAACCGGAGCAGGCCGGCCTCGAGCAGGGGGTTGACCGCGATGACGCGGGCGCCGCGCCGCTTGGCCTCCTCCAGCGCGGAGAGCATGCGGGGGTGGTTGGTGCCGGGGTTCTGGCCGACGACGAGGATCAGGTCGGCCTCGTAGAGGTCCTCGAGGCTGACGCTGCCCTTGCCGATGCCGATCGTCTCGACCAGGGCCGAGCCACTGGATTCGTGGCACATGTTGGAGCAGTCCGGCAGGTTGTTGGTGCCGAACATCCGGACGAAGAGCTGATAGGCGAACGCGGCCTCGTTGCTGGCCCGCCCGGAGGTGTAGAAGGCGGCTTGGTCGGGGTGATCGAGCTCGGCGAGTTCGCGCGCGATCACGGCGAACGCGTCGTCCCAGGAGATCGGCCGGTACCGGTCGGCACCGGCCGGCCGGTACATGGGGTGGGTGAGACGTCCCTGCTGCCCGAGCCAGTAGTCGCTGCGGGGGAGCAGTTCCTCCAGGGTGTGCTCGGCGAAGAAGTCCGGGGTGACCAGGCGTACGGTGGCCTCCTCGGCCACGGCCTTGGCCCCGTTCTCGCAGAACTCCGCCTTGTGCCGGTGGTCCGGCTCGGGCCAGGCGCAGCCCGGACAGTCGAAGCCCTCCTTCTGATTCACCCGGAGCAGAGTGAGCAGACTGCGGCGGACCCCCATCTGCTCGCCGGCATGCCGCAGCGAGGAGGTGACCGCGGGAATGCCGGCGGCGTACTCCTTCGGCGGGCCGACCCGCAGACGGGCGTCGCCGGGGTCCTCGGCAGGTGGCTTACGAGTCATCGGCAGCGCTACTCCGCAGTGTAGGAAAATCAGAGCACTCGTTGCGAATTACAAAAACAGTATCGCTATGCGCAACGGACCTACGAAAGCCCGGCTGCCGACCTTCTGTCAAGGGAACGGCCTGCGTGCCCTTCGGCGAGGAGGAGGCAGCTGCTGGCGGTCCAGGTGCAATGCGGTCGCGCAGCCTGTTCCGGTCAGGCTCCGGACCCTTGCGGCACCGGGCTCGCGCCCGGCCTGTCCGGCCCGCTGTGGACAGACGCTCAAGGCCCGTGGCCCCTTGGCCGATGGATACGGGTATGCCACACCCGTACGTACGACGCCGCACGGTGCTCACCGGTGCGGCGCTGCTGACCGCCGGCGGACACTCACTGGCGGGCGCGGCCCCCGCCGAGGCCACGAGTCGGGTCCTTGCACAACAACGCCTGGACGAGCGGCTCATCGAGCTGACCATCGACTCCCCGGCTCTGGGCGGTCCCGGCCGTGTGGCCCTTCTCACCCCCCGCGGCTGGGACCGTCGCAGACCCCACGACCGCTGGCCCACCCTCTATCTGCTGGCCGGCGGCGACGGCGACCACACCACATGGACGACGATGTTCCGCGTTCAGGAACTCGCGGAGCTGCACGATGTCCTGGTCGTCATGCCCGGTATGCCGCTGTTCGGGTTCTGGACCGACTGGTGGAACCACGGCCGGCAGGGCCCGCCCCGGGTGCGCACATACTTTCTCCGCGAGGTCATGCCCCTGGTGGAGCGAGACTACGGCGCCGGGTCGCGCAGAGCGGCGGCCGGCGAGTCGCAGGGCGGCTTCGGTGCTCTGGGGATCGCCGCCCGGACTCCCGGACTGTTCGGCGCAGTGGCCGCGTTCGGGGCCCCGGTGCACCCGATCCGGCATCCGGAGATGTGGCTGTCCGGCGCGAAGTTCGTGGGAGTGGACGGCTACGCGATCTTCGGGGATCCGTGGCAGCAGTGGAAGGCATGGCTGGACTGGGACCCGTTCCGCCACGCCAAGGGCCTGCGCCACACGCCCGTCTACCTCGCCTGCGGCGACGGAACCCCGGGACCTCTCGATGGCGAGGACCCCGATCCGCACATCCCGGGCACCGAGAAATGGGTAGCGCTGGCGGACGATGACGTCGTCTCCCTCACCGAAGCCGTCTGCGCGCAGGAGACCCGGCTGCTGAACAGTCGACTCAGGGATCTGCGAGCGCCGGTGACCACGCACATCTATTCCGGGACCCACAGCGGGACGTACGGGTACCGCGAACTGCGGCACGCACTGCCGATGCTGCTGACCGCCTTGGGCCGCCGCCCGCGCCGGTAGCCGCAGCGCCCCGGTGAGGCGCGGTCATCCGTCCCGGCAACCGCCCGCGCGGCGGCCAGCCAGGAGACGCGGGCCGGACTCGGCCCGCGCGCACGGGCGGGTGGCCCAGCTCGCGGACCGACGAGGGGCCGGGACTCGACCGCGCGCACGCGCGACAATGACATTGCGGGCAGGGCGCATTCCGTTCATGCAGACCTCGGAGACCTACGTGGTCACGCGGGGTGTCCGCGTCCGCATACCGCGCGAAGCCGCCACGTCAGCCACGGACCGGGTAGGACGGACGGAGCAGGTCGGGAACTCGCCGGCGCTCTGAGGCCGGCCGCGATCCGGAACGGGGCGAGGGAGGACGGATGAACAAAAGGAGCGACGCCGGCGCCGGAAACGGGAAGGTCGTCGTGAACAGAGCGATGTCGCTGGACGGCTTCATCGCCGGTCCCGGCCACACGATGGACTGGATCTTCGACTTCATGGCGCCGGACGAGTTCCCGGAGATCGCGGCGGCCACGGGAGCCATGCTCATCGGCCGACGTACCTACGACGTGGCCAACAGGATGGAGGCCGACAAGCCGGGCAGCACCGACTACCCGTTCTCCGGACCCGTGTTCGTCCTCACCCATCGGCCGCCGGAACCGGCGGAACCGCCGGAACCGGCGGAACCGGCGGACCCGGCGGTCACGTTCCTCACCGGTGACATCGGGGAAGCGGTCGCCACGGCACGCAGCGCCGCGGGCGGCAAGGATCTGGAGATCCTCGGCGCCGACGTGGCCGGCCAGTGCCTGCGGCGGGGGCTCGTCGACGAGATCCTGGTGTATGTGCTGCCGGTGCTGCTCGGCGACGGCATCCGCTTCTCGCCCCCGGGCCTCGCCCGGATAGACCTGGAACCGGTCAGCAGCACATGGTCAGGCGCCGTCACCATCCTCCGGTTCCGTGTCCGCAAGTAGTCCCGGCCTCGGTGTGCCTGGCCGTTCCCGGCCCGCCTGCCGGGCTGACCGCTGCTCGCGAAGGCCGTACGGGACTTTGCGGAGCCCGCGAACCCGCAGACCCCGCGCCCGAAGGCAGGCCCCCACGCGCATGGATCAGCTTTCCGGCGGGCGCCGCGGCTCGGGGCCGAAGCGGGCCACACGCCCGCGCTAACGCCCGTGTCAGCACCCGCCGGGCGTCACCAGTCCGGCCCGGTACGCGAGGACGACGGCCTGTGCCCGGTCACGGGCGCCGACCTTCGCCAGTATCCGCTTCACATGGGTCTTCGCGGTGGACTCGGCGATGACGAGCAGGCCCGCGATCTCCTCGTTCGACAACCCCTGCGCAACCAGGCACAGCACCTGGGTCTCCCGCTGCGTGAGCGCCGCGAGCCGTCGCCGCTCCCCGACGTGGGCGACGTCGGGTCCGCTGCCGGCGCGCAGCACGAAGTGTTCGACGAGAGCGCGGGTGACCGCCGGATCCAGCAGGGTTTCGCCGGACGCCACCGTGCGCACGGCGTCCACCAGCCGCTCGGGCGAGGCGCGCTTGAGCAGGAATCCGCTTGCGCCGCCGCGCAGCGCGCCCCACACGTACTCGTCGTGCTGGAAGGTGGTCAGGACCAGCACCTTCGTCGAAAGCCCGTCGGCGACGATCCGCCGGGTGGCCTCGATGCCGTCGACGCCGGGCATCCGTACGTCCATGAGCACCACATCAGGGGTCAGCGTCCGGCACAGTTCGATGGCCCGGATGCCGTCGGCGGCCTCATCGACCACCTCGACGCCGTCGGCGTTGCCGAGGATGACGCCGAGGCCGGCTCGTAGAAGGGCGTCGTCGTCGGCGAGCAGCACCCGGAGGGTCATTCCGACTCCCCGGTACGCGGCAGAGGCAGCACGGCCCGTAGGCGGAACCCGCCGCCGTCGCCCTTCCCGTGCTCGACACAGCCGCCGAACACGGCCACCCGCTCCGATATCCCCAGCAGCCCCCGGCCCGGCTGGTAGCCCGGCTGCGGGCCGCGCCCGTCGTCCTGGACCTCCACCTCCACGCTCCGCCCGCCGCACCGCACGGCGACGGTCGCCGAGGCCGCCTTGCCGTGCCGGAAGGCGTTGGTCAGCGCCTCCTGCACAATCCGGTAGGCCGACAGGTCGATGCTGCCCGGCAGGCGCGGCTGCGGCGGATCCACCCGCACCGTCACGTCCATTCCCGCTTCCGCCGTCCGCCGCGCCAAGCGGGGCAGTTCGACAAGGCCCGGGTGCAGGTCGACGCCGTCTTCCCGGCGCAGCAGGCCAAGCACCCGGTCCAACTCGTCGAAAGCTTCCCGCCCGGCCCGCTCCACACCGGCCAGGATCTCGCGGGCCTTGTCCGGGTCGTCGCCGAGCACCACGCGGGCCGCGCCGGACTGCACCAGCATGACGCTCATGGTGTGCCCCACCACATCGTGCAGTTCGCGGGCGATCCGGTTGCGCTCGTCGATGACCGCGTCCCGGCTCATCAGCCGCCGATCGTTCGCCTGCCGCTCCCGCCGACGCGCTCCGGCATAGCCGACGGCCCAGGTGAGCAGCCACACGACCACCACCGCGGCAGGCACGGCGGGCGACGGCGGAACGTCGTCGCCGACGAAGTACGCCGCGATGCCCGGCAGCGCGATCACAGGTCCCCACAGCGTCTGCCGTGGGGTGGCGTAATAGCCGACGCAGTACAGGCCGATCAGATTCGCCATCGGCGACAGCGCGCCGGGGGTCACCCACAGCGCCTCCACAGCAAGCGCCGCCGTACCCGCCGCGTAACCCGTCACCGGCATGCGCCGCCGGGCGGCGAGGCTGCCGCCGATCACTGCGGCCAGCACCACTGCCGACAGCAGCCGCACGCCGAGCGACGGCGTGGTGGTCAGACGCTCGCTGACCACGACCGCCACCGCGACAGCCGCCAGCCAGGCGTCCACGGTCCGGGCGGGAAGGCCGCTGCCCCACGAGACGATCAGGGCGAGCCGGTTCATGCGGGCTACCTCATCATGTCGGCACGGCGTCGCTCAACGCCCAACGGCAACCGCCGCGCCACGATGACGGACACTGCCAGCACGGCCGCGGCCCCGGCCAGGCCGAGCAGCGCCGGCAACCCGCCGGGCGCCGTCCAGGGCAGTCCGGCGTACGCGGTGGCGGTCACCGAGGCGTACAGCGCCCCGTAGCCGACGGCTGCCAGGGCCATCAACCGGACCTGGGTGCGGGCAGGCGGCAGGCGCAGGCCGAGACCGATGGCCAGCAGGCCCAGCACCTGCAGCCCGTGCATGCCGACGGCGTGCGCCAGCTTGGCGCTGCCCTCGGCCCCGAACACCACCGTGTCGGGCACCCGGCCGGTGGCATCCACTACGGCTTCACCCTCTTCGGCCATGCCGAACCCGATGTATCCGCTCACCAGGATGGCGAGCAAACCTGCCACGACGGCGATGCGGGCAGCGGGCGTGCCCTGGAACCGCACCAGCGACCACACGAGGAACAGGGCGATGGCGAACGCCACGAGGACCACCACACTGCCCATCACGGACCAGACCGCCGAGTCAAAGGCCGCCTCCTGGTTGAAGTGCGACGCTTCCCCGCGCCACCGCTGCATCGTGATCATGGTGACCTCGACGACGGAGCCGGCGCCGAGGAGCGAGGCCGGCAACCACCCCCACCGCCGGGCGGGAAGCTGGCGCATCACCCACACCGCCGACCAGGACAGGACTCCGAACGACATCCCGAACACCGCCGGCTTGCGCCACGACACCGCACCCCGCCACGGCGCCCAGTCCACCGCTGCGACCACCGCATGAACCGCGCCGGACGCCAGCAGCAGCGTCCCGCACCACCACAGGAACCGCTGCTGCGCGGTCACCGGACGGACCGCCGACCACACCTGCCGAAGAATCACATGCATGGCGGACGACGCTATGGCCGAACCGGGCAGCGGGCGTCCCCCCAGCGGGGTCGCTCGCCGTACCCCCCTCGGGGTACGGGCCGAGCGCCGGCGACAGGCGGTCCGCCGCGACTGCGCCCCGTTCTTCACGGAGGGCGCAGTTGCTTGGCTCGACGGAACTGTTATCTGAGCCGGTGCCGCGGGTCTCCCTGTTGTCGGACATCAAGCCGACAGATTCGAACAACAGCGGAGCAGTGTGATGTACATACCCAACGAACGGCCGCCCGGAACGGATGTGTCCCAAGGTGAGCAACGTCGGCGCGGGCATCGCCGGAAGCAGCGCCGCCACCGGCGTGAGGGCGGCGGCGCAGGAAGGGGTATGGCCCTTTCAGGCGTTGTGCTGACGGTGGGAATAGCGGCAGGTGCGGTCGCACTGGCGGATCCGGACCCGGAGGCGACGGGCCCGTCCAACGTGGCCTCTCCTGCCGAAGCGGCCGCCTCCGCTGTTCCGACCCTGTCGGCGGGGCGGGAGACACCGTTCGCAAGCCAGTCCGTGTCTCCGTCCGTCAGCCCGTCCGCCAGCCCGTCCGCGTCCCGGACGGCGTCCCCCTCCGCGGCCGCAGCGCCGTCCCCGGTCACCGCGTCCACCCCGGCACGGAGCCGCGCCGCCACGACGCGTACTCCTCGCCCCACGGCCACGGCGAAGGCAACGTCGCCGAAGAGCGGCCCCGTCGGCCCCGATCCCACCCTTCCCGGCCCCCGGACGACGTCGCAGAGCATGAGCGAGGCGGAGGCGCTGTCGCTGAAACTCCTCAACGCCGAGCGGGCGACGGTCAATCTGCCTCCACTGACCCTGCGCACGGATCTGAGCGACTTCGCCCGCAGGTGGGCGCGGCATATGAGCACCTCCGGGTTCGGCCACTCCAGCGACTCGGACACGGGATACCTCGTGACGGGAAGCCGCACCTGGATCGGCGAGAACATCGTCTGGTGGAGCGACGAGTCGATGTCCGCTCAGGAGGCGGCGGAGAAGTTCCAGTCCATGTGGCGTCACAGCCCGGGCCACTACAAGGCTCAGACCAGTACGTCGTTCACCGAAGTCGGTGTGGGGATCTACCACGACGACTCCGGCTGGTGGGGCGTGCACAACTTCTCCGACGCTCGCTGACCCGACGCGGCCTGCCCGCTCCACGCCGGCGACGTGGAGAGTTCTCACCGCCGGCTCGTCGTCCGCGGCAGCACGCTCCAGCGAACCGCGCCCCCTCGTTCGCCCATAGCGCTTGCGGGGACGCGGTGCGTCGTCTGCGGTGGGGAGCGGATCGCACGGCGTGCAGATATGTCATGTACACATCTTGTAGGCGTTCAGTCCTGACGTCATGCTTGCCGCGGACATCCGCGCGTCCGGATGTCCGCGGGCCCGGGCGCGACCGGTTCGGGCCGCCATGACGGCGCAACAATCCGACCATCCCAGAAGGGTGGAGTCACATGAGACATCACCGCTCCAGACGCCGCGGCGTAGTCGCCTGCATCGCCGCGTTAGTGCTGGCCCTGTCGGCAGGTCAAGCCGTGAACAGCGCTCCGGCGGCGGCAGCGCCCATATCGGGGGCCGACGCCTCCGACGTCGCTCAGGCCAAGGAGCAGGCGGCGCGCGGCCTCGCCGGTTCGCTGTCCGATGCCGCATGGCGCGATCACGTCCGTCGCGCGGTGCTGTCCTCCGGCGAGGTCGCCGTGACGACCCTCGCCGAGGGGGCCGACCGGCAGCTGCAGGCCAAGCTCACGGAGGCCGACCGGCGTGTCGCGGCCTCCAAGGGCCTTCCCGCGGGAGTCGGGTCCCTGCTGCGGCTGAGGCTCGGAACCGACTCCATGCGCGCGGCACTGGCCGCCGGAGCCACACCGTGGGTGGCCGCGGCCGGCTCCGACGACGGCGCCCGCACCGCGACGGCGTACGACAGTCGCGGACGTGCTCACGCGCTCGACACCCGCACGCCGCCCCGCCACCCCGTGTACGTGGTCGACATCGACGGGGCGAAGGCACTGGCGGCCGGAATAGAGGTGCTGAAGGAGCAACTGGGCCGCTACGGACTGGCCTCCTCCGTCAAGGCCGGTCCGGCGCCGTCCGTCGTGCCGGATGCCCCGGCCGCCTCGTCGTCTGCGACCGGCTCAGGCTTCTGGACCACTCGCATCACGTCGGTCCGGCTCTCCGACGACGAGGAGCCCTGGATCAAGGGCAATGCCGAGATCTACACGCTCGTCACGGGCTTCGGCCACGACGGGAAGGTGCGGGTCGATCCGGTGGACATGCCGTACCTTGACGACGACGGCGTGACGTACCACCCGAACCAGGTGCTGGTGAACTGGTCGCTGTACAAGTACAACCTCGCCGACGCCGTGATGATGGAGGACGACGACGGCACCAACTACCGCAATCTGGCAAAGGCGATCGCGGCGGTCCTTCTGACCGTCGTCGACCAGGGCGCCTACATACCGCTGGTGAGCGCCGTCCTGGATGCCATGCCCGACAGCTGGTGGACCGATGACGACGACTACGTCGACTCCTGGTACACCCTGGCCCGAAGCGACAGCGGCGTTCGCAAGGGAGCGCGCGGCAACGGCACGATGACCGTGCAGCCGTACTTCGTCGAGCAGTTCTGACCAGGCCGCCCGGTTCGGCCGAGCGGCGCGGCGGCTCTCCCCCGCAGCCTGACGACGGCACGTCCATCCCACGGCCGCCGTAAAGGGCAAGACCGGAACTCCGGCTTCCCACCCCGGTCGCCGATGGCCGGGAGCCCGCGGGGATCCGGGCAGCATGCACCGGGGCCGTGAGCGGCGTACTTCGCGGTGCCGGACGACCCGGACGTCAAGCCGCGGGCGTGGGCACTCCAGTCCGTGCAGGGCTGTCGCCCGACGGCCGGGGCGCCGCGCCGGCAGTGGCGGTGGCGGTGGCGTTCGCCCATGGGCCCTGCCGGCCGTCGCGGACCGCCGTCGGCGTTCGCCCTCGATCGCGGCGCGCGGTCCGCCGCCGCCGGGGGTGTTCTGCCGGCGGCGGCGGACCGTGGCCTTCGACGGCTGCAGCGCCGTGAGAGTGCCGATTCAGCCCCTGGGCAGGGGGTATGTGCGTGCCGCGGGCGCTTCGCGGGCCGGCTCGACGACTGTCAGGCCTCCTTCGGCATTCTTGGCGGGCTTCTGGATGAAGGACTGGTAAGTGGACGGCTTGGCGCGGTCGGAGAAGTCGAACGACACTCCGAGAACGGTGAGTTCGGACTGGTTGCGGTGCGCCGCGGCAATGCCCTCCCGCGTCAGGTCCTTGGCCTTGCAGGCTGCCTTCAGGTCCTCGCCGAGGACGCTGATCGCGTTCCAGCCGCTCATGACACCGCTGTCGAGTGCTGCGCCGGGATACTTCGCTCGATAGTCCTCGGCGAGCTTTTGGACGTCGGCGTCTCCGGAGCTGAACGCCGGGGCGGGGCTGACCAGGTGGAACTGCTTCTCCAGGGCGGGGCCGACCGGGGTGGCGAGCAGTTGCGGGGCAAAGCCGGGCGCGTTGCCCAGTACCGGGACGCCGAATCCCTGGGCCGCCGCGGTGCCGACCAGGGCTGCCGACTGCCGGGGGCCGGCGCTGATGAGTATCGCCTTGACCTTGGCCTGCTTCAGGGCGGCGACCTGTGCTGTCAGGTCCTGGTCGGTGGGCTTGATCTTCTGTTCGACGATGGTCAGCTTGTGCTGCTTCGCCGCGTACGCGGCTCCGGCGAGGGCGTTCTCGCCGTACTCACCCTCGAAGTAGACATGGCCGATCTTGTCGCCGGGCTTCAACTCGGCCTTGCGGACGACAAAGTCGACACCGTTGATCATGTCGATGTCATAGGTGGAGCCGACGACCTGGATGTATTCATGGCCCAGGAGGCTGGAGGCCCAGGCCATCGGAAGCGTCAGCAGATGCTTGGCTCCAATCTCCTGCTGCAGCGAGGCCACTACGGGAGAGCCGACCACCTGGGCCATGGCCGCCACGTTCGGCTCGGTCTCGGCGAACGCCGACACGGCCTTCTGCACGTCGTAGCCGTGATCCTTGACGGTGATCCGGACGGTGCGGCCGCAGACTCCGCCGGAGGCGTTGAGCTGGTCGGCATAGAGCTGCTGTGCGTTGACGATGCTCTTGCCGAGCGAGGCGTACGGTCCCGTCAGGTCGGTCAGCGCACCCAGGGTGATGGTCGTGTCCGTCACTCCAGGGCCGGTCTTGACGCCGTCGCTGCCGGCTTTGTCTGCTCCGGTGCCGCTTTTCGCGCTGCATGCCGTGGCGCCCAGGGCAAGCACCGCGAGAACGGCTGCGGCCGGGGCAAGGCGGGGGTGTGTCACTGTGTGTGCTCCTTCGGGGTGGTGCCTTCGACGCCCTGGGGGCCGGAGGCGGTGCGGCGGGTACGAAGGGGGAAGCGCCGGATGCGGCGGGTGCCGTCGCCGGAGCGGCGCGACAGTCTGTGGGCCAGGCCGGCCAGGCCGCCCGGCGCGAAGACCAGGACGACGACGATGGCCGCACCGTAGAGGTAGCGCGCGGCTTCACCGGGGGCCACGCCGGATCCGGCGGTGCCGGGGGCGGTGAGCAGCGGCAGGTGGTCGGCGTACTTGGTGAGGAGCTGAGGGATCAGGGCGACGAATACGGCTCCTGCGGCTGCGCCGCCGACCGATCCCAGTCCGCCGATGACGATCATCGCCAGGTAGTCGATGGAGAGCAGCAGTCCGAAGTGGTCGGGGACGACGCGCTTGAAGACCAGGGCGAGCAGAGCGCCCGCCGCTCCGGCGTACATCGAGGAGACGATGAACGCCGAAGCCCGGTACCGGGTGAGGGGAACGCCCATGACGGCTGCGGCGACCTCGCTGTCGCGTACCGCCGCCAGGGCGCGTCCTGGACGGCCCCGCAGGATGTTGCGCGCGGCGAGCCAGGCGACGGCCACCAGTGCCAGGCCGACGTACCACAGGCGTTCCAGCCCGCCGAAGGGGACGCCGAGCACGGCGAGGCCGTCGGGTGAGGTGTCGCTGAAGGAGAACCCGAGGATCTCCAGCGCCGGCACTGAGCGGCCGTTGAAGCCGCCCGTGATCTCCTGGGCGTTGAGCATCACATGGTGGCCGAGGAAGACCAGGGCGAGGGTGGCGATGCCCAGGTACATGCCGCGCAGACGACCGGAGATGGGGCTGAACAGCCCTCCCGCCGCGCCGGCGAGAACGACGGCGAGGACGAAGGCCGGCAGCGGCGGGAGTCCGAGCCCGCCCAGCCGTGCCGATCCGGCGCCGGACGGGTCTGCTGCCAGCCACACATAGCCGTACGCGCCGACGGCGAGGAAGAAGGCGTGGCCCAGGGAGAGTTGTCCGGTGGTCCCGGAGAGCAGGTTCAGTCCGATGGCGCCGATCACGGCCGCCATGGCGAACAGGCCCGTCTGCAGCCAGAACGACGAGACGTAGAAGGGAGGGGCCAGCAGGAGCAGCACGCACGCGGCGAGGGCGCCCGCCCGTGAAGCGCGGCCGGACCACCGGCCTCGCCGGCCCGCGTCGCCGCCGGCGTGGTCGGGGGACGTCGCCGCCGCGGCGGGAGGGGAAGGGTCGGGGGCGGGAGGAGTGGCGCCGGGCGACAGGGTGTCAGACACGGGTCAGCTCCTTTGATCCGAAGAGGCCGTTCGGCCGGACGAGGAGAACGAGCACCATCACCAGGTAGGGGGCCACGTCGGGGATTCCGGAGCCCAGCGCGCTCAACTGGCCCTGATAGCCGGCGGCCATCGCCGTGGTCAGGCCGATCACGAGACTTCCGACGAGTGCGCCGACGGCCGAGTCCATGCCTCCGAGGATGGCGGCGGGGAAGGCGGTCAGGGCGATCTGGCCGGTCGTGCGGTCCAGCCCCGGGGCGGGAAAGGCGGCGAGGAACACGGCCGCGACCGCGGCCAGCGCTCCGGCGACGCACCAGGCGATGAGCCGTACGCGTTCCAGTCGTATCCCCATCAAGGGGGCGGCCTCCGGGTCGGCGGCCGCGGCCCTCATGGACAGGCCCCAGCGGGACCAGCGGAACGCCGCGAAGAAGGCTCCGATGACGGCGACCGCCACGGCGATGCCCGCGATCCGGGCGTCGGCGACGGTGATGCCCCCGAACCGCATCACCTCGGCGCCCCACGGGTCTCCCATGGTGAGGTAGTCGGCGCCTACCCGCCTGTTCAGTTCGGTGTTGAGCAGGACGTCCACACCGATCGTCAGGATTGTCAGCGTGTGGACTTCCGCGCCACGCAGACCACGTGCGGCCAGCAGTTGCACCAGCCCGGCGAGCGCCGCCGCCAGCGTAGCCCCGACGAGCACGGCCGGTATGAAGCCGATGCCGTCGTGCAACCGTGCCACGACGTAGCCGCCGAACAGCAGCAGGGAGCCATGGGCGAAGTTCATGACGCCCGACGCCTTGAAGATCACGACGAAGCCCAGGGCTATCAGCGCGTACACCGAACCCATCGCCAGTCCGTTCAGGACGGTTTCCGCAAATTTGATCATGATTAATTCCCTTTGTCCTGCGCGACCTGAGGAGCCTTGGCACGCCGGGCCTCTTGGGCGTCCCCGGAGTCCTCGGCGCTCTGGGAGCTCTGGGAGTTCTGGGAACCCTCGGCGCCCAGGGCGTCCGGGGCGTCGTCCTCAGCGGGGGCGCCGAGGTAGGCGCTGATGACGGCCGGGTCCCGCTGGACGCGTTCGGGAGGCCCGTCGGCGATCAGCCGGCCGAAGTCGAGAACGGTCACGGAGTCGGCGATCCGCATGATCAGGCCCATGTCGTGCTCGACGATGAGGATCGAGATGCCCAGGGCGTCACGGACCTTGGCGATGGTCTCGGCCATGGCCACCCGCTCGGTGGGATGCATGCCGGCGACGGGTTCGTCCAGCAGCAGCAGTCGGGGCTCCATGCACAACGCGCGTGCCATCTCGACGCGTTTGCGGTCGCCGTACGGGAGTGAGCCCACCGGCTTGTCGAAGGCGGGGCCCAGGCCGAGGAAGTCCGCGATCTCCGCCGCGCGCTCCCGGTGGCGGCGCTGCTCCCGTACCGCACGGGGCAGTCGCATGGCGGTTTCCACGAATCCCGCACGGGTGAGGCCGTGGCGGCCGAGCATCAGGTTGTCGGCGACGGTTCCGTGGGTGAGCACGATGTTCTGGAAGGTGCGGGCCACGCCGAGGCGGGCAATGCGGTGCGGCGCCTGGCGGGTGAGGTCCATGCCCGCGTACCGGACTGCTCCGGCCGTGGCACGGTACACGCCGGACACGACGTTGAAGCAGGTCGACTTCCCCGCGCCATTGGGTCCGATGAGGGCGTGGATGGCGCCCGGGGCCACGGTGAACGAGACGGCGTCCAGGGCCACGAGGCCGGCGAAGCGGACGGTCAGCGCCTCGACCGTGAGTGCCGGCACCTGCCCCGGCTCCGTCTTTGCGTCCGGCCTCGGTGACGCTTCGGGATCGGTCGTCGTGGCTGCGGCGTCGAGGCTCATCCGTTCCACCTGCTCAGCTCCGTCAGTCCCGGTCCGCCCGCGGCCGCGGCGGCCGCGGGCGCGCCGGAGGACACCGCGTCCTCGCCCGCCTCGCCGTCGTCGCAGCTCTCGCCCAGATACAGGCGCCGTACCTCGTCCATGCCCGCGAGGTCGGCCGACGCCCCCTCCAGCCGCACCCGGCCGACGTCCAGCACCGACGCGCGGTCGGACAGCGCCAGGGCCAGGGAGGCGTTCTGCTCCACGAGGAGGATCGACGTCCCCTGGGCGTTGATCTCGCGGATGATCGACGCGATGCGCCGCACCATGAGCGGCGCCAGGCCCAGTGAGGGCTCGTCGAGCAGCAGCAGCCTGGGGCCGGCCATCAGCGCGCGGCCCATCGCGAGCATCTGCTGCTCCCCTCCGGACAGCAGCCCCGCGGCCTGCCGCCGCCGCTCGGCCAGCACGGGGAACAGATGGAACACCCGCTCGCGGGCCGCCTGCCGCTCCGCGCCACCGCGACGCCGGGCACCGAGGAACCCGGCCCGCAGGTTGTCCTCCACCGAAAGGGAGCCGAAGATCCTCCGGCCCTCGGGCACTTGCACCACGCCAGCGGCCACGGACCGGGCGGGGTCGTCTGTCAGCCGTACTCCGTCGAAGTGCACGGTGCCGCTGCCCACGGTCCCCCGGTGGAGAGAGAGGGTCCCGGAGACCGCCCGCAGCAGCGTGGTCTTGCCGGCTCCGTTGGAGCCGAGGACGGCGGCGATCCGGCCCTGCGGGACGGTGAGCGACACCCCGTGCAGAGCCTGCACGGACCGTCCGTAGGCGACATGGAGTTCACTGATCCGAAGGGATCCTGGTTGCGCCGGCGGAGGGCTCATTGGGGGTCTCCTCGCAGATGAACGCGGGTGAGGGGCTGGAATGGGCGTCAGGAGAACATGGCCCCGACCCGGCGTCCACAGAGGTGCGGCGAGCCGCTGCACGCTCCCAGCGGGGAGGCGTCCGGCTTGTGAGCGCTCACAGCCCGCACGGCCTACCGGCCGGAAACATCACGGTTTGGCTGAGACCTCGCCCTTGTGTAAGCGACTGCTTAGCATGGTGGCCTCCGGGGAGGACGCCGCCGGCTCCCGCGAGGGCGTCCGACCCGGTGGAGAATCGTCACCGCGCTGCGTGCGGCTCACGGCACGGCGACTCGCGTGGTGTTCTCGCACCCCATCCGCCTGGAGGGTCCATGCACACCAGCCCCGTACCCGGCAGCGTTCTCCCTCACGACCACGGCGCGGCGGACGGCGCTCCTCTGCAGCTCTTCGACCGCGCGTGCAGGCGTCTTCTGGAACTCGGCACAGACCTCACGAACACGGTCGTGGAGCGGATCCGCACCGAGGTGCCGTACTACGCCGACCCCGTGCTTGCGCCGCCCGACCTGCGGTGCACCGTGGGCGCCGGTACCCGGCACGCGCTGGAAGCCGCCCTGGATCCCGCCAGAATCGCGGACGTCGAGCGGTACACCAGAGAGCTGGGCAGGAAGCGGGCGGAACAGGGCCGCCCCCTCGACGAGGTGCTGCACGCCTTCCGCGTAGCCGGCTCCGCCGTCTGGAGCCGCATCGTCAACGTGGTGGAGCGGGACGGGCTCGGCGACACGCGACAACTGGTGCACATCGCCGAGCTGGTGTGGAAGAGCAATGACCGCGACTCCGTCCTGGTCGCCGACGCCTACCGGCAGGTCACCGAAGGCGTCGCGAGCCGGCACCGTGAACGCGTACGACTGATCCTCGCCGCCCTGCTGGAGACCCGCAGCGACCCGGAGTTCACCCGGAACGCGGCGGCCATCCTCGATCTGCCGCTCGACGGACGTTTCGCCGTGGCGGTGGTGGGTGCGACACCGCCGTACGGCCGCACGCCCCGGACCGCTCCGGAGGTGCGCGGCGTACGGATCCTGCGTCACACCCGCGGACACCAGGATGTGCTCGTCGCCCACCTCGGCAACCGCCCCCTGAACGCACTCGCCTCCGGCCTGGACGCGGGTCCCGGGCTTCGTATCGGGATCAGCCCGGTCGTCCAGGGGCTGGAGAACCTGGCGCGAGCCGACGACATGGCCGGACTCGCCCTGCGCACATGCCGGGCCGACGGCGAGATCGCCCGGCTCGACGCCCGTCTGCCCGACGGGCTCCTGGTCTCGCGGCCCGACCTGTCCGCCGAACTGGCCCACAGGGTGCTGCGGCCCATGTACGAACTGGAACCCGCCGACCGCGACACGCTGTTCGACACCATCGGCTCCTGGATCGAGAACGGCGGCTCGGCCGTCCGGGCCGCCCGTCACATGCTCTGCCATCGCAACACCGTGCTCAACCGTCTGCGCCGCTTCGAGCAGATCACCGGCCTCGCACTGACCCGCCCCCGCGATCTGGTGCATCTCACCCTCGCGCTCGACGCCCACCGCCTGCTCGGACCGGCCGCCGTTCTCCGTACCACCGACGATGCGGCCGTCAGCAGATCGCCTGACGAGGCCTGACCGCCACCCGGCCGCTTCCCGGACCCTTCCCGGACCGCTTCCCGGACCGCTTCCCGGCGACGCACGGCCGGGCAGCGGCCGAGGTCTCCCCCGCGGACGGCACGGCCGCATGGGCATCAGCACAGTGATCGACGCCAGGGTTTGGGAGCGGACAACGGCGTGTGCGCAGCGCATGGACGGGCCGGGGCGAGCGTGCTCTCGTGAGCCGCGCACGGAGGCGATCCGCCCGCTCCACGCCCACCAGGAGAACGCATGGACCCGCACACCCCTCGGCTTCATCACGGCCCACGGCCCCGTCACCCAGGCATGACCTTCGCCGTGGTCAACGGATCCGCCTTCGGCGCTCACCTGCTGCTCGCCTGCGCCGCCGACGCCTTCATGGCCAGGCGCGTCTGGGGGGAGGCCACGGTCGGCATGCTGGCGCTCCTCCTCCAGGGCTCCCTGCTGGTGTGGACGGCGGTGCGGTACGACCGCCACGCGGACGAACGCCGCGCTTCGCAAGGGCAGGTGGGATGCTGATGAGTCCGCAGATCATGCTCACCGCACCGGAAGCCCTGGACGAGGACACCCGTGCGTTCGTCCTGATGGGTTTTCTGGCGTTCGTCGTCCCCATCCTGTTCATCTGTGTCCTCAGCGGCCCCGGAAGGGACCGGATCAACGAGTTCTACACAGCGGGTCGCCGGCTGTCGTCCCTGCGGGGCGCCCTCGTACTGGCCGGCGTCTATCTGTCCGCGGCCACGGTGCTCGGCACGACGGGAAGCGTCGCGGTCTTTGGCTACGACGGTCTGTTCATCGCCCTGTGCACCATGCTGTCACTCGGCGTGCTCCTTCTGCTGGCCCTCCCTCTGCGCGAGCGTGCCGGCTACACACTGGGCGACACATTCGCCCTGCGGGCTCCAGGGCCCGCGGCAAGGGTCGCGGTCGCCGTCGTGACCTTGAGCGTGTGCGTCCCCTATCTGGTCGTGCAGCTCTCCGGTGCGGGAGTGACGACCGCGGCGCTGCTGGGGCTGTCCGGTCCTGGCGCCGAGCAGTCGGCCATCGTCATGATCGGCGTGATGGTGGTCTGCGCCACGGTGTTCGGCGGCATGCACGGCACCATCGTCATTCAGGTCATCAAGACGGTGGTGCTGCTCGGCGCCGCCCTGGCCGTGACGGCTGTGCTGCTCCATCGCTTTCACTGGAGCACCGACTCCCTGATCGAAGCCGCCGGGCAGGGCAGCGGCCGTCCGGTCGACTATCTGCGCCCCGGCCTCCGGTTCGCCGCCGGCGCCGCCCCCGAAAGCACGCTCGACTTCATCGGACTGATGGTCACCATCGTGCTGGGAGTGGCGTGTCTGCCCCACGTCGCCCTGCAGATCGGCACGGCTCCCGACGCGGCCACCGCGCGGCGTACCGTGCGCAACGCCATCGGCATCGTCGGCGCCCTCTGCCTCGGCACGGCTCTGATGGGCTTCGCGGCCGCCGCGTTGGTCGGCGCACCGGCGATCGTCGCGGCGGATCCGGGAGGCACCACCGCCCTGCTGATGCTCACGGGCGAACTGGCGGGGGGCTCGTCCACCCACGCCGGCGGGGCGCTTCTGGTCGTCCTCGTCTCCTCCGCGGTGTTCCTCACCTCGCTGGCCGTCGTGGCAAGCGTCACCCTGGCCGCCGCGGGCGCGATCGCCCACGACGTGTACACGCATGTGCTGCGCCGCGGGCGCATGACCGAGGGCCGTGAGGTGGCCGCCGCACGATGGGCCTCCGTCGGCGTCGGCGTGCTGAGCATCGGACTGGCGGTCTCGGTCCAGGGATGGAACGTCCTGTTCCTGTCGGTTCTCTCCCTGGCCGTGGCGGCCTCCTGCCTGCTTCCGGCACTGGTGTACTCCCTGTTCTGGAGCGGCTACACCAGAGCCGGGCTGCTCTGGACGCTGTACGGAGGCCTCGGCTGCGCCGTCGGACTGCAGATCTCCGGCCCGGTCTTCTCGGGCACCCCGCTGGCGCTCTTCCCGGACTGGCGCCTGGACTGGTTCCCGCTCCAGACGGTCGTCCTGGTGTCGCTGCCGGCCGCCTTCCTGCTGGGCTGGCTGGGCAGTGTCGCAGGAAGGCGGCGTGCGCCGGCCGTGGCGCAGGGCCGTGGACTGAGCGCCGAGGGTTCCCGTCAGGATGCCGGTTCCGGGGGCCGCTTCCCAGCCGCGGCGGGCGATCTGCCGATCGCCCGCCAGTCGTACAGTCCTGACGGGCGGTGAGCGGGGCCACGGCGTCGGCCGCGATCGGACTTCCCGTGGGCGACGGTCCGCGTCTTCACGCTCACTCCCCCTGCAAGGGGAGGCCGACCAGCTCTGCGAGGCGGGCCCGGTGGGCGCCTGGAGTGCCGAACGCGATCTGGTCGGCCTTGGCCCGCTTGAGATAGAGGTGCGCGGGGTGCTCCCAGGTCATGCCGATGCCGCCGTGCAGCTGGATCGCCTCCTCGGCCGCGGTGACGGCGAGGTCGCTGCAGTAGGCCTGCGCGACCGCGGTCGCCGCGAACACGTCCGGGTCGCGGACGGCCAACGCGGCCGCCGCGTGGCGCGCGGCGGCGTTGGCCGACTCCACCCCCGTGTAGAGGTCGGCGAGCCGGTGCTTGAGGGCCTGGAACCCGCCCACCGCGCGGCCGAACTGACGGCGCTCCTTGAGATAGCCGACCGTCGTCTCGAGGCACCAGCGGGCGACGCCGAGCTGCTCGGAGGCGAGCAGCGCCGCACCGGCCTCCAGCGCGCGGCGTACGGCGGGCTCGGCGTCGGCGACCAGCAGCTCGCCGGGGACCCCGTCGAGTGTGACGTCGGCGATCTGCCGGGTCATGTCGAGCGACACCACGGGGGCGATGCCCGCCCGCGCAGCGGGCACGGCGTACACGGCGATGCCGTCGGCGGCGGTGGCCGGCACCAGCAGGACGTCGGCCTCGAGCGCGCCGGCCACACTGGTGACCGTGCCGGCAAGGCGGCCGTCGGCGTCGGCTGCCACGGCCGGCAGGGAGCCGTCAGGCGCCGTCGAGAGCGGCAGGGCGAGGGCCGCGGTCCGCTCCCCGGCCGCGAGCGAGCCGAGCAGGTCCCCCTCGGTGTCGAGCAGGAGGGTGGTCGCCACGACCGCGCTGGTCAGGAACGGAACCGGCGCCACCGTGCGGCCGAGTTCCTCCAGCACCACCGCGGCCTCCCGCGCCGAGGCGCCGGCGCCGCCGCGTTCCTCGGGGACCAGCAGGCCGGCCAGTCCGAGGTCGACGGCGAGCGCTCTCCAGAGCCCGGCCACCGGCGACCGGTCGCCGTCGTAGACCGCGGTCACGGAGGCCGGGTCGCAGCGGTCGGCGAGCAGGTCGCGCACGGTGGCCCGCAGGTCGTCCTCGACGTCGGTGTACAGCAGGTCGAGATCGCTCATCGGGGGAGCTCCTTCCACGGGATGTCCTTGTCGACGCGCGGCTCGGCGGGGAGGCCGAGGACCCGCTCGGCGACGATGTTGCGCAGGATCTCCGAGGTGCCTCCCTCGATGGAGTTGCCCTTGGCGCGCAGGTAGCGGTAGCCGGCGTCGCGGCCCGTGAAGTCGACCTTCTCGGGCCGGGCCAGGGTCCAGTCGGAATAGCGCAGCCCGTCCTCGTCCAGCAGTTCGAGTTCGAGGCCCGAGAGCTGCTGGGCGATGCGCGCGAAGGTCAGCTTCATCGCCGCCCCCTCAGGGCCGGGCTGGCCCTGAGCCAGCTTCTGGCGCAGCCGTTGGCCGGTGAGCCGGGCGACCTCGGCGTCGACCCACAGCCTCAGGAGCCTGTCGTGCAGCTCGGGCGTACGCCGGTCCGGCCGCTCGCGCCAGGTCCGGGCGACCACGCCGATCATGCCGCTCTCGCGGATGGCCGATCTGCCGATCGACACCCGCTCGTTGTTCAGCGTGGCGTTGGCGATTCTCCAGCCCTCGCCCTCGGCGCCGAGCCGCTGGCTGTCGGGCACCCGTACGTCGGTCAGGAAGACCTCGTTGAACTCCGCCTCGCCGGTGATCTGGCGCAGCGGCCGGACCTCCACGCCCGGATCGGTCATGTCGCACAGGAAGTAGGTCAGGCCGAAGTGCTTCGGGAGGTCCGGGTCGGTGCGGGCGATCAGGATCGCGAAGCGCGCGCCGTGGGCGCCCGAGGTCCACACCTTCTGGCCGTTGACCGCCCACGCGTCGCCGTCGCGCACGGCCCGAGTGGCGACGCCCGCGAGATCGGAGCCGGCGCCGGGCTCGCTGAACAGCTGGCACCAGATCTCCTCACCGGTCCACAGCGGCTTGAGGAAGCGCCTCTTCTGGGCCTCGGTGCCGAACGCGAGGATGGTCGGGGCGGCCATGCCCAAGCCGATGCCGTTGGCCTGGTGGTTGTTGTCCGGGGCGCCGGCCTGCTCGAAGAGCTGGTCCACCTCGGGCTGCAGGGCCTGGGGCAGGCCGAGGCCGCCGTGTCCGTCCGGGAAGGACACCCAGGCCAGCCCCGCGTCATACCTCGCCCGGAGGAACTCCAGCCGGTCGGTGGTCATGGGGTCGTGGGCGGCGAGGAAGTCTGCGACGCGACGCCGCAGGTCCTCACGCAGGGCCGTCTCGTCGGCAGTCATCGAGCCCTCCTCGCGTCGGCCTGGCGGCGCAGCTCGTTGCCGGCCAGGGCGTTCTTGTGCACCTCGTCCGGGCCGTCGGCGAAGCGCAGGGTGCGGATGCCGGCGTACGCCGCCGCGAGGGGGAAGTCCTGGGAGAGGCCGCCGGCGCCGTGCACCTGGATGGCCTTGTCGAGAATCCACTGCACCGTGGCCGGGGTGGCGATCTTGATTGCCTGGATCTCTGTGTGCGCGCCCTTGTTGCCGACCGTGTCCATCAGCCACGCCGCCTTGAGCACCAGCAGACGCAGTTGCTCGATCCGCACCCGCGACTCCGCGATCCAGTCGCGTACCACGCCCTGCTCCGACAGCGGCTTGCCGAACGTCACCCGCTGCTCGGCACGTGCACACATCAGCTCGATCGCGCGCTCCGCGACCCCGATCGAGCGCATGCAGTGGTGGATGCGCCCCGGTCCGAGGCGAGCCTGGGCGATCGCGAACCCGTCGCCCTCGGCCCCGATCAGGTGGCCGGCCGGGACCCTGACGTCGTCGAAGGAGAGCTCCGCATGGCCGCCGTGGTCGCGGTCGTCGTATCCGAGCACCTCCGTGCCGCGTTTGATCTCCAGTCCGGGGGTGTCGCGCGGGACCAGGATCATCGACTGCTGACGGTGCCGTTCCGCAGTCGGGTCGGTCTTGCCCATCACGATGAGGATCCGCGCGTTCGGGCTCATCGCGCCGGTGATCCACCACTTGCGGCCGTTGAGTACGTAGTCGTCGCCGTCCCGCTCGATCCTGGTGGAGATGTTGGTGGCGTCCGACGACGCGACGTCGGGTTCGGTCATCGCGAACGAGGACCGGATCCTGCCTTCGAGCAGTGGCTCCAGCCACTCCTTCTTCTGCTGGTCGGTGCCGAACGACGCCAGCACCTCCATGTTCCCGGTGTCGGGCGCCGAGCAGTTGAGCGCGGGCGGGGCGAGAGCGCCGCTGCGACCCGTGATCTCCGCGAGCGGGGCGTACTGCAGGTTGGTCAGGCCCGCGCCGTGTTCGCCGGGCAGGAAGAGGTTCCACAGGCCGCGGCGGCGCGCCTCGGCGCGCAGTTCGGCCAGCACCGGGACCGAGTCCCAGTCCCACTTGTCCTCCAGCCGGGCGAGCTGCTCCTGGAAGACCGGCTCGGCCGGATGGACGTGGTCGTCCATGAACTCCAGCAGGCGGGCGCGCAGTTCCTCGGTCCTGGCGTCGAAGACGAAATCCATCAGCGGTACTCCTTGAGTGAGGTGAGTCCTGCCTCGAGCAGCGGGTGGTCCAAAGCCCCGTCGGTGACCTCGTAGGTCAGGTCGCCGCCGGCGCCCGCCACGGTCCTGCGGAACCAGGGGGCGAGGCGGGCCGGGTCGAGACCGGGCGGCTGCTGTGTCGTGGGCGTCAAGGCACCAGTACGCTGACGGCGTCGACGACGCAGACCGGCTTGGTCCCGCCGTCCCGCTCGACGGTGACCCGGGTGGTGACCTGATGCCCGCCGGCGCCCGGGGTGACCGAGAGGAGCTCGACGCCCGCGCGCACCTTCGAGCCGGCCGGCAGCGGGGCGGGGAACCGCAGTCTGTCGGCGCCGTAGTTGACGCCCATGCGCATGCCCTCGACGCTGTAGACCTGCCAGACCAGCCGCGGCACCAGGGACAGGGTCAGATAGCCGTGCGCGATGGTGGTGCCGAACGGGCCCTGCGCGGCCCTCTCGGGGTCGACGTGGATCCACTGGTGGTCGCCCGTCGCCTCGGCGAACATGTCGATCTGCCGCTGGGTGACGGTGTGCCAGTCGGAGTGCCCGAGATGGGTGCCGACCGCCTGCTCGAGTTCGGCGAGGCCGTGGAAGGTCTTCATGCCTGCGGCCCTCCCGCGACGTACAGCACCTGGCCGGAGACGAAGCCCGCGCCCTCGCCGGCGAGGAAGGAGACGGCGTGCGCGATGTCCTCGGGCCTGCCGGTCCGGCCCACCGGGATCTGTGCGGCGGCGCCGGCCTTGAGCTCCTCGAACGGCACGCCCATCCGCTCGGCCGTGGCGGCGGTCATCTCGGTCTCGATGAAGCCGGGGGCGATGGCGTTCGCGGTGACCCCGAACCTGCCGAGTTCCAGCGCGAGCGTCTTGGTGAAGCCCTGCAGGCCGGCCTTGGCAGCGGCGTAGTTGGACTGGCCGCGGTTGCCCAGCGCCGAGGTGCTGGACAGATTGACGATCCGGCCCCAGCCGGCCTTCGTCATGTAGCCCTGGACCGCACGCGCCATCAGGAACGAGCCGCGGAGGTGGACGTCCATGACCGCGTCCCAGTCGTCGACGGACATCTTGAAGAGCAGGTTGTCGCGGGTGATGCCGGCGTTGTTGACCAGGACGGCCGGCTCGCCGAGCTCCGCCGCGATCCGTTCCACGGCGGCCTGGACGCCGTTTTCGTCGGACACGTCGACGCCGACGGCGAGGGCGCGGCCGCCGGCTCCCTCGATGGCCTCGACGACGGTCTTGCAGGCCGCCTCGTCGAGGTCGACGGCGGCCACCGCGAAGCCGTCGGCGGCGAGCCGCTTGGCCACGTCGGCGCCGATGCCGCGGGCCGCGCCCGTGACGACGGCGGTGCGGGAGGTGGTGGTCATGGGGTCACTCCTGTCGGTGAGAGGCCAGTTCCGGGATGAGGGCCGCCATGGCGGCGCGGGTGGCGGCGGCCTCGGCGTGCAGCAGCGCCTGCATCCCGACCGCACGGGCGCCGAGCACGTTGGGCTCGGCGTCGTCGACGAACAGCACCCGGTCGGCGGGCAGGCCGAGGCGCTCGAGCGTCAGCTGGTAGACGGGGGCGAGCGGCTTGCGCAGCCCGACCTCGCCGGAGATGACGACCGGGTCGAACAGGGCGTCGATCCGCTCGCGCGGGTAGGTGTTGCCCCAGCTGTTCGAGAGCAGACCCACCCGGACGCCCAGGGCGCGCAGGTCGTCGGCGAGTTCGTACATCGCCGGGTCGCAGCGCATGCCGGCGAAGAGCCTGCCGAGGACTCCGACCGGGTCGACCGGGCCGCCGTGGACGGTGCTGAGCTCGGCGGCGAGCAGGGAGTCGAACTCCGCGACGGACAGCTCACCGGTCTCCAGCCGGTGGATCGGGGTCCCGTCCGGGCTGGTGCGGGAGAGCCAGGACTTGAGCGTGCGGGAGAACGACGCCGGCTCGATGCCGTCGGCGGCCAGCCAGGCCGCGATCGAGTCGCGAACCGGGGTGGTCAGCACGCCGCCGTAGTCAAAGACGACCGCCTCGACGCTCATGGTGTGACCGCCGCCGGTTGGACGGTGGCGCCGGCGCCGCCGGTGACATGCCCGGCGCCGGTGACGACGGCGCCCCGGCCTCTTGTGTTCACGCCACACCGCCGGTGAGGGTCACGCCGCCGTCCACGACCACCAACTGCCCGGTCACCCAGGCGGCGTCGTCGGAGAGCAGGAAGGCGACGACGCCGCCTATGTCCTCCGGGACGCCAAGCCGCTTGAGCGGGTACGCCGCGGCGACCTCCGCCTCACGGCCGTCGTACAGCGCGGTGGCGAACTTGGTCTTCACCACGGCCGGTGCGACCGCGTTGACGCGGATGTCCGGACCGAGCTCGACCGCGAGCTCCTGCGTGATGTGGGTGAGCATCGCCTTGCTGGCTCCGTAGAAGCCGATCCCCGGCGCGGGCCGGATGCCGGCCACCGACGAGACGTTGACGACCGCGCCTCCGTGCTCCTTCATCCAGACCCGGTGCGCCTGCTGCACCCATGACAGTGCGGCGAGGCAGTTGACCTCGACGATCTTGCGAGCCGCGGCCAGGTCCAGCTCGACCATAGGGCCGTACGCCGGGTTGACACCGGTGTTGTTCACCAGCAGGTCGGCGCTGCCGAATGTGTCGACCGCGCGCCTGAGGACCTCGGCCTGGTGGTCGGCGTCGTCGGCGTGGCCGGCCACGCCGATCGCGTGCTCGGAGCCACCCAGCCGGGCGACCGCCTCGTCGAGCGCCTCCTGCTTGCGGGCGGTGACGACGACCTTCGCGCCGTCGGCCACAAGCCGCTCGGCGACAGCCAGGCCGATCCCCCGGCTGGCGCCGGTCACGATCGCCGTACGTCCTGCGAACCTCGTGTCCATCTCTTCGTCCTGCCTCTCAGCTCAGCCGCTCGAGCACCATGGCCATGCCCTGTCCGCCGCCGACGCACATGGTTTCGAGGCCGAACTGCTTGTCGTGGAACCTCAGGGAGTTGATCAATGTGCTGGTGATGCGGGCGCCGGTCATGCCGAACGGATGCCCGACGGCGATCGCGCCGCCGTTGACGTTGAGCTTGTCCTCGTCGATGCCCAGCTCCCGGGCGGAGGGGATCACCTGCGCGGCGAACGCCTCGTTGATCTCGACGAGGTCGATGTCGTCGATGGTCAGGCCGGCCCGGGACAGCGCCCGGCGCGATGCCTCGACCGGGCCGAGGCCCATGATCTCGGGTGAGAGACCCGTGACGCCGGTGCTGACGATGCGCGCCAGCGGCGTGAGGCCGAGCTGTTTCGCCCTGCTGTCGGACATGATCACAACGGCCGCGGCGCCGTCGTTGAGCGGGCAGCAGTTGCCGGCCGTCACGGTGCCGTCGGGGCGGAAGACGGGCTTGAGTGCGGAGACAGCCTCGAGCGTGACGCCGGCGCGCGGGCCGTCGTCCCGGCTGACCCGCGTGCCGTCGGGCAGGGTCACCGGAGTGATGTCACGGGCCCAGAAGCCGTCGGCGATGGCCCGCTCCGCGAGGTTCTGGCTGCGTACGCCGAACGCGTCCTGGTCCGCGCGGCTGACGCCCATGAGCCGGGCGACGTTCTCGGCCGTCTGCCCCATCGTGATGTAGGCGTCGGGGAGCAGCCCTTCGGTCCGCGGATCGACCCAGTCCACGCCTCCGCCGGCGAGCTTCTCGGTGCGCGCCTGCGCTTCGGCGAAGAGGGGGTTCCCGGTGTCGGGCAGCCCGTCGGCGTTGCCCTTGGCGTAGCGGCTCACCGTCTCGACCCCGGCGGAGACGAACACCTCGCCCTCGCCTGCGCGGATCGCGTGCATCGCCATCCTGGTGCTCTGCAGGCTCGAGGAGCAGTAGCGGTTCACCGTCGTACCGGGCAGATGGTCCATGCCCGCCAGCACCGCGACGACGCGCGCCATGTTGAAGCCCGACTCGCCGGCCGGCTGGCCGCAGCCGAGGACCAGGTCGTCGATCTCGGTCGGGTCCAGCTCGGGCACCTTCGCCAGCGCGGCCCGCACCATCTGGACGGTCAGGTCGTCGGGCCGCAGGTCCTTGAGCGAACCCTTCACGGCCCGGCCGATCGGTGAGCGGGCGGTGGCGACGATCACGGCTTCCGGCATCGATGCTCCTTCCGACATACTAAGCGGTTGGTCAGGGGTTGGGGTTCAACCTGCACCGAGCGGCCCCGGACGTCAACCGGCAGCCTCGTGAGATGACCGTCACACCACCCAGGCCCGAGGGCAGCGGGCGGGGCGGCCGGCGCGGGCGACCTTCTCACCGCCGGGCCCGCCGGCGGCCCGTCGCAGAGCCGCGGCCGCCTCCGCCGGACGCGGCTCTCACGTCGCGACGACGCCATGGCGCGGTGCCGCCTCGGTCGCCGGGAGGGACGCCGCGAGCACACCGGCGCCCGCGGCGCGAGCCGGGCTCGCCTTCTTGGGCGAGGAGCAGCGGGACGGCATCCGCCGGCGGGCGGCCTTGCCCGGCGGCGCACCCTGGGGCTAGCCTCACGATGTCCATACCGACCAGTCGGTGTCTCGACGAGGCCGGCCGGGTCCCGCCACTGCAGGGCGTCCCGGCGAAACGCCGCCGCGCGGACGAGCACTCCGCACGGGGATCGGCGCCGACAGTGTGAGGAGCCGTCCCCATGAGCCGCACCAATCACCAGTACCGGCTTGCCGCGCGACCGGTCGGGCTGCCCAGGCCCTCCGACTGGAAGTACGTCGAGGAGCCGGTCACCGAGCCCGGCGAGGGCGAAGTACTGGTCAAGGTGAACTTCCTTTCGCTGGACCCGGCCATGCGCGGCTGGATGAACGAGGGCAAGTCCTACATCCGCCCCGTGGAGATCGGGGAGGTCATGCGCGCGGGCGGCGTCGGGCAGGTGATCGCCTCCCGCAACGCGCAGTTCGCCGTCGGCGACCACGTGTCGGGCATGCTCAACGTGCAGGAGTACTGCCTGTCGGACGGCCGCGGCCTGACCAAGGTCGATCCGGCGCTGGCGCCGCTGCCGGTGTACCTGGGCGTCCTCGGCATGACGGGCATGACCGCCTACTTCGGGCTGCTCGACATCGGGCGGCCCGAGCCCGGGCAGACCGTCGTGGTCTCCGGCGCGGCCGGGGCGGTCGGCAGCGTGGTGGGCCAGATCGCCAAGATCAAGGGCTGCCGGGTCATCGGCATCGCCGGCGGTGAGCGCAAGTGCCGTCTGGTCGTGGAGGAGTTCGGCTTTGACGCCTGCATCGACTACAAGTCCGAAGACGTGCGCAAGGCGCTGCGGGAGCACGCGCCGGAGGGGGTGGACGTCTACTTCGACAACGTCGGCGGCGACGTCCTCGACGCCGTGCTGAGCCGCCTGGCTCGGGGCGCCCGCATCGTCATCTGCGGAGCGATCTCGCAGTACAACGCGACCGGCCAGGTCAAGGGCCCGGCCAACTACATGTCGCTCCTGGTCAACCGCGCCTCCATGACCGGGATGGTGGTCTTTGACTACGCCGACCGGTATCCCGAGGCCGCCGCCGAACTCGCCAAGTGGCTGTCGGCCGGGAAGCTGCGCTCGCTGGAGGACGTGGTGGACGGGGGCGTGCAGGCGTTCCCCGACACCCTGCTCCGGCTGTTCAACGGCGACAACACCGGAAAGCTCGTCCTCAAGGTGGCGGAAGAGTGAGGGCGCGGGGCGTGGGCGTGCCTACAGATCGAACTCGATGTGCTGGACGTCGGTGAACTCGATCAGGAGGCCCTCGGCGCGCCGGCCGCGGTCTTTGAAGTAGATCTCCTGGAGACCCTCGGCGGCGATCTCGCGCAGCTGCCGCCCGGTGGCGCCCTGTTCCCGGGCGTCGAAGAGCCGGGCGGCGCATTCGGGCGGCAGTGCCACGGTGAGGTGGCGCAGTCGGCTGTCGTCGGTGCTTCCGGGTGCGGCGGTGTACCCGAAGCGGGCGCGGGTGTCGACGACGATGCCGCCGGCAGTGGCGGCCTGCCGCCTGGCTTTTGCCCGGATCTGCGGCTGCCACCGCTTCTTGACCTCACGCTCCATGCGGGCGGCGAGGCCGACGGACCGCGCGCCGGCCTGGCGGCGCTCGCGGCGCTGGATGTCTCCCTGCCCTGACACGCCGCGGTGGCGGCACACCTCCACGAACGCGACGGCGACATGGAGACCGCTCCACGGCTGTACGCCGAGGCGGCCCGGAGGGCGCCCGACCTCGCCGAGCGCGACCATCTGACACGCCAGGCCCCGCCCGGCTCAACACCCGCGGGCGTCGCTGACGGTCGACGCTCGGACTTCTCCTGCCGGATGTCTCCCGGGATTCAGTTGCAGCAGTCGCATCCGGGGCGGCATCCGCAGGCATCCGTCTCGACGCCGACGGCCGCAGCAGAGGCGGCGGGTGTGCAGCAGCCCCTGCCCTGCCAGGCGTCGCGGCCTTCCTTGACGGCGACGGCGGCGATGACGAGGGCGGCGACAGGGTCGGCCCAGGACCAGCCCAGGGTGGCGTTGAGGACGAGGCCGACGAGGAGGGCGGCGGAGAGATAGGTGCACAGCAGGGTCTGCTTGGAGTCGGCGACCGCGCTGGCGGAGCCGAGTTCGCGTCCGGCCCTGCGCTGGGCGAAGGAGAGGAACGGCATGATCGCGAGGGAGAGCGCGGCGAGGATGATGCCGGGGACGGAGGGTTCGGCTTCGCCGGCGCCGGCCAGGGCGCGGACGGCGTCGAAGGTGACGTAGGCGGCGAGTGCGAGGAACGACAACGCGATGATGCGCAGGGTGGTCTTCTCGCGGGCCTCGCGTACGGGGTGGTCGGCCGCGGAGAACTGCCAGGCGACGGCGGCGGCGGAGGAGACTTCGATGACCGAGTCGAGGCCGAAGCCGATCAGGGCGGTGGAGGAGGCGATCGTGCCGGCGGTGATGGCGACGATCGCCTCGATGACGTTGTAGGCGATGGCGGCGGCGACCAGCAGGCGTATGCGCTTGGTGAGTGCGTCGCGGCGGACCGGAGACGGGCCGAGGGGTGCGGATGCCTCTGCGGTCATGGTCAGCAGCATCCCTTGTCTGCGGCGTCCGGGCAGGTGCGGTCGGTCTCGACGGCTGCCACGGCGGTGCGCAGGTCGTCCAGAGCGTGGCCGAGGCGCTCGTCGGCCAGTTCGTAGCGGGTGCGCCGCCCTTCGGGGACGGCGACGACGAGACCGCAGTCGCGCAGGCAGGCCAGCTGGTTGGACAGCCGGGTGCGGGAGACGCCGAGTGCGTCGGCGAGGTCGGAGGGGTAGGCGTGGGCCTCGCGCAGGGCGAGCAGGATGCGGCAGCGGATCGGGTCGGCCAGCGCCCGGCCGAACCGGGTCAGCGCGTCGAGGTCGTCGGCGAGGGTCAGCATGACCACGACCATACACATATGCTTGAATCCATGAAACAGTGAACTATTGAGGGAGAGTGCTCGTGCTGCGCCGTACCGCCATGCCCGCGCCCGTACGCGCCGTGTTCGCCGCCGAGATGGCCGCCGCCCGCCGCCCGGGCCCGATCAACGAGCGGTGGCGGGCAGCGGAGCGTGCCCACATCGTGTCCCAGCCATGGCCGGGGCCGCACACCCGCACGCACGCCGTGATGCTGCGCCTGGGGACGGCCGAGCGTGATCTCGTCGAGGTATTGGGGCAGTTGGCACGCCTGGCCGTCGCCGGGGTGGGGTCGACTGCGGGGAAGTACCCGAGCGGAAACACCGGCCGGACCCGGGCCGGACTGAACACCCCCATGCCGATTCCCGGGGATCTCGCCGCGCTGCTGGAGGCGGCCGGGATACGGCTGGAGGCATGAGATCCAGGAAGTCGCGTCGCGCCTCACACCGCGACCCGGCGCGCGCGATCAGGCGTCCACGGGGAGGCCGCGCGGTTCCTTGACGCGCTTCATGATGATCTGGGAGTTGACCTCGGTGACGCCCGTGAGGGTCGTCAGCTTCTCGATCCAGAGGCGTTCGTACGCGCGAAGATCCGCCACCGCGATCCGCAGCAGGCAGCCGGGGCTGCCGAAGAGGCGGTAGGCCTCGATCACATCCGGGATGTCCTGCAGTGCCGCCTCGAACGCCTCCACCGCCTCGCGGTCCCGATTCACCTCGATCGACACCAGGACCTCGAAGCCCCGGTCCACCGCCTCCGGGTCGATCACCGCGCGATAGCCCTGGATCACCCCGTCCTGCTCCAGTTGGCGGACCCGGCGCATGCAGGGAGAAGGCGTCAGGCCCACCCGCTGGGCCAGCTCCTGGTTGCTCAGCCGTCCGTCGTTCTGAAGCTCACGCAAGATTGCTCTGTCGATCGCATCCATGGAGCAATTATTCACCGGGACTGACTGGAATGCGGAGTTGATGTAGCAATCAAATTGCGAGGTGATTTCTCTATCCTTGCGCCCAGTTGTTCTGCGCAAGGAGAGGTGGACATCGTGGGTCGGATCGTTGTGATCAGCACCGGCGGCACCATAGCCAGCCGCTGGCAGGGTTCCGGCTTCGCCGCCGCCGCGGGCGGACGGGAGGTCATGGCGACCGCTCCCGTGCCCGAGGGGGTCACCGTCGAGGTCGTCGACCTGTTCAGCGTCAACAGCCCGCGCCTCACCACCGCCCATCAGCTGACGCTGCTGCGCGCCGTCCACAAGGCGCTGGGCGACCCCGGGGTGGACGGCGTGGTCGTGACGCATGGCACCGACACCCTGGAGGAGTCCGCGTTCCTCGTCGACCTTCACCACGACGATCCGCGGCCGGTCGTGTTCACCGGCGCCCAGCTGCCGCTCGACGCCGAGGACGGCGACGGGCCCCGCAACCTCCACGACGCCCTGCTCACCGCCGCCCGCACTCGCGGCCTCGGTGTGCTCGTCGCCTTCGACGGCAAGCTGCACGCCGCCCGGGGCGCCGTCAAGACGCAGACGGTCGCCGCCGACGCCTTCGCCGACCCGTCCGGCCCGCGGATCGGCGCCATCGGGTTCGGAAAGGTCTCCGTCCTGCGGCACCCGCAGCGGCCCGCCCCGCTGCCGCTGCCCGCCGGGCTCGACGTTCGGGGCGGTCTGCCGCGCGTCGACATGGTGATGCACCACGCCGACGGCGACCCCCTGCTGCTGAACGCCGCCGTGGACGCCGGGGCACAGGGCGTCGTCCTGGTCGCGACCGGCGCCGGCAACGCCACCCCCGAGACCGTCGAGGCGGTCGCCGCCGCCCGCTCCCGAGGCGTGCTGGTCGCGCTCACCACCCGGGTCCACTCCGGGCCCGTCACCGAGATGTACACCCACGGCGGCGCCGTCGACCTCGTCGCCGCCGGGGCCGTGCCCACCGGGACGCTCCGCGCCGGCCAGGCCCGGATCGCCGTCCTCTCCGCCCTCCTCGCAGCGCCCGAGCCGTACGAGAGGGAACGAGTGCTGCGCCACGCCCTGGCACTCCCCGCCGCCGAGAACGCCGAGAACGCCGAGGCCGCCTCCCCCACCGCCGAAGCCGCCGCGCTCGTCCGGGCGTAGGGCCTCGAACCGCCTGCCCCGACCCCAGCCGCCCGCCTCCCCGATCACCCAGGAGACGCACTGCCATGGCCCACGCTTCCGGCCCCTCCCCCGCCGCTCTTCCGGCCGCCTGCGGCGGCTTCCGCACCGAGCATGATCTGCTCGGCGACCGCGACGTCCCCGCGGGCGCCTACTACGGCGTCCACACGCTCCGCGCCGTCGAGAACTTCCCCATCACCGGCACCCCCGTGTCCGCGCATCCCGAACTCGTCACCGCCCTCGCCTGCGTCAAGCAGGCCGCAGCCCTCGCCAACCGGGACCTCGGGCTGCTCGACGCCCGCAAGGCCGAAGCCATCACCGCCGCCTGCGAGGAAATCCGCGGCGGAAAGCTCCACGACGCCTTCACCGTGGACGTCATCCAGGGCGGCGCCGGCACGTCCACCAACATGAACGCGAACGAGGTCATAGCCAACCGCGCCCTGGAACTCCTCGGCCACGGCAAGGGGGAATACGCACGGCTGCACCCGCTGGAGGACGTCAACCTCGGCCAGAGCACCAACGACGTCTACCCGACCGCCGTCAAGATAGCCCTCGACCTCACCGCCCAGCGCCTGCTGGACGCCATGGAGGTGCTGCGGGACGCCTTCGCCGCCAAGGCCGAGGAGTTCGCTGACGTCCTGAAGATGGGCCGCACCCAGCTCCAGGACGCCGTCCCCATGACGCTGGGCCAGGAGTTCGCCTCGTACGCGATCATGCTGGAGGAGGACCGCAAGCGGCTGAGCGAGGCATGCGCCCTCATCCGCGAGATCAACATCGGCGGCACCGCCATCGGCACCGGACTCAACGCCCATCCCGGCTACACCGCGCTGGCCGCCCGGCATCTGCGCGACATCACCGGCCTGCCGCTGACCGTCGCCGACGACCTCGTCGAGGCCACCCAGGACGCCGGGGCGTTCGTCCAGCTCTCCGGCGTGCTCAAGCGGATCGCCGTCAAACTCTCCAAGACCTGCAACGATCTGCGCCTGCTGTCCTGCGGACCGCGCGCCGGTCTCGGCGAGATCAATCTCCCGCCCGTACAGGCCGGTTCCAGCATCATGCCAGGCAAGGTCAACCCGGTCGTGCCCGAAGCCGTCAACCAGATCGCCTTCGAAGTCATCGGCAACGACATGACCGTCACCATGGCCGCCGAAGCCGGGCAGCTCCAGCTCAACGCCTTCGAGCCGGTGATCGCCCACAGCCTCCTCAAGAGCCTCACCCATCTGCGGGCCGGCTGCCTCACGCTGGCGGAGCGCTGCGTCCGCGGAATCACCGCCAACCGCGACCACCTCGCGCAGCTGGTCGACCGCTCCATCGGACTGGTGACCGCGCTCAACCCGCACATCGGTTACGAGCAGGCCACCGCCATCGCGCAGGAAGCCCTCGACAGCGGTCGCGGAGTCCGCGAACTCGTCCTGGAGAAGGGGCTGCTGACGAAGGACGAGCTGCGCCGCATCCTGCGCCCCGACAACCTCGCCCGGCCGCACACCCGCCTCTGAGCCGCCACCGCGCGGCCACCGGCGCCGACGGCCCGCTCCGTCCGCGGAGTCCCCGGGGTCCGCGGAGTCCTCGAGGGCTACGGAGTCGTCGGACGGCCATCATGTGCCAGGACGTCCGGCGGACCGCTCGGGGCCCGCGGGGCCGTCCGGTCCTTCGGGGCCGTGACCGGCGGCCGGCGCCGGGCCTTCGCACACCGCCCCGGCCCGGGGGCGAAGGGGGACTCCATTGGCGCGCAGCACTTGGCGGACGTCCAGGATCAGGGGGAAGACCTCGTGGTTGCGGTCCTCGCCCTGCTCCTCCCAAGCGCGCTGCTCGGCTTCGACGGCCATGCGGTCCTCGGAGAAGACCCGCTCGGCGAAGCGCCTGATGAGCGGCCAGGCCAGGGGGAGGAGGCCGGGGACGGCAGGCTTGTTGATCATGAGCAGGCCGTAGGCGTGGCAGGTGCGCTGCTCGGCGTCCTCGGGCACGTACGCGACCCAGAGGCTGAAGGCCGGACGCTGGGCGTTCTCCGGGACCAGGTCGAGGGTCTGGTACGGGTACTCCGTGCGGATGGTCATGACGTCGGGGGTGTCGCCGCCGCCGATGCCCTGGGCTGCCAGCAGGCTGGCGCCGCGGTTCCGCTTCCCCCCGGCATGGGTGAACAGGTACCTGGCCTCCACTGACCGCGGGCTCGTCCGGTAGTCGAGCAGCTCGGGGCGGAGCCTGCCGACGACGCCCCGATGGAGGAACTGGTGGTTCATGTCGAGCAGGTTCTCGTGCATGAACGAGTAGTGGCAGCGCACCGTCCGGGAGAAGGTCATCGTCCGGTACTCCGTCGAGCCGAGAGACGGCAGCTCGGGCAGCGCGGTCGCCGCCGCCCGCTCCCGGTCGCCCGGGAAGACGAACACCAGGCCGTACGCCTCGCGGACGGGGTAACCGCGCACGCCGCGCGGAGGCCGGCCGTCGCCCTTGGACAGGTACGGGATCTGCGAGATCCTGCCGTCGCCGCGATAGGCCCACGCGTGATAGCAGCAGCGGAGCGTCTCGCCTTCCACGACGCCCATGCTGAGCGGCACCTGCCGATGGGCGCACCGGTCCTCCACCGCGTAGACGGCGCCGCTCACGCCGCGGTAGAGCGCGATGCGCTCGCCGGCGAACGCCGTCGCCAGCACCCGCCCCGTGCGTACGCTTCTCGACAACGCGACGGGATACCAGAAGTCCGGGCTCAGCCCGACACGTCGGAGGTCGGCCCCGCCCGTATCCGGAGCACGGCGCCCCGAGGGCCGGCCTGCCCCGGCTCCCTCGGAGTCGGTCTCGGTCCAGGTCTCGGTCATACGTCTCCCTCGCCCGTGGGACAGCACCCCCATCCTGGCCGCAGACCGCCGCCCACGCCCTGCCCGATGCGCCCGAACGAGCGAGCGCCCCTTCGCGCGCGGGCGGCGGAGCCGTGCGGGGCAGGGGGTCACCTGACGGCACAAGGCCGGAGAGCCGGCCCGTGACGCCTTCCCCGGCCCTGGCGTGCGTCGGCCGACCAGCGGCAGCCGTGAACGGGCGGTCGTCGCGCGTCGTAGGAAAGAGGGCACGTGCATTTGCCATACGAAAGAGGTCCTCCACCGTGATACGTCGCAGGGGTCGCAGCACCTGGGCGCCGCGCCGGTCCGCCGCCCCGGTCGGCCTGCTCCGTTTCCGTGTCGACTACCCCCGCCGGGGGCGGCGCGGACCGGCTCGCTTCCTGCCGTCCTGGCGGCAGCTTCTCGGTCTTGTGTTCTTAGGGTTCGCCGCCGTCGCAGGGCTGGTCAGCTGGGTCTATGCGACGACGACCATCCCGGACCCGAACGCCGACGCGCAGGCCGAGGCCACCGTCTACTACTGGGCCGACGGCACGCAGATGGTGAGCGCGGGTCCCGTCAACCGGCAGAGCGTCCCGCTGTCGGAGATCCCGCTCTCCCTGCAGAACGCTGCGATCGCCGCGGAGAACGCCGACTTCCGCAGCGACCCGGGCTTCTCCGTCAGCGGGCTGGCGCGGGCCGCGGTCAACGTCGTGCGGGGCGGAGAGCTCCAGGGCGGTTCCACGATCACGCAGCAGTATGTGAAGAACACGTTCCTGACCCAGGAGCAGTCCGTGGAACGCAAGCTCCGTGAACTGTGTCTGGCGGTCAAGCTGTCGCGGAGCCGGTCCAAGGACCAGATCCTCCAGGGATACCTGAACACCAGCTGGTTCGGACGGAACTCCTACGGGGTTCAGGCGGCGGCACGGGCGTACTACGGCACGGATGTCCGGCAGCTCGACCCGTCCCGCAGTGCCCTGCTGGTCGCGCTCCTCAAGAACGGGGACCTGCACGATCCGGCCCTCGGCGAGGAGCACCGCCGCAGGGCGGAGGCACGCTGGCGGTACGTCCTGGACCGGCAGGTGGAGCTCGGGCTGATGACGCGGGAGGAACGGGCGGCCTACTCCGTCTTCCCCGAACCCCGGCCGCGTGAGGTGGCCAACGGCCTCGCAGGGCAGGTCGGCTACCTGGTCGACGCGGCCAACAAGGATCTCCGGAACCGTGCGGGGCTGACGCCCGAGGCGCTGGGGAGGGGCGGCTACCACATCCGCACCACCTTTGACCGGGCCGCTGTGGAACGGCTGCGTCGGGCGGTGGAGGGAGCCGCCGACGAGGCGCTGGACCCGGCGCTGCGGGCGGCGGACGGGGACGTCCAGTTCGGCGCCGCGTCCGTCCGGACCGCAGACGGCTCGGTGCTCGCCCTGTACGGGGGGCCCGACGCCACCCGGCACTTCGCCAGCAACGCCGACACGGCCGGAGTGCCGGTGGGGTCCGCGTTCAAGCCCTTCGTCCTGGCAGCGGCCCTGGAGCAGGGCGATGCCGCGAGGGGCGAGGACCGTGCAGTGGCCGGTTCCGGGCTGCTCGACACCGCCGTGCCGCCGCTCGCGGGCGTCGACGAGGTCACCTCGAGCGGCACGCTTGCGCTTCGCCGGGCGCTGGTCCGCGGCGACCGGGACGCCTTCCGCCGGCTGGGCTCGGCCGTCGGACCGCGTCAGGTGCGGAACGTCGCGATCGCCTCGGGGCTGCTGCCGCACAGCATGGCCGAGCCGGACTCGTCGTTCGCGCTGGGCACGTCCACGCCGAGCGCCATCCGGATGGCCGGGGCCTATGCGACGTTCGCCCGCGAGGGGCAGCGGACGGCGCCGTACTCGGTGGCTTCGGCGACCTACCGGGGTGCGCCGCTGGAGGGCCTGGAACGGCCGGGCGGCAGGCAGGTGATGGCCCCGCAGACGGCCCGCGAGCTGACGCGGGCGTTGCGGGACGTCGCCGTGGACGCCGTCGACGCCGGCACCCTGCGCAGTCTGGGACCCATCGCGGCCGGGCGCACGGATGACGGGGACCGGCTGCCGGCGGCGTGGTTCGTCGGCTACGGCGAGGAGTTGTCGACTGCCGTCACCGTCTTCCGCAGCGACTCGGAGGGCGGCGGGCTGCTGCCGCTCGACGAGCCCGTCACGGATGCGGCGGGCCGGGGCGACACACTGCCCCTGCGTGTGTGGTCGACGTATATGAAGGCCGACCGGGAGCAGGCGTCGACCGAGCGCACGCGCCGCGGCCTGTGAGGGGCCTCGCATCTCGTTTCTTCCATCGGGCGGGGCCGGTCTGTCGAGCGCCGACCGTGCCGTCACACACCCCGGTTCATGGTGAAGACGAAACTCTCGGAGTTGTAGTAGTTGGGGAGTTGGGCGAGATACGAACCCTTCCGGGGCGGGTTCTCGCGCCACCAGTCCTCCGGGCCGAGGAGGTGGGAGGAGTAGTCGCTTGCGGGGACGGGGGGCACGAACTGCAGGCGGAAGGCGACGCCATCCGCCTCCGGCTTGATCACCCACAGCTGAACGGTGCGCTGGGAGGAGTAGCTGTCGCGGCACTCGTTCTGGACGACCCTGACGACGTTTCCACCGCCGCCGGTGCCGTCGAGGCACTTGCGCGTGCCTACGTTGCGGAACTGGTACGCGCCGTAGCCGGCCGCCACGGTCTCCCATCGCTGCCGGGTGCCCGTGTTGCAGTCCTCGAGGCGCAGCATCGCTCCGTCGAACGCACTCTGCACTCCCACGCAGAGTCCGGTGGCCCTGTTGACGAGTTGGAAGCCGACGGGGGGACGGGGCGGCGTGTGCACAGTGGGAGTGGGCGAAGCTTTGGCGCTGGCCTTGGCGTTGGACTTGGCGTTGGCCTTGGCGGCAGCGGCCGGCGCCTTGGTCGCTGCGGGAGCGGTCGGGGTGCGAGAGGGCGACGCCGACCCGGAGGCGCCGCCACCGGGCCGGGAGGGAGAGGCGGATGGGACCGCGGGAGGCTCGTCGGCCGGGAGAGCGGGTGCCGGAGGCGCTGCGGTCGCGCGGGCCAGTGGCCTCCTGGTGTCTTCGGCGGCGGTCGAGAAGGCGACGGCTGCTGCCGCGAGCGCCGCGACGGTCACTCCTGCCACGGCCGCGGCGCGCGACGGCGAGGCCGCGACCAGCGCCGGCAGCCGGCAGGCGCGGCCCGCCGCGACGGTCCGCCCGGCGGCCGCGGTCGCGCCCTGCGTAGGCTCCCCGGGGGCCGGGGGGTTCTCGTCGCCGCCCTCCGTCCGCGCGGCGGCTGCGGCGGCACTCTCCGTCCGCGCGGCGGCGGCGCTCTCGGCGTCGGCGAGAACTTCGGCGAGGGCGGACGCAGTTGCGCTGTGGACGACGGTCAGCTCGGCGCGGACCCGGGCGCAGCTGCGGCAGGCTTCGGCGTGCACGTCGAGGTCCTGGGAGCGGTGGGAGACGCCGCCCCTGACCGCGTCGTCCATCACCGCCGTGAGGTGGCGGCAGGTTCGGCTGGGCGCCTCGGCTGCGTAGGACCTCAGATACGCATCGCTCAGCTGCCGTCGCGCGGAGGCGGCGGCGGGGCTCCTCGTGTCGGCCCCGGGGGCTGATGCGGCGTCTTCGGATGTTCCTGCCAGGTCGGGGCGCAGAACTGCCCGGGCGGTCGGATGCAGACTGCGGAAGGCGCGCAGGAGCAGGGGGTCTTCGGCGGCCATCGGGGTCACGGTGCTCCTCGTGCATGTGCTCAAGCGATCTTGCTGGTGTTGCTGGTCCTGCTTGTCCAGGGGAAGGCGCGCCGGCCGGGCCCAATGGGTTGATCACTGAGGTGGTTGTTCCGAGGAGGAGATGACCGGGATGACATGGACCGCTCTGTCCGCAACGATGGTTGTGGTCTCTCCTGATCTCTTCGGGATGGAATAGTGGAGGTGAGCCGTGTGCGGCGTCAAGTGCCCCGGCGGTCAGCGCAGATGTGAGGAGGAGGGACGCCGGCGGCGTTCTCCCGCGATGCCCTGCTCCATCGGGTCGATCCCCGGTGCGGTCCGGATGACGGCGACTACACGGCTCTCGAGTCGTGGGCGCGACCGTTGGCCTGTCCCCGTGTCAGCTCCCGTTCGGCGAAGGCCCGGAAGCCCCGGGGCGGGCGGCCGGTGACGCGCTGGACGGTGTCGGTGGTGCGGTCCTCCGCGCCCTGGGCGATGGTGTGGTCCATCCCCGCCAGCATCGCGGCGAACTCCTGCGGCATCTGCGCGGTCAGGCGGTCGCACATCTGCTCGTATGTCAGTCGCCGGTGCACGACGGGGCGGGCGAGGGTCTCCGTGACGATCGTGGCGATGTCGTCGTAGCTGAGCGCTTCCGGCCCGGTCAGGAGCAGGTCGGCATTGGGCGCGCGGTCGTCGGTCAGGGTGCGGACGGCGACGGCGGCGATGTCGTCGGCGTCGACGAACGCGACCCGGCCGGCCCCCGTCGCGGTCAGGATGACGCCGTCTTCCCGGATGCTTCGGGCGTGGAGGTGCGCGCCGGTGAAGTTCTGCATGAACCAGGAGGGCCGCAGCACCGCCCACTGGCCGAACAGACCGCGCAGGGCCTGGTGCACCGCTCCCACCCCGGGGCCCCCTTCGGGTATGGCCGAGGAGCTGAGGAGTACGGCGCGCTGTACGCCCGCGGCGCGGGCCCGGCGGAGGAAGGGCAGCATGACCGCGGCCGGGTCCGGGTCGCCGACCGGCGGGACGAGGTAGACGCGCTCGGCTCCGGCGAGGGCGTCGCCGAAGGTGGCGGGGTCGTACCAGTCAAAGCGGACCGGCTCCGCGCCCGGGAGCCGGGCGGCCCGGCGGCTGGCGGCTCTGACGCGGTGGCCTGCGGTGATGAGCCCGGTGGCGGTTCGGCTGCCGGTGGTGCCGGTGGCCCCGATGACCAGGGTGGCGCCGGTGACGCTCATCGGATGCCGCTCCCTGCGAAGTCGAGGCCGTACTCATGGACGGCGAGGGGGTTCCAGTAGTCGCGGTAGGAGGTGAAGCGCCCGTCCCGGACGGACACGACGGCGATATAGGTCATCTCGAAGGGGGCTCCTGTGCCGACCATGCTGCCCACGCCGCGCATCTCGACCACGATGGTCTCCGGGCGCTCGGTCCGGTGGATCCGCAGGTCGGGGAAGTCGTGCAGGTCGATGCGGTCCGGGTAGTCGCGCATATAGGCGGCGACGGCCTCGCGGCCCTCCAGCCGCGCGGGCCAGCCCGGGGGCGCGAAGGGGAACTCCATGACGCCGTCCTCGGCCCACAGGCCGACCCAGGCGGGAATGTCCTTGTCGAGGAGCAGGCACAGGCTGTGCCGGTAGAGCTCTTCCGGCGAGGTGCGAGCGGGCATTGATTCCTCCATCCCATACAATGCGGACCGGCGGTCCGCTTTGATAAACAATACGGACCGCGAGTCCGGATCGCAAGGAGGAAACCGCGTGACCGAGCGCAGACCACGCAAGGACGCAGCGCGCAACCGAGCGGCCGTCTTCGCCGCCGCAGACGCGCTGTTCGCCGAGTGCCAGAGCCCCCAGAGCGTCACCATGGCCGACATCGCGGCCGCGGCGGGCGTCGGCAAGGCAACCCTCTTCCGCGCCTTCGGGGATCGCACCGGGCTGATCCGCGCGCTGTACGAGGCGCGGCTCGAACCGATCAGAAACGCCGTCGAAGAGGGCCCGCCGCCCCTGGGGCCGGGCACCCCGCCGCCGGTGCGCGTGCCGGCCCTGCTCGACGCCGTCCTGTGCTTCAAACTCGACAACCGCCACCTCGCACTGGCCCTGGAGGGAACCGGCGCGGACAGCCCCTACCGGACCGAGCACTACGAACGCTGGCACACCCTGCTCCGGGAACTCCTGGAGCAGATCCCCGGACCGGCCGACGCCGACTTCACCGCCCACGCCCTGCTCGCCGCCACCCGAGCCGACCTCGTCGCATATCTGGCCGACGAGAGGGGCGCGCCCCGCGATGAACTGCGAGACCGGCTGGCGAGCTTCACCGCCACGGTCCTCGGCACCGGCGCCCGGCAGTGACCTGCCGCCGGGAGCCGACGACGGCCTGGGCAGGCGACCGCCGGGCCCGGCACTGACCTGAGGACCCATCGCCTTGGCCGGCGGGGCGGTCTGAGACCCTTTCCGCATGAGCACACCACCGGACGGACTGCCCGTCTACCGCGTCCTGACCGGCCCCGACGACGCCGTGTTCTGCCAACGGGTGAGCGAGCTCATCGGCCTTGGCTACAGACTGCACGAGGGCCCCGCCGTGACCTTCAACGGTGAGAGAGTCGTCGTCGCCCAGGCACTGGTCTGGCCGCACCTGCCGTAGCGCCCTCGGGGCGCCGGCCGGTGCGGAACGGCGCGACGCCGCTGACCGAACTGCGCGGCAGCGTCCGCGGCGCGCCCTGCGGAAGGGCTTCGCTGACCTTCCGCGTCCGCCTGCGCACGCTCTGGCGTGTCCCGCGCCGGAGTGGTCCACGATCCGTGCACCCTCCTTACCGGAGCCCGTGCGCATGGTGTGGGATGTGGGCTGAGGGCGCTCGGCACGACGCCCCCGGAAAAACGGCACGGCAAGGGACAAGGAGGGGGGATCGTGGCACGATCGCGGGCTCAGAACCTACGGCGAGTCGCCCAGGCGGTGGCCTCCGGAACCGATCCACGGGCGGCGGCGGAGGAGGAGTTGCGGCGGCGCACCGGGCGTTCGGGCGGACAGCGGCAGCAGGCGGCGGACGACGCCGACGAGCCGTACGCGCCGCAGGAGGAAGGCATGGACCCTGCGGACTTCCCGGCCGCGCGGGAACAGGGCGGCTCGATCGCCACCGTCATGACCCAGAAGACCGTGGCCCTGGATGACGCCGGTGAGGCGCTGGGCCGCAGCGAACAGGAGCGTGTGGACGGGGAGCAGGTCCACGCCATCTGCCCCATGGTGCTGCCGAAGGGCCGCTCGCTGCTGTCCATGCTGCCCGTGCTGTCGCTGCTCGTGATGGGCGCCGTGGGCGCCGCGGTCGTCTCGGCCGTGGACGACTCCCCGCTGCCCCACCCGCTCTTCGGCGTCCACTACTGGGTCATCGCGGTACTCGCCGTGGTGTTCGTGTGGTGGCGTCAGGGCATGGTGATGGTGCCGGACGGCAGCCAGGCGATGATCACCCGGTTCGGAAAGCTGGAGAAGGTGGTCGGGCCCGGGCGTGTGTTCCTGCTCAGCCCGTGGAAGCGGGTCTCGTACATCGTCAACACGACCCGCGAGTACCCGTTCAACGCGCCGGTGCGCGAGGCGCCGACCAAGGGCGGCGTGAAGGCGTCGATCGATCTGTTCATCCAGTTCCGGATCAGCGACCCGACCGAGTTCGTCTACACGCTGGGCGCGGTGCGCGGCTTCGAGGAGAAGCTGAGCAACGCGGTGAGCGAGACGATCCGAAGCCTCATCTACGAGCAGGAGGCCGCGGGGATCTACGACATGGTGGGCGAGGACACGGGGCGGCTGCTGGAGCAGCTGAACCGGCAGTTCCGTCCTGCGGTGGAGCTGACCAACGCCAACATCACGCACGCCGAGCCGTCCGACCGCAACTACCGCATGGACCTGGCGGCCACGGAGATGGTGCGGATGGCGAAGGAGGCGTACACCCACGAGTACGCGCTGATGCTCCGCAAGGAACAGGACGAAGGCGACCTGAGCAAGGAACTGGCGAGCAGCCAGGAGACGCTGTCCGCGATCCAGGCCGACATCGCCCAGTACCAGGCGCAGATGGACACGGCCGTGGAGCGGGAGACCAACCGCGCGGAGGCGCTCGCCCGCCAGCGGTATGTGCAGGCCGAGTCGGAGGCGAAGGCCAACGCGGCCCTGCTGGAGGCACAGGCCCTGGACATCCGCGCGGTGACCGCGGCCGAGGCGCCGGAAATCCTGGAGTACCGCTACCAGCAGCAGGTGCTCGACACCCTGGAGCAGGTCGCGGACCATCTTCCGCGGCTGGTGCGGATCGGCGGCTCCGCGGACGGCACAGGCGCGGCCGGGGTCGACTTCCTGCAGTTGGCCCGTGAGCTCGTCGGCGAGCGTGGCGTCGAGTTGTTCACGGACGCGGACATGGCGGCGGTGCGGGCGCGGCTCCGCGAGGTCGCCGACCGCATTGCCTCCCGCGAGGCGGAGATCAGCGCGCTGCTGGAGGCGGACCGCCCGACCGTGCCCGCCGCGCCCGCAGCGGTGCCGGAGCAGTCGGCGGCGACCGCCGAAGACGCGGCCGAGCAGACCGGGGCGCCCGAACGGTTCGGGCGGTTCGACGAGTCCGAGGGGGCCTAACAGTGAGCACCGCACATACCGGCCGCCGGTCGGTCATCTCCGAGGCCGTCGCTCCATGGAGCGAGATCGCGCAGCTGCTGCGAGGCGGCGAGGCGGGCACCCTGATCCCGGTGATCATTCCCCGCCACCGGCGCAGGCTGTGGTGGATGCTGCCGCTGTGGCTCGGGCTGTTCGCGCTGCTGAGCGGGGTGATGCTGAGTGTGCGCGAGGCCGGCTCGAAGGGCGCCGCCGATGTGGCGTACGGCGCGCTGGCAGCGCTCTCCTACACCGTGGGGGTCCTGCTGATCCTGTTGGGCGGGCTCTGGTGGTGGCGGTCGTCGATCGTCGAGATCGAGCAGGGCACGAACGGTGTGCTGACCCGCTACGGCGCCGTCACCCGCACCCTCGACGCAGGCCGCCACTATCTGTGGCACCCGTGGTCGCGGGTCGACTTCGTCGTGGACACGGCGACCGAGATCCCGTACTCCGCGCCGGTGATGGCCTGTCCGACGCAGGAGAACGTGCCGCTGCGGTCGATCGAGTTCTTCCTGAAGTTCCGGATCACGGACGCGGTGCTGTTCGTACGCACCATCGGCGCGGGCAACTTCGACCTGGTGCTGTCCAGCGCGGTGCAGGACGCCATCCGGCAGCGGGCCCGCAAGATGCGCACCGAGCACGCCTACGATCTGCGCGGCTCGGACGTGGCCGACATGCAGGAGCTGCTCAACCGCCAGCTGTCGCGCTATGGCGTGCGCATCACGGGATCCAACATCCCTGACGTCCAGCTGCCCGCGCAGTACCAGCAGCATCTGGCGACGCGCGAGCGGATCGCCAAGGAGCGCACGGCATACGAGCAGGAGTGGGGTCTGACCCGCAAGCGCCGCATCGACAGCCTGGGCATGGACATCGAGCGGGCGAAGAAGGTGCGGGACGCGCGCATCGTGGAGGTGAAGGCCGCCCTGAACCGGGCCCGGGAGGAAGTCGCCCAGCTGCTCGAACAGCAGGAGACCAATGCCCAGCGGGTGCGGTTCGAGATCGAGACACGGGGGCGAAGCGGGCTGATCTCCGCCGAGAACGAGGCCCGTGCGCAGCGCGCCCTCGCGCAGGCCTACCGGGACAACCGCGCGGTGCTCCAGTACGAGCTGGCGTGCAGACGTCTGGAGGTGGGCGCCGAGCTCGCCACGAAGGCGCCGCAGCCGGTGGTCGTCAAGACCGACGGCGCGGGCGGCGACGCCTCGGCGCTGTCGACCCTGGTCACCGCCCAGCTACTGCCCCGGCTGGCGTCGCACCCATCGGACAGCGGCGTGGAGTTCCGCAGCGGCCGGCCGCCGGGTGAGGACCGCGGCGGGGAGTAGTCGGGACGGTCTGTCCCTGCCCGGGCCCGGGCGCGTACCGCGGGGTACGCGCCCGGGCCCGGGCCTTGTGCGCCCCGCGGCCGGCACGCATCAGCGCGCTTCGCTCAGTTCGAGCAGATGGCCGTCGGGGTCGCGGAAGAAACAGCGGATCTCGGGGCCGTGATCGACGGGTGGGGTCAGGAACTCCGCTCCCCGGGCGCCGAGCGTGTCGTAGGCGGCACGGCAGTCGTCGACGCGGAAGGTCATCGCATGGCTGACCCGGCCGGGGTCGGCGGGCGGGGAGAAGGTGACGTCGGGTTTGTCCGCGGTCGGTCCCCCTCCCGTGACCAGCAGCAGCCAGGTCCCGGAGAGCCGCAGCACGGCACTGGTGCCGCCGTACTCGCGTACGAGCTCGGCGCCGACGACGCGCTGGTAGAAGTCGCCGGCCCGGCGCAGGTCCTCGACGACCAGAATGTGGGTCAGCTCCGTGTCTGCGGGGAACTCGTCGGCCATTGGTCAGTCCTCGGCGCGAAGGGTGACGGGGGCGTTCGTCTGATCGCCCAGGAACTCGTACCAGCGGTGCCTCAGACAGGGGTAGCGCGTATCGGCCTCGACCAGTTCGAGGAACGCCTTGACGGTTGCCGTCAGACGTTCGTGCAGGCCGGCTTCGAGCAGAGAGCCGTCGGGGGCGAACGCCTGGTGGGCCCGGGCGAGGCTGAACATGTCGGGGTAGACGCGTGCGCCGAGGTGCTCCAGCGGGACGCGCAGGGCCCACAGGCCGCGGTTGCCTCCGACCATGGAAGGCGACGCGGACACCAGCAGGGTCTGCTTGTCCTTGAAGGGCTGGGGCCGGAAGCGGGAGACCCAGTCGATCGCGTTCTTCACCGTGCCGGGCACCGAGGCGTTGTACTCGGGGGAGGCGATGACGAAGGCATGGGCCTGCCGCACTCGGTCGCGGAGCGCTGTGGCGCCCTCGGGAGGCCCGTGGGCGGCTTCGGCGTCGCCGTCGTAGGGCGGAACGGCGAAGTCACGGATGTGGGCGAGGTCGGCGACCGCCTCGCTGCGGTCGACGAGCCCGGTCACCAGCTCGGCGAGCCTGGAGTTCAGGGAGTCCGCCCGGGACGAGCCGGCCAGCACGAATACGCGCAGCGCCTCGTGAGAGGTGTCGGCGGCGCCGCTCTGTGCACCGCTCGGCAGAGGGCGGGCCGACGTCATGCGGGCGCCCTTGACGGACGGCGCGCGGATGCCTTGGTCGTCACCCGCATCACCGTAGTGCTCCGGGCCCGTCATCGGCGCAGACACGCGGGCCGGACGGGGAACCCCGGCCTCCGGCGGTGACTCCCCGCCGGTGGCGAAGAAGCCCGCGCCGAGCAGGAGCAGATCCGTCATCAGGCCGAGGGCGGGCGGCGCCGGAGGGTCCCGGTGCACGGCCGGACCGCCGGAGGGGGCGTGGCGAACGGCCCGCCGGCCGACCGGGCCGCCCGCCGCTGCCGCCCGGCACCCGGCACCCGGCACCCGGCACCCGGGCGGAGGGGACGACAGCGGCGGGCGGGGTGGTTCAGGCGCAGTATGTGTACGCCTCGCCGGGGACCGGCCCAGGCACCGGTGTGGAGTGACTTTCCGGAAATGTTCTCTGATCTGGGGGTCCCCGGGACCAGGTGCGGCGGGCCGGTTGTCAGTCCGCCTCATTAGATTGCCGGCATGGCTGAATTCGTACTGACCGCAGGGGCGTGGCTCGGGGCGTGGGCGTGGGACGAGGTGGCTCCGCGGCTGCGGGACGCCGGGCATGGCGTGCATGCGGTGACGCTGTCCGGCCTCGCGGAGAAGCAGGGGGCGCCCGCCGGGCAGCAGACACACGTTGAGGACGTCGTCGGCGAGGTCGAGCGCCGTCAGCTGCGCGACGTCGTCCTGGTGGGGCACAGCTACTCGGGCATTCCGGTCGGGCAGGCCGCGGCGCGGATCGGCGGCCGGCTGGCCCGTGTGGTGTTCGTCGACGCCGAGGTGCCCGTCGAGGGCGAGTCGTTCGCCTCCGGCTGGTGGCAGGGGCAGGCGGCGTTCGAGGCGCTGCTCGCCGGGCACGGGGGCTTCTGGGCGCCGCTCGCATCGGACGGCTTCGCGGGACAGGGTCTCACCGAGGAGCAGATCGCCCGGATCACGGGCGGCGCGACACCGCATCCCGGGGCCACGCTGACCGAGCCGGCCTCGCTGGTGCGTCCACTCGGCGAGCTGCCGGCGACATACGTGAAGTGCCTGCTCGACGGCCCCGAGCCGAACCCGGTCGTGAGCGAGCTGCTGCGGAGCGAGCACTGGCGGCTGGTGGGGGCGGACACCGGCCACTGGCCCATGTTCTCCCAGCCGGACGAGCTGGCGCGGATCCTGCTCGACGCGGCGCCCGGGGCGGGTACGGCGGATCCTGGCGCTGCCGGTTGACGTCGGCGCCGGACCCGCCGGGGATGCCGCGACAGGCAATGCCTGCCCGTCGAGGAGCACCGTCCGGCGCCTTCGGGCGCCCCCGCGCCCGAAGGGCCGCCGGGGAAGACCGCAAGACGGCCGGACGTCCTCGACTCAATGCGGGGTGACCGTCCGGCGCGGGCGGTTGAGCCGGCACGCCGGCGGTTACCCATGGAGCGCTGACCGGCGGCGGACGTCCTGCGGGCAGGACCGCGGACAGGGAGAGTGGCGCATGCTCCTTCACAGGCACCGGGCCCGGATGCGGGAGCGGGCCCGCGCCGCCGCGGCGGGCGGCTTCACCGGCGCGGACCGCCGGCTGCCCGTGGCCGAGCTGTCCCGGCAGCTGATGCGCAAGGCCTTCCCCGACCACTGGTCGTTCCTGCTCGGCGAGGTGGCCCTGTACTCCTTCGCCGTGCTGCTGCTGACGGGCGTGTACCTCACCCTGTTCTTCGACCCCAGCATGGCCGAGGGCGTCTACGACGGGCCCTACGCCCCGCTGCAGGGTGTGAGCGTGACGCAGGCGTACGCCTCGACGATGGAGATCAGCTTCTCCGTGCGGGGCGGGCTGCTCATCCGTCAGATCCACCACTGGGCCGCACTGGTGTTCGTCGCGGCGATCGCCGTCCATATGCTGCGGGTCTTCTTCACCGGGGCCTTCCGCAGGCCGCGGGAGGGCAACTGGGTGATCGGGGTGACCCTGTTCATGCTGGCGATGCTCGAAGGGTTCGCCGGCTACTCGCTGCCCGACGACCTGCTGTCGGGGACCGGCCTGCGGACGGCGGCCACCATCGTGCGGTCGATCCCGGTGGTCGGGACGTATCTCGAGATGGCGGTGTTCGGCGGACAGTTTCCGGGCGAGGTCATCCTCCCCCGCCTGTACATCGTGCATGTCCTGCTGGTTCCGGGGCTGATGCTGGCGCTCATCGCGGCGCATCTGATCCTGGTCGTGTACCTCAAGCACACCCACTGGGCCGGGCAGGGAAGGACCAACCGGAACGTGGTGGGCCAGCCGATGTTCCCTCAGTTCACCGCGAAGACGACCGGCTTCTTCTTCCTGGTGTTCGGCGTGCTGACGGTGCTGGGCGCGGTCGCGCAGATCAACCCCGTGTGGAACTACGGCCCCTACCGCGCCGATCAGATCTCGACCGATGTGCAGCCCGACTGGTACGTGGGCTTTCTCGAGGGGGCGCTGCGGCTGATGCCGCCCTGGCAGACCGAGGCCGCAGGCCACACCGTGATGTGGAATGTGTTCATTCCGGCATTGGTGCTGCCGGGTCTGCTCTTCGGCGTGCTGTATCTCTACCCGTACGCCGAAAGGTGGGTGACGGGCGAGAGGGGCGAACGCCATCTGTGCGACCGTCCGCGCAACGCTCCCACCCGCACGGGGCTGGGCGTGGCGGGTGTCGTCTTCTACGCGGTGCTGCTGGTCGCCGGCGGCAACGACGTCGTGGCCTTCGGCTTCCTGCTGTCTCTGGAGGCCACCACCTGGGTGCTGCGGGTGGCGCTGGTGGTCGCCCCGCCTTTGGCATTCGTGATCGCCAAGCGCCTCTGCCTGGCGTTGCAGGAGCGGGACCGCAGACGGCTCGCCCGGGGTGTGGAGACCGGTGAGGTGACCCAGTCGGTGTCGGGTGGCCTGTCGGAGGGCCACCGGCCGCTTCCGCCCGCGGCCCGGTACCGGATTCTGATGCGCGATGTCCCGGCGCCTCTGAAGCTCGAAGGACACGAAGAGCCCGAAGGCCTCGAGGAGCCTCGAGCGCCCCGGGAACGCGGGGAGGGCGGGGAGGGCGCACGGGCCGGGGAAGGCGGGCCGCCGCGCCGCAGGCGGCTGCGCGTCGCGCTCAGCGGCTGGTACTACGGCGATGTCGTCGACCTTCCCGCCACCGACGAGCAGCGGGCCGCGATCGCGGAGCGGACGCGGCCGCCGGAGTTCGCGGAGCACCGGGAGCGCTGACGTCATACCGGGTCCGGCGGGGCGTGTCAGCCCTCCCGCCCCGCGTACTGGAAGGCCATGGCGCACACGCCGGCCATCACCAGCCCCAGGCCGATCAGGAAGAGCCATACGGCGTACACCACCCCGAGCGCGAGGACGGCCGCTCCGGCGGCAGTCGTCACGGGCCAGGGGCTGCTGGGCGGGAAGAAGTCCACCGACCCGGCCCGCTCGGACACGTCGCTCCTCTTGCTGTCCTCGGGGCGCGGCCCCCTCCGCACATAGTTCACGGCGAAGAAGAAGGTGATGAGCAGGGACATCAGGAGGGCGACGGTGAGGGCGGCGATGCCGGCGGGGTCCTGCGACCACACGCCGTACAGGACGCCGACGACGAGGAAGAAGCCGGAGACTACGGCGAACACGGCTGCTTCGGTCCTCACCGGTTCCTCCCCTGGAATGTGTCCGGGGTGGGGACGGAGGGGTCGATGTCGCCCGACCGTCTGCCGTGGACCTCGGGGTGGTTCATGTCAAAGGCGGGCGAGTCGGAACGTACGCGCGGGATGGCGTGGAAGTTCTGGCGCGGCGGCGGGCTCGTGGTCGCCCATTCGAGCGACCGGCCGAATCCCCAGGGGTCGTCCGCGCCGGTCTTCGGCGCATGGCGCTGTGTCCGCCACACGTTGTAGAGGAACGGCAGGGTGGACAGGCCCAGCAGGAACGAGCCGATCGACGAAACCGAGTTGAGCAGGGTGAAACCGTCCGCGGCGAGGTAGTCGGCGTAGCGCCGCGGCAGTCCCGACTCACCGAGCCAGTGCTGGACGAGGAAGGTCGCCTGGAATCCGGTGAAGAGGGTCCAGAAGTGGATGCGGCCGAGGGGCTCGTCGAGCATGCGTCCCGTCCATTTGGGCCACCAGAAGTAGAAGCCGGCGAACATGGCGAAGACCACCGTGCCGAACAGCACATAGTGCAGATGGGCGACGATGAAGTACGAGTCGGTGAGGTGGAAGTCCAGCGGCGGGGACGCGATCAGCACGCCGCTCAGCCCTCCGAGCAGAAAGGTGACCAGGAAGCCTGCCGAGAAGAGCATCGGGGTTTCGAAGGAGAGGCTGCCGCCCCACATCGTGCCGATCCAGTTGAAGAACTTGACCCCGGTGGGCACGGCGATGATGAAGGACATGGCGGCGAAGAACGGCAGGAGGACGGCGCCGGTGGCGAACATGTGGTGCGCCCAGACCACTGCGGAGAGCATGGTGATGGCGATGGTGGCGCCGACCATGCCGATATAGCCGAACATGGGTTTGCGGCTGAACACGGGGATGATCTCGCTCACCACGCCGAAGAACGGCAGTGCGACGATATAGACCTCCGGATGCCCGAAGAACCAGAACAGGTGCTGCCACAGCAGCGCTCCCCCGTTGGCGGAGTCGTAGACATGCGACCCGAACGTGCGGTCGGACATCAGCGCGAGCAGCGCGGCGGCGAGCACCGGGAAGGCGAGCAGCACCAGGATCGAGGTGAAGAGCACATTCCAGGTGAAGATCGGCATCCGGAACATCGTCATGCCCGGGGCCCGCAGACAGACGATCGTGGCGATGAAGTTGACGGCGCCGAGTGTGGTGCTGGCGCCGGACAGCACCAGGCCCATCGCCCACAGGTCCCCGCCGTGGCCGGGTGAGAAGACGGCCCCGTTCAGGGGGGCGTAGGCGAACCAGCCGAACGAGGCCGCGCCGCCGGGGATGATGAACCCCGAGACGACGATCAGGCCGCCGAAGAGGAAGAGCCAGTAGGTGAGGGCGTTGAGGCGGGGGAAGGCCACATCGGGCGCGCCGATCTGCAGCGGCATCACGGCGTTGGCGAAGCCCGCGAACATCGGGGTGGCGAACAGCAGCATCATCACCGTGCCGTGCACGGTGAACAGCTGGTTGTACTGCTCGGCGCTGAAGATCTGCAGGCCCGGGCGGGCCAGTTCGGCTCTCATCAGTATCGCGAGGACGCCGGCGAACACGAAGAACCCGAATGCGGTGACCATGTAGAGATTGCCCACGACCTTGTGGTCGGTGGTGGTCAGCCAGCCCGCCACCCGGACTCCGGCGCTGATCCGCCTGCCGGTCGCAGTCCGCCCGGCGGGGACGGCCTGGTGCTGGTCCTGCGACATCTGGCGCTCCGTTACGCTCCGCGGTGATCGGCTCCGGAAGGGGCGCTTCCGGCTTCCAGACCCGATGGTGGGGCTTTGCCGTCGCGCCGGGTGGCGCGACTGGCGGGCGGACCGCGGATTTCATCAGTTCACCGCCGTCCTGTGACGGTGCCGGAGCGGCCGCCGGAGCCCGCGCCGCGCCGGCCGGCCGGTGCGGCTCCGAACATGAACGGCCCCGCGCGCGTACTTGACGTCAAGCAAGCCCGGACAGACGGGATGACGGATGAAGGACGTGCGATATGACTGCACACAGCACAGGCGGGCGGACGCGGCGGCCCGGGCGGGAGGCCGGCGGGCGGACGCGGCGCGGACTCAAGGGCGTCGCGCTGCTCATGGGCGCCGCGCTGGCCGCCGGGGGGCTCGCGGCGGCGGGAGTGGGGCTGGCCGTGCCGGAGACGGCGAGCGCGTCAAGCCATCGGGAGGCACCGCTGATCTCCGGGCAGCCTCAGTTCGACACCACCGACCTGTACGCGTTCGTCAGCCCCGACCATCCCGACAGCACGACACTGGTGGCGAACTGGCTGCCGTTCCAGGAACCGGCCGGCGGGCCGAACTTCTACCCGTTCGCCCAGGACGCGCGCTACAACCTGCACATCGACAGTGACGGCGACGCCCAGGACGATCTCGTCTACCGCTTCACTTTCCGGGACCACCGGAAGAACGAACACACCTTCCTCTACAACACGGGTGCGGTGGAGAGCCTGGACGACCCGGATCTCAACTTCACCCAGACCTACGACATAGAGCTGCTGCGGCTGAAGCACAAGAAGGTCGTCTCCCGCCATATGCTGGGGCGGCATCTGCCAGTCGCGCCGTCGAACGTGGGCAAGGCGTCGATGCCCGACTACCAGAAGCTGCGCGACCAGGCGGTGCGTAAGCTCCCCGGCGGGCTGAAGGCCTTCGCCGGACAGGCGGACGACCCGTTCTTCCTCGATCTGCGGGTCTTCGATCTGCTGTACGGAGGGGATCTGTCGGAGGTCGGGAACGACACGCTGCGGGGTTACAACGTCAACACGATCGCCCTCCAGGTGCCGAGCTCCTACCTGCGCCAGTCGGCGGAGCAGCCGGTGATCGGGGTGTACACGACGACGGAGCGCAAGAACGCCGAAGGGCACTTCGCCCAGGTGTCGCGGCTGGGGATGCCGCTGGTCAACGAGGTCGTCAACCCGGTGAAGGACAAGGACAGGTTCAACGCCTCCTCGCCGGAGGAGGACGGGCAGTTCCTGAAGAACGTCACGGAGCCGGAGCTGCCGAAGCTCATCGAACAGCTCTACAAGATCAAGGCGCCGGCAGAGCCTCGGAACGATCTGGTGTCGGTGTTCCTCACCGGCGTCGAGGACCTCAACCAGCCGCCGAACGTGACCCCTTCGGAGATGCTCCGCCTCAACACGTCCGTCAAGCCGGTCGCGGAGCCGAAGCGGCTCGGCGTGCTGGACGGGGACAACGCGGGCTTCCCGAACGGACGGCGGCTGACGGACGACGTGGTGGACATCGCGCTGCAGACCGTCGAGGGCGAGCTGGTCGGCGCCGAGAACGACCTGGGCGACGCGGTCGACGCCAACGACAAGGAGTTCGGCGGCAACTTCCCGTACGTCGCCCTGCCCACGGCCGGTTCCGACGTGAGGGCGGACGGGGCCGCGACCAAGTCGGGCGCCACCGGGCTGACGGGCGGGCTGTCGTCGGTCGCCGCGTCATGGGGCAGCGACACGCTGATGCTGGTGTCGGCCGCGTCGGGGGCCTTGGGGGTGCTGCTGGTCGGCCTCGGCGTGAGCTGGCTGCGCGGCCGCCGGCACCCGGCGCGCCGGTCCTGGCTGGGCTGACGCCGGGCCCGGCACCGTCCCTCCCGGGCGGCCCCGTACGCGTCGTCGCCTCGTGCGCGGCGCGGCGGGGCCGCCCGACACCAGAGCTCTGATGAGCTCGTACGGCAGAACGAGGAAGGCTGAGATCGAATGCTTCCATGGAAGCTGCAGTTCGCGCGATGGTGCCGTCTGCGGGGGGTGATGCGGGGGCGGCGGATCGCGTCGGCCGCGGCGATGGCGGTGGGGCTGACCGCCGTCTCGGTGGCCTTCGGGCCGGATGGCACGCCGGACGGGGCCGGGCGGGCGGCGTCCGGGCAGGCGGCGTCCGCGCTCGCCGCGGACGTCCCGGCTGCGGCGCTGACGTCACGGGACCTCGCACGGGGCGTCGACGCCCTCCAGCGGCGTCTCAAGGCGCAGCCCAGGGACGCGGGCGGGTGGGCGGCGCTTGGTGCGGCCTATGTCGAGCAGGCCAGGACCAGCGGCGACCCGACGCGTTATCCGCAGGCGGAGAAGGCATTCGGCCGTTCGCTGCGGCTCCGTGGGGGCGGTGAGAACGATGCGGCGCTGGCCGGGCAGGCGGCCCTTGCCGCGGCGCGGCATGACTTCACTGCCGCGCTGCGACTTGCGGACCGGGCACTGGAGGTGAACCCGTACAGCGAGCGTGCCCTGTCCGTCCGGGTCGACGCCCTTGTCGAGCTGGGCCGCTACCGCGAGGCGCGGCAGGCCGTGCAGCTGGCCGACCGCCGGCGGCCCGGTGTGCCGGTGTTCACCCGGTACGCGTATGTGCTGGAGTTGCACGGCGATATGAAGGGGGCGCGCCGGGTGCTGCTGCGTGCGCTGGACTCCGCGTTCAGCGCGGGCGACAAGGCCTATGTGGCGACCGAGCTGGGGCAGCTGTCGTGGAGTCAGGGGGACTTCCGCCGGGCGCTGGGCCACTTCGACGCGGCGCTGCGAGCGCAGCCGGAGTATGTGCCCGCGCTGGAGGGGCGGGGACGGTCCCGCGCGGCGCTGGGCGATATGAAGAGCGCCGTGCGCGATCTGGAGGAGGTCGTACGGCGCAGTCCTCTGCCGGGCCGGCTGGCGGCGCTCGCGGAACTGTACGAGGCCCAGGGCCGGCAGGGGGACGCGAAAGAGCAGTACGCGCTTGTGAACGCCTGGACCCGGCTCGCCCGGGCGAACGGCGTCGCCGCCGACCCGGAGTCCGTTCTCGTGGAGGCCGGACACGGAGACGCCGCGGAGGCGTTGACCGCGGCGCGCGCCGAGTGGTCCCGCCGGCACAGCGTCCACACGGCCGACGCGCTCGCCTGGGCGCTCCACGCGAACGGGCGGCACAAGGAGGCGCTGGGCTATGCGAAGAAGGCGACGGCCCCGGATCCGGGCTACCGGAACGCTTCCTTCCTGTTTCACCGGGGCATGATCGAGCGAGCGCTCGGCGAGCATGCGGCGGCGCGCCGCCATCTGAGGGCGGCGCTGGAGCTCAACCCCGGCTTCTCCCAGGCTCAGGCGCAGCGGGCGAAGGCCGCGCTGGACGAGCCGGCCGAGCGGTCGGGACGGTCCGCGGCCTCCTCGGCCCGAGGGGGGTCGTGATGCGCAACGCCGCCGCCCGAGCCCTGGCTCCGCTCGCCACGCTCGCCGCGGCGGCCGCGCTCGTACTGCTGCCCGTCGCGGGGGCGCACGCCCATCCGCTGGGCAATTTCACGGTCAGTCAGTACGACGGCGTCGTGGTCGCTCCCGGGAAGCTGAGCGTGCGCCATGTCGAGGACCTCGCGGAGATCCCCGCCACACAGGAGCGGAAACGCGTCGACGCGGACGGGGACGGCCGGCTCTCGGAGGCGGAGCTGTCGACGTGGGCGCGGGCGCGGTGTGACGCGGCGGCGCAAGACGCCCGGCTGACGGTCGCCGGCCAGGCTGACGGAGGCTCGGCTGCCGGCTCGAAGGCGGCCGTCTCGCCGGTTCCCGGAAGCGCACGGGCAGAGGTCCGCCCCGGACAGGCCGGGCTGCCGACGCTCAGGACGGCCTGCACTCTCACCGCGCCGCTGACCGCGCCGTCGTCCGATGGCGCGCCGCTGCGCCTGACATACATCCCGGCCGATGTCTCCACGGGGGCCGGGTGGCGGGAGATCACCGCTCAGGGCGACCGGATGACGCTCTCGGAGTCGGATGTGCCCCGGGCGTCCGTCTCGCGGGAGCTGACCGCGTACCCCGACGATCTTCTCTCCTCACCTCCCGGGGTCCGGTCGGCGGCCCTCGTCGTCCGCTCCGGCGGCCCCCCGCTGGAGGCGGGCGCTCACGGCGCGGACGAGGATCGCGGGTCCCCTGCGGCCGCCGTGCTGCCCCGGGGCGCTGACCGCTGGGCCCAGGCGCTGACCGGGCTGGTGGCGCGGCATGAACTGACCGCGGGCTTCGCGGCGCTGGCGCTCGGCGTGTCGCTGCTGCTCGGCGCGATGCACGCGCTGGCCCCCGGGCACGGCAAGACCATGATGGCGGCCGCCGCGGCCGCCCGCGGGCGCGGCTCCACGAAGGAAGTGCTGGCACTCGGCGCATCGGTGACGGTCACGCACACACTGGGCGTGTTCCTCCTGGGCGCCTTGATCACCGCGGGGTCGGCGGCGGCCCCGACCGTGGTGTCCTGGCTGACCGTGGTGAGCGGTGCGACGGTGGCCGTCGCGGGGGCGCTGCTGCTGCGCCGGGCCTGGCGGCTGCGGCGTCTCCCCCACGGACACGGGCACAGTCACGGACATGGACACGGTCACGGCCATGAGCACGATCACGGTCGCGGGCACGGGCACCATGAGCACGACCACGGGGTCGACCACGCCCACGAACACCGGCACGACGAGGCGCGGGCGCCCGCGCTGGCGGGCGCGCACCGGAGCGGACATGACACACCGGGCGCTGCCGCAGGGCCCGTGACCGTCCCGGAGTCGGCCGCAGACGCCCGCCCCCGCGGCGCCGGGCACGGCCATCCGCACCGCCATTCGCACGGGCACGACCACGACCACGGGCACGACCACGGGCACGGGCACAGCCATGTGCCGCCCGCGCCCGGTGTGCGCGGAGTCGTGCTCATGGGGCTGGCCGGGGGCCTTGTGCCGAGCCCGTCGGCCGTCGTCGTGCTGGTCGGCGCGGCGGCCCTCGGCCAGGCGTGGTTCGGCTTCCTGCTGGTTCTGGCGTACGGAGCGGGGCTGGCGCTCACCCTGGCGGGGGCCGGGCTGGCGGTGATCCGGCTGCGGGACACCACCGCGCGCCGGCTGGCCCGGCGTCCGCAGGGCCGGCTGTTCTCGCTGTTCCACCGGTTCGCACCGCTCGGCACGGCGGCGGTCGTTCTGACGCTGGGGTGCGGGCTGCTGACGAGGGGGCTGGCGGCGACGCTGAGCTGATGCATCGGCGCCGGTCGATCGGGCGCAACGGCTGAGGGGAGGGCCGCCTCTGGCGGCCCTCCCCTCAGCATCGGTCATGCGCTGTGCCTCTGCGCCTCGCCTTCTTCCTGCCTTGCCTCCGCTCTGCCTTGCCTCCTGTGTCTTCTTGTGTCTTCCTGTGTCTTCTTGTGTCTTCTTGTGTCTTCCCGGTGTCAGCTCCAGATCTGGGAGTACTGCCGGCGGTAGTTCCTGCGGTCGGAGGCCGAGCGGATCAGGCCGTTGGCGACCAGCACCACAAGGCTGACCCCCATGACCGCCAGCCCCGGCTTGACGGTGTGGACGCCGACGATTCCGGTGCGGCGCGCGGGAACGTCCGGCCGTCCCGGCAGCGCGCCGACTCCCGCCGTGAAGGGCGGAGAGGCGGCCCCTGCGCCGTCCCCGGAGCCGGCCGTCCCCGCGAGCCGCACCCCGAGCGCCTCCATCGCCGTGGTGACCGGCTGGAAGTACGTGGTGCCTCCACTGCTGCAGTCGCCGATACCGCCCGACGTCACCCCGAGAGCCATGCCGCCCGCGAACAACGGCCCTCCGCTGTCGCCCGGTTCGGCGCAGGCGGTGGTCTGGATCAGTCCGGTGACCGTGCCTTCGGGGTAGTTGACCGTCGCGTTGAGCGCGGTCACCTTGCCGGAGCGCACCCCCGTGGTGCCACCGCTGCGGAACACCTCCTGGCCGACGACGGGATCAGCGGCCGCCGTGATCAGCACGCCCTGCCGTCCTGCGAGGCGTACGACGTTGTCCGCGGCGGTCGCATCGGCGTTTCCGTAGGCGACGAGGGAGAAGTCGCTGCCGGGGAAGCGTCCGGCGGTCGTGGTGCCGACCCCCTTCGTCCCCTGCGGATCCTGGAACCAGTCGGTGCCCGGAGGACCGCAGTGCCCCGCCGTCAGGATGAACGCACGCCTTCCGTCGGTCACATTGAAGCCCGCGGAGCAGCGGCCGGTGCGGGAGAAGACCGGATCCGCGCCGTTGAGCCGTGGGGACAGGGCCCCCGGGGCCCGCTCCATGTGGACGAAGCCTCCGATCCGCTCCGCGAGACGGGACATGCGGGACCAGTCGTCGGACGAGACCGTGGTGTCGGCCTGCACCACGATGCGGTTGGAGGCGTAGTCGACCGACCAGGCGGTGCCCGGCACTCTGGGCGCCGCGCTCAGCGCGTCCACGGCGGAGCGCAGACGGCTCATGCTGTGTTCGACGACCTTGGCGCGCGCCCCCGACCGGCCGACCTCGACGGCGGCGTCCTCGTCGGTGACGGCGACGACGGACCTCCCGTCCGCCCCGATCCAGGTGCCCGCCGTGCGCGACGGCCCGAGGCGTGCGACCAGACCGGCCCCCAGCCCGGACGGGCGGTCGGTCTGCTCCGGGCCGGGGACGTCCGGCTCGGTCTGCTCCTGGCCGCGGGCCGGCGGCTCGGTGGCGGCCGCGGTCGTCACCAACAGCCCGCCGCAGAGCAATCCGCCGACGGCGGCGAAACGCGTGATGCGCTGCAGGCTGCGTCGTGCGTGCCTCATCCGTTTCCGTCCCCCTCTTCAAAGCCGCTCCGACACGGCGTCGGCGACGCCGGCCCCGCGGGACAACGGTGCGTCTACGCATACGTGCGGCCCGGCCGCCGCGTTCATCGCCGGCGCCGCTCGGCGGCGTCGTGCGACCGACCAGACGGCTTCGGCCCGGTGAGCACGTCCTTGGAGGCGACCGCCGCGGTCCTCGACTTCTTCAGCGCCGCCGGCCGGTCCGCCGGCCGGTGAGCGGCCGCTCGGCGGCGGAGAGGCCCGTGAAAGACTGTGAACATGTCGACAACATCACCTGTCACTCTGGATGACGTGCGTGACGCCGCCGCGCAGATCAAGGGCGTCGCCCACCGGACTCCGGTGCTGCGCTCCCGCACCCTCGACGCCCTCGTCGGCGCGGAGGTCTTCCTCAAGTGCGAGTACTTCCAGCGTGTCGGCGCGTTCAAGTTCCGCGGCGCGTACAACGCCGCCTCACGGCTGTCGGCAGGGCAGTTGGAGCGGGGGATCGCCGCGTACTCGTCCGGCAACCATGCTCAGGCCGTCGCCCTGGCCGCGCGGGAGCTGGGCACGACCGCGGTGATCCTGATGCCCGAGGACACGCCGCGGTCAAAGGTGGAGGCCACTGCTGGGTACGGGGCGGAGGTCGTCACCTATGACCGCTATACGGGCGACCGTGTCGCCCTCGGCGAAGCGCTGGCCGAGGAGCGGGGGCTGACGCTCATTCCGCCCTATGAGCATCCGCACATCATGGCCGGGCAGGGTACGGCCGCGCTTGAACTGCTCGAGGAGACCGGCGATCTGGGCGCGCTCCTCGCACCGGTGGGCGGCGGAGGGCTGATCGCGGGTTGCGCGACCGCGGCGAAGGGGCTGTGCCCCGGCATACGCGTCATCGGGGTCGAGCCGGAAGCCGGGGACGACACCAAGCGGTCGCTGGAAGCCGGCACGCGGGTGTCCGTCCCCGTTCCCCGGACCATCGCCGACGGTCAGGCCGCCGACATTCCGGGAGAGCTGACGTTCTCGGTCAATCAGCGCCTGGTGGATGAGATCGCGCTGGTCAGCGATGAGCAGATCCGCGACGCCATGCGCTTCGCCTTTGAACGCCTCAAGATCGTCCTGGAGCCCAGCGGGGCCTCGGCCCTGGCCGCGCTGCTCGCCGGCCGGCTCGGCGGACTGCCGGACCGGATCGGGGTGATCGTCTCCGGGGGCAATGTGGACGCGCGGCGCTTCGCGGAGCTGTGCGGCGCGGGGTGAAACCCCTCCGTACCCGGCGTGACGAGATAGACGCGGCCCGCCGCCTCGTTCTCCCGACGCCTTCCGGCACGGTGCCGTGGCCGGTTTCCGTCCGCCCCCCGCCCGGCCCGGCCCCGGCTCATCCGGAAGGCGGCTGCGTGGCGAGCGCGTGGCGGATGGCGGCGAGGGCCTCTTCGTCGGTGGCGTCGAGCCGGCGGACCGCGAGCGCATAGCTGAGGGCGTGTTCGGCGAGCCTGGCCTTCGCGTCGTCGGCGTCGGGCAGGGCGATGACCCGGGTGCCCGAGCCCCGGCGGGTCCTGACCAGCCCTGCGGTCTCCAGTTCGCGATACGCCCGCACCACCGTGTTGTTGGCCAGCCCGAGGTCGGAGGCGAGCTGACGCACCGAGGGCAGCCTGTCGCCCCGGCCCAGCCCGCCGGTCGCGATCAGTTCGGCCAGCTGGGCCCGGACCTGCTCGTAGGGCGGGACGTGCACGCCATGGCTGACGCTGATGCTCAGGCGGCCGGACGCCGTCATGACCGGGCCCGCGTGTAGGCCTGCGGCAGCAGCAGGACGCACAGACAGTGGCAGGCCGTCAGCGCGGCGAGGAACGCCGTAGCGCCCAGGCCCCACAGGGCCACGGCCTTCAGCGCTCCCGCGCAGGACAGGCTCAGCGCCACGACGCCCATGGTGAGGGAGACGGCGAACAGCGGGGCGGTCACCAGCACGCCCCAGGCACCGATCGCGGTGCGGGCTCTGATCCGCCGTTGGTCGTCGGTCGCCGGCCGGGCCGTAATGCGGCGCAGGAGGAGCGCGCACACGGCGGTGCCGAGGACGAGCCCGCCGAGGCCGGGCCAGGCGTACGAGGAGCCGGGCCACGGCGAGAGCAGCTGGTCCCCTGCCGGGCACTGGACGGCCAGCGCGCGCCCCGGGCGGCCGTCGGCGTCGGCCGTGGCCGTCGCGACGGCGAAGGCCAGCAGGAGCAGCAGGATGACGGCCTGTGCGGCGATCGAGGCCGTCAGGGGCCGGGGCAGGAAGTCGCGGACTCGGCGCGGCGTCACCGAGGCCGTGCGCAGCCGGCCGGGCTTGGGCGCCGTGACGGCGTCTCCGGCGAACACGCCCGCCATCACGCACAGGCCGAAGACGGGAAAGGCGTAGAGCAGGTCGACGTCCGAGTCGGGATGGAAGCTGACCGGAATGTTGACCGCGATGCCGACCACCGCGCCTGCCCAGCGGAGCGCTGTGTCGAGGACGTCCCGCCGTGGGACGTCCTGTCCTGCCTCGGCCGTCATGGCACCCCCTGCACGATCAATTGTGTATCAGTCTGCTGATACAGTTCCCGCATTCGGCAACTGTGTCAAGTGGTTGATACGCCGGACGTCCGCAGCCGCCCGCGGTGTCGCACTGAGACCTTGGACCGGTTGTGCCGGGGAACGGTTGTCCGTATCGCGGCCGATCGGATCTACTGCTGTCGTCCCGCAGGCGCGGGCGTGTCCAGGGGAGGGATGCAGCATGCGAGGCAACAGTCACCGGCGGCGGGCGGCGCACCGTCGGCGCAGCGGCTTACGGGGGCGCAGACTGTCGTTGCTGATGTCGGGCTTCCTGCTGATCGGGCTCTGTGTCGCCGCCGGCGTCGCATGGGATCCGTTCCGCTCCGGAGCCGGGACCGGCGACGCCGCGGGCCCGGACATCGTCGAGCCGCGGGCCGTGCAGGGCGGTTCCGGCCCAGAGGCGAGCGCCGGCGCCACGCCAGGCGCCACATCCCGCGCCACGGCGTCGCCGAGTGCCCCCGAGGAGAAGGCCGTCGCCGGGCGGCAGCCGGGCGACGCCGCCGAGGGAGGGAAACGCGACACCGACGAGGACGCGCAGAAGGTGCGCCGCACCGGGCCGATGCCGTTCGACCTGCCCTCCCCCGCCGCCCTGAAGGCGAGCGGGAAGCTGGTGTTCGCCCACTACTTCACCCCGTATCCGCTCTCCCTCGACAACGCCCGTCCGGACCGCGACTACTACAGCCGCAACTACCTCACCCCGGAGGGCGAGAAGGGCAAGCACGAGGAGTACGGAGGGCTGCTGCGCGACCGTCCGCTGCCCGTCGAACCCCGCGGCGGGAACTGGGAGCTGGCCAACCTCCGGCAGGAGGTGCGCACCGCCCGGGACGCCGGGCTGGACGGCTTCACGCTCGACATGCTGTCCCTGGAGGGCAAGAACCGGGAGCGGTGCGAACTGCTGCTCCAGGCAGCCCGTTCGGTCGACCCCGACTTCACGATCATGCTGATGCCGGACATGACCTCGCTGAAGACGGACGACCCCGACATCCTGGCCGACGCCGTGGCCGCGCTGGGCGCCTCCCCCGCGGCGCACCGGCTGGGCGACGGGCGGCTGGTCGTCTCCCCCTTCAAGGCCGAGGAGAAGTCCCCCGGATGGTGGTCGCGGATGCTGAAGTCCCTTGAGGCGCGGCATGGGATCCGTACGGCGTTCGTGCCGCTCTTCCTCGACTTCGACGCGCACCACGAGCAGTTCGCGCCCCTCAGCTACGGCTACTCCGAGTGGGGCAGCCGCAGTTACGTCGGCCAGCAGGGCGCCGCACGGGATGTGCGGCGCGCCCACGAGGCGGGCAAGATCTGGATGCAGCCGGTGTCCGTCCAGGACACCCGGCCCAACCAGGGCGTCTACGACGAGGCGGGCAACACGGCGACGCTGCGCACCACCTGGAACCGCGCCATCGCGGACGGCGCGGACTGGGTGCAGCTCACCACCTGGAACGACTACTCCGAGGGCACCCACTTCGCACCGTCGCTGCACAACGGCCACACCTATCTGGACCTCACCTCGTACTACCTCACCCGCTTCAAGACGGGCGCCTGGCCGAAGATCGTCCGGGACACGCTCTATCTGACCTCGCGCACCCAGTTCGCCGGCGCGCGGCCGACCGGCGGGCAGTCGCGGGTGATGTCCCTGCGCAAAGGCAGCGCGGCCGCCCGGGACACGGTGGAGGTGCTGAGCTTTCTGACCGATCGCGCCTCGGTCCGGACTCAGGTCGGGGCCGCCGATTCCGCGTACGACGCACCCGCCGGGGTGCACGCCGAGCTGCTGCCGCTGCGCGCCGGCACGAGTTCGGCGCAGGCGGTGCGCGGCGGGAGGACCACGGCGCAGGTGGAGCTGCCGTACGCGGTCGAGCACCGCGTGGAGGTGCAGGATCTGCAGTACTACGGGGCGACCAGCGGACGGGATGCGCCGGCCTGCTGCTGAGCGCTCGCCCCGCTGGGGCTGCCGCGACCAGGCGTCGAGAGCGTGCGGGCACATCGCGGCATGTCGCGCCCACGCGGCGGGAGCCGCATATCGGTACAGCCCCGCGCCTCTTCGGTGCGCCGCCGAACCGCGACGGACTCCACCGGACCTGCCGAGCCGGCCCGGCGGACGGGCCGGGTCAGCCCGCGGCGACGGGGCGCGGGTAGGTCCTGGACTGCTTGACGCTGCCGAAGGCGAAGCTGGACTCGATCGACGCAATGCCCGGAATGGCGTGGATCCGGGTGCGGACGAGGATCTCGTACGCCTCCAGGCTCTCGATGACGACCCGCAGCAGATAGTCGCTGCTGCCGGCCATCAGGTAGCAGTCCTGGATGTGCTCGATGAGCCCGACCTGCTCCTCGAAGACGTTCACCGCCTCGGCGGTGTGGCGCTCCAGGCGGACGCGTACGAAGACGGTGATGGGCAGCCCGAAGGCCACCTGGTCGACCATCGCCGTGTAGCCGCTGATGAGACCGGCCTGTTCGAGCCGGCGGACGCGGCGCAGACAGGGAGAGGGCGACAGTCGGACGCGGTCGGCAAGGTCCTGGTTGGACAGCCGGCCGTCCGCCTGCAGCTCGCGGATGATCTGGAGGTCGACTGCGTCCATCGTCTCTTCCTCGCCGATTCTTGGCAGATTCTGCCCCGACGGTAACTCTGGAAGACAGAAGTAGCAATCGGCTGCCTCGCCGGTTGACCTAGCGTTGCCGTGAATGTGGGGGGCGATTTCCAGTCGGCAGCACGGGTGCTGCTCCCCGCTTGGATCAGCGATTGCGAGGAGACCGGGTGGCGGCGACGAACACCATGGGGGCGCCGAGTGCGCCTCCGGCAGCGGCGGCGAAGGCGTCCGGACCGCGGGTACGGCGCACTCTCCCCCCGAACGCCGCGGCCGTGGCGGCGCTGCTGCTCACGGTCGCCATCTGGGCCGGCTTCGCGCTCAGCGCACGGGCGCTGAGCTCCTCCACCCTGCTGCCCGCGGACGCGGCGCTGCTGCGGTTCGGTCTGCCGCTCCTGATCCTGGCGCCCGCGCTGTGGCGGCGACGGCGGCAGCTCGCCGCCGTGCGGCCCGCCGCCGCGTTGAAGATCGTCTGCGGCGCCGGGGTGCCGTTCTTCCTGGCGGCCATGTACGGGGGCGCGCTGACCTCCGCGGCCTTCGTGGGGTCGCTGATCCCGGGCATGGTCCCGCTCTTCGTCTCCGCGATCATGGTCGCGCACGGCCGGGGCGCTCCCCGCGGCACCCAGGCCGTCGGGCTCGTCCTGATCGCGGCCGGGGCCGTGGCACTGGTCGGCCGCCACACCGTGGCGCTGGACGCCGGGGTGCTCCTCGGCAGCGGAGTGCTGCTCGTCGCCAGCGGGCTGTGGGCGCTGTACACGGTGGGGCTCAAGGAGGTCGGCCTTGATCCGGTCGGGTCGATCGGCGTGCTGTGCCTGCCGTCGTTCGCCGTGCTGGCGCTGCTGGTGCTGAGCGGGGCGCTGCCCACCGGGCTCGCGGACGCCGCGGCGCGCGACATCGCGCTGTTCGCCGTCGTCCAGGGCCTGGGCGTCGGGCTGGCCGCCGGGCTGCTGTACGCGTTCGCGATCCGCCGGCTGGGCGCGGAGCGCGCCTCGGTCACGGGCAGCCTCAGCCCCGTGCTCGTCGTCCTCCTCGCCGTCTGGCTGCTGGACGAGGTCCCGACGCTCGCCGTGCTGGCAGGCGTACCCCTGATCACCGCGGGCGTGGTGCTCGCCAACCGACGGCCCCGACAACTCCGTTCCCTCCGACGCAAGGTCATCGCCGATGCTTGAGCTGCTCACTCCCCCGCCCGCCGACCCGCTGTGGGATCTGGCCGCCGCGTTCGGCGCGGACACCCGTCCCGAGCGGCTCAATCTGGTCCTCGGCGTCTACCGCGACGACAGCGGCGTCACTCCGGTGATGCGGGCCGTCCGGGAGGCCGAGATACGACTCGCGGAGGGCTCCGCGTCCAAGGAGTACCGGGGCCTGTCGGGCAACCTCGCCTACAACCGGGCCATGGTGTCGCTGGTCCTGGGGACGGACGGCTCCGAGGTGGACGGGCGGGCCGCCGCGGTCCAGACGGTGGCAGGAACCGGCGCGCTGCGGCTGCTGGCCGACCTCGTGCGGCAGACACGGCCGGGAGCCACGGTCTGGATCAGCGATCCCGCCTACGTCAACCACCGCCCGATCATGGAAAGCGCGGGGCTGACGGTGCGCACGTACCGCTGGAGCGACCCCGAGGGGCGCGCGGACCTGCCGGGGATGCTGCGGGATCTGCGCGAGGCACGCCGGGACGACGTGGTGCTGCTGCAGGGCTGCTGCCACAACCCGACCGGCGTCGATCCGTCGCCCGAGGCCTGGGAGGCGCTGGCGGACCTGGCCGAGCGGCGCGGCTGGGTTCCCTTCGTCGACCTCGCCTACCACGGTCTCGGCGACGGCCTGGACGCGGATCTGCGGCCCACGCGGATGCTGGCGTCGCGGGTCCCGGAGATGCTCGTCGCCGTCAGCTGCTCGAAGAACTTCGGCCTGTACAGCGACCGTACCGGCTGCGCGATAGTCCTCGGCCGCTCCCGGCAGGCGCTGCGGCACGCGGAGACCTCACTGCAGAACATCGCGCGGACGCTGTACTCCATGCCGCCGGAGCACGGCGCGGCCGTGGTGACCGCGGTGCTGGAGGACCCCGGCCTGCGGTCCGCGTGGCGGGCGGAACTGGACGCCATGCGGTCCCGGATCACGGACAACCGGTCCGATCTGGCCGGCCGGCTGCGCGCGCTGGGGCACTCGGTCGCCGCACAGACCCTCGCCCGGCAGAAGGGCATGTTCTCGACGATGCCGCTCACGCCGGACCAGATGCGGCGGCTCCGGGAGGAGTTCGCCGTGTACGGCACGGCGTCGGGGCGCATCAACATCGCGGGCGTCTCCGCGCACCGCATTCCGTATCTGGCCGAAAGCGTCGCGGCCGTACTCGGGGCCGGACGGATGGCGGGGGCGGCGGCCGCCGCGGCGCGTCTGGACGCGGTGGGGGCCGCAGCGACCGGCTGACGGCCGGCGCGCGCCACATGCCCGCCGGGCGCGCGGCCGGGGTGACGTGCGTCGGCCGAGAAC
>NZ_JADWYQ010000011.1 GCF_022414575.1 Streptomyces sp. MUM 178J | reverse complement strand
TCAAGAACTACGACGGCTCGTGGACCGAGTACGGCTCCCTCGTCGGCGTGCCGATCGAGCTCGGCGCCAACAAGCAACCCAGCCCGACCGACCCTTTTTGACCTGTTCAGGAGTGCGACATGTGTGGAGCGGTGGCGGCCCGATGCGCAACCGTGACCGCTGTGAGGGGGTGGGCGGGCCGGGGTTAGGGTGTGGGTGTGCCCCGACCTGCCAATCCCCTAGTCCGCGTGCGGCTTCTCGATGCCGGGCGCGCCCTGTTCCATGCCCGTGGCATCAACGCGGTGGGCATCAAGGAGATCACGGACACGGCCGGTGTGCCGAAGGGGTCGTTCTACAGCTACTACGACAGCAAGAACGCGTTCGTGGCCGCGGTCATCGACGACTACTGGTCGACAGTCGTCCGTGATCACGGCCCGCTCCTGACCGACCCCTCGGTCCCCCCGGTCAGCCGCCTGGTGGCATTCTTCGGCGCACTGACCCGGGACCACGCCCAGCGCGGGTTCGCGCTCGGGTGCCTCCTGGGCAACCTCGCCCTCGAGGTAACCGATGACAATGGTCAGGCACGCCAGCAGCTGGCCGACGTCATGGACCAGTGGTCCGCCCTCGTCGGAGCATGTCTGGCACAGGCAAGAGACGCGGGAGACATCACCGCGGCCACCGGGACGACGGAACTGGCATCGATGATCATCGAGTGCTGGGAAGGAGCCGTCATGCGAGGCCGCGTCGACCACAGCCGTATCCCCTTCGACCGCTTCCTCACCGTATCCCTCCCCCGCCTTCTCGACACAGCCCATGGACCCCGACCAGCTTGACTCTGTCGGGGATCTTGGAGTTGCCGAGGTCAGCTGCCCGGGGTGCGCCGGGGTCGTACCCCCGGTAGCCACCATGCCGCCCATTGTGACGTGGAATTGCGACGTCGCACTGGAGCATTAGTAGAATCATGAACGATTTCGGTGTACGGGATGTGGACGTCGTCGTCATCGGCGCCGGGCAGGCGGGGCTCTCCGGCGCCTACCATCTACGGCGCGCGGGTCTGGCGCCGGACCGTGACTTCACCGTCCTCGACCGCGCCCCGCGGCCCGGCGGGGCATGGCAGTTCCGCTGGCCCTCGCTGACCTACGGCAAGGTGCACGGCATGCACGCGCTGCCGGGCATGGAGTCGGCTCAGGCCCTGGACGCCGACGCGGCCCGGCCCTCCTCCGAGGTGATCGGCGCGTACTTCGCCGCCTACGAGGAACGCTTCGGTCTGCGGGTGCGCCGTCCGGTGGAGGTGACCGCGGTGCGCGAGGGCGACGGCGGGCGGCTGCTGACGGAGACCTCCGAGGGCGCCTGGTCGAGCCGTGCCCTGATCAATGCGACGGGCACCTGGGACCGGCCGTTCTGGCCCCGCTATCCGGGCCAGGAGACCTTCCGCGGACGTCAACTGCACACGGCGGACTATCCGGGGCCGCAGGAGTTCGCCGGGCTGCGGGTGATCGTGGTGGGCGGCGGGGCCTCGGGCACCCAGCATCTGATGGAGATCGCCGGAGTGGCGGCGGAGACCTACTGGGTGACACGACGCGCCCCTGTGTTCCGGGAGGGGCCGTTCGACGAGGAGGCCGGGCGGGCGGCGGTCGCACTGGTGGAGGAGCGCGTACGGCAGGGCCTGCCGCCGCGGAGCGTGGTCTCCGTGACCGGGCTGCCGCTGACCGACGCGGTGCGCCGCGCCCGCGAGCGGGGGGTGCTGGAGCGGCTGCCCATGTTCGAGCAGATCACCCCCGCGGGTGTGGAGTGGGGTGACGGTCGGACGGCCGAGGCGGATGTGATCCTGTGGGCGACGGGCTTCCGGCCGGCGATCGGCCATCTGTCGCCCCTGAGGCTGCGGGAGCCGGGCGGCGGCGTCCGGCTGGACGGCACCCGTGCGGTCCGCGACCGCCGCGTCCATCTGGTGGGCTACGGTCCTTCGGCGTCGACGATCGGCGCGAACCGGGCGGGGCGGGCCGCGGTGCGCGAGATCAAGCGGCTGCTGGAGGAGCGTGCGCCCACCCTCGCGTGATCCGCCGCCGCCCGCGCCCGATGTGATCAGCTGTCAGTGCCGGCCGTGGCTCCGGCGCTTCTGCGACGGGCGTTGAACTCCTCCACATTGCGCCGGTGCTCCGCATAGTCGGCCGTGAACCGGGTGTCCCCGCGGGCGACGGTGACAAAGTACATCCAGTCGCCTTCCGGCGGGTCGAGCGCCGCGCGCAGGGCCTCTTCGCCCGGGTTGCCGATCGGGGTCGGCGGCAGCCCCAGGCGCAGATAGGTGTTGTACGGGCTGTCGAGTCTGGTGTCGTCGAGCGTGGTGTCCAGGGTGGAGCGGTTCAGGGCGTAGTTGAGCGTGGAGTCCATCTGGAGCGGCATGCCCTGCTTCAGCCGGTTGTGGATGACCCTGGCGACCTTGCCCATGTCGGCGGCCGCGTCCACCTCCGCCTGCACGATGCTGGCGATGTTGACGGTCCGGTAGAGCCCGGCGCCGGAGCGCTGGGCTCCGGCGCTGACGCTGTCGGCGGCGAACCGCTTGTGGGCCGTGTCGACCATATAGGCGAGCAGCCCGGCCGGGGTGGCGCCGGGATCGACGGGGTAGGTGGCGGGGAAGAGATAGCCCTCCGGGTTCCCCTTGGCCTCGGCGGGCAGCTTGAGATCGGCGGTGGCAGCGGCCTTGCGGGTGGCGCCCGGGGGTTTGCCCAGCGCCTTGTCGACGGCCCGGTACACCTGTGAGGCGCGCCAGCCCTCGGGGATCAGCAGGGTCCGGCGCTTCTCCGGCTGCTTCTCGGGCTTCGGCTCCTCTTGGAGCACCAGCAGGGGGATCAGTACGGCAGCGCAGGCCGCGGCGGCCATGGTGACGATCAGGACCAGCCGGCCACGGCGGGTCAGACGCAGCCTGCGCCCTGACCGTTCCGGCGGGGGCTCGTACATCATGGGGGCACGCTAACCGCCCGGCGCACGCGATCGCGGCACCCGGCGCGCGGCGCACCCGCGGCCCTCACCCGGCTTCAGGAAGCAACGGGGCGGCGGGCGCCACCCGGGCGTCCCTGCGCAGCAGGGACGCATAGCGGCCGTCCCGCTTGAGGAGTTCCTGATGGCTGCCCCGCTCCGCCACCCGTCCGCCGTCGAGGACGGCGATCTGGTCGGCATCGCGGACGGTGGACAGCCGGTGGGCGATGGTGATCGTGGTACGGCCGGCGGAGAGCGCGTCGACGGCTTGCTGCACGGCGTGTTCGGTGCGGGTGTCGAGAGCGCTGGTCGCCTCGTCGAGGATCAGCACGGGCGGGTCGCGCAGGATGGTGCGGGCGATCGCCAGACGCTGCTTCTCGCCCCCGGAGAAGCGGTAGCCTCGCTCGCCGACCAGGGTGTCGTAGCCGTCGGGCAGGGACATGATGTGGTCGTGGATCTGCGCGGCCCGGGCGGCCGCAACGATCTCCTCGTCGCTCGCGTCGGGCTTGGCGAAGCGGAGGTTCTCGGCCACGGAGGCATGGAAGAGGTAGGTCTCCTGGGAGACCACTCCGACGGCCCGGGCGAGGGTGTCGAAGTCGAGGTCGCGTACATCGACTCCGTCGAGGGTGACGCGGCCCGAGGTGACGTCGTACAGCCGGGGCACCAGATAGCTGAGGGTGGTCTTGCCCGAGCCGGTGGGGCCGACGACCGCCAGGGAGGCGCCGGCGGGGACTGCGATGTCGATCCCGTCCAGTGTGGGGCGCGGCTGGGCGGCGTCATAGGCGAAGCCCACTCCTTCGAAGCGCACTTCGCCGAGGATCTTGTCGAGCCGCACCGGTCGTTCCCGTTCGCTGATCTCGACCGGCAGGTCCAGATATTCGAAGATCCGCTGGAACAGGGCGAGCGAGGTCTGCATCTGCACGCCGGTGGAGAGCAGGCTCACCGCCGGCCGGAACAGCCCCTGCTGCAGCGAGACGAAGGCGACCAGGGTGCCGAGGGAGATCGCGGGCCCGCCGGTCCGCAGCGCGAGTCCCGCCGCCCAGTAGACGACGGCGGGCATGGCGGCCATGACGATGCCGATCGTGGCCATCCGCCAGCGGCCCGCCATGCTGGAGCGGACCTCGAGGTCGACGAGCCGGTCGGACTCGGCAGCGAAGGAGGCGGTCAGCGAGTCGGCGCGGCCCATGGTGCGGCCGAGCAGGATGCCGCTGACGGAGAGCGACTCGGTGACCGTGGCGGCCATGGCGGCCATCTGCTTCTGCCGCTGGGTGGTGATCTTCTTGCGCTCCCGGCCGACGCGCCGGCTGATGGCGACGAACACCGGCAGGAGCAGCAGCGACACGGCCGTCAGCCGCCAGTCCAGGGCGAGCATCGCGACGACGGTGGCGACCACGGCGGTGAGATTGGAGACCAGGGAGGTGGCTGTCGAGGTGACCGTCGCCTGCATGCCGCCGATGTCGTTGGCGATGCGGGACTGGACCTCGCCTGTCCTGGTCCTGGTGAAGAAGGCCAGCGGCATGCGCTGCAGCCGGGCGTAGACGGCGGTGCGCAGGTCGTGCATGACGCGCTGGCCGACGGTGGTGGAGATCAGCGTCTGGAGCACTCCGAAGACGCTGTTCATCACCGCCGTGAGGACCATGCCCAGCGCGAGCAGGCTGAGCAGACCGGTACGGCCCTCCGGGATGGCGGTGTCGAGGATCTCGCGCAGCAGGAACGGCGAGGCGACGGACACGAGCGAGGCCGCGGCGACGAGCAGCACGACGACGGCGAGCCGACCGCGATAGGGGCGGAACAGACGCAGGATCCGCCGCACGTCGGCGGGCGGCTCCCCGGCCTCCTTCGGCGGGGGCGTCCAGGAGTCGGGTTCGGGATGCATGGGCTCCTTTGCGGGGTCGGAGGCGGCACACGACCGGAGCGCGCCATCGAGACCATAGCTCATTGTTACCTAGCTTCACAATGAGCCGAGTCCTGATAGTGTTCCCGTATGAGCGCCCCCGACCCCGACGGTCTGCTGGCCGAGCAGCTGCTGCGGCTGACGCGCCGGCTCCACCGCAGTCAGAAGAGGCAGCTGGAGTCGGCCGACGTCGCCATCACCCCCGCCCAGTCGCGCCTGCTGCGCACCGTCGCGCACTACGACCGGCCCCCGCGGATGGCCGATCTCGCCGAACGCCTCGAGGTGGTCCCCCGTGCGATCACCAGCCTCGTCGACGGCCTGGAGGCGAGCGGCTGCGTGCGCCGGGCGCCGGACCCCGACAACCGCAGGGTGATCCGCATCGAGCTCACCGACGCCGGGCGCGCCGTGCTCCGGGCACTGCGCAGCGCGCGCCGCGCGGCGGCGGAGGACATCCTGGCCCCGCTGACCGCCGAGGAGCGCGCGACCCTCGGCGGGCTGCTCTCCACCCTGGTCGACGGGCCGCATCCGGGCCGTTGCTGACGGAGGCTGACGACGCCTCAGCGGCGGTGCGCCGGTGACCCGGACAGGGCGGGGGCGGGGCGGGCACGGCGGGACCCGCGAGGGTCCATGAGATCGCCCAGGTAGTGCCGCGACGGGCAATGTTTGCCCGTCAAGGAGCGTCGTCCGGCGCCGGGGGCGCCCCCGCGCCCGAAGGGCTGCGGGGAGATCCCAAGACGTCCGGCCCTCACAGCGGAGCTGATCGGGCTTTCGGCCGACGCAGCGCGGGGGCGCCGCCCGGGCCCGCAGGGCCCAAGGGGGTGGGGGGTCCCGCCCACGCCGGAGGCCGTGGGGGAGCGTGCAGGGCGGCGCGACAGGGCAAAGCCTGCCGGGAGGGGCGCTCTAGATGAAGTTCAGCGCTGCCGCTCCGCCCACTCCGCCCAGGAGCATGAACACCGGCATAAGGACCTTGAGCTCGACCCAGCTGCCCGCGCGGAAGCGCATCGCCTTCGGCGGGCCGACCGGGTACCAGCGCTTGTTGCCGACGGGGATCGGCCACAGGACGGGGCAGCCGGAGACGGTGAGGGCGTCGCCGATGTCATGGACCAGGGCGCCGAGGATGATCGGAAGGCCGAGCCAGAGGTACTCCTGGCCGGGCGCGGTGAACAGCCAGTCCGCGCCGTTGCCCGGCTTGTCCAGCACGCCGGCCAGGATCCATGCGCTGGTCGCGCCCAGCAGCCACACCAGGACGTCGCTGGAGACCCGTGCGGCGCGCCACAGCAGGCCCTCCACGGCCAGCACCAGATGGACGAAGAGGATCGCGAGGACCGCCCAGCGGCCTCCGGTGACCGCGACGGCCGAGGCGCCCGCGCCGATCAGCACGGCCCACAGCCAGGTGTGCGTCAGAGTGCGGTGTCCGCCGGTCCTGCGCGGGTCGCCGGGCTTCCTCGTGGCCTTGTAGACGGCGTACGAGAGCTTGTCGACGACCTCGCACAGCCGGCGGGAGACGGGTCCGAAGGCCCGGGAGATCGTCGCCGCCTTGTGGTCGAGGTCCGGCGCGAGCGCCGCGCCCGCGCAGATCAGCGCGCCGACGACGAGCACCGGCCACGGCATCGGATGCCCCGCCGCCGCGACGGCCGCGCCGACCCCCAGCCAGGCGGCCGCCCCGGACAGAGAGTGCGCCGGTCCCATCATGTGCTGTTCCCGCCCCAGTGTTGTTGTGGTCCCGCCCAGTTGACGGGCCGGTCGACACGGGAGCGTACCGTGCGTGATCTTCTGGCCGACGACCGGTTCCCGCATCCCGGGGTGGGACAGGCAAGATGGGGGCGTGACCCTTATCGATCAGCTGCCGCCAGACGCCGACCCCGATGCCCTCTTCGAGGCCTTCACCTCATGGGCTTCAGGCCGGGGCATCTCTCTCTACCCGGCTCAGGAGGAGGCGCTGATCGAGGTGGTCTCCGGGGCCAACGTGATCCTCTCCACCCCCACCGGTTCCGGAAAGAGCCTGGTGGCGGCAGGGGCGCACTTCGCGGCGCTGGCCCGTGACGAGGTGACCTTCTACACCGCCCCGATCAAGGCGCTGGTGTCGGAGAAGTTCTTCGACCTGTGCAAGCTCTTCGGCACGGAGAACGTCGGCATGCTGACCGGCGACGCGTCCGTCAACGCGGACGCCCCGGTGATCTGCTGCACCGCCGAGGTGCTGGCCTCGATCGCGCTGCGCGACGGCAAGGACGCGGACATCGGCCAGGTGGTGATGGACGAGTTCCACTTCTACGCGGAGCCGGACCGCGGCTGGGCCTGGCAGATCCCGCTGCTGGAACTCCCCCAGGCGCAGTTCGTGCTGATGTCGGCGACGCTCGGCGACGTCTCGATGTTCGAGAAGGATCTGACGCGCCGCACCGGCCGGGAGACGGCGGTGGTGCGCTCGGCGACCCGCCCGGTGCCGCTCTCGTACGAGTACCGCACGACGCCGATCACCGAGACGCTCACCGAGCTGCTGGACACCAGGCAGGCGCCGGTGTACATCGTGCACTTCACCCAGGCCCAGGCGGTCGAGCGGGCGCAGTCGCTGATGAGCATCAACATGTGCACCCGCGAGGAGAAGGACCGGATCGCCGAGCTGATCGGCAACTTCCGCTTCACCACCAAGTTCGGCCGGAACCTCTCCCGGTACGTACGCCATGGGATCGGGGTGCACCACGCGGGCATGCTGCCCAAGTACCGTCGCCTCGTCGAGAAGCTCGCCCAGGCGGGCCTGCTCAAGGTGATCTGCGGCACCGACACCCTCGGCGTCGGCGTGAACGTCCCCATCCGCACGGTGCTGTTCACGGCGCTGACCAAGTACGACGGCAGTCGCGTCCGCACCCTCCGCTCCCGTGAGTTCCACCAGATCGCGGGCCGTGCGGGCCGAGCCGGATTCGACACGTCGGGCTTTGTCGTCGCCCAGGCGCCCGAGCACGTCATCGAGAACGAGAAGGCGCTGGCGAAGGCGGGCGACGATCCCAAGAAGAAGCGGAAAGTGGTCCGCAAGAAGGCCCCTGAGGGCTTTGTCGCCTGGTCGCAGAACACCTTCGAGAAGCTGATCGCCTCCGATCCGGAACCGCTGACCTCGCGCTTCAAGGTCACCCACGCCATGCTGCTGTCGGTGATCGCCCGCCCGGGCAACGCCTTCGAGGCGATGCGCACACTGCTGGAGGACAACCACGAGCCGCGCAAGCAGCAGCTGCGCCATATCCGCCGGGCGATCGCCATCTACCGCTCGCTGCTGGACGGCGGGATCGTGGAGCGGCTCGACGCCCCCGACCCGCAGGGCCGGATCGTCCGTCTGACGGTCGACTTCCAGGAGGACTTCGCCCTCAACCAGGCGCTGTCCACCTTCGCCCTCGCCGCCTTCGAGCTGCTGGACGCCGACTCGCCGTCGTACGCGCTGGACATGGTGTCGGTCGTGGAGTCGACGCTGGACGACCCGCGGCAGATCCTGGCCGCCCAGCAGAACAAGGCGCGCGGCGAGGCGGTCGCCGCGATGAAGGCCGACGGGGTGGAGTACGAGGAGCGGATGGACCGGCTCCAGGACGTCTCGTACCCCAAGCCGCTGGAAGAGCTGCTGTGGCACTCCTACAACCTCTACCGGAAGTCGCATCCGTGGGTCGGCGACCACCCGGTCTCCCCCAAGTCGGTCATCCGGGACATGTACGAACGCGCGCTGTCCTTCACCGAGTTCACCTCGTTCTACGAGCTGGCCCGCACCGAGGGCATCGTGCTGCGCTATCTCGCCTCCGCCTACAAGGCCCTGGACCACACGATTCCGGACGATCTGAAGACCGAGGACCTGGAAGACCTGATCGCCTGGCTGGGCGAGATGGTCCGCCAGGTCGACTCCAGCCTGCTGGACGAGTGGGAGCAGCTCGCCAACCCGGAGGTGGAGACCGCCGAGGAGGCCCAGGAGAAGGCCGACCAGGTCAGGCCGGTCACCTCCAACGCGCGCGCCTTCCGGGTGCTGGTGCGCAACGCCATGTTCCGCCGGGTGGAGCTGGCGGCGCTTGACCAGGTCGCGGAGCTGGGCCGGATGGACGCCGAGTCCGGGTGGGACGAGGAGGCGTGGGGCGAGGCCATGGACGCGTACTGGGAGGAGTACGACGATCTGGGCACCGGCCCCGACGCCCGCGGACCGAAGCTGCTGTCCATCGAGGAAGACGGTGAGAACGCGGCCCACGGCCTGTGGCGCGTCCGGCAGACCTTCGCCGACCCGAACGGCGATCACGACTGGGGCATCAGCGCGGAAGTCGATCTGGCGGCCTCCGACGAGGAGGGCCGGGCCGTGGTCCGGGTCACCGACGTCGGCCAGCTCTGACCCGATCCGGCGGGCTGGGAGCCGCGGGACGTCCGCCGACTCCTGAATTCACCGTTATCGCAACGGCGTTGGCCGGTGATCGGCACAATGGGAGCGTGCCGACCTTCACTGAGCTGGAACTCGCCGACGGGACGTCCGTACGCTTCGAGGCAACCGCCGCCACACCGGGAACGCTCGCCCATCCGGCCGGGGACACCCATCCGGCCGGTGCCGACAATCTGGCCGACGACAATCCGGCCGACGAGGATCTGCCCGACGGAATGGGACGGAGCGTCCCGGTCTCCCGCGGCCGCGGGGCGGCGGCGTTCGCGGTGGACACTCTGCGCTCGGCCCTGCGACCGCTGGGCCCGCTGCTTCAGGAGGTTCACGACGCGGTCGTGGCATCGGACGCGCCTCCCCAGGAGGTGAACGTCACCTTCGGCGTCCAGGTGGGCCACGATCTCAAGCTGGGCATCGTCGGGGGCAGCGGACAGGCCCACATCACCGTCTCGGCGACCTGGCAGCCCGCGCCCGCCCCCGGCAGATCCGCGGACTGAACCCATGGGATGGTTCCACGCGGCGGACCGGTCCACTCCGCCGGACCCGCGCTTCTGCGTCGTCTCCGTCCTCTCCCGCAGTGACGGCAGAGCGGCGGGGGCGGGCGTGCTGCTCACCACGGACGCACTGCTGACCTGTGCACATGTCGTGAACGACGCCCTGGGCAGGGAACAGTTCGACCCCCGTCGCCCCGGCGCGGAAACGATCGCGGTCTCCGTCAACGAGCCCAGCGGCGCCCGCCGCTACCGAGCGCGCACTGTCTGCTGGATTCCTCCGCGCCGCCTCGACGGGTCGCCGGAGGTGCGCCTGGGAGCCGACGCCGAGTGGCTCGGCGATCTCGCGGTGCTGCGCCTCGAAGGCGCGTCCGGTGAGTCGACGCCGCCGCAGTGGCATCCGATGGCAGAGGGGCAGACGCTGCGCGCCTGGCACGGCTCGTCGCTTCGTCGCTCCTACGCGCGAGTCCAGGTCACCTCCTGCGACGGCACGTTCGGCTATGTGGACGGCGAGCCGACCGGCATGCCGATCGGCCGCGCCTACAGCGGCGGGCCTCTGTGGTCGGGCACGTACGACGCCGTGGTCGGAGTGGTCGCCTCGCATCTGATGCCGCCCGCCGACCCGGTCACCGGACGCCCCCTGCCGTACAGCACACAGGACGTCGCACGGCGCAGCTGGAGCATCCCCTGGCAGCGCGTGGAGCGGGAGCTGCGGGCCGCGGGGGCGGGGGCGCTGTTCGACGCCGCGGAGGGCGACCCGGACGACCCGGCGCTGCCGGTCCTCACGGATCTGATCGAGTCGCTGTTTCCGTCGCCCATGCTCAGGGCCGACATCGGCCGGACGGTGGCGGACCGCTGCGGTCTGAGCTGTGCCGACGACGGTACGGCCCCGAGCGCCGAGGAGTTCGCTTCGCTGCTGGTGACCGAGGCACGGGCATTGGCCGCGCTGTCCGAGGCGCTGCGCCGCCAGGACCCGGACGCAACGGCACAGTTGCTGTCCGCGGGAAGGCTCTCGCAGGTGCCGCGGCTGCTTTCGCCGCGCGAACACCGCAAGTTGGGCACCCTGTTGGACGCCGTGCCCCGGGCCGTTCCGGACCGGCTGCTCGAGGCGGTACGGGCGGCACTGCCTCTGGTCGCCGCGCTGCCGGCCGACGCCGCGACCGAAGTGCTGCTGGACCGGTTGGAGTGTCTGCCGGGCGACAGCCGCGCCGGAGGCGGGCCGCGCGTGCCGGGGCTGCTGCGGGTCATCGAGTACCTCGCCGTGCTCTGCGACTCGGCACAGCGTGCCCGGCTGCGCCTGTGGTGCGATGGAGTCGCCGAGCGGCTCGGCATCCCCCGCGCAGCCCTTGCGGAACGGCGCTCGGACGCCGACGAATGGGCCCGCGTGCGCTCAGGTCGCCATGCGCCGCCGCGGGCGTTGGTTCATGTGATGCGGGCGTCGCCGGAGCGGTTCCGAATGCGGGTGTGGTGCGACGAGGGGGCGGGGCCCCGTCAGGTGTCGGCGGCCGGCGACACCACCTACAGCGGCAAGGAGGCGGCCAGGGAGCTGCTGAGGCTGCTGGAGTCGCTGTGCCGGTCCGCTCCGGACGACCGCCGCCCGCTGATCGAGGCGCTGGTGGACCGTTCCGGGCTGAATCTGCCGATAGACGAGTGGGAGAGCTTTGGCCCTGACGACCTGGTTCCGGGAGTCCTGGGCGCGGAGTATCCAATCGTGGTGCACTGCCCGGAACTCCTGCGCCGCAACGAGCGTTTCCTCCCCGACTGGCGGCGGCGGTGGAGCCAGCTCGACACAGGGGCGTCGCTGCGCTTCACCGACGCTTCCGCGAGTGCGCGCGAGATCTACGGCGCGTTGATCGACCGCATGGACACGGTCCGCGTCACCGTCGACGTACCGCCGCGGGTACGCGACGAGATCGTGCAGGTGTGTCTCGTCATGGGGGTTCCGGTGGTGGTGTGGGACCGCGAGTCGGGCCCGCCGTCCGACGCGGTGGAGCGGATGACCTCGGTGGCTCCGCGGCAGTTGCCGGAGGAGGTGCGCTCCTACCGCGCGAGAACCGTGCACCGGCCCGCGGAGTATCCGGGCCGTCCGGTGCTGGCCTGGGCGGACGCCGACCGCTCCGTCCCCCAACTGCATCTGTCCGAACCACAGGAGAGTGTATGAGCAGTGCACCGTCTGCCGGCGACTGGCGGATCTTCCGCGGTGACGGGGTCCGCCGCCCGGTCACCATGCCGCCGGCTCCGCCCTGGCGCCGGTTCAGGCCCCCGGCGGGGCAGGACTGGCGGGAGTCGACGCCTCTGCCCTACCTGATCTCTCACCTGCACGCCGACGTCGTCAACGCGGCACTGCATCTGCGCAGGCCGCTGCTGGTGACGGGCCCCGCAGGCACGGGAAAGTCGTCGCTGGCCCGGGCCATCGCCCATGAACTGGCGCTCGAGCCCCTGCTGCGCTGGTCGGTCAACAGCCGCTCCAGCGTCCAGGAAGCGCTGTACCAGTACGACGCCATCGGCAGGCTGCGCGAGACGACGCTGAGCCGGGACCGCGGCGAGCCGGAGCCGTCCATCGGCAGCTTCATCAGGCTGGGCGCGCTCGGCACCGCGCTGGTCCCGGGGTCCGCGCCCCGGGTGCTGCTCGTCGACGAAATGGACAAGGGAGACGTTGATCTGCCCAACGATCTGCTGACGGTCTTCGAGGAGGGGGTGTTCGAGATCCCGGAGCTGGTGCGGCTGCCCGAGGAGTCGTCCCGCATCGATGTGCTGACGGCCGACGGCGGTGCGTCCGTGACCGTCGAACGCGGCCGTGTCCAGTGCGCCGAGTTCCCGGTCGTCATCATCACCAGCAATGGTGAACGCGACTTTCCGCCGGCGTTTCTGCGCCGCTGCGTACGTCTCGCGCTGCCCGTGCCGGACGAAGAGCAGCTGCGGGCGATCGTCTCGGCGCACCTGGGCGAGGGAGCGCTGGACGAGATGGACGACCTCCTCCACGCGTTCCTGCGGCGCAGGTCCCCGGGGGAGCTCGCCACCGATCAGTTGCTGAACGCGGTCTTCCTTCGCGCCTGCGGTGTGGACCTTGACGCGGAAGGGCTGCTGGACGCGGTCCTGCACCAGCTGACCGGGGCCGTCTGACCCATGGCTCCGGGACCTTCGAGGAGGGCGGACCGGCTGACATCGGCCCTGCGCGCGCTGGGCGACGCCGGCTGCGACCTCGACCTCCCGGAGGTCCTCGATGTGCTGTGGCTGTCCCGGAGGATGCCCGCAGCGTACGAGCTGCCGCTGGCCCGTGTGCACGGGACCGGGCCGCCCGCCGGCGGGACGCTCCCGGAGCCCCGGACGACCGGCGACGATTCCAATGCCGCTTCACAGGCGTCGGAGCAGGCCGACCGCGCCGCACATGAGGGCGACAGGGCCCGGCTCACGGCCGGCGGGCCCATGGCTTCGCCGGACGGCGGCAGCCGACGGCCCCACAGGGACGGCGCGGCGGCCCGGCGGCCGTCTCCGTCGGACCGGAGCATGCCGCCGGAGCGTACGGCGCTGCCGCTGCGCGTCCCCGAAGACAAGGCCCTGCCGGACCAGCTGCCGATCGGCCGGGCTTTGCGCCCGCTGAAGCAGAAGCGCCCGAGCAGGCGGCGGCAGGAGCTGGACGAGCCGGCCACCGCGGCGACGCTGGCGGAGACCGGGGTGCCGGATGTGGTGATGCGGCCGGCACGCGAGCGCTGGCTCAATCTGGTGGTCGCCGTGGATGACGGCCTGTCGATGCTCCTCTGGCGTCGGCTGGCCGCCGAACTGCGCACCATGATGCAGCGGCTTGGGGCGTTCCGTTCGATCCAGGTCTACGGTCTGGACACCCGCACGGTCGGGGCCCCGCAGCTCAGGGGACGCCCCTTCGATCCGGACAGCGCCCGGTTGCCGCCCGCCCTGGCGGTGGATCCCTCGGGTCAGACGCTGGTCCTGGCTGTGAGCGACGGCATGGGGCCCGCATGGCGCCACGGCGCCATGCACGATGTGCTGCTCGGCTGGGCGGCTGTGGGGCCCGCCGCGGTGGTGCACGCCCTGCCGACCCAGCTGTGGGACAGCTCAGGGATCCAGGCAGAGCGCTGGCTGGCGACCACACGGCATCGCGGCGGCGCAAGCACCGCATGGGAGATCACCGACCGGTTGCTGCCGGCCGGCCTTGTGGACTACGCGGGTGTGCCGATTCCGGTGCTCGAGCCCTCGTCCGGGCCCATGGGCGACTGGGCGCGGCTGATCACCTCTCCGGGCACCACGGTCGAGCTGCCGCTGCTGTCCCGGCCCCGCGGTCTCGCTCCCGTCGTCCCGTCCCATGAAATGCACAGCCTGCAGCATTTCAAGGACGCGGCCTCTCCCGAGGCGTACCGTCTGGCCGCCCACATCGCGGCCGTCTCACCGGCCTCGGTGCCGGTGATGCGGCTGGTGCAGTCCGCCGTACCGTGGGAGGCCAGGACCGCGCACCTCGCGGAGGTCTTCCTCGGCGGCCTCGTCCATCCCCTGCCCGCACCCGTGCCCGGGCCCCTGCCGACACGGCACCAGATCTTCGACTTCACGGAAGAGGCCAAGAGCGCGCTGCTCGACGCCGTGCCCAGCGCCGAACTGCTGCGGACGAGCAGGCGCATCGGTCAGCGTCTCGAGCAACTGGCCGGACGGTCCCCGGACTTCCCCGCCTGGCTGGTGCACCCGGAAGGCACGGAGGAACTCCCGCCCGCGTTCCGTTCGTTCACGGCTGTGGAGCGCCGGCTGATGCTGCGCTTCGGGGTGCGCATGGAACCGCCGACGCCGGAACAGCGGGAGCCCCGGCCGGTGCACCCGACCGCCGGCTGGCGCAGGCTGACCCCCCGCGACCCCGTACGCCTGGGACCCTACCGGCTGTACGGGCGCCGCCCGGGAAAGCGGACCGTCGTCTATCTCGGCCGCGGTCGACAGGGCGAGGAAGCGGCGATTCGCGTGGTCCGCCCGGAACTCCCGCCGTCACAGGTGCAGCTGCTCCGCACCGAGGCCGAGGCACTGCGGCGTATGGAGGGCCGCTATGCTCCGGCCCTGCTGGCCACGGGCCTGGACGAGCAGCCTGCCTGGCTCGCCATGCAGCCGGTCAAGACCCAGCGCCTCAGCGATGTGCTGGGAGCGGGCGCCGGCGGGGAAGCCCCTGCTGCCCCGCTGGACATCCTGACCAGTCTCACCCTCGGCTGGCACCTGGCGGGGGCCGTGAGCCTGTGCCACCTCAAGGGGCTGGTGCCGGCTGTCCTCTCCGCCGACTCCATCGTGCTGCAGGGACGTTCCGTGCTGATGGCGGGGCTGTCGGACTGTGTGGTCGACGGCACGTACTCGGGGACGGGCCGGGCTCCGACGCCCGCGGACAATGTGCGGGAGTTGGGGCTGCTGCTGAAGCAGATCAGCGGCAAGCGCCGGCGGACGAACGACCGGTACGCAGTCGAGATGCTGCTGTGGGAAGGCGACACCTGGCAGCCGCTGCGCGAGCTGGTCCTGCGGTGTCTGGCCGCCGACCCGGAGGAGCGTCCGACGGCCGGCGAGGTCGCGGGCGTGCTCGCGCGCTATGTGTCCATGGCGTCCGCGATGCGGCAGACGGCTCCTCTTGGGTCGGGGGAGGACGGCGGCGGGCATCGAAGCGGCGCTCTGCCGCTGTCCAGGCCTCCCCTCGTGCCCCGGCCCGCCTGGACCTCCGCGCCCCGGCCGCCGCGCCCCGGGCGCTGGTCCGCGCGGCTGGGCTTTGGCCGCGTGGCCGAGCATGACCGCCTGTCGCGCATCGCCCGCCCCCTCAGCCACAGCCGCCATGTGGTGCTGGTCGGGGCGTATCCCGGCTGCGGGCGGGTGACGACTGCCTTCGCGCTGGGTGCGGTGTTCGCCGCGGTGCGCGAAGCGCCGGTGCTGGCCCTGGACGCCGCTCCGGCAGCCGGGGATCTCTACAACCGGCTGGTGCGCCGGAACCCCGCCACTCCGCGCGACCTGATCACTCTGCCTCCCGACTGCGCATACGAGGACATGCGGCGCTTCACCACCCGGACCCCTTCGGGCCTCGAGGTGCTGGCGCACAGTGCGACGCACTCCGCTCCGAGCCCGGCGTATCGCGACGAGTACCGCCGTATCGTCGCCATGGCAAGCCGGCACTATCCGGTGATCCTCTCCGACTGGGGCGCGGCCCGCGTGGACGAGTCCGCGGACCTCGTGCTGGATCTGGCGGACCGGATGGTGCTCTGCTGTACGGCCACCACGAGTTCCGTCGCCGTCGCCAAGGACATCCTTGCGACGGTGCGGGAGAGCGGTCGACGGCAGCTTGCCGACCATGCGGTGATCGCGGTGGCCAGGATCGGAGGCCACACCGGTGAGTTGCGGGACGGCGTCGTCGCCGAGCGGTTCCACGGACACGTCGGCGGTGCGGTGCTGGTGCCGTTCGACACTCATCTGTCCAGCAGCCGTGAGCTGGATCTCACCAGGCTGCGCCGGCGCACCGCCGATGCTTTTCTGGATCTCGCGGCCCGCCTGGCGGGGCCGGACTGAACACGGCTGTCCGAGGGCAGTCCCTTCCGATGAGGAGACGGAAACAGATGAGCCTGAGCCTGTACGACATTCCGCTGCGCACGCTCGACGGCCGGGACACCTCGCTGGCCGCGTACAAGGACCGCGTGGTGCTGGTGGTGAACGTGGCGTCGAAGTGCGGCCTGACCCCGCAGTACTCGGGTCTGGAGCGGCTTCAGCAGCAGTACGGCGAGCAGGGCTTCACGGTGCTGGGCGTGCCGTGCAACCAGTTCGCGGGGCAGGAGCCGGGGAGCGCCGAGGAGATCCGTACGTTCTGCTCGGCGACGTACGGAGTGACGTTTCCGCTGCTGGAGAAGACCGATGTGAACGGCGCGGACCGGCATGCGCTGTACGCGGAGCTGACCCGGGTGGCGGACGCGGACGGCGAAGCGGGTGATGTGCAGTGGAACTTCGAGAAGTTCCTGATCTCACCGCGGGGCGAGGTCACACGCTTCCGGCCGCGTACGGAGCCGGAGGCGCCGGAGGTGGTGGCGGCGATCGAGGCGCTGCTGGACGCCTGACGGCGGCGGCGACGGGCCGGGGGTGCGCGGGGCGCCCCCGGCCTTCTCGTGTGCGCGTCTTATCAGCGGATCGGCATGCCGGACAGGGTGCGGGCGATCACCAGGCGCTGGATCTCGCTGGTGCCCTCGAAGATGGTGTAGATCGCGGCGTCCCGATGCATGCGCTCGACCGGGTACTCGCGGGTGTAGCCGTTGCCGCCGAGGATCTGTATGGCCTGTGCGGTGACCTTCTTGGCGGTCTCGCTGGCGTAGAGCTTGGACATCGAACCCTCGGCGGCGGTGAAGGGCTTGCCGGCGGTGGCCATCCAGGAGGCTCGCCACACCAGGAGGCGGGCCGCGTCGATCCGGGTCCGCATGTCGGCGAGTTGGAAGGCGACGCCCTGGTTGTCGATGATCGGCCGGCCGAACTGGGTGCGGGTCTTCGCATAGTCCAGCGCGACCTCGTACGCGGCGCGGGCGGTGCCCACCGCCATCGCGCCGACGGCGGGGCGGGAGGCCTCGAAGGTGGCCATGGCGGCGTTCTTCACTCTTTCGCCGTCCGTCCTGGCCTGGTCGCGGGCGCGGGCGAGGCGTTCGTCGAGTCTCTCCTTGCCGCCGAGGAGGCAGTGGCCGGGGACCCGGACGTCCTCCAGCACCACCTCGGCGGTGTGGGAGGCCCGGATGCCGTGCTTCTTGAACTTCTGCCCCTGTGTGAGGCCGGGGGTGTCCGGGGGCACGATGAAGGACGCATGGCCCTTGGAACCGAGCTCCGGGTCGACCGCGGCGACCACCACGTGCACATTGGCGATGCCGCCGTTGGTGGCCCAGGTCTTGGTGCCGTTGAGCACCCACTCGTCCTTGGCCTCGTCGTACACGGCACGGGTGCGCATGGAGGCGACGTCGGAGCCCGCGTCGGGTTCGGAGGAGCAGAAGGCGGCGACCTTGACGTGGTCGGCGTCGCCGTACATCTGGGGGATCCAGGTGCCGATCTGCTCCTCGGTGCCGTTGGCGATGACGCCGACGGCGGCGAGGCCGGTGCCGACGATGGACAGGGCGATGCCCGCGTCGCCCCAGAAGAGTTCCTCCATGACCATGGGGATGCCGAGGCCGGTGGGGTCGAAGAACTGCTGGGCGTAGAAGTCCAGTGAGTAGATGCCGATTTTGGCCGCCTCCTGAATCACCGGCCAGGGGGTCTCCTCACGCTCGTCCCACTCCGCGGCGGCCGGGCGGATCACGTCCGCGGCAAATCCGTGCAGCCAGTCGCGTACCTGCCGCTGGTCGTCGTTGAGTTCGAGCGTGAACTCGCTCATGTCCCCTCCTGCTCTGCCCGGCGCCCGCCGATGTGTTACTTGCGGTAACCCGCAGTCTGTTACCGACAGGTAGCCACTGTCAACCGGCCACCGCCTTCGGCCGGAGTGTTACGTTGCGCGGGCGTCACGCAATCGCACGGGCGGGGAGACACGGCTCATGGAGACCACACGGCAGACGGCGGCACAGGTCCAGCCCCAGCAACGGTCCGCGGCGGACCGGCGGCGGCGGGAGCTGCTGGAGGCGGCGGACAGGGTCGTGCTCCGGGACGGGCCCAAGGCCTCGATGAACGCGATCGCCGCGGAGGCGGGCATCACCAAACCCATCCTCTACCGGCACTTCGGCGACAAGGGAGGGCTGTACAGGGCACTGGCCAAGCGCCACACCGACGCGCTGCTCGACGCGCTGCGGGCGGCGCTGGACGCCCCCGCGGAACGCAGGCAGCGGGTCGAGGCCACGCTCGACACCTATCTCGCGGCGATCGAGGCGCGGCCCCAGGTCTACCGCTTCCTGATGCACCCCGCGGAGGAACCACCCGTCTCGGAGCAGGCCGAGCAGAGCTTTGACGTGGGCCGCCACTCCGCCCCGCTGCTGCGCCGCCTCGGCGAGGAGCTCGCCAAGGTGATCGAGGACCGGGTGGACCTCGGCCCGGAGAGCCAGCGGCTCGCCCGCGCATGGGGACACGGCATCGTCGGAATGATGCACGCGGCGGGCGACTGGTGGCTGGGCGAACGCCCTTGTCCGCGGGACGAGCTGGTACGGAGCCTGGCCGATTTGCTGTGGGGGCGGCTGGCGGAGGCGGGAGACCGTGAGGGCGGGGCGGTGTTCTGACGCCGGCATGCGCGGCGTCGCTGGTCGGCAGGAGCGGTACGGCCTTCGGCCGTGTCCTCGATCCGCCCCGGACTTCTCCCCCGGCTGCCTCCCTCAGACTCCGTCCGGGGGCGCCCCCACGGAGGCGCCCCTGCGGGAAGTGCCTCCGGACGGGCTCGATTTGAGCCCGTCGGGCGATTGAGGAGCGGGGTCCGGGGCGGAGCCCCGGTCCGGAAGAAGCGGGCCGGGCGGGGGAAACGCCCTGCGGGCGGCGCGCAGGGCGCGGGTGCGGCGCCAGCCCGTGAGCCGGTCGGGGTAGACCAGACCGTCCAAGTGGTCGCACTCGTGCTGGAGGCAGCGCGCGAAGAAGCCCGTACCCGCCACCCGTACCGGCGCACCCTGCGCCGTGACCCCCTCGACCACCGCGTGGTCGAAGCGCTCCGTGGCAGCCTCCAGCCCCGGCAGGGACAGACAGCCCTCGGGGCCCCGGACGCGAACCCCGTCCGCCTCCACGAGGCGGGGGTTGACGATATGCCCGAGGTGGCGGACGTCCTCGTCGTCGGGGCAGTCGTAGACGAACACCCGCAGCCCCACGCCGACCTGGTTCGCCGCGAGACCCACCCCGTGCGCCGCGTACATCGTCGCGAACATGTCCTCGACCAGCCGGGACAGCTCGGGGCCGAAGTCCTCGACGGGTGCGCAGGGGGTGTGCAGCGCGGGGGCCCCGTACAGGCTCATGGCTCTGACGAGTCCCGAACTGCCGGGGATCGGCCGGTTTCGCATGGCGCCCAGCGTACGACCTCCACACTTTCCGACGAAGCCGCGATTCGGGCGCTGGAGCGGACCTCGATAGGCTGAGCGCGGACCGACGCAAGGAGGATCAAGGACGATGTCAGGCAACTCGGAGCCCCTGACGCCGCGGGCGAAGCTGGCCGTGACGGCCGGCCGGGCCGCGGCAGCGGTGTCGCGCGCCGCGGGGCGCGGCAGCGGATCGGTGATCGGCGGCCGGGTCGCGCTCAAACTCGACCCCGATCTGCTGGGTCGTCTCGCGCAGCACCTGGACGTCGTCCTCGTGTCGGCGACCAACGGCAAGACCACCACGACCCGGCTGATCGCCGAGGCGCTGCGCGCCAGCGGCGAGGTCGTCTCAAACGCGCTGGGCGCGAACATGCCCGCGGGCATCACCTCCGCGCTGGCCGGCGGCTCGGAAGCCAAGTACGGCGTGATCGAGGTCGACGAGAAGTACCTCGCCGGCGTCGCACGCGATGTGACCCCGAAGGCCATCGCGCTGCTCAATCTCTCCCGCGACCAGCTCGACCGCGCCGCCGAGACCCGCATGCTGGCCGAGAGGTGGCGCGAGGGCCTGTCAGGCACCAAGGCCATGGTGATCGCCAACGCCGACGACCCGCTGATCGTGTGGGCCGCGTCCTCCTCCCCGAACGTGGTGTGGGTCGCCGCGGGCCAGGAGTGGAAGGACGACGCCTGGTCCTGCCCCTCCTGCGGCGGTGTGATGCAGCGCCCGGGCGACGACTGGTTCTGCGGCGAGTGCGGCTTCCGCCGCCCCGCCCCGAGCTGGGTGCTCAGCGGGGACCACGTACTGGACCCGCACGGCAGCGCCTGGCCCATCCACCTCCAGCTGCCGGGCCGTGCCAACAAGGCCAACGCCGCAACCTCAGCAGCGGTCGCCGCGTGCTTCGGAGTGCCGCCGCAGGTCGCACTGGAGCGCATGTACCAGGTCCAGGCCGTCGCGGGCCGCTATGACGTGGTGTCCTTCCTCGACCGTGATCTGCGTCTCCTCCTCGCCAAGAACCCCGCGGGCTGGCTGGAGACCTTCTCCCTGATCGACCAGCCCCCGGCCCCGGTGGTCCTGTCCGTCAACGCCCGCGGCGCCGACGGCACGGACACCTCCTGGCTCTGGGACGTCGACTACACCCGACTCGCCGGCCACCCGATCTTCGTCATCGGCGACCGCAAGCTGGACCTCGCGGTCCGGCTGGAGGTCGCGGGGCTGGACTTCCGGGTCTGCGAGAGCGCCGACGAGGCGGTGCAGCTCGCGCCGCCCGGACGCATCGAGGTGATCGCCAACTACACGGCCTTCCAGGATCTGCGCCGCCGGGTCGGCAACTGACGCCACGACGGCGAGGAGGACTTCACCCATGAGCGACAACAGCCTGCGTCTGGTCTGGGTCTACCCGGACCTGCTCAGCACCTACGGCGACCAGGGCAACGCCCTGGTCGTGGAGCGCCGCGCGCGCCAGCGCGGTCTGGATGTGGCGCGCCTGGACGTGCGCAGCGACCAGCCGGTGCCCACCTCCGGCGACATCTACCTCATCGGCGGCGGCGAGGACCGTCCGCAGCGGCTGGCCGCCGAGCGGCTCCGCCGGGACGGCGGGCTGAGCCGGGCCGCCTCCAACGGCGCGATCATCTTCTCGGTCTGCGCCGGCTACCAGATCCTGGGCCATGAGTTCATCAACGACCTCGGCGAGCGGGAGCAGGGCCTCGGGCTGCTGGACGTGGTCTCCACGCGCGGCGAGGGCGCGCGCTGCGTCGGAGACGTGCTGGCCGACATCGACCCGCGGCTCGGCCTGCCGCAGCTGACCGGTTTCGAGAACCACCAGGGCGTCACCCACGTCGGCCCTGCGGCCCGCCCCTTGGCCCAGGTGAAGCTGGGTCGGGGCAACGGCACGGGCGACGGCACGGAGGGTGCGTACAACGACACCGTCTTCGGCACCTACATGCACGGCCCGGTGCTGGCCCGCAATCCGCAGATCGCGGATCTGCTGCTCAAGCTGGCGCTGGACGTCAACGCGCTGCCGCCGACGGACGACCGGTGGTACGAGGCGCTGCGCGCCGAGCGCATCGCGGCGGCGACGCAGCCCGCATGACGGCTGACGTGCTCACCTGAGCGACGTCCAGCAGTCGGACGCCCGGTTCGTCCCCGTCACCGTCCGCCGGTAGGGTGGCGGGGATCCAACCGGACGACGTGGTCCGGGTGTCGGCCCACGTTGCAAAGGTTTTCGGGCTATGCGCATTGGTGTGCTCACCTCCGGCGGCGACTGCCCCGGTCTGAACGCCGTCATCCGTTCCGTCGTGCACCGCGCCGTCGCCGATCACGACGATGAGGTGATCGGCTTCCACGACGGCTGGAAGGGCCTGCTGGAGTGCGACTACCGCAAGCTCGACCTGGACGCGGTGGGCGGCATCCTGGCCCGCGGCGGCACGATTCTCGGCTCGTCCCGGGTGCAGCCCGCGCATCTGCGCGACGGCGTTGAGCGGGCCAAGGGGCATGTGGCGGAGCTGGGCCTGGACGCGATCATCCCGATCGGCGGCGAGGGCACCCTGAAGGCCGCCCATCTGCTCTCCGAGGCCGGGCTTCCCATCGTCGGCGTGCCCAAGACCATCGACAACGACATCGCCGTCACGGACGTGACCTTCGGCTTCGACACGGCGGTCGGCGTGGCGACCGAGGCGCTGGACCGGCTGAAGACCACCGCCGAGTCCCATCAGCGGGTGCTGATCGTCGAGGTCATGGGGCGGCACACCGGCTGGATCGCGCTGCACTCCGGCATGGCGGCCGGTGCGCACGCCATCGTGGTCCCGGAGCGGCCGTTCGACATCGACGAGCTGACCGCCCGGGTCGGCGAGCGGTTCTCCGCGGGCAAGAAGTTCGCGATCGTCGTGGTCGCGGAGGGCGCGAAGCCCCGCGAGGGCACGATGCGCTGGGACGAGGGCGGCAAGGACATCTACGGGCACGAGCGGTTCGCGGGCGTGGCCCGTCAGCTCTCCGTGGAACTGGAGCAGCGGCTCGGCAAGGAGGCCCGTCCGGTGATCCTGGGTCATGTGCAGCGCGGCGGCACCCCCACCGCGTACGACAGGGTGCTCGCCACCCGCTTCGGCTGGCACGCGGTGGAGGCCGCGCACCGCGGAGAGTTCGGCATGATGACGGCGCTGCGCGGCACCGACATCGTGATGGCGCCGCTCGCCAGGGCCGTGGAGACCCTGAAGACCGTCCCGGATGAGCGGTATGCGGAGGCCGAGTGCGTGCTCTGAAACGAGTGCGCGCGCATTAATTCGTACACAACTGAACGAACCGCCCCCGGTCGCCGCCGCGATCGGGGGCGGTTCTACTCTGGTCCGGACAATTGGGTGCGGATGGGCCGCGCTCCATGGAAGACGTCCCGGCGGGAGTGCAGAGATGGATCACAGCGGGCACGGCATGATGATGGATCTGCCGCCGTTCACGCTGGGACGAGGGCTTCAGTTCGCACCGGACTCCTTCTTTCTGATCGGCTGCCTGCTCGCTCTCGGTCTGTACGGCTGGGGTGTGGTGCGGCTGCGCCGGCGCGGTGACGCGTGGCCGGTCAGCAGGAGCGTGTTCTTCGCCGTCGGCGTGCTGAGCATCGCAGTGGTGATGTGCACCAGGCTCAACGAGTACGGCATGGTCATGTTTAGCGTGCACATGGTGCAGCACATGATCATCAGCATGCTGTCGCCGATCCTGCTGCTGCTCGGCGCTCCGGTCACCCTGGCGCTGCGCGCCCTGCCGGTCGCCGGGAGGGGCCGCAAGGGGCCGCGCGAACTGCTGCTCGCGCTGCTGCACAGCCGGTATCTGCGGGTGATCACCCACCCGGCGTTCACCATTCCGATGTTCATCGCGAGCCTGTACGCGCTGTACTTCACCCCCCTCTTCGACTTCCTGATGGAGTCCAGGACCGGGCACATCGCGATGATGGTGCACTTCCTGGCAGTGGGCCTGATCTTCTTCTGGCCGATCATGGGCGTGGACCCGGGTCCGCACCGGCCCGGCTATGTGATGCGGATGCTGGAGCTGTTCGCGGGCATGCCCTTCCACGCCTTCTTCGGCATCGCGCTGATGATGGCGAGCGAGCCGATGATCGAGACGTATGCGAATCCTCCGGCCTCGCTGGGGATCGACGCCCTGTCGGACCAGAACGCGGCGGGTGGCATCGCGTGGGCGTTCAGCGAGATTCCCTCGGTGCTGGTGCTGATCGCGCTGATCTACCAGTGGTACCACTCGGAGCAGCGGGCGGCCGTGCGCAAGGACCGGGCGGCGGACCGGGACGGCGACAAGGAGCTCGAGGCGTACAACGCGTATCTGGCGTCGCTGCAGGCCCGCAGCCAGTAACGCGGAGTGGGTGGCGCACCCCCCTCCTTCCGAGCGACCATGGCTGGGAACGGCCGCGGCCGTCGGAGGAGGGCGGACATGTCCGGATCCACGAAGACGATGGGAGCGCTGACCGTCGGGTCGCTGGTGGTCGTGACGGCCTATTCGGCGGCGCTCGGGAGCAGCGGCTGGCTCTGGTTCGGCTGGATCGTGCTGCTGATGGTCACGGTCGGGGTGATCGCGTCGCGCTCCGGCACCTGAGCGTCAGAACCGGAACACTGTTCCGGTCGCGGCGTCCAGTTCACAGGGGTTCGGGTAGATCTTCTGCCAGGCCACGGGCTTCCCGTTCCAGATGCCGACGGCCCGGGCGATCACCGGGTCGTACTCCTTGGTGCAGAGGTGCGGGTCGCCGGGCAGCCGGGCGAAGTCGCCTTTGGCCCCGCTGACCGCCTCGCAGGCGCCGGCCGGGTCCGGGTGCGGGCCGCCCGGCTCGGGGTGGCAGGTCAGCAGCACCCCGCGCAGCCAGGTGCGCTCCGGGTCGGACACGGTCAGCCACACTCCGGGCCGGTGGCCGGCCGGGGGGTCGTCGGCCGCATGCCCGGCGGCCGACCCGGCCGCGGTCGCGGTGACGGCGATGAGAGCGGCTGCGGCGAGGGAGACGCTGCGTTGCATCGTTCGGCACTCCTCGTGGCTAGATCGACATGTCCAGAGCAACCCCCGTGTTCGGGTGGGTGCAAGCAGCCGCACCGGGGCGCCGTGCCCGGGGCGGGCGGAATCGCCCGTACGGACGTCCGTCGCCGCGGTCCGAGGCTGCCGCGTCCAAGCGGCTGCCGCTCCCAAGCAACTGCCGCGTCCATGGGCGTCGCCGGATCACCTCTCCTCGCGATCGCCCGGACGGGCCTCCCTGGTGCCGCGCCGCAGGGCGAGCCCCGGGAGGGCGAACCAGCACAGGGCGAACCACGCCACCATGGCCATGACCAGCCATACGGCTAGGGAGTCGGCCAGCACCACCCGCAGGATCAGCAGCAGGGCCGACGCCATCGTGCACAGGAGCATCACCAGCCCGGCCAGGGCCAGCCGCGAGGCCCATTCGACGGTCTGCGGCTTCAGCCTGCGGCCCGTGAGCAGCCGGTGGAAGGCGACGGGGCCGACGAGGATGCCGGTGGTCGCCGCCCCGAGCATGACAGTGATGACGTAGATCGTGCGGTCGGCCTGGCTCAGCTCCGCGAAGCGCGGATTGAACACGACGGTGAGCAGAAAGCCGAAGAGGATCTGCACACCGGTCTGGACGACGCGCAACTCCTGCAGGAGTTCGAGCCACAGGCGGTCGGCACGCTCCTCCGGCGTCTCGTGCCGACCCCTGCTCAGCGGGCCCGGCCTGCTCGCCTGCGGCATCACAGCGGTCCTCTCCTCAGACTCCTCGGGGGCTGCCGGCCGGCCGGGTACCCATCCTCGGCGAAAACATGGCGAGGGCGCGGTTGGGTACCCGGCGGGCATGAGCACGATGAGCACACCGAGCAGCGTGGAGGACCTCGCGGCCGTCGAGCAGGCGGCCGAGGGCTTCCTGTCCGGGATCGCTCCGTTCGCCGTGGGGCTGGTCCTGATCGTTCTGCTGGCCGGCGCCACGTGGTGGGATCGCAGACGCAGGGAGACGGAGTCCGACTCGCCGACCCCCGAGCAGCAGCCCCACCCCCCTCCTCAGCAGACGCATATCGAGGAGTCCGGGCCGCACGAGCACACCGACTTCCCGTCCGACCGCCGGCTGTTCCCTTACGAGCTGAGGGGGCCGGGCAACGAGGCGTACCCGGCGGAGGAAGCCCTGCCGCCCGAGCGGGAGGAGAAGCCGCCCGCCGCCTCCGGAGCCACGTCCGGGGACGTATCGGGAGCGACGCCCGAGACTGCGTCCGGGGCCGCGTCCGGGGCCGCTCAGAACGACCTCGACGAGGGCGGGCGGGCCGCCCCCAGATAGGCCTCCGCCTCGGCGACCGCCTCCTGGGGCGTCCGGCAGCCCATCAGCACGCACAGCGTGTAGGCGAGATCGTCCCGCCGGCGGCGCGTGTGCGGGTCCCGCGGCTCGGCGTCCGCCAGGCACTCCCACGCCCGGTACCGGTGGAGCAGGGCGCTGAGCAGCGCCTTGTCCGGCAGAAGCACGGCCGCCTCCCGACGTGTGACCCCAATGACTGCTCCCCCTCCCCCAGGCACCGGCGAACGGGCCGCGCCCGTGAGGTGCGCGGCCCGCTCTGCGCCGGGCTACCGTGCTGACGGCCTCTTGCCCGTCTGGCCGCGAGCCTTGTCACCGGCCTTGCGCCGGGACTCGCCCGACATCCGTTCCGAGGTGTCCTGGGCCTCCGCGCGCGTCTGGTCGTGCATCTCGTCCCCCATGCCGTCCATCGGCCTGCCGCGGGACGGCTCCTTCACGGCGCGCCCGGTCCGTTTGGCCTTTGCTCGGGCCTTGCTCATCAGTGTGGTCCTTTCACAGGGAGGCTGGCTCCTCCACCTTGCGCCGGTCACCCTCTGTCCGCAATTCGGCACATTGCGCAATACCCTTTAGTTGTTTGGATATTACGCATTCGAGGAGGTCAGTGGGTGTTTGTCGAGTTTGCGTCGTGGGCATCCGCTCAGTGCCGCAGCCCGGCGGCACGCAGGAGGGCGGCACGCAGGAGGGCGTCATGAGCGATCCCCGAGAAGTCCGCGTCCAGGCGGAGCGTGAGCGCGACAAGGCAGAGCGGCTGTTCCAGCGGGCGCGCCAGTCCATCGACCCCCAGGAGGCCGAGCGGCTGCGCTACCGCGCGGAGCAACTGCGGGAGCGGAGCGAGGCGGTGCTCCGCGCGACCCCACAGGAGGAGCCCGGAGACATGCCGGGAGACACGCGAGGAGAGCAGCTCTGGTAAGCGACACGACCGACGGTCGCTCTTTACCCAGCCGATGCGGGCGGGCAAAAAGGAATAATCTGGTGGGAAAGCTCTGGCGACGGTCCCGCTGCAGCCAGCAGCGCCGGCCTGATCTGCCTTCACCCCCGGAGGCGCCCCATGGCCATCCGCGCGCTCGCAGCTCCACCCGAGAGTCCCGACCCGGTACGCCCGTCCAGCGCCGATGACGCGCGGGCGCTGTCCACATGCCTGTTCCAGCGGCTGCGCACACTGGAACCCGGCACGGCCGAGCATGCGTATGTGCGCGGCACGCTCGTCGAGCTGAACCTCACCCTGGTGCGGTATGCGGCTTCCCGGTTCCGGCACCGAAGCGAGCCGCTGGAGGACATCATCCAGGTGGGGACCATTGGGCTGATCAAGGCCATCGACCGGTTCGACGTGGACCGGGAGGTCGCCTTCTCCTCGTTCGCGCTGCCCACCATCGTCGGGGAGATCAAGCGGTTCTTCCGCGACGCGAGCTGGACCGTGCGCGTACCGCGACGGCTGCAGGAGCTGCGCATCGACACCGCGAGGGCGTACGACACCCTGGAGCAGCGTCTGGAACGGCCGCCGACGACCGCGGAGCTGGCTGCCCACCTGGGCATCAGCGAAGAGGCGGTCGCGGAGGGCCAGCAGGCGGCCAACGGGTATGTCGTCCGCTCGCTGGACGCGCCCGACGGCAGCGAGGACTCCTGTCCCGGTTCGCTGGAGCGCCGGCTGGGCGAGGAGGACCACGCCTTTGACGTCATCGAGTGCCTGGAGTCGCTGCGCCCGCTGGTGGCCGGGCTGGCCCCGCGGGACCGCGCCATCCTGTCGATGCGCTTCGGCGAGGAGCTGACGCAGTCGGAGATCGGGGCGCGGCTGGGGCTGTCGCAGATGCATGTGTCGCGGCTGCTGGCGCGCACCCTGTCGACCTTGCGGGCCGGGCTGCTGGAGGACGGCCCCTCGCAACCGCCGTGCCCGGAGGGCGCCGCCTCGCCGAACGGCGGGCACTCCGACGCCGCCGCGGACGGGCAGACGGGGCGCGAGGCCCGGGCGGCCGGCTGAGCGGTCGGCCGCCCGCCGCGCACCCCCGGCCGTCAGCCCTCAACCATCAGTCCCCGGCCGCCGCATACCAGACCGTGGTGATGTTGCAGAACTCGCGGATGCCGTGACCCGACAGCTCACGCCCGTACCCCGAGCGCTTCACCCCGCCGAAGGGGAACGCCGGGTGCGAGGCCGTCATGCCGTTGAAGAAGACGCCGCCCGCCTCCAGGTCCCGGGCACAGCGCCGGATCTCGTCCTCGTCCCGCGTCCAGACGTTGGAGCTCAGCCCGAAGGGGCTGTCGTTGGCGACGGCGAGCGCCTCGTCGAGGTCTGCGGCCCGGTAGAGGGCGGCCACCGGGCCGAAGGCCTCCTCGCGGTGGATCCGCATCTCCGGGGTGATGCCGGACAGCACGGTCGGCTCGTAGTACCAGCCGGCATCGCGGCCCGCGGGCCGCGATGCGCCGCACAGGGCAGCAGCCCCGCCGCGCAGCGCGTCGTCCACCAGCTCCTCCAGATCGGCGCGGCCCTTCTCGGTGGCCAGCGGGCCGACGTCGGTGGCGTCGTCGAGGGGGTCGCCGACCTCCAGCGCACGCATGCCGGCGGTGAACCGCTCCGCGAAGGCGTCGTACACGTCGGTGTGCACGATGAACCGTTTGGCGGCGATGCAGGACTGGCCGTTGTTCTGCACCCGGGCGGTCACCGCCGTGCTCGCCGCCTTGTCGAGGTCCGCGGACGGCAGCACCACGAAGGGGTCCGAACCACCCAGCTCCAGTACCGTCTTCTTCACCTCGTCGCCGGCGATCGCGGCGACGGAGCGGCCGGCCGGCTCGCTGCCGGTGAGGGTGGCGGCGGCCACCCGGTCGTCGCGCAGAACGCCCTCCACGGCGCCGGAGCCCACCAGCAGCGTCTGGAAGCAGCCTTCGGGAAAGCCCGCACGCCGGAACAGCTCCTCCAGATACAGAGCGGTCTGCGGCACGTTGGAGGCATGCTTGAGGAGTCCGGTGTTGCCCGCCATGAGGGCCGGCGCGGCGAACCGCACGACCTGCCACAGCGGGAAGTTCCACGGCATGACGGCGAGGATCACGCCCAACGGCCGGTAGCGCACCACGGCCCCGGAGGCCCCGGAGTCCTTGACGTCGCTCTCATGCGGATGCTCGTCGGCCAGCAGATCCGCCGCCCTGCCCGCGTACCAGCGCATCGCCTTCGCGCACTTGGCCGCCTCGGCGCGGGCAGCCGTCACGGGCTTGCCCATCTCGGCGGTCATCAGCCGGGCGACGCCCTCCCGGTCGGCGTCCAGCAGACCGGCCGCCTGGGTGAGGAGCCTCGCGCGCTGCTCCATCGGAGTGGCGCGGTAGCCCTCGAACGCCGCGGCAGCGGCCGCCACCCGGCTTTCGATCTCCTCCGGTCCATGCTCCCGGAACGTCTTGAGGGTTTCCCCGGTGGCGGGGTTCACGGTTGCGATGGGCATGGCCTCAAGCCTCCTCGGCGCCGATACGGCGACCCTCGCGTGACGCGGGCGCACCCGCAACACGGCGGCGCGGCCGCATGAAGGGGGCGGTTGCTCAGCGCACCACGGCCGTCTCCACGAGCAGTTCGACCGCGGCGGCGACGGCGTCCGCGTCGATGCCGGCCTCCCTGAGCTGCTCCTCCGGCGTGGCCGAGGCGGGCATGTGCCGTACGCCGAGCCGCACCAGCCGCGGCATGGGCCTCCCGTCGGAGAAGACCTCGGCGACGGCGTCGCCGACGCCGCCTTCGGGCCGGTGGTCCTCCACGGTCACCAGGCAGCCCGTGTCGGACGCTGCGGCGTGCAGGGCGGCCGCGTCGGCCGGCTTGACCGAGTAGAGGTCGACGACCCGCACGGGGATCCCGGCCTCGCCCAGCCGGTCGGCGGCCTTGAGGCACTCGTGAACCGTGACGCCCGCCCCGACGAGCGTCACCCGGTCCGCCCGGGAGTGCCGCAGCACCTTGCTGCCCCCGATGGGGAACTGCTCGTCGGGGCCGTAGAGCACCGGGGTCCCGCCGCGCATCGTGCGCAGATAGCGGATGCCGTCGAGGTCCGCCATCGCCGCGACGAGCCTGGCGGTCTGGTTGGCGTCACACGGCTGAAGCACCGTGCTGCCGTGCACGGACCGGAACATCGCGAGGTCTTCGAGCCCCATCTGGGAGGGCCCGTCCTTGCCTATCGCCACGCCCGCGTGAGAGCCCACCAGACAGAGCGAGGCCCGTCCGATGGCCGCCATCCGGATGAAGTCGTGGGCCCGAGTGAGGAAGGCCGCGAACGAGGAGGCGTACGGCAGGAATCCGCGCGCCTGCAGCCCGACGGCGGCCGCCGCCAGCTGCTGCTCGGCGATATAGCACTCGAAGAAGCGGTCGGGGTGCTCCTCGGCGAAGAACTGGGTGCGTGTGGAGTCGCTGACCTCGCCGTCCAGGACCACCATGTCATGCCGTACGGCGCCGAGGGCGGCGAGCGCCTTGCCGTACGCGTCACGGGTGGCGACCTTGTCCCCGACCTCGTAACGGGGCAGCTCCGGCTCCCGGGGGGCGGTGGGCGCCGTGGCGGGCACGGCCGGGGGCGCGGCGGTCTCGACCCGCAGCGAACGGCGTCCGCCCAGTTCGGCGATGGCGGAGCCGGCGTCCTCGAGGGGCTTGCCGTGCATGCCCTCGCGGTCCTCGACGGCCGCCACCCCGCGGCCCTTCCGGGTGGCGGCCAGAATCGCGGTCGGCCGCCCCCCGGTGGCGCGGGCCTCTTCGAAGGCGTGGTCCACCGCCGTCACGTCGTGGCCGTCGACTTCGACGGTGTGCCAGTCGAAGGCCCTCAGCCGCCGGGCGTAGGCGTCCAGGTCGTGCTGGTGGCGGGTGGGGCCGCGCTGGCCCAGCCGGTTCACGTCGACGATCAGGGTGAGCGCGTCCAGATGCTCCGCGCCCGCGTACTCGACGGCCTCCCAGACGGACCCCTCCGTCATCTCGCTGTCGCCGGACAGCACCCACACCCGGTAGGGGACCTTCTCCAGGCGCTGGGCGGCGAGCGCCATGCCGACGGCCACCGGCAACCCCTGGCCGAGCGACCCGGTGGCCACGTCCACCCACGGCAACCGGGGCGTGGGGTGGCCCTCCAGCCTGCTGCCGTGCTCGCGGTAGCTGCGCAGTTCCTCCTCGCCGACCGCGCCCACCGCCCGGTACATGGCGTACAGCAGCGGTGAGGCATGCCCCTTGGAGAAGATCAGCCGGTCGTTTCCCGGATGGTCGGGGCGGTTGAAGTCATAGCGCAGATGGTGCGCCAGCAGCACGGCGACGAGGTCCGCCGCGGACATCGACGACGTGGGGTGGCCCGAGCCGGCCAGGTCGGCGACGCGGACGGCGTCCACCCGGAGCTGCTGGGCCAGCTCGGTCAGATCGAGCGCGTGGGCGGCGGCGCCGCGGTCGCGCGGGTCGGTGGCGGTCATGTCACTCCTTGAGCTGCGTCCGATGGCCTTCGTCCGGGGGCTGGGGGCCAGGGGCCTCACGCGGACTCGGGTGAGCAGGGCGGGCCGGGGGTGTGCACCGACTCGGGGGAAGCGGTGTCCAGCGGGACGGCCCAGGACCGTACGAGGCCGAGCTGCACGGCCTGCCGGGGCAGCAGAGCGTCCAGCGCCCAGTCGGCGGCGACCCGCACCCGATTGCCCGGCATGGCAGCCAGGTGGTAGCCGCGCGTGACGGCTGAGGCGAGCACGCCGGACAGCGGCACCCCCAGCGGGTTGGCGGCGGCCTGCGCCCCACCCAGATCGACGAGGAAGCCGAGGTCGTGATGGCAGTAAGGGCGGGGCGTGCCCCGCCCTAGGGAGGCGGCCACGTTCCCGGCCGCGGCCCTGCCCTGCCGGGCGGCGTGCTGCGCCGTCATCGGCGTGTACTCCCCCGGCCTGGTCAGGTCCGGCACGGCCGCCGCGTCGCCGCAGGCGAACACCTCGGGGTGACCCGGCACATTCAGCCGCGCGTCGACGAGCAGCCGGCCCTGTTCGACGGGCAGCCCCAGCTCGGAGACCAGCGGGTCCGGCCGCACCCCCACACACCACACCAGGGTGCGGGTCGGCACAAACTCGCCGTCGTCCAGCCGCACCCCGGCCGGTGTGGCCTCCTGCACCGACGTCCCGGTGCGCACCTCGACGCCCCGCATCCGCAGAACGCGGTCCGCGGTGTCGGAGAGTCTGCGGTCGAGCCCCGGGAGCACCCGCGGGGCGATGTCCAGGAGCAGCCAGCGCGGCGGCCGCCGGATGCCGCCGGGCAGGTCACGCCGGGTGCGGGCCAGCGCCTCGGTGAACAGCCGGCCCTGGGCGGCCACCTCGGTTCCGGTGTACCCCGCGCCCGCGACGACGAAGGTGCGGCGTGCCGCGGCCTCCTGAGGCTCCGCCGACTGGGAGAGCTCCATCTGCCGGGTCAGATGGTCGCGCAGGTAGAGGGCCTCCGGCAGACCTCGGAAGCCGTGTGCGCGGGCGGCGACGCCGGGGACGGGCAGCAGCTTGTTGACGCTGCCGACGGCGAGCACGAGACGCTCGTACGCCAGCTCTCCGTGGGCGCCCTCGGGCCCGGTGTAGTGCACCCGCCGTGCGTCGAGGTCGATGCGGGTCGCCTCGCCGAGGACGAGGCGCACGCGCGGGAGAGTGCCGGTCAGGGACACGGTGATGCGGCGGGGCTCCAGGATCCCCGCCGCCGTCTGCGGCAGCAGCGGCAGATAGAGGAAGTAGTCGGTGGGGTTGAGCAGGATGACGTCGGCGCGGTCCCGCATCCGGCGGGAGAGCGTGCGAGCGGCCTGGTAGCCGGCGAATCCGGCTCCCACGATGACGATGCGTGCTCGGGCGGTGTGCGCTCTGCTCACCAGTGACTCCCGGCTGTGACGGATGGGTCCGTATGAGTGCGCGTTGGTACGCGTCGGGGGATTGGGCTGTCCGCGTGCCCAGGAGCGCGCCGCCCAAACAGCTCCGTACGGCCCCCTGCTCGGCTCGCCAAGGCGCGGGCACAGGGCGAGGCTGGAGACGGAAGGAAGGAAGTGCAGTGATCAGCACACACGATTTCGCACCGGAGGTCGTCGTCACGCTCAGCGGCTGCACCAAGGAGGACGCCGGCGTCGTCTTCGAGGTGCTGCGCCGGAACTTCGCCTCGGACCGGGCGGACGACGACATCCCGCAGGACATAGTCGAGGGGCATCCGACGGTCTGGACCGGCACCTTCGAGGTGGTGCCGCCCATCTCGCCCGGTCCGTCCCCGGGCCCGGAGCCGCTGCACGCGGCGGTGACGGCCGAGGTCCAGGGCGGCTACTGGGCGGTGGACCGGCTGCGTGAGGCGCTGGACTCGGCGTTCCGGGTGACCGACGAGGGCATGGCCGCAGGCGACCAGGAGAAGGACGTCCAGCTCAGGCTGGAGTCGGGGGGTGCGCAGCCGGTCGGCTGACGGGCGGCCGTGGGCTTGGCGCCGGCCTCGCCGGCGGCTGAGGCGCGGGAGTCCGGGGGCGGAGCCTTGCTTCAAGCCTCGCCGGCAGCTGAGGCGCGGGGTCTGGGGCAGAGCCCCCGGAAACGCAGAGCCCCCGGAAACGGGGCCTGGGGCCCAGCCCCGGGTCCGGGAAACGTCCGCGCTAGCGCGACTGTCGCGCGAGCGTCCTGATGATCTCCGCCGCGCTCGCATACGACCCCTGCGCCGGGAGCGCGTTCACCATGCGTATCAGCCGGTCGGGGGCGTGCCTCTCGGTGAGCATCCGCACGAGGTCGACACGGGTCGCCGGGAACGCCGTGCGCCCGAGGTGCCGTCCCAGCTCGGTCTCCAGCGTGTGCGCGGGCTGCAGGAACTCCCACGCCCCGATGGGGCCGGACGCGATGTCGGGGTCGTCGTCGGCGGCGGGCTCCACATCGTGCCACTCCTCCGCACGGGTGGGGTGGCCGGAACGGAGCAGGCCCTGCAGCTCATGCTTCATCTCGTCGTCCTTGTGGGCGCTGAGCCGGTTGCTGCCTCGCTGCATGTCACCCTCCTCGATCTCCTCGACGGTGGGGTTCGCTCTATGTACCCAATCCTCCGCGTATCACGCGAACCGCGCATCATCCGGCCCGGCGGGGACGCTTCTCCCGGGCCCACTCGCCGAGCGCGGACAGCCGGGGATGGCGTTCGCGCTGCTGGATCGCGCTGCGGTCGAGTTCCTCCATCAGCCGTCTGCTGCGGTGCTCCGGGTCCAGCTCGTCGAGGATCCGGTCGACCTCGGTGAGCAGCGCCCCCTGGAGCTGCCACTGCTTGGGATGCCGCTGCACGCCGTGCAGCAGGTGCGCCGCCCGCTCACGGCTCGCGCCGGCAGCCGCCAGCTCCGCGGCGAGCCGTGCCTCGGCGGCCCGGGCACTGTCGGTGGCCTGGGTGGTGACCAGGACGGAGAAGCTGACGAGAGCGTCCGCGACATGGCCGAGCAGTTCCTGCAGGGCCAGGCCCACCTCCTGCGGGAACAGCTCCTCCCCGGGGCGCTGCTTGGCGAGGTCGGTGATGGTCCTCGCCAGCACCCTCAGCACCACGGCGCAGATCTCCAGCGTGTCGAGTCCGGTGCGCAGCACCACCCGGTTCAGCAGCGCCTCCTTGACGCGCGGGTTCAGCCGCAGACTGTCCTCCGCCTGGCGCAGCGCCGCGTCGACATCGGCGATGTCGTTGTCGAGGCGGCGGGCCTCATGCAGCTTCTCGGCGGCGCGCGCCACGGGCGTGGGCCTGTTGAGCTCCTCCCCGATGGCCACCATGAGCCGCCGCATGCGGCGCGCCAGATCGCCGATGGACTCGCCCGCCGTCTCCACCCAGACGGGCGGTACGAACACGATGTTGAACAGCAGCCCGACGACCGCGCCGATGAGCGTCTCCAGCACCCGGTCCCAGGCGGTGTCGGCCACCCGGGTCACTCCGAGCACCAGCATGGCGCTGATCGCCACCTCGGGCACGAACTCGTCGACGCGCACCATGCGGCCGACGACCAGCGAGGCCAGGATGATCAGCCCCAGGCTCCACCAGCTGAGCCCGACGAGGGCGCTGAACGCGATGGCGATCAGCACTCCGGCGACGACGGAGTTCACCCGGCGCACGCCGGTGGTCAGAGTGGAGTAGAGGGTCACCTGGACGACGAGCAGAGCGGTCAGGGGCGCGGTGAGCGGCGCGGGCTGGCTGCTCAGCCAGAGGGCGACGACATAGGCCAGGGTGGCGGCGGCCGTGGAGCGCACGGTCAGCGCGACGGCCGGGTTCCCGCGCAGCCGCGCAGCCCCCGCGACGGCGGCGCTCAGCCGCTCCCTGACCGGACTGTGCCCGGGGTCCGGAGCCCGCCTCGGTTGACGCCTGAGAACACGCACTTCGTCCCCCTTCCCGTTTCGGACGGCGACGGCTGCTGCTTGAACCGCACCAGCCCCCGAACCGGGGACAAGGGGCACCCCGGACGCATCACCGGGACACCACCAAGATGCTGATCTCGAAACGTCTTCGCCGACCGGCCCTTCGCCCCCCGGGCTACACGGGACTGCTCACCGTCTGGAAGCCCTCCGCCCCTTGGAGACGTGAGGCACAATTGCCTGACCGCTCGTCAGGAGTCAGCTCGGCAGGGGGCCGCCGTGTTCTACTACGTGCTCAAATACGTGCTTCTCGGTCCGCTGCTGCGGCTGCTGTTCCGGCCGAGGATCGAAGGGCTTGAGCATCTGCCCGCCGAGGGCGCGGCGATCGTGGCGGGCAATCATCTGTCTTTCTCGGATCACTTCCTGATGCCGGCGATCATCCGACGGCGCATCACCTTCCTGGCCAAGGCGGAGTACTTCACCGGGCCGGGGATCAAGGGCCGGCTCACGGCGGCGTTCTTCCGCAGCGCGGGGCAGATCCCGGTGGACCGCTCCGGGAAGGAGGCGGGGCAGGCGGCCATCCGGGAGGGGCTGAAGGTGCTCGGCAGGAACGAGCTGCTCGGCATCTACCCGGAGGGGACCCGCTCCCACGACGGCCGGTTGTACAAGGGGAAGGTCGGCGTGGCGGTGATGGCGCTCAAGGCGGGGGTGAAGGTGGTCCCCTGCGCCATGGTGGGGACCTTCGAGATCCAGCCGCCGGGTCAGGTGCTGCCCAGAATCAAGCGGGTCACGGTGCGGTTCGGGGAGCCGCTGGACTTCTCCCGCTATGCGGGCATGGAGAACGAGAAGGCCGCCCTGCGGGCGGTCACCGACGAGATCATGTACGCGATTCTCCGGCTGTCGGGCCAGGAGTATGTCGACCGGTACGCGGCCGAGGTGAAGGCGGAGCTGGAGGCGGCGAAGAAGGCTTCCCGACGCAGCGGTTGACCGCATCGCCGACAGCCCGGGTCACGGCGTCGCGTCCAGTGCCTCCAGCACCTTGGCGAGCACCTCGTCCAGGACGCGCCGCAGCCCGCGTGCGTCGGGTGCGGCGGCCGTGACCAGCAGGCCCGGTCCGGCGAGCGGGGTGAGCACCGCGGACTCGCCCAGCAGCCGCGGCTCGGCGGGCTTCTCCTCCAGCGCGGGGTCCACGACCAGGAGCTGGCCTGCGGCCCGCAGGCCGCCGAGCACCGCGGGGCCGTCCCAGCCGTCGGGCGCGCCGGGGCCGTAGCTCAGCTCCTGGTCGAGCAGGGGCCGGCCGGCACGGCGGACCGCCAGCCGGGTGGCGAGGGTGCCGGGCTCCTCGCCGTACCTGCCGAGGATCTGCTCTTCGCGCAGCACCAGCCGGGCGGTGGCGGCCAGCTCCACTCGGGTGTGCATCCGCAGGTCGCTGCCGGCGGCCGAGATGAGCTGCTCCGGCAGCCACCGCAGTTCGGCGTCCTCGCCCACGGTCAGGCCCACCTCGTAGCGGGCGGGCAGCGGTGTCCGGCCGGGCAGGGCGAGGGTCGCGGCGGCGGAGTCGACCGTGAGCCGCGCTCCGTCGCGCACCTCCGCTTCGATGGCGAGCCGGTCGCCGCCGAGCGGTGCGCTCATCGCTCCGACGACGGTGACGCGGGTGTACGGGCCGCTCGCGCGGGTGCGGCGCAGCGCGAGCGGCCCTTCGCCCCGGAGCACCGGCAGTCCGCCGCGCTCGGCGACGATGCGGGCTGTGGCGTCGACGCTCATGCGGTCCAGTCGGCGAGTCGGGTGCGCACCCAGTCGGCAACGGGCGCGACGCCGTCCTCGTCGCGGAGGGAGGTGAAGGCCACCGGAAGTGCGCCGCGCTGTTCCTTGGCGTCGCGCTCCATGCGGCCGAGGTCGGAGCCGACATGGGGGGCCAGGTCCGTCTTGTTGATCACCAGGAGGTCGGCGGTGGTGACGCCGGGGCCGCCCTTGCGGGGGATGTCGTCGCCGCCGGCGACGTCGATGACGAAGATCTGGGCGTCGACGAGGCCCTTGGAGAAGGTCGCGGTGAGATTGTCGCCGCCCGACTCGACCAGGACGAGGTCGAGAGGCCCGACGGATTCCTCGAGCTCTTCGACGGCTTCGAGGTTGGCGGAGATGTCGTCGCGGATGGCGGTGTGCGGGCAGGCGCCGGTCTCCACGGCCTGGATGCGCTCCGGCGGCAGCACCGCGTTGCGGAGCAGGAATTCGGCGTCCTCGCGGGTGTAGATGTCGTTGGTGACGACGGCGATGGAGAGCCGGTCGCGCAGGGCGCGGCAGAGCGCCGCAACGGTCGCGGTCTTCCCCGAGCCGACGGGCCCGCCGAGGCCGATGCGCAGGGCGCGCCGAGCGCCGTCGGCCCGTATGGCGTCGGCGCTGACGGCTGCGGGGGCGTCGTGGTCGTGACCGAGGTGCATGGTGCGGCTCCTGTCGGGTCGTGGTGCGGGGGCTAGGAGGCGAAGAGACGGACCGGCCAGGCAGCGTGCTGTTCCGCGGTGATGTCGAGCAGCGGGGCCGAGGCCGCGGGCAGTGCGTCGATGCCCTGGCCGGCGGCCCGTGCCGCTTCGGCCGCCACCCGGTCGAGGTCCGGGGTGAGCCGGGCGAGGGCGGCGGTCGCCTGGAAGGGGTCGAGGCCGAGCAGCCGCACCGCCGCCGTCGCGGGGCCGCTGACCGTCTCGTAGGCGACGCAGTGCGCTGCGTCCTCGGGGCCGAGGCCCGCCGAGCGCGCGGCGACGCCGAGGACGACCGGTTGATGCGCGCCGCGGGGGCGGGCCGCGGCGAGCGCGTCGAGCCCGGGGCCGGGCCAGACGGCGCGTGCGGCGCGCATCAGCTGCCGGCCGAGTCTGCGGGCGGACGTGCGCAGTGCGGGCGAGGCGGTTCTGGCGTCGGCGGCGTCGTCGAGCGCGAGCGGGTCGAGGCCCGCCGCGGCCGCGGCGGCCAGGGCCGCGGCGGTGAGGCCGGCGGTGTGCAGCCGGCCCCGGCAGAAGCTCTCCAGTTCCTCGGCGTTCCGTATCCGCCCGGCCTTGACGGCGGCTTCGGCCCCGCCGGAGTGCGCGTGTCCTCCGGCGGGGAAGCGTCCGTCGGCGAGAACGAGGAGAGCGGCCCGGCTCATCGGCTCCGTCCCATCAGAACAGGAAGTACCGCTGGGCCATGGGCAGTTCCGCCGCTGGTGCGGGTTCGACCACCTCTGAGTCGATGGTGACGGTGAAGGTGTCGGGGTCGACCTCGACGCGCGGCCGGGCGTCGTTCTCGCGCATGTCGGCCTTGGTGACGCCGCGGGTGTTCTTGATCGGAACGAACTCCTTGTCCAGGCCGAGGCGTTCGGGCAGGCCGTCCTCGATCGCCGCTTCGGCGACGAAGTTGCACGAGCCGGCGGTCGCGGCCTTGCCGAGCGCCCCGAACATGGGGCGGGGCAGCACCGGCTGCGGGGTGGGGATGGAGGCGTTGGCGTCGCCCATCTGCGCATATGCGATCTGCCCGCCCTTGATGACGAGCTGCGGTCTGACGCCGAAGAACGCCGGTTCCCAGAGCACGAGATCGGCGAGCTTGCCGGTTTCCACCGAGCCGATCTGGTGGTCGAGGCCCTGGGCGACGGCCGGGTTGATCGTGTACTTGGCGATATAGCGGCGCGCCCGGCGGTTGTCGGCGCGGCCGTCTCCGGGCAGGGCCCCGCGGGCCCGCTTCATCACATGCGCGGTCTGCCAGGTGCGCATCACCACTTCGCCGATGCGGCCCATGGCCTGGGAGTCGGAGGAGATGATCGAGATCGCCCCGAGGTCGTGCAGGACGTCCTCCGCGGCGATGGTGGACGGCCGGATGCGGGACTCGGCGAAGGCGAGGTCCTCGGGGACGGCCGGGTTGAGGTGGTGGCAGACCATCAGCATGTCGAGGTGTTCCTCGATGGTGTTGACGGTGTGCGGCCGGGTGGGGTTGGTGGAGCTGGGCAGCACATGCGGCTCGGAGACCACGGTGATGATGTCCGGGGCGTGTCCGCCGCCCGCGCCTTCGGTGTGGTACGCGTGGATGGTGCGGCCGGCGATGGCGGCGAGCGTGTCGCCGACGAATCCTGCTTCGTTGAGGGTGTCGGTGTGGACGGCGAGCTGGACGCCGGTCTCCTCGCAGACGCCGAGGCAGGCGTCGATGACGGCCGGGGTGGCGCCCCAGTCCTCATGGATCTTGAATCCGAGTGCGCCGCCGCGCAGTTGGGAGTGCAGGGCCTCGCGGGACATCGTGTTGCCCTTGCCGAGCAGTCCGATGTTGACGGGGTACGCCTCCAGTGCGCCGAGCATCCGCCCGATGTGCCAGGGACCCGGGGTGACGGTGGTGGCCTTGGTGCCTTCCGCCGGTCCGGTGCCGCCGCCGACGAGGGTGGTGATGCCGCCGGCCAGGGCTTCGTCGACGAGTGTGGGCGAGATGAAGTGGACATGGGCGTCGATCGCGCCCGCAGTGAGGATCTTGCCGTTGCCCGCGATGACTTCGGTCTCGGGGCCGATGACGAGGTCGGGGCTGACGCCGTCCATGGTGTCCGGGTTGCCTGCCTTGCCGATGCCGGCGATGCGGCCGTCTCGGATGCCGACGTCCGCCTTGACGATGCCCCAGTGGTCGAGGACGACCACACCGGTGATCACCGTGTCGGGGGCGCCGTCGGCCCGTGTCGCACGGGACTGTCCCATGGACTCGCGGATGACCTTGCCGCCGCCGAACACGGCCTCGTCACCGGCGCGTCCGGGGCCGCCGGAGCGGTCCTCCTCGATTTCGACGAGCAGGTCGGTGTCGGCGAGCCGGATGCGGTCGCCGGCCGTGGGTCCGAAGAGATCCGCGTAGACCGCGCGGTCGAGCTCAGCCATCGAGACCGCCTCCGGTCTCCCCGCGCAGTCCGGGGACGGTGCGGCGGCCGGCGAGGGGGACGAGTTCGACGTCGACGGGGACGCCCGGCTCAAAGCGGACGGCGGTGCCGGCTGCGATGTTCAGCCGGGTGCCGCGGGCGGCGGCGCGGTCGAAGTCGAGGCCGGGGTTGGCCTCGGCGAAGTGGTAGTGGGAGCCGACCTGGATAGGCCGGTCGGCGGCGTTGAGGACCGTGAGCCGGGTGATCGGGCGGCCCTCGTTGACGGCGATGCGCCCTTCGCCGTACAGGATCTCTCCGGGGATCATCAGCGGCCTCCCTCAGACGATCGGGTCATGGACGGTGACCAGCTTGGTGCCGTCGGGGAAGGTGGCTTCGACCTGCACGTCGTGGATCATCTCCGGGATGCCGTCCATGACGTCGTCGCGGGTGAGCACCTTCCGCCCGGAGGCCATCAGCTCGGCGACGGTGCGGCCGTCCCGGGCCCCTTCGAGGATGTGCGAGGTGATCAGGGCGACGGCCTCGGGGTGGTTCAGGCGGACTCCGCGGGCCTTGCGCTTCTCCGCGACGTCCGCCGCCACATGGATCAGCAGTCGTTCCTGTTCGTGCGGGGTCAGTTGCACCAGTCCACCTCACTGTTCACGGGCCCGGACGGACGAGGTCCGGGCGCAGCGGGACCCTAGCCGACGTGAGAGCGGTCTTTGCCTGGACACGGGCGACTGCGGGCCGGCGGTTGAACGTTAGGCGGCAAGTTTTTCCGGCGCGTTAACTGATCTTGGGTTGCAGCAGGTCCGGGGGGTGTGGAGGCGGCACTGGACTGCCGTGGTCACTCTCCGCGGAGCGGGTCGCGACGCCGGGCGGTGAGGCCGAACCGGGGCTGTTCGCCGGGAGCGGACGGGGGCGTGCCCAGCGAGGAGACCGACGGGACGGCCGGCTCGTCGCCCGCTTCGGCCGACTGCTCCAGACGCTCCAGGTCAGCGGCCGAGACCAGGGCGACCAGCGGCTTGCCGTGCCGGGTCACCACCACTCGCTCACCGCCGTAGACAACACGGTTGATCAGGTCGGCGAGCTCCGCCCTGGCTTGCGTCACCGGAATCTCGTAGGCCATGGCCCCATCATAACGGCCTGTACGTCCTGTACATTTTTTACAGAACAATGTGCCGATCCATGTCGAGGAGATACGTCGAGGAGATGAGTCACATCATGAACCGCCCCGCCGCCCGCCATGTCGTCCCGGAGTTCACCGAGCGCACAAGCCCGGGCACCCGGACGCTCGACCCGTACGCGAAGCTGCTCGAGGAGCGGATCGTCCTCCTGGGGACCGATGTCGACGACATCGCAGCCAACGACGTGATCGCCCAGCTGCTTCACCTGGAGCACACGGCTCCCGACCGGGATGTCTCCCTCTACATCAACTCGCCCGGCGGCTCCACGAGCGCCATGTCCGCGATCTACGACACGATGCAGACCATCACCTGCGACGTGGAGACGACCTGCATCGGGCAGGCGGCGTCGACCGCCGCCGTGCTGCTGGCCGCCGGCGCGCCCGGGAAGCGGTTGGCGCTGCCGGGAGCGCGGGTCGTGATGCGGCAGCCCGCCTACGAGGAGCCGTTGCGCGGCCGGCCGGCCGATCTGGAGATCCACACCGGTGAGTTGCTGCGGCTGCGCGAACAGATCGCGGGGATGCTGGTGCGGCACACCGGGCAGAGCGCGGAGCGGATCGCCGCCGATCTGGAGCGGGACGCGGTGCTCGATGCCGCCGGAGCGAAGGAGTACGGCCTGGTCGACCATGTGATCACGGGCCGCAAGGCATCGCCCGCCGCCGACTCCAGGTGAGGCGGCCGTGCTTCCCCCTGAACTGCCCCCGCTGCCCGCGCTCACGCGGGCCGAGGCCCAGGTCGTCGACGCCTACCTCGACCTGGTCGACCTGGTCGGCCGCAGCAACCCCGCCCGCTGCACGCACACCTACGGCGCACTGCGGGCGGCGCAGGCGCTGGCCGGGCGGGCGACGGCGCTGAAGGACGCTCTGACGCTGATGCATCTGCGCGGCGAGAGCGAGCTGCACACGGCCACACTCGCCGAAGCCCTGCGGCTGCTGGACGGCGATCGCCGGACCCGCCGGGTCACCGTGCCTCCGTCGTCGGCGCGTTGACGGTATGTCGGCCGCTGTCAACCGCCGACCGGGTATCACGATTCCTCCCCCATTCGGCCCAGGCGAATCCCGTACGCATGTGCGAAGCAAGCCCCCGGAAGCGGATCGCACATCTAGCCGAATGTCGTGCTCCGACGCTGGTACGGCTGCCGGGAAGCAGCAAGCGACCGACCCCGCCCAGAGGCCGGCCCCCCGAACGGATCAACCATGAAACAGAAACGCAAACAGCCGTTTCTGCCAACAAATCAGGCATTCCACACGCCAAGATCCGAGGGACGACAAGCCCCCGCCATCGGGACGGGGCGGTCCGGAGCGGACGCCGAGTCCTGCCGCCGCACCGGATGCCTGGTCGACAGCAACGGATCGGCAGGAGTGGAGAACCCGAGCAGCACACGGGACGGCCGCCGCCCCATCTGGCCGCCCGAGGGGTCGGGCCGCTTCGGCGGCCGGGCGGCCGCGTCGCCCGCACCCGACGGGTCATCCTTACCGGCGGCTGACGAAGGGGTCGCGTATGAACGCGCAGATTCGCATCCCGTTTCCCTGCCCCCGCACCTCACGCATGTCCCGGCCTTCACGGCTCTCCCGCACCTCCCGGATGACCCGCGTGGTCGCGGTGTCGGCCCTGACCTTCATCGCGTTCGGCGGGTCCCTGCTGGCTCCGAGCGCCGCGCCGTCGGCGCACGCCGCCGTCCACGCCGTCAAGGCGCTCCATGTGGCGGCCTCAAAGAAGGGCTCCCCTTACCAGTACGGGGCCGCGGGACCGCACCGCTTCGACTGCTCGGGGCTGACGCTGTACTCGTACAGGAAGGCGGGCAAGAAACTGCCCCGCACGGCTCAGCAGCAGTACAACCGGACCAGCAGGATCTCGGCCCGCTCGCGCAGGCAGGGCGATCTGGTCTTCTTCCACTCCGGCAGCCGCGTCTACCACGTCGGGATCTACGCCGGGCGAGGGCGGATCTGGCACTCCCCCAAGTCCGGTTCCGTGGTCAGCCTGCAGAAGATCTGGACAAAGCGCGTCTCCTACGGACGGGTGCGCTGACGCCTGACGCCTGACGCCCATGGGCGACGCCTCATCACGGCGCCCCCGCCGCGGCGGCCGGCCCATGCTTCGCTCGGCTCACGCGGCGCCGACGGGGGCGGCGGTCGCGCGCATCGGCAGGGGGCTCGGCCGGCTCGTGCCGCGGTCAGCTCCTGAGCGGCGCCGCCACGCCCGCCCACGGCAGTGCGATCCAGACCGTCTTGCCGCCCTCGGAGGTCGGGGTGACCGAGAGCTGGCCGCCGTACTCCGCCGTGAGGGTGCGGATGATGACCATTCCTCGGCCGTTGTCCTGCCGTACGGCCGCGGGCAGCCTCTGCGGCCAGCGCGGATGGCTGTCGGTGACGCCGATCCGCAGTTTCTCGTCGCGCTCCAGCCGGATGTCCACGGTGAAGGTGGGCGACTGGCCGAAGGTGTGCTGCACGGCGTTGGTGGCGAGTTCCGAGACGATCAGCCGTACGGTGTCGACGGCTTCCGCCTCTTCCGGCAGTCCCCATTCGGAGACGACGTCGGTGACATACCGCCGGGCGACGGAGACCGAAGCCGGATCGCTCGGCAGAGTGATGGATGCTTCCTGGTGGTCTGCCATGGCGACACTGTCCCTTTCCCACCGGGGCCGGGCTCCGACTCGTAGCGGATCAACACGAGGACGGCCACGGATTGCGGTATACGGCCAGACTGCCACTTGTCATGCCATCAGGTGCGACGATCCACCAAGATATGCATATATCTGTCGCTCGATACGGTGAACTCTGCGACGGAAGACCGTATTTGGGCGCACACTCGGGGACGCGACCGGCTCTTTGAGCCATGAGCGCCATGAGTGCCATGAGCGCCAAGTGCCCTGAGTGGCGAGGAGGAGCGCCTGATGAGACAGGGCCCAGCGGTGCGCCGCCGCCAACTCGGGGAGGAGCTGCGGGGGCTGCGGCAGACCGCCGGCCTCACCAGCCGTGAGGCCGCCCGCCTCGCCGGCTGGCACCAGTCGAAAGTGAGCAGGATCGAGACCGGCGCCAGCGGGGTCAGGGCGACCGATGTGACGCTGCTGCTGGATGTGTACGGGGTCGGCGACGCCCGGCGGCGTACGTTGCTGACGACCCTGGCGGGCGCGGCGGCGGACGGCGGCGGCAGCGGCTGGTGGCACGCCTACCGAGGGCTGCTGCCCGCGGAGTACCGGGACTTCATCTCGCTGGAGTCGCAGGCGAGTACGGCCCGCACACTGGAGACCTGTGTCGTGCCGGGTCTGATGCAGACGGCGGACTATGCCCGTGCGGTGACCCGGGCGACGCTTGACCGGCTGCCCGCTGCGACGGTGAACTCCCTGGTGGAGGTGCGGATCGCCCGTCAGTCGGTGCTGTGCGCCGAGCGGCCGCTGGCGCTCAGCGCGGTGCTCGACGAGGCGGTGCTGCGCCGGGAGGTGGGCGGACGGGCGGTGATGCGCGCACAGCTGCGGCGGCTGGCGGAGCTGGCCCAACTGCCGTGCGTCCGGCTGCAGGTGGTGCCCTTTGCGACCGGCGGCTATGCGGGACTCGCGGGACCTTTCGTCATCTTCTCCTTTCCGAACATTTCTGATCTGAATGTGGTCGTAATAGACCACTTGACGAGTAGCCTCTGCCTTGAACGGAAAGAAGACCTCGAGGTGTACAGCGGCGCCTTCAGCGCGATGCAGGCGCGCGCCCTCTCTCCTGAGGACACCTTGGAGCTCATCGGGCGGATCATCGTCGATCCGTGAGCCACCGCCGAGAACGATCCGTACAGCCCGATGGACGACCACTGCCGCCGAGTCGCCCCCGGCTCGACGCCGTTCAGGCCCTCACCCCAAGGAGGCACCCCCGATGCCCGACATGCCGGAAAGTCTTCCGAAACGCGCCCTGACCTGGCGGCGCAGCAGTCGCAGCGTGGCGAAAGGCAACTGCGTCGAGGCGGCCAGGCTGCCCGACGCCTCGCTGGCCGTCAGGGACTCCAAGGATGTCTCACTCCGTCCGCTGCGGGTCTCCTCCCCCGCCTGGGAGCGGTTTCTCGCCGCTCTCGGCGAGGGCGGAGTCAGCTGACCGGAGCCGTCCCCACGATGGTGGTGACGGCCCGCTCCACCTGCTGATCCGTCAGGTCGGCGCGGGCCGTCAGCCTGATGCGTGAAATGCCGTCCGGCACGGACGGCGGACGGAAGCATCCCACCGCAAGCCCGGCCGCGCGGCAGTCGGCCGCCCAGCGCACGGCGGCCTCGGGAGAGGGCGCGTGCACGGAGACGACCGCCGCGTCCGGCCGGGCCGCTGTGAACCCCTCGCCGGTCAGCCGCCGGTGCAGCGTCCGGGCGAGGGCGCGGGTCCTGGCCGGCAGGGCGGGTTCCCGGCGCAGCACGCGCAGCGCTGCCAGGGCCCCACCCGCCGCTGCCGGGGCGAGCCCGGTGTCGAAGATGAAGCTGCGGGCGGTGTTGACCAGGTGGTCGATCACCCGGGCCGGGCCGAGTACCGCACCGCCCTGGCTGCCCAGCGACTTGGAGAGCGTCACCGTGGCGACCACGCCCGAGCGGCCGGCGAGCCCGGCGGAGTGCAGGGCGCCCCGTCCGCCGTCGCCGAGGACGCCGAGGCCATGCGCGTCGTCCACCAGCAGCCCGGCGCCCGCCTCCGCGCAGACCTCCGCCAGCGCGGTCAGCGGGGCCGCGTCGCCGTCCACGGAGAACACCGAGTCGGTGACCGTCACCGCGCGCCGTCCCGGGTGTGCTTCAAGGGTCTTGCGTACGGCGTCGACGTCCGCGTGCGCGACCACCGCGGTCTCGGCCCGGGAGAGCCGGCAGCCGTCGACGATCGAGGCGTGGTTGCCCGCGTCGGAGACGATCAGCGCCTCACGGCCGCTGAGCGCGGTGACGGCGGCGAGGTTGGCGGCGTACCCGGACGACAGCACCAGCGCCGCCTCGAAACCGCAGAACGCGGCCAGCTCCCGCTCCAGCTCCGCGTGCAGGGCGGTGCTGCCGGTGACCAGTCTGGAGCCGGTGGCCCCCGCGCCCCAGGTCCTGGCGGCCGCCGCGGCCGCCTCGGTCACCTCGGGGCGACGCGTCAGCCCCAGGTAGTCGTTGCCCGCGAGATCGACCGGCCCGCCGTCGGCTCCACGCGGCCGGAGCGTGCGCACCAGCCCGGCCCGTTCACGGCGGCGCGAGGCGTCGTCGATCCAGTCGAAAGGATCCTTCGGCATGGTGGTCCGGTCCTTTTGTAGGCAGCGCACAGACCCTAACCGGGGTCGCTCGAGGAGCGGATGTGGCCATACACACACCTCTAAGATGCTCCGTTGTGGGGTTCCTCCTTGGCCGCGGCGTGTGCGGTACGTCAGGATCTGCGCCATGGACCTGCTGAACACGCTGGTGGAGAAGGGGCTGCGGCGCGAGCTGCCGACCCGTGACGAGGCGCTCGCCGTGCTGGCGAGCTCCGACGACGAGCTGCTCGACGTGGTGGCCGCGGCCGGAAAGGTGCGGCGGAAGTGGTTCGGGCGGCGGGTGAAGCTCAACTATCTGGTCAATCTCAAATCCGGGCTGTGTCCGGAGGACTGCTCCTACTGCTCCCAGCGGCTCGGGTCCAAGGCGGAGATCCTCAAGTACACCTGGCTCAAGCCGGACGAGGCATCCGAGGCGGCGGCGGCCGGGGTGGCCGGCGGCGCCAAGCGGGTCTGCCTTGTGGCGAGCGGCCGCGGGCCGACGGACCGCGACGTCGACCGGGTGTCGCAGACCATCGAGGCGATCAAGGAGCAGAACGAGGGCGTCGAGGTGTGCGCCTGCCTCGGGCTGCTCTCCGAGGGGCAGGCGGAGCGGCTGCGGGCCGCGGGCGCGGATGCGTACAACCACAACCTGAACACCTCTGAGGCGACATACGGGGACATCACCACCACCCATACCTACGCCGACCGGGTGGAGACGGTGCAGCAGGCCCAGCAGGCGGGTCTTTCGGCGTGCTCCGGTCTCATCGCGGGCATGGGCGAGAGCGACGAGGACCTCGTCGACGTGGTGTTCGCGCTGCGCGAGCTGGACCCCGACTCGGTGCCGGTGAACTTCCTCATCCCCTTCGAGGGCACTCCGCTGGCCAAGGAGTGGCACCTCACTCCGCAGCGGTGCCTGCGGATTCTCGCCATGGCCCGCTTCGTCTGCCCCGATGTGGAGGTGCGGCTCGCGGGCGGCCGCGAGGTGCATCTGCGCTCGATGCAGCCGCTGGCGCTGCACCTGGTCAACTCGATCTTCCTCGGCGACTATCTGACGAGCGAGGGCCAGGCCGGCAAGGCGGACCTGGAGATGATCGCGGACGCGGGCTTCGAGGTGGAGGGCGCGGGGACGACCACGCTGCCGGAGCACCGGGTGCACGAGGAGGGCGGCGGCTGCGGCTCGGTGTGCTCAGCTGAGCCGTCCGCCGCCGCGGGGGCGGACGCGGAGCAGTCGGCCGCCCGGACGGACCTGGTGGCCGTGCGCCGCCGCGGCGCCGGCACGGACCTCGCGCCCAATGCCTGAGCCGCTGTCACCCGGCGAGCTGCTCGCACTGGACCGGGCGCACGTCTGGCACCCGTACGGCCCCATGCCGGGCCGTACGGACCCGCTGGTGGTGCGGTCGGCGTCCGGTGTCCGGCTGCGGCTGGCCGAACCCGTCCACGGCCGAAGCGAACTGATCGACGGCATGTCGTCGTGGTGGTCCGCGATCCACGGCTACAACCACCCGGTGCTCAACGAGGCGGCGCGCGGCCAGCTGGAGCGGATGAGCCATGTGATGTTCGGCGGGCTCACCCATGAGCCGGCCGTGCGGCTGGCCGCCCGGCTGGTCGAGATCACCCCGGAGCCGCTGGAGCATGTCTTCCTCTGCGACTCGGGGTCGGTCTCCGTCGAGGTCGCGGTCAAGATGTGTCTGCAGCACTGGCGTTCGCTGCGGCGGCCGGCGAAGCGGCGGCTGCTGACCTGGCGCGGCGGCTACCACGGCGACACCTGGCAGCCGATGTCGGTCTGCGACCCCGACGGCGGGATGCACGGCCTGTGGTCGGGCGTGCTTCCGGAGCAGATCTTCGCGGACGCGCCGCCGGCGGAGTACGACCCCGGGTACGCCGACGCCCTGCGCGCGCTGATCGCCCGCCATGCGGAGGAACTGGCCGCGGTGATCGTGGAGCCGGTGGTGCAGGGCGCGGGCGGGATGCGGTTCTGCTCCCCCGCGTATCTGCGGGTCCTGCGGGAGGCGTGCGACGCGCATGACGTGCTGCTCGTGTTCGACGAGATCGCGACGGGCTTCGGGCGCACCGGCGAGCTGTTCGCCGCGGAGCACGCCGGCGTCAGCCCCGATGTGTTGTGCCTTGGCAAGGCGCTGACCGGCGGCTATCTGACGATGGCGGCGACGCTGTGCACCCCGAGGGTGGCCGAGGGCATCTCGCGCGGCGAGGTCCCCGTGCTGGCGCACGGCCCCACGTTCATGGGCAACCCGCTGGCGTCCGCGGTCGCCTGCGCCTCGATCGATCTGCTGCTCGCCCAGGACTGGCGTCAGGAGGTCAAGCGCATCGAGGCGGGGCTGCGGGACGGGCTCGCCGCGGCGCGGGACATTCCGGGTGTACGGGATGTGCGTGTGCTGGGTGCGATCGGCGTCGTGCAGTTGGACCACGAGGTCGACATGGCGGCGGCGACTCGGGCCGCGGTGGGCGAGGGGGTGTGGCTTCGGCCGTTCCGGGACCTGGTCTACACGATGCCGCCGTATGTGACGGGTGATGAGGATGTGGCCCGGATCGCGGCGGGGGTGGGGGCTGCGGCCGCGGCGGGGTGACGTCCGGGTCGGGGCCCCGAGCACCCCGGGTGTTGTCCCGCCCGCCCGATCGCCGCACCCCGCAGCCGCGGGCGGGGTGGCCCAGGGCCCGGGAGGCGTCGCCCGCGGGTGCTTCCGCCGCACCGGGTGGGCTGCGTCCTGCACCGAGTGGCTGGTCGGCGGCCCGCCGACCATGCGATTGGCGATACACACCCTTGAAATCGGGACACTAGGGGCGTACGGGCACTGAGGTGAGGGAAACGCGTATGGGAATCGTCGTCGTCACGGGGACCGGGACCGAGATCGGAAAGACCGTGGTCACCGCGGGGCTCGCCGCGCTCGCGTGGGCGCAGGGGCGCAGCGTCGCCGTGGTGAAGCCCGCGCAGACCGGTCTGGCGCCGGGCGAGCCGGGCGACGCCCAGGAGGCGGCGCGGCTCGCCGGGGATGTGGCGGCCGTGGAACTCGCCCGGTTTCCGGAGCCGCTGGCGCCCGCGACCGCCGCGCGGCGTGCCGGTGCGGAGCCCATGCGTCCCGAGCGGGCGGCCGCCGCGGCAGCGGAACTCGCGGAGCGGTACGACCTGGTGCTGGTGGAGGGCGCGGGCGGGCTGCTGGTGCGGTTCGACGACGACGGCGGCACCCTCGCCGACGTGGCCGGGCTGCTCGACGCACCGGTGCTGATCGTCGCAAGCGCCGGTCTCGGCACCCTCAACGCGACCGCGCTGACCGCGGAGGCCCTGCGCGCACGGCGGTTGGAGCCACTGGGCGTGGTGATCGGCAGCTGGCCCGCGGAGCCCGACCTCGCATCGCGGTGCAATCTCGCCGATCTGCCCCAGACGGCCGGCGTGCCGCTGCTCGGTGCGGTGCCGGAGGGCGCCGGCGCCCTGCCGGCGGAAGAGTTCCGCGCCCAGGCCGTGCACTGGCTCGCACCGCAGCTCGGCGGGGACTGGGCGGGGCCCGGCGCGGGTGGGCCCGGCCCCGTACGCTGATCCGATGCGCACCGCACGGATCGACGAGATCGTCTTTGACTGCCATGAGCCGGCGCGTCTGGTCCGCTTCTGGGCCGCCCTGCTCGGAGGCGACCCGGTCGACCGGGGACCCGACTGGTCGTATGTCGACGCTCCCGGCTTCGCCCGCGTCGCCTTCCAGCGCGTCCCGGAAGCGAAGTCCGTCAAGAACCGGCTCCATCTGGATCTGGACGCGGGCGACGTCGACACGGCGGCGGACGAGGCGGGGCGGCTCGGCGCACGGCGCGTGGGAACGGTCGTGACCGATGAACAGGGCAGCTTCCAGGTCATGCGGGACCCCGAGGGGAACGAGTTCTGCTTTGTCGGCGTCGCAGCAGGCTGATATCGGCCGTACCGGGGGGAGAATGGCGGTGACGTCCCGCCGCCGTCCCCAGGAGGTCCGCGATGTTGCCGCGCAGCTCGAAGGTGCCCCGGGACTCGGTTCACCATCCCGTCTTCGCCCGCTTCTACGCAAGGTGGAGCGTGACGGCCGACGAGAAGGGCGGGGTCGCGGCCTACCGGCGTGAGCTGCTCGCCGGTCTTTCAGGCCGGGTCATCGAGATCGGCGCGGGCAACGGCCTGAACTTCGCGTACTACCCGGCGGCCGTCAGCGAAGTCGTCGCGCTGGAACCGGAGCGCTTCCTGCGGAAGTTGGCAGTCGAGGCGGCCGTGCACTCCGAGGTGCCGGTGGATGTGGTGCCGGGTGCGGCGGAGGCGCTTCCGGTGAAGAGCGAAGCGTTCGACGCGGCCGTGGCGTCACTGGTGCTGTGCACGGTGCGGGACGCGCCGCGGGCACTGGGCGAGCTCCGGCGCGTGCTGCGCCCCGGCGGCGAACTGCGGTTCTTCGAGCACGTCCTGGCCCCGGGGCGTGGACTGGCGGGATGCCAGCGGGCGCTGGACCGTACGGTGTGGCCGCTGCTCTTCGGGGGCTGTCACACGGCGCGGGACTCGGTCGCCGCGATCGAGGCGGCGGGCTTTGAACTGGGGACCTGGCGCAGGTTCCGGGTGCCGGAGTCAGGCCCGTGCCTGCCCACGTCCCCCTGCGTCCTGGGCACGGCCCGACGCCCCCTGTCGGACGCGGACGACTGAGATCGGGACTGCGCGGCCCCTGGCCGCCGGCTCCCGGCTGCCGGCTTCTGCCTCCCGGTTCCCGGCTCGCGCTGCGGGCGCTGCGGATCCCCGCTCCCGGACCCCCGGCTCCGGGCCCCCGTCACAGAGTCCAGCGGCGTCACAGAGTCCAGCGGCGCAGCTGCTTCGCGATCGCGCGGACGTCCGCATGGTCGTCCTTGATCAGCCGGGCCAGGTCTCTGACCTGCTCGGGGGAGGTGGCGACCTTCAGACCGGAGGCCACCAGATAGCCGTACGCCACGGCGCAGGCGAACATCGCGTTCGAGTGCTCCAGCGCCGGCACATGCAGCAGTAGCTGCAGCAGGGCCGCGGCCCGCACATAGGGGTCCGCGTAGACCTGTACGCCGAATATCTCCGCCTCGTGCCGGCTGACCGCCGCGACAAGGGCGCCCCAGTCGACGACCTGCGGATCGCCGGGCGTCTTGTGCTCGGCGATCATCAGCAGCCAGGCGAGGTCGATCCGCAGGCTCACCGCCGGCCGGGCCGGCCGCCCTCGCCGGGGCCGCCGTGCCGCCCAGTGCCGCCGAACTCCTCGGCGAAGACGGACTCGTACTGCTTCATGAAGTCAGCCGCCGCCTCGACGAAGGTACGTCCCGCCTCGCCCGCGTCCTGCTGGACGAGCTCCTCGATATAACGGTTCACGCTGATGCCGCGCTGCGTCGCCCGCTCCCGGGCGGCGGCCGCGGTCGTCTCGTCCACACGCACGTTCAACTGTGTCTTGGCCACGGTCACACGCTAGCGCGCAGACGCTAGCACTCGCAAGAGGTCGCGTATGGCAGTTCGACCGCTCCGGGCCTCCTACGCGCATTTCCTCCTTCCCTGCCGGACCATGGGACGGAGGTGACCCGATGACCGAAGTGCTCCTGCTGTTGACAGCGGTGCTGCTCGCGCTGGCGTGCGGGGCGTTCGTCGCGGCGGAGTTCTCCCTCACCACGGTCGAGCGCGGCGATCTGGAGCGGGCGGTCGAGCGCGGCGAGCGGGGCGCGGCCGGGGCGCTCAAAGCCGTTCGGAGTCTCACCTTCCAGCTCTCCGGGGCGCAGCTCGGCATCACGGTCACCAATCTGGTGGTCGGCATGCTCGCCGAGCCGTCGGTCGCCCGGCTGATCCGGGGGCCGATCGAGGCGCTCGGCGCGTCGAGCTCCGTGGCCTCCTCCCTCGCACTGGTCATCGGCACGGCGCTGTCCACGGTCGTCCTGATGGTCGTCGGCGAGCTGGTCCCGAAGAACTGGGCGATCTCCTCGCCACTTGCGGTCGCCAAGGCGGTGGCGCCTCCGCACCGGGTCTTCACCGCCGCCTTCCGCCCGCTGATCGGCCATCTCAACAACGAGGCGAACCGGATCGTGCGGCGACTCGGCATGGAGCCGACGGAGGAGCTGGCCTTTGCGCGCAGCCCGCAGGAGCTGATCGCCCTGGCCCGCCACTCCGCCCGGCAGGGCGCGCTGGAGGCGGACACCGCGGAGCTGTTCGTCCGCACCCTGAGCCTGCCGGAGCTGACCGCGGAGAATGTGATGACCCCGCGGGTGCAGGTCACGGCACTTGAGGCGACGGCCACGGCGGAGGACGTCGCCAACGCGACGCGCGCCACCGGGCTGTCCCGCTTCCCGGTCTACCGGGGCAGCCTCGACACGGTCGTGGGGGTCGCCCACATCCGGGATGTGCTGGCGGTGCCCGCCGCCGAACGGATCCGGCACGGGGTCTCGGAGCTGCTGCGCGAGGCGGTCCTCGTGCCCGCCTCGCTGTCGGTGGACCGGCTGCTGGACCGGCTCTCGGGGCGCTCCTCCATCGCAGTCGTCATCGACGAGTACGGCGGCACGGCGGGGGTGGTGACCCTGGAGGACATCGTCGAGGAGGTCGTGGGGGAGGTACGGGACGAGCACGATCCGCACGAGACGCCGGACCTGGCGGCAGCGGGCGAGGACGCGGACGGCAGGGCGCTGTGGTCGGCGGACGGCGCGGCGCGCATGGACCAGCTGGAGCGGATCGGGCTGTCCGTGCCGGAAGGGCCGTACGAGACGGTGGCCGGACTGATCGCCACGATGCTGGGGCGCATCCCCGAGGAGGGCGACGCGATCGAGCTCGCCGGCTGGCGGCTCGAGGTGGCCGACGCCTCGGGTCGCCGCGCGGCCGGCGTGCTGCTGCATGCGCCGGCGGGCTACCGCGGCGGCGATCGGGGGGCCGGTGAGGGCGGGGAGCAGGGGGACGGGCCATGGTGATCGTCATTCAGCTCGGCATCGGTCTGCTCACCCTGGTGGTGAACGCCTTCTTCGTCGGAGCGGAGTTCGCGCTGATCTCCGTCCGGCGCAGTCAGATCGAACCGGCCGCCGAGGCCGGAGACCGCCGGGCCCGCAGTGTGCTGTGGGGTCTTGAGCATGTCTCCGCACTGCTGGCGGCCGCCCAGCTCGGCATCACGCTCAGCACCCTGGTGCTCGGCATCGTCGCAGAGCCCGCCATCGCCCATCTGCTGGAGCCGCTGTTCGACGCGCTGGGCGTGCCGCACGGCCTGATCCATCCCATCGCCTTCGTCATCGCGCTGACGGTGGCGACGTATCTGCACATGCTGCTCGGCGAGATGGTCCCCAAGAACATCGCGCTCGCCGAACCCCAGCGGTCGGTGCTGCTGCTCGGCCCGCCGCTGGTCGCCCTGGCACGGGCGCTGCGGCCGGTGATCTTCACGGTGAACGCGTTCGCCAACGCGCTGCTGAAGCTGTTGCGCGTGGAGCCCAGGGACGAGGTCGCGGCCGCGTTCTCCGACGACCAGCTGGTCGGGCTGGTGCAGGACGCGGGTGAGGCCGGGCTGCTCGACGACCGTGCGGCCGAACGGCTGCGGGACGCCCTGGAGCTGGGCCGGCGGCCGGTGCGGGAGGTCGCCTCGCCGATGGAGGAGGTGGTCTCCGCTCCGGCGGGGACCACACCGGCGCAGTTGGAGGCGCTGTCGGCCCGGTTCGGCTTCTCCCGCTTCCCGGTGGTGGACGCGGACCGGCGGATCCTGGGCTACCTGCATGTGAAGGACGCCCTGGACGCCCCGGGGCGGGACGCGCCGTTCCCGGTGTCGGCACTGCGGCCGGTGGCCCGGGTGCGGGGGTCCACCCCGCTGGACGATGTGCTGACGGCGATGCGGCGCAGCCGTACGCATCTGGCGGCGGTGCTCGACGAGAAGGGCCGGCCGCAGGGGCTGGTGACGATGGAGGACGTGCTGCGCGAACTGGTGGGGCGTCCCGGCTGACCTTCTGATCCTCTCGGGCGACGGCCGAGGGGCCTATGGAGCCGCTGGACATACCGCGCGGTATGATCGGCCCGCCATGGAGATGACCGACAAGCCGACTGACCGGTACACGAGTTTTGTCGCGATAGGCGACTCCTTCACGGAGGGGATGTCGGACCTGCTGCCGGACGGCTCCTACCGCGGATGGGCGGACGTCCTGGCGGCCCGCCTCGCCGCCCGCACCCCCGGCTTCCGGTATGCGAACCTCGCCGTCCGGGGCAAGCTCATCGGGCAGATCGTCGACGAGCAGGTGGACCGCGCCGCGGCCATGCGGCCGGATGTGATCACCCTGGTGGGCGGACTGAACGACGCCCTGCGCCCCGCGTGCGACATGGGTCGGGTGCGGGCACTGCTCGAGCAGGCGGCGGAGCGGCTCGCGCCGAACTGCCGGCGGCTGGTGCTGATGCGCAGCCCCGGCCGTCGCGGCCCTGTGATGGAACGCTTCCGCCCCCGCATGGAGGAGCTGTTCACCCATGTGGAGACGGTGGCCGTGCGACACGGCGCGCTGGTCGCGGACCTGTACGGGGCCGAGGTCCTGGGCGATCAGCGGATGTGGGACGCGGACCGGCTGCATCTGACGGCCGAGGGGCACCGCAGGGTCGCCGAGGCCGTGTGGCAGACGCTCGGCCTCGAGGCCGAGGAGGACTGGCGCGCCCCGCTGCCGCCCGCGGTGCGCCCCGCCTGGACGGCCCGGCGGATCGAGGACGTGCGGTTCGCCCGCCGCCATCTGGGCCCCTGGGTCGGGCGTCGGCTGACCGGGCGCTCCTCGGGTGACGGCCGCCCGCCCAAGCGCCCGGACCTGCTGCCGTACAAGCCCGGGGCCGTCTGAGGACAAAGTCTCCGGCCCGCGCGTGCCTCGCCGCCAACGCACGGCCTCGCCGCCTCGCCGCGAACGCACGCCCGCGCCCGCGCCCGCCTCATGACGGCATACGGCCCTCGTAGCAACGCACAACCGGGACCGTGGCGCTGGCCTGCACAAACCGCCAGTAGACTCTGTGCACGTGACTGCCTCGTCTGCGAAGCCCCGCATCCCCAACGTCCTCGCCGGCCGCTACGCCTCCACGGAGCTTGCCGCCCTGTGGTCCCCCGAGCAGAAGGTCAAGCTGGAGCGCCGGCTCTGGCTGGCGGTGCTGCGCGCACAGCAGGACCTCGGCATCGAGGTGCCCGACGCGGCCCTCGCCGACTACGAGCGCGTGCTCGACCAGGTAGACCTCGCGTCCATCGCCGAGCGTGAGAAGGTCACCCGGCACGATGTGAAGGCGCGCATCGAGGAGTTCAACGCACTCGCGGGCCATGAGCATGTGCACAAGGGCATGACCTCCCGCGATCTGACGGAGAACGTGGAGCAGCTGCAGATCCGGCTCTCGCTGGAGCTGATGCGCGACCGCGCGGTGGCGGTGCTGGCGCGGCTGGGCCGGCTCTCCGGGGAGTACGCGGAGCTGGTCATGGCCGGGCGCTCGCACAATGTGGCCGCGCAGGCCACGACGCTCGGCAAGCGCTTCGCGACGGCGGCGGACGAGCTGCTCGTCGCCTGCGGACGTCTCGAGGACCTGCTCGGCCGCTACCCGCTGCGCGGCATCAAGGGGCCTGTGGGCACCGCGCAGGACATGCTGGACCTGCTGGGCGGCGACCCGGCGAAGCTCGCGGACCTGGAGCGGCGGATCGCCGCCCATCTGGGCTTCGCGCACGCCTTCACCTCCGTCGGCCAGGTCTATCCGCGCTCCCTGGACTACGACGTGGTCTCCGCGCTGGTGCAGCTGGCCGCGGCCCCCTCGTCGGTCGCCAAGACGATCCGGCTGATGGCCGGGCACGAGCTGGTGACCGAGGGCTTCAAGCCCGGGCAGGTCGGCTCGTCGGCCATGCCGCACAAGATGAACACCCGTTCGTGTGAGCGGGTGAACGGTCTGATGGTCATCCTTCGCGGCTATGCCTCGATGACCGGCGAACTGGCGGGCGACCAGTGGAACGAGGGCGACGTCTCCTGCTCGGTGGTGCGCCGGGTCGCGCTGCCGGACGCGTTCTTCGCCTTCGACGGGCTGCTGGAGACGTTCCTGACGGTGCTCGACGAGTTCGGGGCGTTCCCGGCGGTGGTCTCGCGGGAGCTGGACCGGTATCTGCCGTTCCTGGCCACGACCAAGGTCCTGATGGGTGCGGTGCGGGCCGGCGTGGGCCGTGAGGTCGCCCATGAGGCGATCAAGGAGCATGCCGTCGCCTCGGCGCTGGCCATGCGCGAGCAGGGCGCGGAGCGCAATGAGCTGCTCGACAAGCTGGCGGCGGACGAGCGGATTCCGCTCGACCGGGCGGGACTGGAGGCACTGATGGCCGACAAGCTCTCGTTCACGGGCGCGGCGGCCGATCAGGTCTCGGCGGTGGTCTCCCGGATCGAGGAGATCGTCAAGCAGAACCCGGAGGCCGCGGGCTATGCCCCGGGGTCGATCCTCTGACCCGCCGGCCGACCCCCGAGGAGCTTCAGGCCGCCCGCGACCGCACCGTTCCGGATGTGGCCGCGGGCGGCCTGTCCGTGCTGTTCTGCGGCATCAACCCCAGCCTGATGTCCGCGGCCACCGGCTGCCACTTCGCCCGTCCCGGCAACCGCTTCTGGCCGGTGCTGCACCTGTCGGGCTTCACCCCGCGCCGGCTGCTGCCCGAGGAACAGCACGAGCTCCTCTCGTACGGGCTCGGCATCACCAATGTGGCGGCCAGGGCGACGGCGCGGGCGGACGAGCTGAGCGACGACGAACTCCGCACGGGCGGCGTCGCGCTCCGGGCCAAGGTGGAGCGACTGCGTCCGCGCTGGCTGGCCGTGGTGGGCGTGACCGCGTACCGCACGGCGTTCGGCGACCGAAGGGCCCGGATCGGCCGCCAGGAGGGGATGATCGGTGACACCCGTGTGTGGGTGCTGCCGAATCCGAGCGGGCTGAACGCGCACTGGACGGCGGAGGCGATGGCGGAGGAGTTCCGCCGCCTGCGAGTGGCGGCGGGCGGGTGTGCTCCCCCACCCCGCCCCTTCCCGTAACCGGGGGCAAGCCCCCAGACCCCCGTACGGCCTTCGGCCGTGTCCTCAAACGCCGGACGGGCTGGAAAATCCAGCCCCGCCCCGGGGCCACCGCCCAGCGCTAGCTGGGGAAGCTTGCGGCGCAGGAGTCCGGGGCAGAGCCCCTGTTACGGGAAGGGGCGTGCGGGGTGGGAAAGGTCCAGCCCCTACGGCGGCGCGTCCCCCGTGATCAGCACCAGCAGCCCCGGGCGCCGCCCCCGGTCCCGCCGTGCCGTACCCACGGCTATCCAGCGGTCGTTCGCCTGCCAGGCGGTGACGTAGTCCACAAGGTGGCTCAGGGCGACCCAGGAGGCCGGAGCCTTCTCACCGGAGGCGCTGCGGACGGACAGCGACCACACACTGAACGGATCCGCCCGGCCCCACCGGGCGGACAGCAGCGTCACCAGCGCATCGCAGTCCGCCTCACACTGCTCGGACGCCTGCTCCCAGGATGCTTCCTCCGCCGCGCCCCCGACGGCGCCCCCCTCGCTCAGCTCCACCAGGTGGTAGCCGGGCCCGTCCTCAGCGAACGCCCGGGTGCGCAGCCGGTCTATCTCGGCGAGCTGGTCTGCTGGGGTCATGCCGTCAGTAAACCGGCCCCCACTGACATATGGCATGCCGTCAGCTGTCGCGGCGCTGCGAGCGATTCACCTCCGGTCGGCCGCGTCAGGGCTCCCCCGCCCCGCAGGCCGCTCGCCGCGCTCGCGACCGGCGAGTACCATCCGCGTGACATGCGCTCGAGCTGGGAGGACACAACGGTGGGGCGGCTGACCGGCGGGGACCCGTCCCTGCTGCGGCGGATCAACTCCGCGGTGGTACTCCATGCGCTGCGTGGTGCGGACACTCCCACGCTGACCGATCTGACCCGTATCACCGGTCTGTCCCGGCCGACGGTGGAGGGCGTGGTCGAGGGGCTCATCGCGGACGGCCTGGTGACGGAGGCGGCTCCGGAGGAGGGCGAGGCCCGCAGGCAGGGCCGGCCCGCGCGAAGGTTCCGCTTCCGGGCCGAGGCAGGACATCTGCTGGGGATCGAGATCGGTGCGCACCGGGTCGCCGCCCTGCTGTCGGGTCTGGACGGACGGATCATCGGCGCGGGCTCCCGTGAGGTGTCCGAAACCGCCTCGGCGGACGAGCGGCTGGAGCGGGTGCGGTCCGTGGTGACCGATGTGCTGCGGCGGGCAGGTGTGGCACGCGGCAGTCTGCGGGCGGTCGGGGTGGGTTCACCCGGGATCGTGGAGGCGGACGGGACGGTACGGCTGGGGACCGCCCTCCCCGGCTGGACCGGGCTGGCGCTGGGCGAGCGGCTGCGCCGGTCGTTCCGCTGCCCGGTGCTGGTGGAGAACGACGCCAACGCCGCCGCCGTGGCCGAGCACTGGAAGGGTGCGGCCGCGGACTCGGACGACATCGTCTTCGTACTGGCGGGACTCAGCCCGGGGGCCGGCTCGCTGATCGGAGGGCGGCTGCACCGGGGCTTCGGGGGTGCGGCGGGCGAGATCGGCGCTCTGCATCTGCTGGGACGCGAGGTGACCCCGGAGACGCTGCTGTCCACGACGGACGAGCCGCTGCATCCGCTCGACGAGCAGGCGGTGGCCGCGGTCTTCGCGCTCGCTCGGCAGGGCGATGTCCGGGCGCAGGCGGCAGTGGACCGTTTCATCCAGCGTCTGGTGCACGATGTGGCGGCGCTGGTGCTCGCCCTCGACCCCGAGGTGGTGATCGTGGGCGGCTGGGCGGCGGGCCTCGACGGCGTGCTCGATCCGCTGCGCGCACAGCTGTCGCGGTTCTGTCTGCGCCCTCCGCGGGTGACGCTGTCGCTGCTGGGCGAGGCGGCGGTGGCGACGGGCGCGTTGCGGCTTGCGCTGGATCATCTGGAGGAGCAGCTCTTCGCCGTCGAGGGGTCGGTGACGGGGCGGCGATAGGCACCCGCCGCGGCTGCCCTGCCCCGCCTGCCCTGCCCCGCCTGTCCTGCCTGCCGCGGGCTGCCGACCGGGATCGGCCCCCTCGGCGGACGGACGAGCACGGGGGCCTCCCGTGGACCGCCCGGTCCCGTGTCAGTCCCGCGGCCCCGCCCGGCCCCGTGTCAGCCCCCTGGGGGACCGGTCCGGGGCGGCCCCTGCAGGCAGCCTCAGGAGGCCTGCCGCTGCTGCCCGTGGTGGCTGATCTCCAGGTCCCCGAAGTCGCCGAAGGTGAGCCGGCAGGTGTCGGCGCGGTAGGTGGCGACGGAGACCGCCGCGGTCCGGCCGCCCGAGAAGTACCGGGTGGTGACGACGAGCACCGGCGCACCGGGCAGCCGGTCGAGTTCCTTGGCGTCGTCGGCCCGGGCGGAGCCCAGCTCGACGGCGCGGTCCTGTCCTTCGAGGGGGAGGCGGCGGAGCTCGCTCAGGACCGACCGGGCGCGGGCGGGGCCCGAGGCGGTGTCGCCGACGGCCCGCGCGGGAACCGACGCGAGGGGCACATACAGCAGTTCGGCGGCCAGCGGCTGGCCCTGGCCGAGGCGCAGTCGGCGAACGGTGTGGGCTTCTTCGCCGTCTTCGGCTTCGAGCAGCCGGGCCACGGAGTGGGGCGGCAGCGCGGTGGTGCAGCCGATCGGCTGCCAGGCGTCCTGGCCGGCGCCGGGCCAGCCCTGCCGGGGGGTGGAGACGTCGACGCCCATGCGCGGCGGGGCGACCGTGGTGCCGACGCCGCGGCGGCGCTGCAACCGGCCTTCCAGCTCGAGCTGTTCCAGGGCCTGCCGGAGCGTGGCGCGGGCGACGCCGAACCGGGCGGCGAGGTCCCGCTCGTTGGGCAGGATCTCCCCCACCGCGAAGTCCGAGTCGAGCGCTTCGCTGATCACGGTCTTGAGGTGCCAGTACTTGGGCTCCGGCACTGTCTCGAGCTGCGTCGTCCCCACCCTGATCCTCCGCCAATCGCCATGTCAGCGGCGGCTTTGCCGCGCTCTTTTCGCGCCTTTGTTTATTAAAGGTTCCTGCACTAACTCTGCGACCATAGGACGGCGTACACCCTTGGTCAAGACCAATCCAGCGCAGCTTACTCAGTGGAACGGAATGATGCCGCTGCGTGTTGGGACGGCTGCGGGAAGGTGGCGGAAATGAATCTCGCAGCCGCCCCGGGCACGGTGCCCGGCCTGCGGGTTCGGCCCGCAGGCGGGGTTTCAGCCCACTGGCAGCGAGGCGAGCTTGTCGGGATTGCGGATGACGTAGACGCACTGGACGCGCCCGTCCCTGATCGCCAGCTGGAAGACGCTGTCCGGCTTCCCATCCGTCAGGGCCAGCAGCGCGGGGGCGCCGTTGACCTCGACGAAGCGGAGCTCCAACTGCTCGGCGGACTGCCGGGACACGGCGACGAGGAAGCGGCCGACCTTGTCCGCGGTCTCCAGGACGCGCAGGGGGGCCTTGGCCTTGCCGCCGGAGTCCCCGACGAGCCGGACGTCGGGGGCGAGCAGCGTCAGCAGCGCGTCGAAGTCGCCCCCGGAAGCCGCGGCGAGGAAACGCTCGGTCAGTTCGCGGCACTGGACGGGGTCGGCGTCGTAGCGCGGCTTGCGCTCCTGCACATGGCGGCGCGCCCGGCCGGCGAGCTGGCGCACGGCCGCCTCGGAGCGGTCGAGGGCCGAGGCGATCTCGCCGTACGGGAAGCCGAACGCCTCGCGGAGCACGAACACGGCGCGCTCCAGCGGGGAGAGGGACTCCAGGACGACGAGGACGGCGAGCGAGACGGAGTCGGCCAGCGCGGCACGCTCGGCGGCGTCGGGGGCGGCGTGCGCCACATCGGTGACAAGGGGCTCGGGAAGCCAGGGCCCGACGTATGTCTCCCTGCGCGACCGGATCTGCCGCAGCCGGTCGACGGCCAGACGGGTAGCGACGCGCACGAGGTAGGCGCGCGGCTCGGCGACACCGCCGCGGTCTTCGGCGGACCAGCGCAGCCATGCCTCCTGGACCACGTCCTCGGCGTCGGCCACTCTGCCCAGCATGCGGTACGCCACGCCAGTCAGGACGGGCCTGTGCTCTTCGAAGACGTCGGTCACGGTGTCGGTCGCCACGACTCCATCCCAGCACACCCGTTCAGGCGCGGCACAGCGCGGTGCATATGACGCGTTCGGCCTCTTGAACCCTATGCTACCGAGCAGTAATTGTTACTGACAGTCCGTCTATGTTCATGGGTCAGGAGCGCAGCATGGCCGCAGAGATCTCGTTCCCCGTCGACACCCCAGGCGGCAGCCGCGCCCTGACGGTGACATATGAACGCGCGGGGGCCGGCGAGCCGCTGCTGCTTCTGCACGGGATAGGGCACCACTGGCAGGCGTGGGAGCCGGTGCTCGGCGTCCTGGCGGCGGAGCGGGACGTCATCGCCATCGACCTGCCGGGCTTCGGCGCGTCGGCCGCGCTGCCGGAGGGGGTGCCGTACGACCTGGCGACCGTGGCGACGGTGCTCGGCAACCTGTGCGAGGCCCTGGGGGTGGAGCGGCCGCATGTCGCGGGGAACTCCCTCGGCGGACTGCTGGCCCTTCAGCTGGGGCGGGAGAAGCTCGTACGGTCGGTGACCGCGCTGTCCCCTGCCGGATTCTGGTCGGAGGCGGAGCGGCGCTATGCGTTCACCACGCTGCGGGCGATGCGGGCCGGTGCGCAGACCATGCCGCCCGCCCTGGTCGAGCGGCTCTCCCGGACGACGGCGGGACGGGCGGCGCTCGTCAGCAGCATCTACGCCCGGCCGGGGCGCAGATCGCCCGAGGCGGCCGTCGCGGAGACGCTGGCACTGCGCAACGCGACGGGGTTTGAACCGACGCTGGTCGCCGGAGGGTCGGTGCTCTTCACCGACGACATCCCGGATGTCCCGGTCACCATCGCCTGGGGCACCAAGGACCGGTTGCTGCTGCGGCGGCAGGGGGTGCGGGCCAAGCACGTCATCCCGGGCGCCCGCCTCATCCGGCTGCCGGGCTGCGGCCATGTCCCGATGAGCGATGATCCGGCCCTGGTGGCCCGGGTGATCCTCGACGGCAGCCGGTAGCCGGCAAGAGCAGGAGGGCCTCAGACGCGACCGCGCGCGGGCGGGGGCTCGGGCGCCGCGGCTGCGGGTACGGGCTCCGGCGCGGGCCGCGGCGGCACGGGTACGGGCACCGCGGCTGCGGGCTCCGGCTCGGCCAGAAGTACGGGCTCCGGCACGGGCAGGGGTACGGGCTCCGGCACGGGCGCGGGTACGGGCTCCGGCACGGGCGCGGGACGCGCCGGGCGTCCGGTGCGGGGACGGCGCGCCAGGACACCGGAGCCGAGGGCGACGCCCGCCGCCACAAGGGCGCTGCCCAGCGCCTGCGGCAGCCCGTACGCACCGGCGGCGACGAGCGGCGCGGTCAGCGCGGCGGAGACCGGGATCAGCCCGGAGAAGAGCGTGGCGCGCTCGGCGCCGATGTGCTGCATGGCCCGGTACCAGCAGACAAAGCCGACCACGGTCGCCACCGCCGCCTGCCACAGCAGTGCCAGCGCCTCGGCGGCGGTGGGCGCGGGAAGCATGCCGCGGCCGTCCACGACCAGACCGGCGAACGCCGACTCCACCGCCGCGACGCCGCACACCGTCGCCGACAGCAGCCGAGGGCCCAGGGGGCGCAGCACGGGCACCGCGAGCAGGGCGAACCCGACCTCGCCGAGGAACGCGCAGAGCGACCAGGCGATCCCGGCGGCGTCCGTGCGCCCCCACCCCTGGACGGTGAACGCCCCGGCGGCCACCAGCAGCGCGCCCAGCAGCACGGGGCGCGCGCACCGCCGGCCGTCGAGCAGCGGGGCCAGTACGGCGACGGCCACGGGCGCACAGCCGACGAACACTCCTGGAACGGCGGGCTCCGCGGTGCGCTCCGCCGCCAGCACAGACAGGTTGAAGCCGACCATGCCCACCGCCGCGAGCAGCGCGAGCCGCCCCCACTGACGGGCCGTCAGCGTGCGCAGGGGCGCGCAGCCGCCGCGTCCCAGCAGCGGCAGGAGCAGCACGCAGGCCACTCCGTAGCGCAGCGCCTGGCCGCCTGCGTACGGATAGCCGCCGAGGACGCTGTTGGCGGTGAAGGACGCGCCGACGAGGACGCAGGCGAAGGCGGCGAGCAGCGCCCCGCGCAGGGGGTGGGGGTTCATGCGGCCGACGCTAGGCGGCGGGGGCGGACCGGTTTAAGGTCCATTTCCATGGTGGATTCGGGGACCAATTCGGGGACTGACACGGGGACTGACACGGGGACTGACGCGGGGACTGACGCGGGGACTGACTCGGGGACTGACGCGGAGGCCGGTACTCAGACCGGTGCCGGTACCGGTTCCAAAGGCGGACCGGTGTGGTCGGCTGCCTGGGAACTGCTGGTGCCCGCGGACGCCGCCCCACCGCGTGGACGTGGCCGCGCCCTGCAGTCGGCGCTGCGCGAGGCGGTGCGGTCCGGTCGGCTGGCCGCCGGCACCCGGCTGCCGCCGAGCCGGGAACTCGCCGCGGACCTGGGCGTCTCCAGAGGGCTGGTGACGGAGGCGTACGAACAGCTCAGCGCCGAGGGCTATCTGCGCAGCGGGCGCGGGGCGGGCACCTGGGTCGGCGATGCCGTGCGCTCGGGCATACGACCAGCGCACGATCTTGCGCCCCGCGCTCCCGGAACGACAGCCGACTTCCGGCCCGGCACACCCGATCTGTCCCTGTTCCCGCGCACCGCGTGGGCGGCGGCGCACAAGGCGGCGCTGACGCGGCTGGAGCACCATGCCCTCGGCTATCCGGATCCTCGCGGCCTGCCGGAGCTCCGCACCGCTCTGGCCGCCCTGCTGACCCGGCGGCGCGGCGCGGCCGCGGACCCCGAGGCGCTGGTGATCTGCTCGGGCGTGGCACAGGCGCTCAGCCTGCTCGGCTTCGCCCTGTGCGAGCGCGGGCACCGTGCGATCGGAGTGGAGGATCCGGGCAGCCCTGAGCACGGCGGGCTGTTCGCGGCGACCGGGCTGCGCGCCGTGGGGCTGCCGCTCGATCGGCACGGTCTGGCGCCCGGGCCGCTCCGGGACAGCGGTGTACGGGCCGTGGTCATGACACCGGGCCATCAGTTCCCCACCGGGCTCGCCTGCTCCCCCGACCGCCGCGCCGAGCTGCTGCACTGGGCGCGCGCCGTGGACGGGCTGATCGTGGAGGACGACTACGACGGCGACTTCCGCTATGACCGCGCCCCGGTGGGCGCGCTCCAGGGCCTCGACCCGGAACGGGTCGCGTACACCGGTTCGGTGAGCAAGTCGCTCGCCCCGGGGCTGCGCCTCGGCTGGCTGCTGGCGCCGCGACGCCTCGCCGAGGCGGTGGTGCGCCGCAAACGCACCATGGACCTCGGCCATCCGGTGCTGGACCAGGCGCTGCTGGCCGACTTCGTCGTGCGGGGCGAGTACGACCGCCAGCTGCGCCGCTGCCAGCGCGCCTACCGGGAGCGGCGGGACACGCTGACTGCGGCGCTCGCCGAGCACTTCCCGGGCACGGAGGTCAGCGGCATCGCGGCGGGGCTGCACCTGATCGCCCGGCTGCCCGAGCGGTACGGGCCCGAGCCGCGGTTCCTGGAGCACGCGGCCGCGGCCGGGATCGCCGTACGGCCGCTCTCGGGCTTCCGCACCGCCGTGCGGGAGCCTGCGGAGCGGACGCCGGACGCCGCCGCGGTGCGGCTGGTGCTGGGATACGCCCATCTGACGCCCGCGGACATCGAGCGCGGCGTGCGGCTTCTGGCGGACGCGGTGACGGGTGACGCGTAGCGGACGGACGGACGGACGGCACACGGCACACGGCACACGGCAGTCAAACCGCTGCGGTTCGTCAAACACCGCAGGATCACGGGCACGTTCCGGCCGACCGCCGATGTGCACTGCACGGCGGCCCGGCACTACGCTCCCGAGCGGGCGGCGTTCAAGGACTCCGCGCCGTTCCGGGAGTTCGTCTCGGAGCCGCTGGCGGCCGCTGGTTTCCGGGCGAACGCGCCGGAGGCGGCACGTGCTCTTCGAGTACGACGCTTCAGCGGGGGCGGGCAGGGCAGTAACAATCAGCAAAAATCAGTCAAGAGTCACCCAGATACCCGCTTAACCCATCAGTCACAAGGTGTTCGTGATCACGCAACACCGCTCCGTCACGCTGAAGGCATGAAAGATGTGACTTCTGCGAAGAGTGCCCGCCGTCCGCACCACTGGCGGCGAGACCTCGTCGAGCTGGCCGCCCTGTTCACCGCCGTCGCCGTCGCCGACGCCGTGGCCAATCTGATCGGCCATGGCCCCGACGGCCCTGAGCTGCTGCTCGGATCGGCCGGCATCCTCGTCGCCACGGCCGCGTTCCACACATGGTGGGCACGCCGCCACAGCCATGCGCCTCCGGTGGACGAAGCCGGCGGCGCGGACCGCGGCACGACCGCCGCTCCGGCAGGTCAGGGCGGGCACCCCGCCCACGCGACCACGCTGTGGCGGATGCGCACGACCGTTCGGGACGCCCCAGGCAGCCTGGCCGCGCTGTGCACGGCGCTGGCCCGTCACGGCGTCGACATCCTCACGCTGCAGACGCATCCGCTCGCTCAGGGCACGGTGGACGAGTTCCTGCTGCGCGCCCCCGCCGACCTGCCGGCACATGAGCTCACCAGGGAGATCGCCGCGGCCGGTGGCTCGAGCACCTGGATCGAGCGCGCCGACGCCCACGACCTCGTGGACACCCCCACCCGAGTCCTCGGCCTGGCCACCCGCACCGCGCTGGACGCGGCCGAACTCCCGCTCGCCCTGCGTCAGCTGCTGGGCCGCTGCACCATCCGCTCCCTCCCGGCTCTGACCCTCACGGGCCGCCCCACCGGCGAGACGCCTCCCGTGGAGGGCGTGCTGGAGGACAAGGACACCGTCATGCGGCTGCGCGACCCGAACGGCGGGTCGATCACCGTCGAGCGAACCTACCTTCCCTTCACCCCCACGGAGTTCGCCCGCGCGCGTGCCCTGGTCGAACTGGACGCCCGGCTCGGACCGCGCATCCCTCGCAGCCAGGACGTCCTCACGCTCCCCGAGGGCAACGAGATCACCGTGCGCCGGGCGGGCGAGGACGATCTGCCGGCCGCCCGCGCCATGCACGACCGCTGCTCCGAGCAGACGCTGGCGAAGCGGTACCACGGGCCCGTCGGCGACGCCGACCGCTATCTCAGCCATCTGCTCAGCCCCCGCTTCGGCCGCACACTGGCCGTCGAGACGGCCTCCGGCCGACTGGCAGCCCTCGGTCATCTGCTGTGGGACGGCGACGAGACGGAGGTCGCGCTGCTGGTGGAGGACGAGTGGCAGCGCCGCGGGATCGGCTCCGAACTCCTCGGCCGACTCACCGCCCTGGCGATCGAGGCGGGCTGCGAGAGCGTCTACGCCGTCACCCGGTCCTCGAACACCGGCATGGTGGCGGCGATGCGCGGCCTCGGACTGCCGCTGGACTACCAGATCGAGGAAGGCACACTGGTCATCACGGCACGGCTGGACATGACACCGGTGGTTCCCCCGTCGGCGCCGGCGCCTGTGTCGGCGTTCGTCCCGTGGTCCGCGCCTTCGGCCGCACCGTCGCGTCATGGACGCCTCGACGTGTGAGATCGAAGGATGGTGACGCGGAGCCCGTCCTCGTATGAGGATGTGCGCATGCCAGTCACTTCCAGCAACGCGTTGCCCCGACAGGTCGCCGACGCCTATGTCGACGCCCGTATCGAACTCGACCCCGCCATCGGCACATATCTGGGCCACAAGCAGAGCTCGAGCCGGCTGCCCGACTACTCCCCCGCCGGTCAGGAGGCGCTCGCCGACCTCGCCAGGGAGACCCTCGGAAAACTCGACGCGGCGGAGAAACAGCCGGAGGCGAACAGCGACGAGGAGCGGCGCTGCGGGCGTCTGCTCCGGGAGCGGCTGACGGCCGAACTGGCCGTGCACGAGGCGGACGAGGGCCTGCGGGCGGTGAGCAACATCCACTCGCCCGCCCACACCGTGCGTGAGGTGTTCACCGTGACGCCGACCGAGACCGAGGAGGACTGGGCGGCGGTCGCGCAGCGGCTGCGAGCGGTGCCGCAGTCCCTGGAGGGCTACCGCGCCTCGCTGGCCCTGGGCCTCGACCGCGGTCTTCCGGGCGGGCCGCGCGCCGCCGACACGTTCATCGGACAGCTCGGCGAATGGCTCGGCGAGGGCGGCAGCAGCGGCGGGCGGGGCTGGTTCGAGGAGTTCGCCGCGGGCGGGCCCGAACGGCTGCGCACCGAGCTGGACGAGGCGGCCCGGACGGCGAGCGCCTCGCTGGACGAGCTGCGCGGCTGGATGCGCGGGGTGTACGCCCCGGCCGTGTCGGGCGCGGCCGACACGGCCGGCAGGGAGCGGTACGCCCGTTGGTCGCGGTACTTCAACGGCACGGATCTCGATCTCGACGAGGCCTATGCGTACGGCTGGTCGGAATACCACCGGCTGCTGGGTGAGATGAGGAAGGAGGCGGACAGGATCCTGCCGGGCGCGGGCCCTTGGGAGGCGCTGGCGCACCTCGACGAGCACGGCGAGCACATCGAGGGCGTCGAGGAGGTGCGGGTCTGGCTGCAGGATCTGATGGACGAGGCCGTCGAGGCGCTCGACGGCACGCATTTCGAACTGGCCGAGCGGGTACGGAGGGTGGAGTCCCGGATCGCCCCTCCGGGCGGCGCGGCCGCCCCGTACTACACCGCGCCGTCGGAGGACTTCAGCCGCCCCGGCCAGACATGGCTGCCGACGATGGGCGCGACGCGCTTCCCGGTGTACGACCTGGTGTCCACGTGGTACCACGAGGGCGTGCCCGGGCATCATCTGCAGATCGCGCAGTGGGTGCACGTCGCGGACCGGCTCTCCCGCTACCAGGCCACGATCGGGCAGGTGAGCGCCAACGCGGAGGGATGGGCGCTGTATGCCGAGCGGTTGATGGACGAGCTGGGCTTCCTGCCCGACCCGGAGCGGCGGCTCGGCTATCTCGACGCCCAGATGATGCGCGCCTGCCGGGTGATCGTGGACATCGGCATGCATCTCGGCCTTCGGATCCCGGCGGACTCGCCCTTCCGCCCGGGTGAGCGCTGGACGCCGCAGCTGGCGCAGACGTTCTTCGGGATGCACAGCAGCAGGCCCGCGGAGTTCGTGGAGAGCGAGCTGACCCGCTATCTGTCGATGCCCGCTCAGGCGATCGGCTACAAGCTGGGCGAGCGGGCGTGGCTGATGGGCCGGGAGAACGCCCGCAGGGCGCACGGGGCCGCGTTTGACGCGAAGGCATGGCACATGGCGGCGCTGTCGCAGGGGTCGCTGGGTCTGGACGACCTGGTGGACGAGTTGTCGAAGCTCTGAGGGGGCGGGCGGCGTCCCGCATCGCGCGGATGCCGCCCGCGGCCCGGGCCTTCAGCAGCCGCAGGCGGCTGCCGCGCGGTCCGGCGCGGTGAGCTGATCCGGCGCGGTGAGCGGGTCCGGCGCGATACGGGCCGGGCCCTGGGCCGTCTCGTACGCGAAGCCTTCACGGACCCAGTACTCGAAGCCGCCGAGCATCTCCTTGACCTGGTAGCCGAGTTCCGCGAGGGCGAGTGCGGCGCGTGTGGCGCCGTTGCAGCCGGGGCCCCAGCAGTACGTGACCACCGGCACGGCCTTGTCGAGCAGCTGCCCGGCCCGTTCGGCGATCCGGTCCACGGGCAGGTGCAAGGCGCCGGGGACATGCCCCTGCTCCCAGGATTCGGCCGAGCGGGAGTCGAGTACGACGAAGCCCGGCTCCCCCTCGGCGGCGAGTGCGGCGGCGACATCGGAGCAGTCCGTGTGGAAGGCCAGGGCGGCGCCGAAGTGGGCGGCGGCAGCGGCCGGGGACGCCGGCGGTATGCGCAGGACGGGGCAGCCGGACGGGTGCGTGGTGGGGTGCGTTGTCGTCATGCCCGGAAATCTATGGTTTCCGCCGCGCCCACTGAAGAAGGTTTCCACGGCACTGGCCTTGATCGGCAGTGGAATCCCCTGCTATCCAGGGTCGATGACCGCATTTTCACCGGATGCAACCGACTGGCGCATTCTTGATGTGCTGCAGCAGGACGGGCGGGTCAGCTTCGCCGAGCTGGCCCGGGCTGTGTCGATGTCGCCGAGCGCCGTGACCGAGCGGGTCCGCAGGCTGGAGGAGGCCGGGGTGATCTCCGGCTATGCGGCGGTGGTGGACCGGGAGAAGCTGGGGCTGCCGATCCTGGCGTATGTGCGGCTGCGCTATCCGAACGGGAACTACAAGCCGTTCCACGATCTGCTCGCGGCGACCCCGGAGATCCTGGAGGCGCACCATGTCACAGGCGATGACTGCTTTGTGCTGAAGGTCGCCGCGCGGTCCATGAGCCACCTGGAGGAGGTCTCCGGGCGGATCGGGGCGCTTGGCTCGGTCACCACGAGCGTCGTCTACTCCTCCCCTCTCCCCGGCCGCGCCGTCAGCCGCTGAGGGCGGCCGCGGCGGTGCGCAGGCGGGCCGTGGAGCCGGCGCGGCCCTTGACGACCTCCAGTTGGGCGGGGATGCGGCGGCGCAGGTCGGGGACGTGGCTGACGATGCCGACGCTGCGGTCTCGTTCGCGCAGCGAGTCCAGGACGTCGAGGACCTCGTCGAGGGTCTGGTCGTCGAGGCTGCCGAACCCTTCGTCGATGAAAAGGGTGTCGAGCCGGACGCCGCCCGCCTCTTCGGTGACGACGTCGGCGAGGCCGAGCGCCAGCGCGAGCGAGGCGAAGAACGTCTCGCCTCCGGAGAGCGTCGCCGTGTCCCGTTCGCGGCCGGTCCAGGCGTCGACCACATGCAGTCCGAGGCCGGAGCGCTTGCCACCGGTGCGGGCGTCCGAGTGGACGAGGGTGTAGCGTCCGGCCGACATCCTCTGGAGCCGTACGGTCGCGGCCGCGGCGACCTGCTCAAGCCGGGCGGCCAGTACGTAGGACTCCAGGCGCATCTTGCGTTCGTTGTCCGCGGAGGTGCCGGCGGCGAGCCCGGCGATGCGGGCGACCCGGTCGTACTCCTCGCGCAGCGGGCCGAGGCTGCGGGCCTCGGCGGCGGCCTGGCGGGAGAGGCGGGCCAGTTCGGCACAGCGCTCGCGGGCGGCGGCGAGCGCGGAGGAGGCGTCGCGCAGCCGCCGTTCCGCGGCGTCATGGGCGGCGCGGGCCGTGCCGGGGTCCGCGGGCGGCTGTTCGGCGGCGGCGCGCGACTCCGGCTCGGCCAGCCGGTCGGCCACTGCCGCCGCCTCGGTCTGCCAGGCGTCGATGTGGCGCTGGACCTCGCGCTGTTCCGTGTCGTCCAGCAGAGCGGCGGCAGCGGCGCGCGGTGTGTCGAAACCGGCCTGGAAGGCCTCGTCCGCGAGGCGGGCGTCGGCCTCCTTCAGCCGCCGGGCACTGTCCTCGGCGGCGCGTACGGCCTCGGCGGCGGCGGAGAGCGTCAGGATGCGCCGCTCGAGCAGGGCGGCCCGCTCGGCGACGCTGCCGGCGCCACCCCGGGCCCGGGCCACCTCGTCCCGCAGCCCGGTCTGTTCACCCTCGAGCGCCTCGCGCCGCGACATCCGCGCGGCGACCCGCCGCTCCGCCTGCTGCCGGGCGTCCAGCCGCTCCCGGTGCTCCCGTTCGGCGTGTTCCAGGGCCTCCTGCGCGGCGTGCAGGCCGGAGGCGACGCGGTGCGCTTCCGCGTGCTCGCGCTCCAGGTCCGCAACCTGCCGCTGGAGTTCGGGGACGCCCGGGTCGTCGGCGGTGACACGGAACGCCTGCCCGTCGGCGACGGCGGCCTCCGCCGCCGCCCCGGCGGTTGCGGTGCGCAACGGGCCGTCCGCTCTGCCGGAGTGCAGTACATCGGCCCTCGGGCGGGCCGCGGCGGAGTCACCCGTCGCAGGGGGCGCTTCGGCGGTGTCCGGCGTGCCCGCCGGCTGCTGCGGGGAGGCGGTCCCCGCGGGCCGTTCTGCCGATTCGGCCGAGTGGCGCGGTGACGGCACCGACCCTGCCGCGGTGTCTGTTCCCCGGGTGCGGGCCTGGGCTCGGGCCGCCGCGAACGACTCGCGGAGGACGGCCAGTTCGCGTTCCGCGGCCGTGCGGGCGGCGTCGGCTTCCGTGTAGCCGGCGTAGGCCGCTTCCTCCGCAGTGCGGTCGACGTGGTCGGCCGCGGTGCGGGCCGGGTCCGGATGGTCGGGGGAGCCGCAGACGGCGCAGGGGTCTCCGGGAGTGAGCGCGCCGGCGAGTTCGGCGGCGATGCCGCGCAGACGGCGTTCCTTGAGGTCGAGCCAGCGCTCGCGGGCGGCGGCCGCGCCGTCGCGGCTGCGGCTCAGCGCCTCGACGGCCTCTCCGGCGTCCAGGGCGAGCCGGTCGCGCTCGCGGGCGGCGTGCAGCCGGCGGCGGACGGGTTCGAGGCGGCCCGCCAGGTGCTCGGCGCGGGTGGCGGCCTCCCGTGCGTCGGCGATGCGCCGTCTGAGATCGTCGTGGACGGCGTCCCAGTCGGCGAGCCAGCCGTCGGCTTCCTGGAGGAGGTCGTCGTCCGCGCGCGCCTGCCGGTCCAGCCGGGCCAGCTCTCGGGCCAGCTCGGCGTCGCGGGCCTCGGCACGGCGGCCGGCGTCCAGCCCGCCGGCTTCCTGGCGGAGCTGTCGCTCGAGTGCGGAGAGGCGGTCCGCACCCGCGTCGGCGTGCTCGGGCGGGAGCTGGGCGGCGGCCCGCCGGTGTGCCGCGCTCGCCTCCCGGTGCTCCCGCTCCGCGTCGTCGCGCAGCCGCAACGCGGGTGCCACGCGCTCGGCTCGGCGGGCGTGGTCGAGCCGTTCCCGGAGCTGTTCCCGCTCGGTGCGGCCGGCCTGGAGCGCCTCGGAACGCCGGAGGGCGTCGGCGTGCCGCTGCTGCAGACGGGCGAGTTCCTGCGCGGCGTCCAGCGCGTGCAGGGCGGCCGCCCGGCGGTTCTCGACGGCGGCAAGCGCGCTCTGGGCGATGTCGCGGCGTTCGCCGGCCCCGGCGCGGGCTACGGCGGCCCACTCCAGGACGGCGGCGGCCAGTCCGGGGTCGCCCGGCTGCTGCTGGGGGGCGGGCCGTCCGTCCGCGGCGGGGCCCGCGGCCTGCTGCATACGGTGGGCGAGTGCGAGGAGCTTCTCGTCTCCGGCCCGCACCTGGTGTTCCGCTGCGCGGCGCTGTTCGGCGAGGCGCTCTTCGACGGCGGCGAAGCGGCGGGTGTCGAAGAGCCGGCCGAGGAGTCGGCCGCGGGCTTCGGCGTCGGCGCGCAGGAAGCGGGCGAAGTCTCCCTGCGGCAGCAGCACGACCTGGCAGAACTGGTCGCGGCTCATGCCCAGGAGCCGGCCGATCTCATCGCCGATCTCCTGGTGGGAGCGGCTGAGCCCCTTCCATGTGGCGGTCTCGGTGTCGTATTCACGCAGCAGGCTCTGGGCGCGTTCGGTGGTGAAACCGGCGCCGCGGGCCTTCGGGCGGGGCTGTGCGGGGCGTCGGGTGATCTCCAGCCGCCGCCCGGCGACGGTGAGTTCGAGGCTGACCTCGGTGAGGACACCGGGTGGCGCATGGTCGCTGCGCAGGGAGGCGCCGGGGCTCTGGCGGGCGCCGGGCACCGCACCGTACAGGGCGAAGCAGACGGCATCGAGGACGGACGTCTTGCCCGCGCCGGTGGGGCCGTGCAGCAGGAACAGTCCGGCGGCGGCGAGTTCGTCGAAGGCGATGTGCTGGCGGGCGGCGAAGGGCCCGAAGGCGGTGACGGTCAGGGTGTGCAGTCTCACCGGGCGGCCGCCTCCGCCATGTCCGCCGTGACCCGCACATCGTCCAGCGCATCGCGCAGCACGGCGCGTTCCCGCTCGTCGGGGCCGCTGCCGCCGCGTACATGTGTCACGAAGTCCACCGCGATCTGCTCGTCGCTGCGTCCCCTGAGCCGCTGGGCGTAGGTGGCCCGGGCGTCCCGCTCGCCCCGGTCGGGGTCGAAGAGGAGGCTGAGGGTGTGCGGGAACCGTACGGCGAGCCGTGCCATGGGCTCCGCGGGGCGCACCGGGTCGGTGAGGGTCGCCTCGACGAACGACTGCTCGTGAAGGGTGTGGGCCGGGTCGTCGAGGAGGTCGTCGAGTGTGCCGCGGAGCCGGGCGAGGGGGCGCGGCACGGGGCAGTCGACGCGTTCGGCCGCGATCTCGCCGGCCGGGCCGAGGTCGATCAGCCACATGGTCTTGCGGTGCCGTGCCTCGGAGAAGGAGTACGCGAGCGGCGAGCCCGAGTAGCGGACGCGTTCGGAGAGGGTCTGGCAGCCGTGGAGATGGCCGAGGGCCGCATAGTCGACGCCGTGGAACAAGGAGGCGGGCACGGCGGAGACTCCTCCGACGGTGATGTCCCGTTCGCTGTCGCTGGGCTTGCCTCCGGCGACGAAAGCGTGAGCGAGGACGACGGAGCGGGTGCCCTCGGGCCGCTGGGCGAGGTCGGCCCGCACCCGCTCCATGGCGGCGGTCAGCACCTGCTCGTGCGCCGCTTTCTCGGTCCGGAACTCGTCCTTGACCAGGGCGGGTTCCAGATAGGGCAGGCCGTAGCAGGCCACATCGCCGTGGGCGTCGCGCAGCACGACCGGGGTTTGGCAGTCGGCCGGGTCGGTGCGCAGATGGATCCCGGCGCGTTCGATGAGCCCGGCGGCGACGCCGAGGCGGCGGGCGGAGTCGTGGTTGCCGGAGATCATGACCGTGGGGACGTCCGCGGCGGCCAGCCGGTGCAGTGCGCGGTCGAACAGCTCGACGGCTGCGAGGGGCGGCACGGCGCGGTCGTAGACGTCTCCCGCCACCAGCACCGCGTCCACATCGCGGGAGTGCACTGTCTCGACCAGGTGGTCGAGGAAGGCGGCCTGGGCGTCGAGGAGGCTGATCCGGTGGAACGAGCGTCCCAGATGCCAGTCCGACGTATGCAGGAGTCTCATGATCCCTGAGCGTATCGGCAGGCTCTGACAGCGCGTGCGGCTTCGCGTCTTTCGCGGTGCTCGGCCGTCGCCCGCTCATGCGTCGCCATATGCCTCGCCGCCGAGTTCGAGGCGGGCGGCCCCGGCCGTGGCGTCGGCGAGCCAGGTCCGGAATGCGTCGACGTCGGCGTCCGGCAGTCCGATCTCGATGGTGACGGACTCGGCGTAACGGACATCGCGGACGGACCGGCCGGTAGCGCGGAGGTCGTTCTCAAGCTTCCCCGCGCGCTGGTGGTCGACCGTGACGGAGGCGAGCCGGTAGCGCTGCCGGGTGATGGTGCCGATCGCGTCGAGGGCTTCGCCGACTACTCCCCCGTACGCCCGGATGAGCCCGCCGGCGCCGAGCTTCACCCCGCCGTAGTAGCGGGTGACGACGGCCACGGCGTATCTGACGTCGCGGCGCATCAGCATCTGGAGCATGGGCACGCCCGCGGTGCCGCCGGGCTCTCCGTCGTCGCCGGCCTTCTGTACGGCTGCGTCGGCGCCGATGACGTATGCGTAGCAGTTGTGGGTGGCGGTCGGGTGCTCCTTGCGGATGCGCGCGATGAACTCCTTCGCCTCCTGCTCGGTCGCGGCGGGCGCGAGCGCGCAGATGAAGCGCGATCGGTTGATCTCGTTCTCGTGCACGCCTGCGTGGGCGACCGTCCGGTACTGCTCCTGCATCAGGCCACCCTATGCGAGCCTGCGCGGGCTCCTGTCCGGGCGGCCCCGGACCCTGCCCCTGCCCCTGAACCCGCCGGGGGAATGCGGCGCGGGCGGTGCGGGTTGTGCCGGGTATGCACGCAGACGCAGAGACGATCCGCAGGATGCTGACCGAGACGGGCGACACCTGGGCGGTGGTGGGCCTGTCGAACAACGAGGAGCGGGCGGCGCACGGCGTCGCGGAGGTCCTCCAGCGCTACGGCAAGCGCATCGTCCCGGTGCATCCGAAGGCGGAGACGGTGCACGGCGAGCAGGGGTACGCGACGCTCGCCGACATCCCCTTCGACGTCGATGTGGTGGATGTGTTCGTCAACTCGCAGCTGGCGGGCAGGATCGCGGACGAGGCGGTGGCCAAGGGGGCGAAGGCGGTGTGGTTCCAGCTCGGCGTGGTCGACGAGGAGGCGTACGAGCGGACGCGTGCGGCCGGCCTCGACATGGTGATGAACCGCTGCCCGGCGATCGAGATCCCCCGCCTGGGCTGACCGCGAGCCGCCGTCAGTTCTCTTCCAGCTCCGCCAGTGCCAGCAGCTGCTCCGGTGTGACGCCCTCTGGTATGGGGACGGGAGTGGGGGTGCGCAGCGGCGGCTGCCAGCCGGCCGCCGGGTCCCAGCGGCGTACGATCCTGGCGGGGGCGCCGGCGACCACCGAGCAGTCGGGCACCTCGCCCCGGACGACCGCGCCGGCGGCGACCACCACATTGCGGCCCAGCCGGGCTCCGGGCAGCACCACCGCGCCTGTGCCCAGCCAGCAGCCGGGGCCTATCTCCACGGGTTCGGTGCGCGGCCACTGCTTGCCGACCGGCTGCCGGGGGTCGTCGTAGCTGTGGTTGGTGGAGGTGATGTAGACGTACGGGCCGCAGTACGTGTCCGAGCCGATGGTCACCCGGGTGTCGGCGATCACATGGCTGCCGCGGCCGAGAACGACCCCGTCGCCGAGGGTGAGGATCGAGTCGGGCCCGAGGTCGAGACCGGGCATCATGCCTGCGGTGAGGGTGACCTGTTCGCCGACGATGCAGTGGTCTCCCAGTTCGATCCACGCCTCGCCGAACACGGTGCCCTGGGGGAAAGCGAGCCGGGTGCCCACGCCGAGCCGCCGGAACCGCAGCCGCCCGGGGTGCTCGGCGGTGACCGCACCGGCGTCCTGCGCCCAGGTCCAGGCCCGATGGACCGCGCGGGTCAGGGCGCGGCGACGCCAGGAGGCGGCGCGCCGCAGGGCCGAGGAGGCCGCCGACGAGAACGTGTTTCTGTTCGTGGGCACGGGTTTACGGTAGTGGGCGTGGTGCGGGTGGTCCCCGGTGCGGGCTGTGATGTTCCCCTCCCCGCCCCTTCCCGAACCGGGGGCAGGCCCCCAGACCCCCGTACGGCCTTCGGCCGTGTCCTCAGACTCCGCCAGGCGCGCCCAACGGGCTGGAATCCGGCGCAGCCAAGTCCCAGCCTCGCCTGGGGGCACCTCCGTGGGGGTACCCCCGGGCGGAGTCCGGGGGAGGTAGCTGGGGGAGATTGAGGCGCGGGGCCCGGGGCGGAGCCCCCGCTGCGGGAAGGAGCCGGGCGGGGAAAGACTCCGCCGGGCGCGGCCAGTGCCGCTACCGACGAGGTCTGCCCGTCGAGGAGCGTTGTCCGGTGCCTTCGGGCGTCCCCGCGCCGAAGGGCTGCGGGGGCAGATCGCAAGGCGGCCGGAAGTCCTCGTAGCGGAGCTACTTGGGCTTGGCCGACGCAGCGTGGGGTCTCCTCCCGGGCCCGCAGGGCCTAAGGGGGTGGGGGTCCCGCCCACGCCGGAGGCTGTGGGGGAGCGTGCAGGGCGGCGCGAGTGGGCAATGCCCGCCGGGAGGGCACTAGGCTCCGCCCGCATTGCGGTTCCGGTTGGCCCGGTTGAGGTGGTGGCCGCGCGACTGGGACTCCAGCTTCTTGCGGGCGCGGGCGACGTGCTGTTCCACGGTGCGGGGCGACAGGTGGAGGGTCGCGGCTATCTCCCGGTTGGTCAGGCCCGCCGAGGCGAGGTCGACAACTTCCTCCTCGCGCGGGGACAATTGGTCGCCGTAGCCGGGCCGGCCGCGGGGGCGGGGCTGCTCGGGCGCGGGATGGTGGGTGCGGAGCGTGGCCCGTACACGGGCCGCGTCCCAGGTGGCGCCCAGGTCGGTCAGCTTCGCCACGCAGGAGGTGAGTTCCGCGACTGCCGCCTCGGGGTTCTCCCCGCAGGCCAGCGCGGACCGTGCCGCGGCCTCCGCGGTGAGCACGGCCGCGTAGGGGCGGGGCATCCTCTCGTACATCGCGGCGGCCTGCCGGTAGTGCCCGACCGCCTGCTCCGGTTCGCCGACGGCCTCGTGGAGCACTCCACGGCTCCAGGACAGCGAGGCGGCGGCCGAGGGCACGACGCGCCCCTTGAGGCCGGCTTCGAATTCGTCCAGCAGATCCTGCGCGTCCTGTCGGCGGCCGGCGCGCGCGATGGCCTCGACGGCCCAGGGGGCGACTTCGGACGCCCAGGCCCACACTCCTTTGTCGCGCAGCCGGTCCCAGGCCGCGGCCGCCTCGGCTGTCGCGGTCTCCAGGTCGTCGCGTGCCAGCGCGGTGCGCACCAGGGCGCCGGAGGCGGTGGCCGCGTGCGGCAGCGGCGAGTCGGCCGACGGCGGATGCCCGCCGCCGGAGAGCCAGGCGGCCATCTGCTGCCATTCGCCCTGGGCGAGTGCGAGCAGACCGAGGACGATCCGGGCGTCCGCCGCGGGTCCCGGCATCACCCCGCTCTCGGCGACGAAGGCGCGCGCCCGTGCCGACAGTCCGGTCCAATCTCCGACCGCCCAGTCGAGGAGCAGCCGGGTGCCGCGCCCGTCCTGTTCGACATAGGTGGCTCCGCAGGCGCCGGCAAGGTCGACGCCCTCGTCCAGCAGGTCGCCGACGCGCGGCAGATAGCCGAGCCACAGGGCCGCGTCCGCGGCGTTGACCAGTCCGCGTGCCACGTGCGGGGCGCTCAGGGCGTCCGGCACGCCGGCGCGCAGCGACTCCACGACGTCCCAGGCAGCGGGGTCTCCGGTCTCCAGCAGTACGGCGACGCAGTTCGCCGCCACCGCCGCCTGTACTTCGACGTCCCCGCTGCCCGCGGCCGCCCGCTGTGCCTTCTCGAGCCATTCGAGGTTGCGTTCCAGGGGGACGGCGGACATCACGGGCATCGCCAGCGCGGACATGGCGCGGGCGGCCAGCGGAGGCCGCTCCGCCAGCTCGTCGACGGCCTGTTCGAGCTCCACCCAGCCTTCGAGGCCCATGCCGGCCTGGTTGTAGAGCAGCAGCCCGAGGTCGAGCCTGATCTGCCCGCGTACGACGGCCGGCAGGGACTGTTCGGCGAGGATCTGCCGCAGCACCGCCACGGTGTGTTCGGTGTGCAGTCCCAGGACGGCGCTGTGTGCGAGCAGGGGTGCGAGCCGGGCCCGTACGGGCAGCGGCACCGAAGGGTGGGACAGCGTGTGTTCGAGCAGGTCGACGGCCTTCTGGTGGTCCCCGGCCGCGGCGCTCTCCCGGGCGGCCCTTTCGACGGCTTGGAGCCAGCCGCGCAGGGGCCCGCCGCCGAGGCGCCGGTGCTCTGCGAGCCGGTCCCAGGGGACCGGCTGGCGTCGGGCGAGGACACGGGCGGCTCTGCGGTGCATGTCCTGACGGACCGGGCCCGGCAGCTCCCGGTAGACGACAGTGGCCGCCAGCGGTGCGGGGAATCCGTAGCGGTCCAGGCCCTTCTCCTCCAGCACGCCTGCGGTGAGTGCCTGCTGAAGGGCGCGGCGGCCCGTGCCAGGGTCGAGGCCGGCGACGGTGCGGAGTTCGTCCGCGGCGGCGGGCCGGTCCAGCACGGCCGCCGCGTGGACGACGGGCCGGTGCTCGCCGGGCAGTGCGGCGAGGCGCCCGAGCGTCAGATGGGCCAGGCGTACGGGGATCCCCGCCGCATCCACGTCGCGGGCCGCGTACCGCTCCTTGGGACCGCAGACGTCTTCGATCTGGCGTACCAGGTCCACTACGACCTGGGGCAGGCCGCCGGTGAGGAGGTGGACGCGGGAGGTCAGGGCGGGCGGGCAGGATTCGGCTCCGAGGCGCTCCCGCGCGATCCGGCGCACCTGGTCGGCGTCCAGCGGGTCCAGGCGGATGTGCAGCAGGGACAGGGCGGCGGGGTAGTTGACGGGTGCGCCGAGCGGCAGGGCGGGCTCGGGGAGTTCTTCCGGCCGGTAGGTGAGGACGGCTGCGAGGGCCTCCGGGGGCTGCTCCAGCAGCCGCCGGAGCAGGTCCCGGCCGTCCGGCCCCGCGCGGTGCACATCCTCGGCGACGAGCAGGACGGGCCCGTCCTGCTCGTCGGTGTGCAGCAGTTGGTCGAGGTCCGGGGCCAGGGCGACGGCGTCCGGATAGCGGCGGCTGCCCGGGGCGGTCTCCGCCGCCGCATCCGATGGGTCGGAGGCGGAGGCGGGGGCAGGTGCATGCGTCGGGGCCCGGGCGTGCCGGCGGGGCCGCCCGGCGGCGGGGCGGTGCTCGAGCAGCACCCCTGTGGAGGTGAAGGCGAGGGTCACGCACGCCCGGTCCACCGCCTCGGGGGATTCGAGCAGCCGGTGGGCCAGGCGGCTCTTGCCGAGTCCCGCCGCTCCTTCGACGAACAGCAGGGACGGGCGGCGGGCGGTGCGGGCGAGGCTCTGCCGCAGCCAGCGCTCCCAGGTCGCGTCACTGATGGGCTCACCCAGTGTGCTCACCCACTCACCCTCATAGACAATTCCGGGCAATTCATTTGTTTACGTATCCGTACTTCAGTCTCCCTGATTGCGCACCGGGCGCACCGCGGGAAGTTTTGAGCTGCCGGACCAGGGCGGGGACGCCCCTGCGTGCGGAGACGGCGGGGGCCTTACGGCCCGGCCGTCAGACACTCGCCCGGGCATCCGCCCGGGCAGAAGGAGCCGACGTGATCGCATCAGAGGAGACCTCCCGCCTGCCCTCTTCCTCTCTCGCACCCCCGGGCGGTTCCTCAGGCCTCGCTCAGTGCGCGATGCCGGCCACACCCGAGTCCGCGCGGGTGCTGCGGCACTTCGCCGGGGCTGTCGCACGGCGCTGGAGGCTGGCGGAGCATTTCCATGAGGCGCTAGCCGTGATCGTCAGCGAGCTGGTGGCCAATGTGGTGCTGCACAGCGGAAGCACCTGGGTGGCGGTGGCCATCAAGGTGCGCGGCGACACTCTGACGGCGGAGGTCAGGGACGGCGGCCGGTGGAAGCACCGCACCTCCCGCCGCCGGGAACCGCTGGACGCGGACGCGGACTGCGGCCATGGACTGCGGCTGGTGGACGCCTTCGCGAGCCGCACGACGACCCGTCGGCTGGAGATGGGGAGCGTCGTGGTGGCCGAGATCCTGATGGCGGCCTGCTGCACGGGGGCCTGCCGCTGCGATCTGCCGCCCCGGTCGGTCCCGAGGGGCTGAGGGGCGGTCCGCTGCCCGCCATGGCCGGATCAGGGGCGCGAGGGCGCGCGAGGCCCGAGGCTTACGAGAGCTCGGGGACGCTCGAGGCTCAGGGCCCGCTATCAGCGCGACTGCGGCTCGGCGGCGCGGTGCGCCTCGGCGAGGCCCGTGTACATCGCCGCGTTGACCTTGACGCCCTCGCGCTCCTCGTCGGTCAGCTCGCGCCTGACCTTGGCGGGGACGCCCGCGACCAGGGAACCGGGCGGCACCCGCATGCCCTGCGGCACCAGGGCCTGGGCGGCGATCAGGGAGCCCGCGCCGATGTGCGCCCCGTTCAGGACGGTCGCGCCCATGCCGACCAGCACATCGTCCTCGACGGTGCAGCCGTGGAGTACGGCGTTGTGTCCGACCGAGACGCGCGCGCCCACGGTGACGGGGAAGCCCGGGTCGACATGGACGGTGCAGTTGTCCTGGATGTTGGAGTCCTCCCCGAGGACGATCGGACCGCAGTCGGCGCGCAGCACCGTGTGGTACCAGACGCTCGCGCCGGCCTCCATGGTCACCTCGCCCACGACCACGGACGTGGGCGCCGTGAAGGCGTCCGGGGAGATCCTCGGGGTCTTCCCGCCGACCGCCGCGATCAGTGCACGTTCCGTCATCGCCGTCTCCTCCTCGTGTGTCCTGCGCATGCCCTCCGCCCTCCGCATGCCCTCGCCCGGCTCAGTCCCCGACGGCGACGAGCTCCCGCTCCGAGGCAGCCCCGTCCCGGTCGGCCGAGACTGCCGGGGCCGGGGATTCCGTGCGGACGGCGGCCTTCTTGGCGCGGCTCTTGAGCACCAGCACGGAGGTGAGCCCCATGGCGACGGCGAGGATCAGCCCCAGCCAGGAGAACCGCTTGAGCCATGCCTCGGCGACGATCCCCACGGAGTAGACGACGGCAGTCGTGCCGCCCGCCCACAGGATGCCGCCGAAGACATTGGCGATGAGGAACTTCCAGTACGGCATGCGCAGCACGCCCGCGAGCGGACCGGCGAAGATCCGCAGCAGCGCCACGAAGCGGCCGAAGAACACGGCCCACATGCCCCACTTCTCGAAGGAGCGCTCCGCCATGGCGATCTGCGCTTCGCCGAAGTGCTTGGGGAACCTGCCGCCGAGCCAGGCCAGCAGGGGACGGCCGCCCTTGCGGCCGATGGCGTAGCCGATGGAGTCGCCGATGATCGCGCCTGCGACGGCGCAGGCCCCGAGGACGTACGGATCGATCTCACCGTGCTGGGAGGCGAGCAGCGCCGAGCTGACGAGGATGATCTCGCCCGGCAGCGGGATGCCGAGGCTCTCGAGCCCGATCACCACCCCTACCAGGAGGTAGATGCTGACCGCGGGGACGGTCTCGAGCCACTCCTGGACGTGCAAGCCGGTTCCTCCCAAAGTGCTGTGCCGCCGCGCCCCGTGCGCTGCCCGGCGTGCGCCCCGTTGCAGCGCACGCCGGGCAGCCTATCCCGCCGGACCAGCGGGATCGTCGAGGGGCTTGGCCTGGGGGGAGCCTTGAGCCCGCGGCTGCTCAGCCGTGGGGGCGGAGTGTCCAGACGACGGTCATCTCTCCGGTCACCGCGCCGTCCTCGCGGGTGATGGAGATGGAGACGGGGAACTCCGGGCGGCCGCCGGCGTCCAGCTCGGCGACGACCTCGTCCCGGGGGCGGCCGAGGGTGGCGGTGGCGGTCACCACGCCCTTCGCCAGCTTCTTGTAGGCGATCTCCGCCGTGACCGCGAGCGGCACGGCGCGGCTGAGCTGGTCGCCGAAGGCGCCCATGACGACGGCGCCGCTGGCGGTCTCGGCGAGGGTGAACATCGCGCCGGCGTGCGGCCCGCCGACGTGGTTGTGGTAGGCGGGCTGGTCCGGCAGCCGGACGACGGCCCGCTCGGGGGTGCTCTCCAGGAACTCCAGGTTGAGGGTCCTGACCATGGGGACCGAGGCGGCGACCATCTCGCCGGCGGACATCTGATCTGCGCTCATGAGGCGCGATGTTACCCACGAGTAGCGCCCTTGGCCATCCCCGGGCGGTCTGCGGAAGGGCGGCCGAAGGAGAGCCCTGGCGGGGGCGGACGCAGAAGCGGCAGTCGGCCCCCTCTATGGTTACTCGCCATGTGGCCAGGACAGCAGCCGCCCGGGGGCGAGCAGAATCCGCAGCAGCAGAACCCGAACCCGTACCAGCAGCCGGGGCATCAGCAACAGAACCCCTACCAACAGCCGGGCTATCAGCAGCCCAATCCGTATCAGCAGCCCACCGTGCCGCAGTATGCCGTGCCGGGGCAGCCGCCGGGGGCCGTGCAGCCGGCGAAGGACGAGAAGAAGAAGACGGTGATCACAGCGATCGTCGCCGCCGCGGCGGTCATCGCAACCGCCGTGGTCACGGGCGTCGTTGTGTTCAAGGACGACGACAAGGGCACATCGGACAAGGCCGGCGGCGCGGGGGCCGCCGCGCCTTCGTCCCCGTCCGCCGCCGCGTCGACCGAGTCGGATGAACCCGGTGAGAGCTCCGAGTCTCCGGCGGACAACCCCCGTGGCGGCGCGGACGCCAAGCCGACCGTCCCCGGCTGGAAGGTCGTCAGCAACCCCAAGCACGGTACGCAGTTCGACGTCCCGGCCGACTGGGAGGTCGCAGGCACCGGTGTGATCACCGGCTTCGAGGACGAGAAGAAGGGCGACGGCTCCCTGGCCGTCGGAATGTCCGCCCCGGCGCACCTCAAGACCAAGTGGTGCGAGTTCGACAGCGACAAGGACGGGCGCAAGGAGGACTGGGGGCTCGCCACGGCCGGCTCCAAGGGGGGCAAGGGCGCGAAGAGCGCCGCCGAGGCCGCGTACAACGAGGCCGGCAACTGGTCCTGGGCCGCCTACGCGCAGACGGAGCCGAAGGGCACGGTGAAGGTGGCCGAGGCCAAGGACTACACCACCGCTTCCGGTCTGAAGGGCAGCGTCGCCACGGCCACCGCCAAGGGGGTGAAGAAGGAGAACAAGTGCGAGACGGACGGCAAGTCCATCGCCTTCTCCTTCAAGGACGCCAAGGGCGACTTCAAGACCTGGATCCTGTACGCCAACGCGGGCATCGAGGACGAGGTGCCGGACGAGACGATCCAGAAGATCCTCAGCACCGTGCGGCTGGCCGACTGACCCGCGCGCCAGTGCCCCTCCCGGCAAGCTTTGCCCGGTCGCGGCACTAGTGAACCAGACGACGGGGCCTCAGCCGATGCTGAAGGCCCCGTCCGGCGGTTCCGGGGAGGGCGCCGCCGCCGCGTCCGCCACCGGGGACGCCGCGCCGGTCAAACGGGCGAGCGCAGTGCCGTACTCGACGCGCGCGGGAAAGGCGTCGGCCGCGGTACGGCGGGCCAAGGCCGCGGTGTCGACGGGCCGGTGCGCGGCGACCAGCACCGCGTTGCCGAAGCGGCGGCCGCGCAGCACGGACGGCTCGGCGATCAGCGCGAGCTCTTCGAAGACCTCGGCGAAGGCGGCGAGCTGCGAGCGCAGAAAGGCGAACGGCGCGGAGTCCGCGAGATTCGCCAGATAGATCCCCGAGGGGCGCAGGACCCGCTCGGCGGCCCGCGCGTACTCGGCGGTGGTGAGATGGGCGGGGACACGGGCCCCGCCGTAGACATCGGCGATCAGCACATCGGCGCTGTCCGCCGGTGCGGCCTCCAGCCAGGCGCGGGCGTCGGCGCCGTGCACGGCGATGCCGGAGCCGGGCGGCAGGGGAAGGTGTTCTGCGACCAGCGCGAGCAGCCCCCGGTCGGCCTCCACCACGTCCTGCCGGGAGCCGGGCCGGCGGGCCGCGACATAGCGGGGCAGCGTCAGCGCCCCGCCGCCCAGGTGCAGCGCGTCCAGCGGCGCGCCCTCCTCGGCGAATACGTCGAGGACATGGGCGACCCGCCGGGTGTACTCGAACTCCAGATGGTCCGGGGCGTCGAGGTCGACGTACGACTGCGGTGATCCGTCGACGGTGAGCAGCCAGCCGCGCGGCCGGTCCACATCGGGCATCAGCTTGGCGACGCCGCCGTCGACGTCCCGGATGACGGGTATCTGCTCCTCCACCCACCCATTGTGCCCGTGGTCTGGTCCGCATCCTGCTACCGGGGGCGAGCCCCCGGACCCCGTGCGGCCTGACGGCCGTGGCCTCAATCGCCGTAAACCAAGCCTCTCCGGCGTTTGAGGAGCGGGGTCCGGGGGCTGAGCCCCCGGACCTCAGAGCAGCGCGGTGACCGTGCCCGCGCCGACCGTCCGGCCGCCCTCGCGTATCGCGAAGCCGAGACCCGGCTCCAGCGGAACCGGCCGCCCCAGTTCGACGGTCACGGGGACCGTGTCACCGGGGCGCGCCAGACCCGCTCCGCCGAGGTCCACCTCGCCGACGACGTCCGCGGTGCGGATGTAGAACTGCGGCCGGTAGCCCGTGGAGACGGGCGTCGTCCGGCCGCCCTCCCGTGCCGACAGGACGTACACCTGCGCCCGGAAGCACCTGCTCGGCGTCACGCTGCCGGGCGCCGCCGCCACATGCCCCCGCCGCACGGAGTCGCGCGGCACCCCGCGCAGCAGCAGCGCCACACTGTCCCCGGCCTCCGCGGCCTCCATCGGCTTGCCGAAGGTCTCCAGACCGGTGACGACCGTGGTGATCCCGGCGCCGAGCACCTCGACGCGGTCGCCGACGCGGACGGCGCCCCGCTCCACCGCACCGGTGACGACGGTGCCCCGGCCGCTGATGGTGAGCACGTTCTCCACGGGCAGCAGAAACGGCGCGTCCGTGTACCGGACGGGCATCGGCACATAGGTGTCGACGGCGTCCAGCAGCGCTTCGACCGCCGCGGTCCAGCGCGGGTCGCCTTCGAGGGCGCGCAGCCCCGAGACGCGTACGACGGGCGCGCTGTCCCCGCCGTACCCGTGCGCGGTGAGCAGCTCGCGGACCTCCAGCTCGACGAGGTCCGTCAGCTCGTCGTCGCCCGCGTCGGCCTTGTTGAGCGCCACGACGATGTGGTCGACGCCGACCTGGCGGGCGAGCAGGACGTGTTCGGCGGTCTGCGGCATGACGCCGTCGAGCGCGGAGACGACCAGGATCGCCCCGTCCAGCTGGGCTGCCCCGGTCACCATGTTCTTGACGTAGTCGGCATGCCCCGGCATGTCCACATGAGCGTAATGCCGGGTGTCGGTCTCGTACTCGACGTGCGCGATGTTGATGGTGATGCCGCGGCGTGCCTCCTCCGGGGCGCGGTCGATGCGGTCGAAGGGGGTGTACGCACCGCCGGCGCCGCGGTCGCTGAGGACCTTGGTGATGGCGGCGGTGAGTGTGGTCTTGCCGTGGTCGACATGGCCCATGGTGCCGATGTTGAGGTGCGGCTTGGTCCGCACGTATGCCGTCTTGGGCATGGCTGGGAGCGGTTCCTTCCCGGAACTCGACAAGTGGACTCCGCGCGGAGGACGTTCTCCTGGCGGAGGGAGACCCCGGGGCCTTGCCGACCCTCCCCCTGCGGGGTCCTCCGGACGATCCGGGAAGGGTCAGCTTCGGGCGCCGTCGAGGGGCGCCGGGGCAGTGACGACGGCAGCCTTCGGCGCGTCCGCGACTGCGGACGGCGCTGTGGTGAAGGTGTGCCGGAACATGGCCACGATGGTCGCGTACGGCGTCCGCGGCGTCGAATGGTTTTCCGCGCCGGTGCAGGGCGGTTCACCGGTGTGTGCGGCCCACCAGCGATGTGCGGGGGCGGGGGCGAGCGGAGGCGGGGAAGGACTACCGCGGGAGGTTCTTCACCGCTTCCCGGACCGACAGGGGCGCGAGCCGGTCGTGTGCCCCGGCGACGAACGCGCGCACGGCCTCCGGGTCGGTCCTGGCATACTCGCGCAGCGCCCAGCCGACCGCCTTGCGGATGAAGAAGTCCGGATGGCCCGACCGGCGCAGGCAGTGGCGGAAGAGCCGTTCGGCGTCGGTGTCCTGCCCGGAGCGGAGCTGATGGAGCAGCGCGCCGCGTACGAGCCACAGATCGTCGTGCTCGATCCAGTCGTCCATGACCGGGACCAGTCGGGGGTCGGCGCGCACCAGGGGCCCGACGACATGGGCGGCGAGCAGATCGACGGTGTCCCACCAGGGGACGCGGGTGATCAGCGTCCGCACGACCGGCAGCAGCCCCGGGGAGCACCGGCCCGCATGGCGGCGCAGATAGTCGGCGGCGAAGTAGTGGTACTCGCGCTCCGGCAGCCGCCAGCAGCGCAGTGCGACCGCGGCGCAGTCCGCCTCGGCGGGGCGGGGCGTGTTCTCCAGCACCGTGCGGGACAGTGCGCGCCGCTCGGGGGCGGCGATGCCGAGGAAGGGGGCGACGTGCTTCATGTAGCGGGACATGTCCGCGGCGCGCGCCGGGTCCGCCGCCGCGGGGTAGACCGTGGTGAGCCGGTGGAGAAGGGCGTCGGCGAGGGCGCTGTCCGGGATGGCGTCGACCGCGTTCGCGGCGTCACCCGGGGCGGTCGCATCGGTCACGGGCCTACATTACGGCGATCACATCGGAGTGTCGGTTAGTCTCCCCGGATGCCGCTCCCCGTCCCCGGTACGCTCCCCGACCGCTCCCCGGCCCCGTGTCCGGCCGCCGTCTCCGAGGCGCCGGCCGTCCCGGTCCGGCCGTCGGGGGCCGTGCTGCGCTCGCCCGGGTCGCGGCTGGCCCTGCTGATCGCCGTGCTGGTCTGTGCGGGCGTCGCCGTGCTGCTGTACGAGCCGCAGCGGCTGCTCGCCTCGGGGTGGCCGCCGGAGCTGAGCGGTGCGGGTGCGGCGGCGGTGTTCGCCGCGGCCTACGGGCTGTGCACCGCCGCGTTCGTGCCGCGGCCGCTGCTGAATCTGGCGGCGGGCGCGCTGTTCGGCGCACAGCTCGGGCTCGCCGCGGCGCTCGGCGGGACGGTGCTGGGCGCAGGGATCGCCTTCACGCTCGGCCGGGTGCTCGGCCAGGACGCCCTGCGGCCGTTTGTGCGGGGTCGCTGGCTGGCCGCCGCCGACGGGCAGTTGAGCCACCACGGGTTCCGCTCGATGCTGGCGATCCGGCTGTTCCCGGGCGTGCCGTTCGCCGCGGCCAACTACTGCGCGGCGGTCTCCCGCATGGGGTATGCGCCCTTCCTGCTGGCGACCGGTCTGGGGTCGATCCCCAACACGGCGGCGTACGCGGTCGCGGGCAGCCAGGCCACCGCTCCGACGTCGCCCGCGTTTCTGGGCGCGACGGGGTTCATCGTGCTGACGGGTCTCGCGGCGGCCGTGGTGGCCTGGCGTAAACGCCACCGTCTGCACAGCCGTTGAGCGGCACGTCCGCGCGCGCCGGACCGTACGTCTGCGCGGCCGTCGGCCAGCGGCGCCACGGGGCGGTGCGGGCCCCGGCGAGGGGGCTGGCGCGGGGCGGTCACCTGAGGACGCTACGCTGCCTCCGATCGGCGCATGATCGGGAGATCGGGAGCACGCGTCGGCCGGTCATACGTGATCATCTCTTGGGTGGCTTAGTTTTCCATGTCTTGGTTCGAATCATTCATCCTCGGGCTCGTCCAGGGGCTGACCGAGTTCCTGCCGATCTCCTCCAGTGCGCATCTGCGGCTCACCGCGGCCTTCGCCGGCTGGGAGGATCCCGGGGCGGCCTTCACGGCGATCACCCAGATCGGCACGGAGACGGCCGTGCTGATCTACTTCCGCAAGGACATCCTCAGAATCCTGTCCGCGTGGCTGCGCTCGCTGACGGACAAGGAGATGCGCAGCGACCACGACGCCAAGATGGGCTGGCTGGTGATCGTCGGCTCCGTTCCCATCGGCGTGCTGGGCCTCACACTCAAGGACGCGATCGAGGGCCCCTTCCGCGATCTGCGCCTCATCGCCACCACCTTGATCGTCCTGGGCCTGGTGCTCGGTTTCGCCGACCGGCTGGCCGCCCGCGACGAGACCGGAGGCCGGCACCGTGCCGTCCGGGAGCGCAAGACGCTTCAGCAGCTGGGCATCCGGGACGGCCTGATCTTCGGCATGTGCCAGGCCATGGCGCTGATCCCGGGCGTCTCCCGCTCCGGGGCCACCATCAGCGGCGGTCTGCTGATGGGCTACACCCGCGAGGCGGCGGCCCGCTACTCGTTCCTGCTGGCGATCCCGGCCGTGCTCGCCTCGGGGGTGTACGAGCTGAAGGACGTGGGAGATGGGCATGTGTCATGGGGGCCGACGATCTTCGCGACGGTCATCGCCTTCGTGGTCGGGTACGCGGTCATCGCTTGGTTCATGAAGTTCATCACTACGAAGAGCTTCATGCCGTTTGTGATCTACCGAGTGATCTTGGGAGTTGTGCTGTTCATCCTGGTCGGAACGGATGTGCTCAGCCCGCACGCCGGAGAATCGGGGGACTGAACCAGGGCCGCACAGGTAGCGCTATCTAGCATTTCCTATCACGGCGGCCGGCATCGCCCCGCTCAGACGCCTCCAGTGAGCTTCGGCTGACAGTCACCGATCACCGGGCCCGCCGACTTGACGGTCGGCGGGCCCACAACACTCAGGCCGCCGAGCGCAGTTGGTCCAGTTCGCCGCTGATCGCATCCCGCAGCACGTCATGCTGCGGACCGAGCCTGAACCGCTCGTCGCTCCACCGCTCACGCGGATAGAGCCACACCGGAGCACCCACCACATCGGTCGGCTCCCACTCGAACCGCGGCCAGACATGCGCATGCAAGAACGGGTCCGTGTTCCCCAGGATCTCCAGGTTGACCCGCCGGAAAGCCGGGTCCAGCCGCCGACAGACGCGCTCGACCGCTTCGCCGAGCTGGTCCATGTCGGACAGGAACGACAGCCGCTTCGCCCTCGGCAGGTCCGACAGCCGCTGCACATCCGGCTCGTCCACGAGCAAGACCGAGTAGCCAGGCAGGAACTGCACGTCCCCGATCACCGCGAACCCCGACGTCAGCCGTCGCAGCACGGTCGGGTTCTCGCCCCTCAACGCAGTCCCGATCCGGTCCCTCCGCCAGTCACCAGTCATAGCCAAAACCTACATTCTGGTGATCAAGGACTGCTCTTCGATCCCCATCCTCCTCACACAGTTCAAAAAACAAGCAAGTGAGGCGAGGAGCGACCCCGGCCGTTTTCAAAGATCCCCATCACCGTCGGCGCGCTTGTCCAAGAACGTGCCGCGGCCCGCCCCCAGGGTTTCATGTGCTGGCACGGTGCTGACGTGTCAGCACCGATCTGCCGCGATTCCTGGCTGTCGAGCCCCTCCAGCTCCCGCACCGAACCCGTGCTGCTCCGGGAACACGGCCACGGGAGGAAGATCCGGGGGCGCTCCTGGCTGAGGTCTCCCGGCCGTCAGGCGCGCAGCAGGGTGACGGTGCGCCCGGAGGGCGTGGTCTGCTGCGAGAAGGCGGTGCGCTCGTGGACCGGGGCTGCCTTCGGGCGGGTGTCGAAGACGACGAGGGTGCCCGTGGACAGCTCCATGCGGTCCAGGTAGTCGTCCAACTGTGCCAGCCCCTCGGCGAGGGGGTCGGTGCGGCCCTGGCGCCACACCTTCAGCTCCAGCGCCTCGCGCTGCACCGCCCGCGAACCGTCGGCAGCGGTGTACGGCTGGCGAATCAGCAGGTCCACGCGCCGCCGGCCGACCCCGTACTCCCGGTCGATGAAACCCGCCCCGTTCACGATCCGATGCAGGTAGGCCATCATCACCAGCTGCGCCGCGGCCTCCGGGTAGGTCGAGGCGGTGGCCAGGATCTCGCCGTTCTCCCGCCAGAACTCGGCGAAGGAGCACAGCAGCTTGTCCATGTCGATCCGGCCGTCCGGCAGCCGGAAGCTGCTCGGGGCGGCGACGACCTGGCCCTCCGTGTTGTTTCCCAGTACCCGGACAATGACCTCCTGGTAGATCGGATTGGCCACCCGCACCGGCGCGTCCGGAGCGACCAGCCCCAGGTCGCGCGCGTACGCCAGATCGTCGTCGTACGTGTCCGTCGGCAGGAGCAGCTCGCCCGCGATCAGCGGCTGGATCACGCGCCGCACCCGGTCCTCGCCCAACCTGGCGGCCAGCGAGTCCAGATGCGTCGCACGCGCCAGGATCAGCCGCTCCTTCGCCTCCTCCATGTGCTCGGCCGTGATCGGCGTGTCCGACGGCACCCCCATCTCCTCGACGACCTCCCGGGCCAGCGCGTTGACCAGCCACGGCTGTCCCTGGGTAAAGCTGAAGGCACGCTCCAGCGCATCCACCGTGAAGTCCTGGCCCGTCTCCGTGGTGTGCTGCCCGTACAGCTCGGCGACCTCGGCCTCGGTGAAGTCGCCCAACCGCAGCGACGCCACCTTGATGTTGAACGGACTCGACGTGCCAAGGCGCCCCGGATCCCCGCCCGAGGCCGCCTTGTAGTCACGCACATCCCGCAGCCCGCACAGCACCACCGCATGCGGGAAGCCGCCACGGCTGACAGTGAAGCCATCGCGCAACTGGCGCAGCACACTGCGCAGGCTCTCCCCCCGCAGCGCGTCGATCTCGTCGAAGAACAGCACCAGCGGACGCGGACAGCTCCGCACCCACTCAGTCAGCCCCCGCGTGAGCCGGGACCCGGGCACCGCGTCGGGCCAGGAGGCGGGGGGCGCGAGCTCATCAGGAAGCTCAGCGGACTCCGCGGACCGCCGAATCGCCTCCAGCACCAGCAGCTCGGCCTGGCCGTAGTCCTCCCCGGCCACCTCCGCGCTCTCGCACGAGAAGTGCAGCGCCGCGTACCGGCCCGAGGCCGTCAGTTCCCGGGCCATCGCCGCCAGCACCGTCGTCTTCCCGGTCTGCCGCGGCGCGTGCACCACGAAGTACTGGCCCTGCTCGATGTACCCGCGGGCCCTGGGCAGCCGCTCCTGGGCCGGCACCATGTAGTGGCGCGTGGGGACGCACGGCCCGGCCGTATTGAAGTAGCGCATACCTCGCACGCTAGCCGACGGCACCGACAACCTGAGGCGACCGTGCACCCGACCACCGGCTACACCGCCCCGTACGGGCACGAGTGCCAGAGCAGCGGTGCCCCGGTGCGGAGATCACCCGGCGGGCAGACGCAGAAACGCGGCCAGCGCCCGCTGGGGTGGAGTGAGCGCTGGAGCGCCTCCGGCGACCGCCCGGGCATACAGGTCACCGCGGCACAGCTCTTCACGTGCCGATCAGCTCATCCGGGGCACCATTGTCGTCCTCATCGTCCCAGTCGGCCTCATGCATCCTGCCCTTGCCGAAAATCTCATCCGGGCTGGTGAGCGACCGGGGCGCGCACTGCGGCCAGTGCCTTGTTGGACAGTTTGGCCGCGGGTCAGGGGCCGGTTCCCCGCGACCGCGTACGCCGGGAAGCGGCTGTACCTGCTTCGTCACGGCGGCAAGGAGTGGCTGGACGAAGATCGACACAGTCGCATCGCCGTGGAGATCCGCATGGGCCGCGAGGTCGCCGGCGTGGAAGGTCTCTACTCGCACGTTGCCCTGGCCATGGAGCAGGAGATTGCCGATTCGCTGCAAAGCAGGTGGCTGCGCTTCGCGGCCAGCGAGAGAGAGCACTGGAAGGCGCCATCTCCCACTGCTCTACTATTCGATCTTGAAAAGTGGTGGAAACCAGCAGGTCAAAGCCGCTCAGGACACGTCGACATAGTTTCGTTCATGAAGTTCATCACTACGAAGAGCTTCATGCCGTTTGTGATCTACCGAGTGATCTTGGGAGTTGTGCTGTTCATCCTGGTCGGAACGGATGTACTCAGCCCGCACGCCGGAGAATCGGGGGATTAGAACAGCCGTCGCGGGGAAGACGAGCGCGTCGCGGAGGCCGTAGCCTGGTGGCATGCCCCCTTTCCACCGCATGACCCTCCCCCGCACGAAGGAAGCCAGACCGTCCGCCGCCGAGCTCAACGCGCGCATCCGCGAACTGTGGGCGGACGGGCAGCTGCCCGACGATCGTCGGCGGGAGTACGAGGCCCTGGTGGTGGAGTGGGCCGCGGCGGCGTCCGGCGCCCCCGCCGGTCGCGCGGCCTGAGCGTCCGGGCACCCCGTTCCGGCCGACCGCCGGGCTCTTCGGAGCCCGGCGGCTGCATGTCGGGCCGTACCGGCGCACCCTGGAGACATGGCATGGACCGCGCCCATCGTCGTCCATCCGCCGTCGCCCGGCGGCGGACGGAGGGTCACCGTGCGCGGGGAGACGGTGGGCGTCGCCCGCAGTGACAAGGATCTCGTCGAGTTCCTGCGGCGAGCGGGCCTGGAGGACGCGGACATGATCCTCGACGACCCGCATCTGATCGAGTGGCGCGGTGCGGGCCCCCACGAGGCCTACGACGCGGCGTGACCGGGCCCGGCGGCGTGAACAGCCCGGCGTGCCGACCGTCCCACGGTCGCGGGTCGGCCGCCGCCCTCTCCCCACGAGCTGGCGACGGCCCACGCGTGAACAGCCCGGCGGCGTGAGCGCAGCGCCGCATGAACAACCCGTCGGACCGACCGGGCCGACGGGTCGGGGCGCTCGGATAGCCTGAGGGCACGATGAACCGTTTGACCACGTCATGGGGCGAGTTCGACCTCACCCGCTTCCCTGAGGACGCCCGCGACCCGCTCCGCGCATGGGACGCCTCCGACGAGTATCTGCTGCGCTGCCTGGACGGCATCGAGGGCGCCGCCCCGCCCGTCGACCTGTCCGGCACGGTCGTCGTCGTGGACGACCGCTGGGGCGCGCTCACCGTGGCGCTCGCCGGCCGCCGGCCAGGACGGGTCCGTCCTGTGCAGATCTCCGACTCCTTCCTCGGCCGCCGGGCGACCGAGGCGAATCTGGCGCGCAACGGCATCGGCCCGGCCTCGGTGCGGCTGTTGACCGCGCGGGACGCGCCACCCGAACGGATCGACGTGCTGCTGATCCGGGTGCCCAAGAGCCTCGCACTGCTGGAGGACCAGTTGCACCGGCTGGCGCCCGCCGTGCACGCCGGGACGGTCGTCGTCGGCACGGGCATGGTCCGCGAGATCCACACCTCCACCCTGGCGTTGTTCGAGCGGCTCCTCGGCCCGACCAGGACGTCGCTCGCGGCCAGGAAGGCGCGGCTGATCTTCTGCGCACCGGACCCCGCACTGCCGAGGACGGCCGGCCCCTGGCCGCTGCGCTACCGGCTGCCCGCCGACACCGGGAGGCTGGCAGGCCTCGCGGTCACCAACCACGCCGGCGTCTTCTGCGCCGACCGGCTGGACATCGGCACGCGCTTCTTCCTGAGCAAGCTGCCGGAGCGGCACGGCCCCGAGCGGGTCGTGGACCTCGGGTGCGGCAACGGCATCGTGGGCACGGCGGCCGCGCTGGCCAACCCCGAGGCCGAGGTGACCTTCATCGACGAGTCGTACTCCGCAGTGGCCTCCGCCGAAGCCACCTACCGCGACAACGTCAAGGAGACCGCAGCTGCCGGAGGACGTGCCGCGGCCCGCTTCCTCGTCGGCGACGGCATGGCGGACGTCCCCGACGGCAGCGTCGACCTGGTCCTCAACAATCCCCCGTTCCACTCGCACCAGGCGACCAGCGACGCCACCGCCCGCCGGATGTTCGGCGGCGCACGGCGCGCGCTGCGCCCGGGCGGTGAACTGTGGGTCGTCGGCAACCGCCACCTCGGCTACCACGTCCGGCTGCGCCGGCTCTTCGGCAACTGCGAGACGGTCGCCGGCGACCCCAAGTTCGTCGTGCTGCGCGCCGTCAAGCACAGCTGACGGGCCGCGCCCCACCGGTCCGCGGCCCCCCGCGAAGACGACGGTCGCGGCTCCGGCGCGAAGCTCGGACCCGCCATCCTCGCGCGGACCCTTGGCGCAGTCCGCGCGGTGGCCGACACTGAGCCGATGACGCAGCGTGTGGATCTCACGACCGTGATGCACCGGCTCGCCGTCGACGACGTGGTCTCCCGCTATGCGGCTGCGGTGGACGACGGCGACTGGGGCGCCTACCGGGCTCTGTTCGCGCGGGCAGGCCGCGCCGACTACCGCAGTTCCGGTGGGATCGAGGGCCCGGCGGACGATGTGGCCGACTGGCTGGCGCAGACTCTGCGGGTCTTTCCGGTTCGCCAGCATCTGATCGTCAACCGGCGGGTGCGGCTCCAGGACCTCGGCGGCTACCCGGGGGACTCGGCCGACGTGCAGGCCGACTATCTCAATCCAATGCGCCTGGACTCCGGTGAGGACTTCACCTCGGGCGGCCGGTACGCCTTCTCCCTCATACGCACCGAGGCCGGCTGGCGGCTGCGCTCCGCGGTGATCCACGAGAAGTGGCGGCGTACCGGTCGCCTCGGGCCTGACGAGGGCTGATGCGCCCCGCGCGGTCTGCCCGCGCGCGTTTGTCCCACCCACACTGGAAGGAACACTGCTGGCGGGTCCCGGTCCGGCAGGCCGGGGACGCGGGACGAGGAGGCGCGGCATGCGGATCCCGGCGGAGGGACGCGGCGATCCGCCGGGTCCGGCGTCAGGTCCGGCGCCCGGACCGGATGCCGGGCCTTCCCCCGGACCGGATGCCGGCACGGATGCCGGTCCGGGGGAAGGTCCGCCCGGTCGGCTGAACCGCCTGCTGACCTCCCGGCTGTCGACGGCCCCGCCCCTCGCGCGCGACGGGGCGGCACTCGTCGCCGGCGCCCTGCCGGTGCTCGCCTTCCCCGAGCCGTCCCTGTGGTGGCTGGCATGCGTGGCGCTGACGCCCTGGCTGCTGATCCTGCGCACGGCCCCGTCAGGCCGCCGCGCGGCGCTTGAGGGGTGGCTCGGCGGCATCGGGTTCGTGGTCGCCATGCACCACTGGCTGGCGCCAAATCTGCATGTGTTCATCGTGGTCCTGGGGGCGCTGCTGGGCGTGCTGTGGGCGCCCTGGGGCTGGCTCGTGCGGGCGCTGCTGGGCGGCGCACCCTCCGCCGCGCGAGGCGCCGCGGCCGTGCTCGCGGTGCCGTCCGGCTGGCTGCTGATCGAGCTGGCACGGTCCTGGGAAGGGCTCGGCGGGCCGTGGGGTCTGCTGGGGGCGAGCCAGTGGCAGGTCGAGCCGGCGCTGGCACTGGCGTCCATCGGCTCCGTGTGGCTGGTGAGTCTGCTGATCGTGGCGGTGAACACGGCGCTGGTGCTGCTGGTGACGGCCCGTGCGGCGCGCCTTCCCGCACTGGCGGGGCTGCTCGTCATCGCGCTCGCCGTCCCTGCGGCCTGGCTGTGGGCGCCGCGTCCGGCCCCTTCCGGCCGTGCGCGCGTCGCAGTCGTCCAGCCGGGCGTCGTCAACGGCTTCTCCAGCATCGAGCGGCGCTTCGACCGCAGCGAGGAGCTGACCCGCGGGCTGGCCGCCCGGGACCTCGATGTGGACCTGGTGGTCTGGGGCGAGAGCAGCGTCGGCGCGGACCTGGGCCGACGTCCCGATCTGGCCGGGCGGCTGGCCGCGCTCTCCCGCGAGGTGGACGCCCCGCTGCTGGTCAATGTGGATGCGCGGCGCGGCGACCGGCCGGGCATCTTCAAGAGCAGTGTGCCGGTCGGCCCCGAGGGTCCGACCGGGGACCGCTACGACAAGATGCGTCTGGTGCCCTTCGGCGAATACGTTCCGGCCCGTGCGCTGCTGGGGTGGGTCACCTCCATGGGCGAGGCGGCGGACGAGGACCGCAGGCGCGGCACCCGGCCCGTGGTGATGGAGCTGCCCGGCGACGGTCTGCGCATCGGTCCGCTGATCTGCTTCGAGACGGCGTTCCCCGACATGAGCCGGCGGCTGGTGCGCAACGGCGCGCAGTTGCTGGCGGCCCAGTCGGCGACGTCGACGTTCCAGGGCAGTTGGGCGCCCGAGCAGCATGCGTCGCTGGCGGCGCTGCGCGCGGCGGAGACCGGCCGTCCCATGGTGCACGCCACCCTGACGGGCGCGAGCACCGTGTACGACGCCGAGGGGGAGCGCATCGGCCGGGTGCTGGGCACCGAGGAGAGCACGGCCGCCGTGTACGAGATCCCGCTGGCCGAGGGCTCCACGCTGTACGTCCGCTTCGGCGACTGGCCGGTGTACGGCGCGCTCGCGGTGCTCGCCGCGCTCAGCGCCGCGGCGGGCGCCCGTACGTTCAGGTCGTCTGCTCGAGGGCCTGGAGCACGACGCGTTCGCACAGCTCGTGGGTCCTCAGGGCATCCGCGGGACTGAGGGTCTTTCCGGCCCGTACGGCGTCGAGGAAGGCGAGCACGGCCTGTTCGACGCCGCGCTGGCGGGCGACCGGAACCCAGTCGCCGCGGCGGCGCACGCTCGGCTGGCCCTTGTGGTCGACGACCTCCGCGATATTGCGGACCTCGCGCTTGGTGTCCTGGCCGGACACCTCGAGGATCTCCTCGGCCGAGCCGCTCAGCCGGTTCATCACGCCGATCGCGGTGAATCCGTCGCCGGAGAGCTGGAGCACCACATGGTGCATCAGCCCGTCGCGGACGCGGGCGCGCACGTCGGTGTGGTCGACGGGACCCGGCAGCAGGAAGCGCAGGGTGTCCACGACGTGGATGAAGTCGTCGAGGACGAGCGTGCGGGGGTCTTCGGGGAGGCCGACGCGGTTCTTCTGCATCAGGATCAGCTCGCGCGGATGCTCCAGGCACTGGGCGTACGCGGGGGCGAAGCGGCGGTTGAACCCGACGGCGAGGCTGACCCCGCGCCGTTCGGCCAGGTCTGCCAGTCGCCGGGATTCGGCGAATTCGTAGGCGAGGGGCTTGTCGACGAAGACGGGCACCCCGGCGTCCAGGAGCCGGCCGACGACCTCGGCGTGCGCGGCGGTCGGGGCGTGGACGAAGGCGGCGTCCGGGGCCTCGGCGAGCAGCGACGCAAGGTCGGCGTGGCGACGTTCCGCGGGGACATGGAGCATGTCTCCGATCCGCGCGAGCGTCGCCGGGGTGCGGGTCTGCAGATGCAGTTCCACGCCGGGCAGGGTGGAGAGCACGGGGAGATAGGCCTTCTGCGCGATGTCCCCGAGCCCGATGCAGCCGACCTTCACGTCGTCCTCCCTCTGTGCGCCGGTGATGCGCGTGTGCGGGACCTCAATCTGACGGTTCTCGCCGTCGCTTCGGCGGTGCTCCGGCGGCACCGGCAGCATACGTGGGCTGCGGCGGACACCAGTCGGCGATCCCGTCGAAGGTGCGCAGCACCAGGCCGGGGCCGAGCCGGGAGGCCGCGGCCATCAGGGTGTTGCGGACGGCGACGGCGGGTGTGTTCGACAGGGTGGCCAGGCGGGCGATCCGCGCGGAGAGGCGCACCACGGCGGTGGCGCGGGGCAGCCGCTGGGCGGTGTACGCGGCGAGGCCGGCCGCCAGGTCGGCGTCGGGCGGAGCGCAGTGGGCGAGCACGACGGCGTCCTCGACGGCCTGGTTGCCGCCCTGGCCGGCGAAGGGCGCCATGGCGTGGGCGGCGTCGCCGAGGAGCGCGGTGCGGCCCCGGTGGAAGGCGGGCAGCGGATCCTTCTGATGCCAGATGTCGTTGCGCAGCACCTGTTCGGGGTGGGCGGCGGCGATGATGCCGGGAACCGGGTCGTGCCAGTCGCCGAAGCGGCGCAGCAGTTCGGACTTCTCGTCGTCGCCGGCCCGCTGTCCTGAGGGGGCGGCGGCCGCCGCGTAGGCGTAGATCCGGTCGTCCTTGAGGGGCTGGCTGCCCCACAGTGCGCCGCTCCCCCAGGTCTCGTGGGGCGGGAAGGGACGGTCGAGGGCGGGGACGACGACCCGCCAGGCGGTGACGCCGGTGTATCGGGGGCCCGGGTGGCCGGGGAAGAGCGCGGTGCGCGCGTCCGAGTGGATGCCGTCGGCGGCGACGACCAGCTCGGCGGCGATGTCCCCCCGGGTGGTGGTGACGCGTGCCGGGCGGCCTGCGGGGACGCCCGGGTCGGCGAGGACGGCGGACGTGCCCAGAAGCAGGGCGTCGGAGGACAGCCGGGCGGCGAGGTGCTCGATGAGCGTGGCGCGGTGCAGCGGAACGAGGGGGCCGCCGAAGCGTTCCGCGGCGGCGCGGCTGTCCGTGCGGGAGAGCCAGCGTCCGCTCGGGGTGCGCAGGCCGCCGTCGCCGTGCCAGGTGGCCAGGGCGCGGACGGTGTCGCCCAGTCCGACGACGTCGAGGGCGCGCTGGGAGTTGGGGGCGAGGCCGATGCCCGCGCCGACCGGTTCGAGGCTGTCGGCCCGTTCCAGGACGGTGGTGTGCCAGCCGCACTGTCGCAGGGCTACGGCCGCGGTCAGCCCGCCGATGCCGCCGCCGATCACCACGGCTCGGGGGGTGTGGGGTCGTGCGGGAGTTCGCGGGGCCGAGGACATGGCTCCTCCTGGAGTGCTCACACAGCGGCGACTACACCTGTAGTGACAACATCAATGTACTACATATGTAGTGAAGGCGGTAGGTTGACGTCATGACCGCTCGCACCAGGACCACAGGCGCGGGCCCCCGCGCCGAACTGATCGGCGACGCAGCGCTGGAGCTGCTCGTCGAGCGCGGCATGCGGGGGCTGACCCACCGGGCCGTCGACGCGAAGGCGGGACTCCCCCAGGGGTCGACGTCCAACCACGCCCGCACCCGGCAGGCCCTGCTCCAGACGGCAGTGCGCAGGCTCGCCGACCGCGAGGCCGCCGCGCTGGCCCCGCAGGAGCTGCCGGTCCCCGGTGACGGGCTCGACGGGCTGACCGACGCCCTCGCCCTGGCTCTGCACCGCTATCTGACCGACCACCGCCCCCTGCTCGTCTGCCGCTATGAGCTGGCCCTGGAGGCGACCCGGCGTCCGGAGCTCCGCTCGTTCTACGACGCGACCGGCAGCCGCTTCCGGGAACCCCTGAGAGCCTTGATGGCGGCGGCCGGCTCCGCCGAGCCGGAGCGGCACGCGCTGTCTCTGGTCGCCTGGTGCGAAGGGCTGATGTTCTCGTGCGCCGCCGGCTCGTATCACGCGGCCGTGCCCTCGCGGGCCGAGCTGCGGACCGGCTTCGGCGAACTGCTGCGCGGCATGCTGGGCGAGGGCCCACAGCCGAGCCGATAAACCGTGGCGTGCGGCAGTGCGTTGATCGATGATGTCCGCCATGACGACCACACCTGAGCGCACCGAGCCCTCCACCACCGCCGGCGAACGCGCGATGCTGGAGGGCTGGCTGGAGTTCCACCGCGAGACCCTGGAGAGGAAGTGCGCCGGCCTGACCGACGAACAGCTGCGCACCGCGTCCGTGCCGCCCTCGGACCTCTCCCTCCTCGGACTCGTACGGCATATGGCGGAGGTGGAGCGCGGCTGGTTCCGGCGGACGCTGGCGGGCGAAGAGGCGCCGCCGCTGTACTACGACGACGCGGACCGGGACGGGGACTTCCACCCCGCCGAGGAGGACACCTGGGAGGAGGCTCGGGCGACCTGGCAGGCGGAGATCGCGCGGGCGAGGGAGCTGGCGGCGGACCGCTCGCTGGACGACCTGGCGGCACGCACATCGCGCGCGGGCGACTCGTACAACCTGCGCTGGATCCTCACCCACATGATCGAGGAGTACGCCCGTCACAACGGCCACGCCGACCTGCTTCGCGAATGCGTCGACGGCTCGACCGGCGACTGACCTGTCCACGAGCCCGGCGGCGTCACCCGTGCGGGCCATTCGACGGCCGTATGCCTGAGAGGACCCCCGGCACGCAGCAGAGTTGCGCGGGTGCATGAGACCCGAACCGCGTTACACGCGCTGGCCGGGGTCATCGCCTGTGCGGCCGCGTCGGGGTGTGTGGCCGTGGAGACGGGGCCCGTTCCGCCGCCGGCCCGACAGGCCCCGCCCTCGGCACAGGCCGTGACACCGCAGATCGTGCAGGGGCCGGGCCGCGAGGTCCTGCGCCGACCGCCCGGTGACCCGCCGGCCGGTGACCCGCCGGCCGGCGACCCCGCATCCGACGGCGCCGCCTCGCCGCGGACGTCCAGGGCCGCCGCTCCCGGCTCCGCGGACGCCGCCCCGCGGTCCCGGCGACGCCCCGCCGGAGCCGCCCAGCCGCCCGTACGGCAGCGGCCACGGCCGACCCCGGAGGCGGCTCCGCAACCGCGGCCCGGCACGGCGACACCGTCCTGGCGGCCCGCACCCGCGTCCCCGTCACTCGCCGGCCCCGCAGATACGGCGCTGCCCGTGCCCGCCGTACGGCCCGACGTCTGTGCGCTGGGCGAGGAGTACGGGGGGTGGCCGACGGACAGCCCCCAGGCGGTGATCTGCAAGCAGGCGGCCGGGGACTGAGCCGCCGCACCTTCTGAAGGCCACGCCCTCGAACTCCCCGGCCCAGGGGGCAGGGGGCCTGAGACGCAGCCCCTTGAGGAGGGCGCGCTTCCGGCGGCAGCTGCGGACGGAGCCCGGGGAGAGACGGCCGGGGGCGTCCGAGGAGTGGGGGCGCCAGGGAGGAACCCCCTCCGCCCCGGGCCCGGGTCGGGAGCTCGCCCCGGGGCCGGGCCCCGTCAGGCCAGCCGGCTCTCCAGCCGCGCGATGGCCGCCCGCACCCCGTCCCCGTACCCGTCGTCCCCCAGGGCGTGCGTCGCCGACCGCGCCCGGTCGAGATGGACGCGCGCGGCCTCCGGCCGGTGCAGCTTCAGATAGTCGGCGGCGAGATTGAGATGGAGCGACGGGTACAGGGACCTCACCGCCAGCGTCTCCTCGTGCCGGGCGAGCCGCTCATCGCCGAGCCCTTCCGCCGCCGACAGCGCCCGCAGATCCCAGGCCAGCTCATCGCCGGGGTCGTCCTGGGCGTCGGCCATGTAGTGCGCGAGGGTGCACCGGTGCAGGGGGTCCCCTTCCTGGCCGATCTCGCCCCAGAGAGCGGCGAAGCGGTTGCGTGCCTCTTCCCGGTCGCCGCCGTGCAGCAGCATCACCGCCTGCCCGATCCGGGTCATCATGGCGTCCCCCGACGCCTGCCGCTGCTCCGCCACGGGGCCTGCACCTCCCTCGCGCCGATCCTCTCAGCCCAGATCCGGGATCCGCCAGTCGATCGGCGCGTGCCCCTGGGCTGCGACCGCCTCATTGATCCGGGTGAAGGGCCGGGACCCGAAGAACTTCTTCGCGGACAGCGGCGAGGGGTGTGCGCCCTTGACGACCACATGGCGCTCCTGGTCGATCAGCGGCAGCTTCTTCTGCGCGTAGTTCCCCCACAGCACGAAGACCGCCGGGTCGGGCCGCTCGGCGACGGCGCGGATCACCGCGTCCGTGACCTTCTCCCATCCCTTGCCCTTGTGGGAGTTCGCCTCGCCCGCGCGGACCGTGAGCACGGCGTTGAGCAGCAGGACCCCCTGGCGGGCCCACGGCATCAGATAGCCGTTGTCGGGGATGGGGTGCCCGAGCTCCTCGTGCATCTCCTTGTAGATGTTGCGCAGCGACGGCGGGACCTTGACACCGGGCCGCACGGAGAAGCACAGACCGTGCCCCTGCCCTTCCCCGTGGTACGGGTCCTGGCCGAGGATCAACACCTTGACCTGCTCGTAGGGCGTGGCCTCCAGGGCGGCGAAGACCTCCTCGCGCGGCGGGTAGACCGGCCCCCTGGCGCGCTCCTCCTCGACGAACTCCGTCAGCTCCTTGAAGTAGGGCTTCTGCAGCTCCTCGTCGAGGACGCCGCGCCAGGACTCGGGCAGCATGGCGGTGTCGGTCACGTCAACAACCTCCGGTATGGGATCAGTTCGCGATCCGTGTTCTTGCTTCACAGAACCTACCGGGGACCACTGACAACGGCCCCGTGGGACCGGGCGGCTGCCCGGTCCCACGGGGCCGTGGAGACGGCGTCGGCCTACCAGCTGGCCTTGCGGTACAGCTCCCACATCTGCATGACCGTCTGCGGGTCGAGGGCGCGCTCGCCGCCGCCGATCTCCTCGCTCGCGGCCACATACAGCTTGCCCTGCCACAGCGGCAGCAGCCGCACGTCGTCGACGAGGATCTCCTGCGCCCTCTCGAACTGCTTGGTCACCGCTCCCCGGTCGCTCTCCCGCCGGGACTGCGGCAGCAGCTGCTCGGTGATCTCCGCGTTCTCGTACGGGGTGCTGAGCACGTTGTTCTCGCCGACGAACGGGGCGATGAAGTTGTCCGGGTCCGGGAAGTCGGGGAACCAGCCACGGCCGAAGACGGGGTACTCACCCGCCTTGTAGCCCTTCTGGAAGTCCTTCTCCGGCTTGCCCTGAATCGTGATCTCGAACAGACCGGAGGCGTCGAGCTGCCGCTTGAGCTCCTCGAACTCCGCCTTGGTGGCCGAACCGTAACGGTCGGTGGTGTACCAGAAGGTCAGCGGCACCGGCTCGGTGATGCCCTCCTCCTCGAGGATCTCCTTGGCCTTCTTGACGTCGGGCTCTCCGAAGCGGTCGAAGAACTCGGTGGTGTGGCCGGAGATGCCCTTGGGGACCATGGAGTACAACGGCTCGGCCGTGCCCTGGTAGACGTTGGCGACGAGGGTGTCCCTGTTCACCACCTGTGCGATGGCGCGCCGCACGGCGAGCTTGCCCGCCATCGGGTCCTTCGAGTTGAAGACGAGGTAGCGGATGTCCGCACCGACCGTCTCGACCAGCTGGAGGTGCTCCGTCCCCTCCTGCCCTTCCTGGATCTCGACGACCCGGCTGGAAGGAAGACCGCGGTAGATCGCGTCGATCTCCTTCTTCTTCAGCGCCTCCACCAGGACGTCCGACTCCTGGAAGTAGCGGATCGAGACGCCGTCGTTCTGCATGTTGGCGAAGCCCTGGTACTTGGCGTTCTTGACCAGTTCCGCCTTTTCGCCCTTCTTGTACTCGGACAGCACATAGGGGCCGGATCCGGTGAGCTTGCCGTCTTCGCGGAGCTGGTCTGCCGGGTACTCGGAGGGCGGGACCAGCGACATCGCGGGCGTGGCCAGGATGAAGGGGAAGGTCGCATCGGCGGCCTTGAGTCGGAAAGTGATCGTGTCCTGACCGGTCGTCTCGATGGAGGCGAGGGAGCCGAGGAGGCCGTTGGGGCCACCCTCCACGTCGATCGTCCTGATCCGGTCGATGGAGTGCTTGACGGCCGCGGCGTCCAGCGCGTCGCCGTTGGAGAAGGTCAGCCCCGGGCGCAGCGTGCACTGGAAGACCTTGTTGGAGGCGTCCGTGAAGCGGCACCCATCGGCGGCGTCGGGCTGCGGAGCGCTGCTGCCGGTCGGGAAGCTGAGCAGCGTCTGGTAGACGTTGCGGAACAGCTCCCACGATCCGTCCCAGGCGGCAGCCGGGTCGAGGGTCGTCGGTTCACTTGTGGTGCCGACGATGATCTTTTCGCCGTCGCCGGAGTCTTCGTCCCCGAACAGACCGCATCCGGCCAGCAGAGATATGGACGCTAGGGCTGCAGCGGCCTGCAGACTGGTCCGGTAGAACACTTGCACGCTCCTCGTTCAGCCATGGGTCGGCAGACGATACCGCAGCGCCCTGCCGGGTCAATGGAGAGGTCCGGCAGGGCACTTAGCGCAATCACCAACAATTGGTGCAAGTGGTGCAGGCGACCTCAGTGCACTCCGGCATTGAGGAAGATACCCCCATCCACCACCAGTGTCTGCCCGGTGATCCAGGCGGACTGGTCGGAAGTGAGGAAGGCGGCCGCTCCCCCGATGTCCTGCGGCACGCCGAGCCTGCCCAGCGGGTAGGCGGCGGCCGCCTCCGCTTCACGGCCCTCGTACAGCGCCTGGGCGAACTTGGTCTTGACCACGGCGGGGGCGATCGCGTTGACCCGCACGCCCGGCGCGAACTCGTGCGCCAGCTGCACGGTCAGATTGATCATCGCCGCCTTGCTCATCCCGTACGCGCCGATGAAGGGCGAGGGGGACAGCCCGGCCACCGAGGCGATGTTCACGATCGCCCCGCCGTGCTCCTTCTGCCAGGCGCGGTAGGTCTGCTGGGCAAAGCCCAGCGCCGAGATCACATTGGTCTCGTAGACCTTGCGGGCCACACCGAGGTCGAGGTCGGCCATCGGGCTGTAGACCGGGTTGGTCCCGGCGTTGTTGATCAGGAAGTCGACGCGGCCGAACACCTCCATGGTCCGCTGCACCGCGACGGCCTGGTGGGCCTCGTCGTGCGCCTTGCCGACGACGGCGATCGCACGGTCCGCGCCGAGCCTCTCCACGGCCTCCTTGAGGGCGTCCTCACCTCGTCCGGTGATGCAGACCCGGTCGCCGCGTGCCACCAGCGCCTCGGCGACTCCGTAGCCGATCCCGCGGCTGCCGCCGGTGACCAACGCCACCTTCCCGCTGTCCGGCGCCGCCCGACCCGGCCGCCCCGGCTGTTCCGACTGTTCCGACTGTTCCGGCTGTTCCGGCTGTTCCGGCTGTTCCGGCTGTTCGGTCATTTCGGTCGCCTCCGGTTCAGTTGAGCGGGCCGCCGGCCACGTACAGGACCTGGCCGGAGACAAAGCCCGCGTCATCGCCGGTGAAGAAGGCGATCGCGTTCGCGATGTCCTCGGGCCTGCCCACGCGCTGCACCGGAATCTGACCGGCGGCCGCCTCCTGGAACTCCTCGAAGCCCATGCCGATGCGGGCGGCCGTCTGGGCGGTCATCTCGGTGGCGATGAAGCCCGGGGCGACGGCGTTCGCGGTGATGCCGAACTTGCCCAGCTCCTTGGCGAGGGTCTTGGTGAAGCCCTGCAGCCCGGCCTTGACCGCCGAGTAGTTGGCCTGGCCGCGGTTGCCCAGGGCGGAGCTGGAGGAGAGCGAGACGATGCGGCCGAAGCCGGCGTCCACCATGTGCTTCTGGCAGGCCTTCGCCATCAGGAACGCGCCCTTGAGGTGCACGTTCATCACGGTGTCCCAGTCGGATTCGGACATCTTGAACAGCAGGTTGTCGCGGAGCACACCCGCGTTGTTGACGAGGATGGCCGGCGCGCCGAGTTCGTCGGCGACGCGCGCCACGGCAGCCTCGACCTGCCCGGCGTCGGAGACGTCACAGCCGACGGCGAGCGCCCGGCCGCCGGCGGCGGTGATCTTCTCGACGGTGTCCTTGCAGGCCGCCTCGTCGAGGTCGAGCACGGCGACGGCGCGGCCCTCGGCCGCCAGCCGTACCGCGGTGGCGGCGCCAATGCCCCGTGCGGCGCCGGTCACGACGGCGACGCGCTGCTCGGTGGTGGACATGCTGTCTCTCCTCGCCCTGGGAATGACCATGGATGTCTGACGGATGCCGAGGGGCAGTGCGGCGGTGGCCGGCCCGGGACCCGTCCCACAATCCCCCAGGTGAGCGACCGCTTAGTACCTTCGGCAGACGAGACGCTAGAAGCCCTGGCACCCGGTGTCAACGGCCGCCGTGCCGGCCTGCGCCGGCCGCCATGCGGCTGCCGCGCCGCACCGGCCGATCAGCGCACGAGCAGATCGAGAAGCCGTTCGACCTCCGTTTCCGGGTCCGAGGTGAGCCCCGAATGGACGGGGCCCGGCTGGACGACGGTGGAGCGCGGCGCGATCAGCCAGCGGAAGCGGCGCCCGGCGTCGTCGCCCGCCGCCTGCCCGGCGTCCCTCCCGCCCCGGCACACGCCCTCGACGGCCCGCAGCGCCGCCCGCACCCCGGCGACGTCCGCCTGCGGGTCCAATGCCCTGAGCTTCGCCTCGTCCAGATGTGTCCGCGCCGCGACGAAGGACCGGGCGCGGCAGTACACGACCACACCCGCGTTGAAACACTCGCCGCGCTCGACCCGCGGCACCACGCGCAGCAGCGCGTACTCGAAGACGTCGCGCTCGCTCACTCGCCCGCCCCCTTGCCGGTCAGCCAGCCGGGGGCCTGCGGGGGGCGGTCCGCGGTGGGTGCGCCGACGACGATCCGCTCATGGATCGTCGCCGCGCGGGGCAGCAGCGTCTCCACATAGGCGCGGCGCACGGCGTCCGGCCCGTCGAAGCCGTGCTCGCCGGCCAGCCACGCGTCGGGGACCTCGGCGGTCACCTCGGTCAGCAGCTTCTCGGTGACCTGCGGCGCGAGTTCGGCGGCCGCCGCCGCCACATCCGGCTCGAAGGGCGCGAGGGCGTGGTCGGATGCGTCATAGCCCTTGGCCGCGGAGGCCGCCGCGCCGGGCCAGTTGTGGTGCCAGATCATGGTCGCGCCGTGGTCGATGAGCCAGAGATCTCCGTGCCACACGAGCATGTTCGGATTGCGCCAGGAGCGGTCGACGTTGTTGATCAGCGCGTCGAACCAGACGACCCGGCCCGCCTCGGCCGGGTCCACCTCGTAGGCGAGCGGGTCGAAGCCGAGCGAGCCGGGCAGGAAGTCCATGCCGAGGTTCAGCCCGCCGCTGGCCTTCAGCAGCTCCTGCACCTCCTGGTCCGGCTCGGCGCGTCCGATGACCGGGTCCAGCTGGATGCCGACCAGCTCCGGCACCCGCAGCCCGAGCCGCCGCCCGAGCAGCCCGCAGACGACCTCGGCGACCAGGGTCTTGCGGCCCTGCCCGGCTCCGGTGAACTTCATGACATAGGTACCGAGGTCGTCGGCCTCGACGATTCCCGGGAGCGAGCCGCCCTCACGCAATGGCGTGACGTAGCGAGTTGCGATCACTTCTGTGAGCATTTTCCCAGGCTATCCGGCGACCGAGCTTAGCGATCCAAGGCACCGATCAAGCCACCCCGAGCCGCAGAGACCAGCCGCCGGCCCGGGAGGAATCCGCCGACGCAGGCTCCCACGCGGCGCGCGGCGCTGCCCGCTCCTGCCCTGTTGTGTTGTCGTCCTGCTGGCTAGTCCGACGGGCGCAGGGCGATCAGCGGCACGCCCTTACGGCGGTCGGCGCCCAGGGCCTCGAAGTCGGCCGCGGTGCGCGGGGCGTGGCCGACGGACCGCATCAGGCGTTCGGCCAGGCGCGGGTGGCGGCGGGCGTAGTCGGCGAGGGCCCTGCCGGACTCAGCCGGCGGCAGCGGTACGGCCGTGCCCCGGTATGTGTGCCACCCCACCTGGTAGCGCACCTCAGGCGCGGCGAGGACGTTGCGCAGCCACTGCGAGCGTTCCCCGTAACCGGAGGCGATCAGGTACGCGCCCGGCTCGGGGAGCCGGGCGACGACCTCCAGGACGACCTGGCGGGGCAGACCGGACTTCCGGCCGGTGTGCGTGAGGAGCACCATGCGGTGGCCCAGCAGCCCGCCGAGCCCGATGCGGTAGAGCGTGATCGGTGCACGCAGCACCGCGCGCCGGAGACCTTTCGAGGGCGGTCCCCCCTTGAGCGGATTGATCATGACGTGTGTCCCCCTTCTTCCGACGGGACGAGCAGCGTGACGAGTGGTTCGACGAGAGCGGCGAGGTCGACGGTCGGGTCGAACAGCGCCTGCAGCACGCATCCCTCGATCGCTCCGACCAGCACCGCGGCGTGCGCCTCCGGGGTCACGGCCGGTTCGGCGCCGCGCTCGTCCCCTGCCGTCAGCACAGCGGTGACGGCGGCCCGGTAGTCCCGGTAGAAGGCCGCCATGTCGATCCACTCCGGCGCCCGCACCCCCGCCGACCAGACGTCCAGCAGCACCCGGGCGAGATCCCGCTCCCGGGCCAGCAGTTCCATGACCGAGCGCACCAGGAGCTCCAGCCGCTCCGCGGCGCCGCCGGGCCGGCGGCCGACCTCGGCGAGCAGGGCCTCCGAGCGGGCCGCCAGCCCCTCGAACGCGGCCCGCAGCAGCTCCTCGCGGCTGCCGAAGTACAGATAGACGCTGCCCTTGGCGATGCCCGCTTCCCGGGCGATGTCCTCGATCCGGCTGCCGGCGTATCCGCAGCGGGCGAAGACCCGCACCGCGGCGGCGAGGATCTCCTCGCGCCGCGCCCCACGATCCACCTGCCTGGGCATCGACCAACCCCTCAATAATGACTGACTGGTCAGTCATTATTGCATACGTGGCATCTCCGATCGCCAGACGGGAGACCGGGGACGCTCTGCACGACCGCGGCGCGGAGCCCCATGCGGACCGGGCGCGAGCACCTTGATCGTTCGACTTCCCGCTGTCATGGTCCGCACATGAAAGTACCCGGATTTCCCCGCCAGTTGGCCCGTACACGTCGCTTCTCGCTCGGCGTCCCGCAGCGCTTCACGGTCTCGCCGGACGGCGATCGGGTGCTGTTCACCCGGACCGGAGGCGGCGACGACCCGGTCGGCGGGCTCTGGCTGTACGGCGCCGACGGCGAGCGGCCGCTGGCCGATCCGCGCACCCTGGACGGCGCCCCCGGCGCCGGGGACGCCGAAGTCCCCGAGGAGGAACGGGTGCGCCGGGAACGCGCCAGGGAGGCGTCCTCGGGGATCGTGGCGTACGCGACGGACCGTGAGGTGCGCCGGGCGGTGTTCGCCCTCGCCGGCGAGGTGTGGACGGTGGACACGGACGGCGGCACGCCGCGCCGGGTCGGCACGGCCGGGCCGGCGGTCGATCCGCGCCTCTCGCCGGACGGGCTGTGGATCGCCTATGTGACGGGCGGCGCCCTGCACGTCGTACGCCGGGACGGCACGGACGACCGCACCCTCGCCGCAGCGGAGCCGGGAGCACGTCCGGGAGACGTGGTCTACGGGCTGAGCGACCATGTGTCGGCGGAGTCGATCGGCCGGCAGCGCGGCCACTGGTGGTCGCCCGCCTCGGACGCCCTGCTGGTGACCCGTGTGGACAACTCCCCGGTGCGGACGCTGTATCTGTCCGACCCGGCGAATCCGGCCACACCGCCGAAGCCGGTGCGGTATCCCGCCGCGGGCACGCCCAACGCGGTGGTGACGGTGCATGTCGTCCGGCTGGACGGGCGGCGGGTCGACGTCCGCCTTCCCGGCGCTGCGGACGCCGAGCTCCACCCGCCGGGCGACTGGACTGACCGGACGTTCGAGTATGTGACCTGGGCGGACTGGGACACGCTCGGCCCGGTGGTGCAGGTGCAGTCACGCGACCAGCGCTCGGCGAGCCTGCTTGAGGTCGACCCGGCATCGGGCGTCACTCGGCCGCTGCACCTCCAGCGGGACGCCGCCTGGGTGGAGTTGCCGTCCGCGTCCCTGATACGCACGGCCTCGGGCGCACCGGTCGCACCGTTCGTCGAGGACGACGTCCAGGGGCTGCGCATCGGCGGAGTGCGGACGCCGCCCGGCCTCCAGGTCCGCGCCGTGCTGGGCGCCGTCGGGGAACGCGTCTACTTCAGCGCGAGCGAGGACCCGACCGAAACACATGTGTGGTGCTGCGACCCGGAGTCCGACGCCGCCTCCCCCTTCTTCCGGGTCAGCGGCTCACCCGGCGTCCACACCGCGGCAGCCGGCGGGGACACCGTCGTGCTGAGCAGTGACACGGACGACGGCGTGAGCGTGACCGTGCTGCGCGGCGGTGTGCCCGCCGGCTCGATCGAAGTGCTCGCCGAGCGACCGGTCCTCACTCCGCGACCGGTGCGGCTGAGCCTCGGTGAACGCGCGCTGCGCAGCCATCTGTTCCTGCCGTCGTGGCACCGCCCGGGCGAGGGCCGGCTACCGGTGCTGCTGAACCCGTACTCCGGCCCGGGCATCCAGTTGGTGCAGCGATCCCGGGCATGGCACGCGTGCGTGGCGCAGTGGTTCGCGGAGCAGGGCTTCGCGGTGCTGGTGACCGACGGCCGCGGCACCCCCGGCCGGGGCCATGCCTGGGCCAGGGCGATCCGCGGTGACCGGCTGGGCCCCGTCCTTCAGGACCAGGTCGACGCGCTGCACGCGGCCGCCGACCGCCATCCCGACCTCGATCCGGGCGCGGTGGCGATCCGCGGCTGGTCCTACGGCGGCTATCTCGCCGCCGGGGCCGTGCTGCACCACCCCGAGGTGTTCCACGCCGCGATCGCCGGGGGTGCGCCCGCCGACCGCCGGCTGTACGACACACACTGGGAGGAGCGCTTTCTCGGCCATCCGGAGGTCACGCCCGAGAGCTACCGGCGCTCGTCGCTCGTGCCGTTCGCCGACCGTCTGACCCGCCCGCTGCTGCTGGTGCACGGCGTCGCCGACGACAACGTCCTCCTCGCCCATGCGCTGCGGCTGTCGTCCGCGCTGGTCGCCGCGGGCCGGCCGCACAGCGTGCTGCCGCTGTCGGGGGTGACGCATATGGTGGCGGACCAGGACATCGCGAGCAGTCTGCCCGCACTGGAGGTCGACTTCCTCAAGAAATCCTTGAGGAAGTGAACACCGCGCCCCCGGCGCTCGTAACCCTTGGTGAGACTGGCCGAAAGAACACCATGGGATCGCCATGGGATCGCCGTGGGGTCGCCGCGGAAAAGGGGAGTGCAGCATGACAGTGACGCGTCGTAAGGCCGTGACGGCGGTGGGCGGAGCGGGGCTCGCCGTCGCGCTGACCGCGTGTGGTGGATCGGACGATCAGGCGGCGCAGACACCGGCGGACGGCGCGGGCGGCGCCGCGGACGGTGATGCCGGCGCCGCGGACGGTGATGCCGGCGGCGGGAACGGCGCGGGCACGGAACTCGCCAAGACCGCCGACATCCCCGAGGGCGGCGGCAAGGTCGTCGGCGATGTGGTGATCACCCAGCCGGCGGCGGGACAGTTCAAGGCGTTCTCGTCGAAGTGCACGCACGCGGGGTGCGCGGTCAAGGATGTCGTCGACGGCACGATCAACTGTCCCTGCCACGGCAGCAAGTTCGACGCCCAGGACGGCAGCGTCAAGGGGGGCCCGGCCACCTCGCCGCTGGCCCCCGCGTCCATCACGGTGCAGGGGGACTCCATCACTCTCGCCTGACGCGGTGCGGCCGCTTCCAGCAGGCGAGGACCTCGTCGGTCGTGGTCACGGTGGCCACCAGGGCGAGGGTGTTGCGGACCATCGCGGGGGTGTAGTCGGCGGGCACCCCCGCGATGGCGTCCCTGGGCACGACAGCGGTGTAGCCCAGGTTGACGGCGTCGAAGACGGCGTTGGGGATGGCGACGTTCGCCGAGACCCCGACGACGACGAGGGTGCGGCAGCCCAGATTGCGCAGCAGTGCGTCGACGTCCGTTCCGGCGATCGGCGAGAGTCCGTGCAGCCGGCGGACGATCAGATCCTCGTCGGCGACCTCGATGGGCGGGGCGACCCGTACGGCGGTGGTTCCGGAGTGCTGTTGCACGGGGAGGCGGGGCGCCGCCGCGAAGAGCCGCGCGTTGCTGCTGGACCCGCGGCCGTCGGGGCGGCGCTCGGCGATGGCGTGCAACACCTGCACGCCCGCCTCGTGCGCGCCCGCGACGAGCCGTGCGACACGGTGCAGCGCGCCCGAGGAACGTGCCTGGGCGGCGAGTTCGGGCAGCGCGCTGTCCACTCCGACCACTCCACGCTGGCATTCCACGGTGAGCAGTGCGGCAGTGGCCGGGTCCAGTTGCCCGGCGAGGTCTGCGGGCGGCGGCACGGCTCCCCCTCAAGGCGGCGCGGGCAGGGTCACAGGCACGGACAGGGACAGGGACGACACGGACAGGGACACGGGCGGCGACAGTAACCGGCATTGCGCGACGGCGGAAGAGCATCCATGATTTCTGACATACCGTCAGAGCATGAGGGAGAGCCCGCAGATGGCCGTCACACAGCGCCGCAGCCGCCGCATCATGATGAGCCCTGCCGAACTGGACGCCTTCCTGGCCGAGCAGCGCACCTGCCGTGTGGCGACGGCCTCCGCTGACGGCCGCCCGCATGTCAGCCCCCTGTGGTTCGTCTGGGACTCGGGATCGCTGTGGCTGTACTCGCTCACGCGCAGCCGCCGCTGGGCCGAACTGCGTCGCGACCCCCGGCTGGCGGTCGTCGTGGACGCCGGCGAGGAGTACGGCGAACTGCGCGGTGTCGAACTGTCGGGGACGGCGTCCTTCGTCGGCGAGGCCCCGCGCACCGGCGCACCGTGCCCGGAGCTGACGGCGCCCGAGAGGCTGTTCGCCCGGAAGCACTTCGGCCTGGACGCGATGCCGCACGACGGCCGCCACGCATGGCTGCGTTTGACGCCGGACGCCATCACGTCCTGGGACTTCAGGAAGCTGTAGGGGCGGGCCGCTCGGTCGCCGCCTCACGAAGGACCTCCACCGCCGCCCTGATCGACGGCCGGCGGTCGGCGTCCGCCCGCCATACCGCGTACACATGACGGAGCATCCGCTGGCGTACGGGGACGAGCACGACGCCCTCCGGCACCGGGCCGCGCCCCAGCCGGGGGGTGACGCACACCCCGAGACCCGCGGCGATCAGTGCGAGCTGTGTGTGGTGCTCGGCCGCGAGATGCGAGATGCGCGGTTCGATGCCTCTGGCACGCAGGGTGAAAACCAGCCAGTCATGGCAGAACTCGCCCTCCGGCCAGGAGACCCACTCGTCGTCCGCGAACTCCTCCAGGTCCACTTCCCGCCGTGCGGCGAGGGGGTGCGCGGCGGGCATGGCGACGTCCGGGGCGTCGTCGACGAGCTGGGCCTGGGCGAGCCCGGCGGGCACGGGCAGTCGGCGATTGCTCCAGTCGAGCACCACTGCGAGGTCGAGATCTCCGCGCATCACCGCCCTGATGCCGAGCTCGGGCTCCAGCTCCCTCGTCCGCACACGCAGATCGGGATGCGCGGCGCGCAGCCGGGACACCGCGCCGGGGAAGAGCCCGCGCGCGGCCGTCGGGAAGGCCCCTATCCGCACCTCGCCGACGACCTGGCCGCGCTGCGCCTCGATATCCGCCTGGGCGAGCTCCACCTGGGAGAGAATGCGCGCGGCATGGTCGGCGAGCAGCTGCCCTGCGTCGGTGAGGCGGACCCCCCGGCCGTTCTTCGCCACCAGCTGCTGGCCGACCTCCCGTTCGAGCTTGGACATCTGCTGCGAGACCGCGGAGGTGGTCACATGCAGCCCTTCGGCCGCGCCGCTGACCGAGCCGTGCCGTGCGAGGGCATCGAGGGTGCGCAGGCGCTCCAGATTCAACATGTAAGCAATGCTACGCGAAAATCTCAAACAAATCTCGCTTGTCCTAAAAGTTTATGACCCTGATGCTGGACGCCATGACCGTGAACTGGCGCATCCGCTTCGCCCTGCTGTGCCTCGTGTGGGGCTTCAGCTTTCTGCTCATCAAGATCGGCGCCGAGGCGTTCCCGCCGCTGCAAGTGTCCTTCGGGCGCGTCCTCTTCGGTACGGCGGTACTCGCGGTCGCGATGGCGGTGCGGCGACAGCGACTGCCGCGCGGGGTGCGCACCTGGGGCCACCTGGCCGTCGCCGGCTTCCTGCTGAACGCCCTGCCGTTCTCGCTCTTCGCCTATGCCGAGCAGACGATCCCCTCGACGCTGGCCGGCATCTGCAACGCCACCTCGCCGCTGTGGGGCATGGCGCTGTCGCTGGTCGCCCTGTCGGAGGACCGCCCGACCCGCCGCCGAGTCGCCGGCCTCGGCCTCGGCTTCCTCGGGGTACTCACAGTGCTCGGCGTCTGGCAGGGCTTCTCCGGACTGGAGGCGGGCGGCACGGCCATGGCCCTGCTGGCCTCGCTGAGCTATCCGATCGGCTGGATCTACGTGCGCCGCACGCTGGCGGGCAGCACCCACTCCCATCTTTCGCTGGCCGGGGCGCAGCTGCTGCTGGCGACGCTGCAACTGGCGCTGGTCACCCCGCTGTTCACCGCCCTGCCGCGGGAGTTCCCCACGGGGCCGCTGCTCGCCGTGGTCGCGCTCGGCGCGCTGGGCACGGGTCTTGCGATGCTGGTGCAGTACGGGCTGGTGGCGGAGGTCGGTCCGACGACGGCGCAGATGGTCACGTACTTCATCCCGGTCATCGCGACGACGGCGGGCGTGGCGCTGCTGGGCGAGCGGCTGAGCTGGAACACACCCGTGGGTGCGCTGATCGTGCTGGCGGGTGCCGCACTGACGCAGAGCGGAACGAAGGCGCGCGCCGCTGCGACCGCGCGCCGCTGGCGGCCCGCCGCCTCGCTCCGGCCTTCCGGCGTCCAGCGCGCCGGCCGGTCGGCCGCCGGCGCCTCCCGGGAGTCGGCGGAGCGGTGGTTCAGCGGCTCCAGGCGCTCGCCCGCGCGACCGCCCGTGCCGACCGCTCGGACCGACCGGCACACCCGGCGGTCCCCGTCCGAAGGGACCGCACCGGGGCGGACTTCCGGTACGGGGTCAGGCCCCCAGACCCCCGTACGGCCCTCTGCCATGTGCTCAAAGTCCCCCAGCTGACTCCCCCGGACTCCGTCCGGAGCCCCCAGGAAGGCGCCAAGCAGGCTCAACTGCCCTTCCCGGCACTGCCGAACCCCGCCGCCGACCGGGCAGGAGAGCCCGCACAACCCGACCCCTCCGACACACGGGGGGGCAGCGGCCCCCGCAACCCAGCCCCTCCGGCGCTTGAGGAGCGGGGCCCGGAGGGCGGAGCCCCCGCAACGGACCCGGGGCGGAGCCGCGGGTGTTCCCACAGGTCAGCCGTAACCGCGCGCCGCCGCCGGCGCCACCGCCGCGGCCACCGCGTCCGCCGCCGGCCCGATGTCGTCCATCGTGAGGTCCGAGACGGTGAACCGAACCCCCGGGGGCGAGGCGATCCGGAAGCGCGCACCTGGCGCGACCGCCCAGCCCGACTGCAGCAGCCGGGCGACCGCGCCCGTCTCGTCGGGGACCGGCACCCATACGTTCATCCCGCTGCGGCCGTGAGCGGACACCCCCCTGGCGGCCAGCGCCCGTACGAGTCCGTCGCGCCGCTCTCCGTACGCGCGCGCGACGGCCCGCGGATCGACGGCCCCGGTCGCCCACAGATGGGCGACGGCCTGCTGCAGCAGCCGGCTGACCCACCCCGGGCCGAGACCGAGCCGGCCCATGACCCGGTCGACGGTGACGGCGTCACCGGTCAGCACGGCGACCCTCAGGTCCGGGCCGTACGCCTTGGCCGTGGAGCGTACGAACACCCAGCTGTCCGTGGCCCCGGCGAGCGGGTGCAGGGGCTCGTCGACGAAGGCGTGTCCGTGGTCATCCTCGATCAGCAGGGTGGCGGGGTGGCGCGTGAGCACCGCACGAAGCTCCTCGGCGCGGTCCGGGCCGAGGACGGCGCCGGTGGGGTTCTGCGCCCGGTCGGTGACGATCAGCGCCCGGGCGCCCGCGGCGAGCGCCCGGTCCAGCTCCCCGGGCAGCGGCCCTTCGTCGTCGAGGGCCACCGGCACGGGCTTCATGCCGAGCGCCGGGATCAGATCGAGCAGACTTCCCCATCCGGGGTCCTCGACGGCGACCGGGTCACCGGGCCTGAGATGGGCCGAGAGCACCCTTTCGACGGCGTCCAGCGAACCGGACGTGACCGCGACGGGCCCGTCCGGCACGCCGTCGGCGTCCAGCGCCGCTCGTGCAAGTGCGGCGAACCGGGGGTCGACGGGGTCCTGTCCGTACAGCCCCGGCCGCTCGGCGTACCGCCGCGCGGCCTCGGCGAGCGCTTCGTGCAGGGGCGGGAGCAGCGAGGGGTCCGGGTTGCCCTGGCCCACGTCCCGCACACCCGGCGGGGCTTCGACCCTGATTGTGCCGCGGGCGGTACTCGCAGGCCGCGAGCGGATCCGGCTGCCCCGGCGCCCGGCCGTCTCGATCACTCCGCGCTCGCGAAGGGTCCGGTAGGCGGCCGCCACCGTATTGGGGTTGACGCCGAGCACAACGGCCAACTCCCTCATGGGTGGCAGCAGTTGCCCCGGCTTCAGTTCTCCGGCGCCGACCCCTCGCTCGACCGAGGTGACGATCTCCGATGCGCGCCGCCCAGCGATCCGATACTCTCCTAGCACAAAGCTGATTATGCACTAGTGCAATAAGGGAAAGCAAATGGAGTCCTACACCCCGACCGAGCGGACCGTACCCACGCGCGCCAAGGAGCGGGTCGGCTACGACCGCGAGCTGGTCCACTCGATACTCGACGAGGCATTCGTCTGCCATCTCGGCTTCGTCCGCGACGGCGCGCCCGTGGTGCTCCCGACGCTCTACGCGCGCATGGACGACCGCCTGTACGTCCACGGCTCGACGGGCTCCCGCCCGCTGCGGATGGCCGGCAGAGCGGACCCCGGACTGCCTGTCTGCGTCACCGTGACCCACGTCGACGGTCTGGTGCTGGCCAAGTCCGCCTTCCACCATTCGGTCAACTACCGCTCCGTCGTGGTCCACGGCGCCGCCCGCCAGGTCACCGACCCCGCCGAGAAGCGCACGGCGCTCGACGCCCTGGTCGACCACGCGGTCCCGGGCCGCGCCGCAGACTGCCGCCCCGCCGACGCCAAGGAACTCGCCGCGACCGCCGTGCTCCGCATCGACCTCACGGAGGTCTCGGCCAAGGTCCGCACCGGCGCCCCCAACGACGACCCCGAGGACCTGGCCCTCCCCCACTGGTCGGGCGTGCTTCCCCTGAGTCCCCGGTATGGCGCTCCCGTCCCCGCGGAGAGGGACGCGGACACGCCCCTGCCGTCGTACCTGCCCGCCGGCTGACGGGCTCCCCGTGGGGTCGACTACGGGCCCCCGCCCGGGGAGGCTGGGGGCAAAGCCCCCAGCCTCGTCAGGCGGCACGCGTCTCCGCGGCGGCCAGCCCTGCCACCGCCCCCAGGAGCAGCACCGCACCCGCGCCCAGCGACACCGTCAGCCGCTCCCCCAGCAGGGCGACCCCGAGCACGGCGGCGCTGACCGGCTCCAGGAGCATCACCACCGAGACGGTTGCGGCGCGTACCACCGCAGCACCGGCGAAGTACAGCGCGTATGCCAGCGCGGTCGGCACGGCGGCGACATAGACCAGCAGCCACACCACGCGCGCCGGATCGTCCGTCGTCGGCAGCAGCCCCTCCGCCAGCGCCATGGGCATCAGCCCGACCGCCCCCACCGCGAACGCCCACGCGGTCGTGGCCAGCACGTCCCCGCCACGTCCGGTCCGGCCCAGCCAACGCGTCAGCAACGTCACCGCCGCGTACCCGGCGGCCGACAGCAGTGCCAGGGCCACGCCCACGGGCCGCACCGTCGCACCGCCGTCGCCGAGCACCAGCACACCGAGACCCGCGAGAGCGCCGCCCACGGCGCACACGCCGCCGGCCCCCAGCCGCTCACCCAGGACGAGGCGTGCGCCCAGCGCGATCAGCACAGGCCCCGCGCCGAGGGTGACGACCGTGCCCACGGCGAGCCCCGTCGCTTCGACGGCGGCGAAGTAGGCGCTCTGAAAGACGGTCAGACCGATCCCGGTCGCCGCGATGCGCAGCACGCGCCGACGCCTGGGCTCGACGATGACGGCTGCTGCGTCGGTGACGGCGGCAGCATGGGACGCGCCCCGCCTCCGTACCGCGAGGACGGCGAGGAGCAACGCCAGCCCTCCGGCGCACCGCCAGAACGACAGGGCGAGAGGGCCGAGATCGCTGGACTCGTAGACCAGCGAGGCAGCCGCGCCCGCGGTGCCCCACGCCAGGCCGGCGACGACCAGAAAGGCGAGGCTGCGCCCCACGGGCACCGTGCCGACAAGCGCATACGACGAGGAATTTGACATGTGACTTCTCCGGATGAAGAACAGAACGGCTGATCGTTTGGCTCCGGCGCACGGGCAGCGACAAGCCGCTCGGGGACACCCCGAGCTCTGTTCTCGAAGGAGAAGTGACCGCCGCCCGCGTCAGGCGGCGGGAGGCGGAAGCACAGTCGAATGCATGGTCGGCACCCTATGCCTCGGCCCGTTCGCGGTCCAACCCGGTTTCGGCGGCGAGGTCCGCGTCGCCGTCCGTCCCGCTTCCGGCCACCGGGCCGGACGGCGGCCTCGGGGTCTGGGACTGGGCGATGAAGGCGCCCGCCAGGACCACTGCGCCGCCCAGGATCTGCGGCAGCGACAGGTGCTCGTGCAGCAGCACCCACGCAAGCACGGTGGCGATGACCGCCTCCAGACATGCCACCACGCCCGCCACCTGCGGCGAGAGCCTGCGCACCGCGACGACTCCGGTGATGTACGCGAGCACCGTCGCGATCAGCACGACCCAGCAGAGCAGCAGCACCGCGGGCACCCGCGTCCCGCCGAGATCCGCGCCGCCCGCGAGGAGTCGCCAGTCCATGGCCCAGGGCCTGGCGATCACGGTCAGCACCGCCGCGCCGACGAGCAGGCCGTAGGCGATCACCCCCAGCGGGTCCGCCCGGTTCGCCTCGTCGCCGCCCTGGTCCGACTCGCCGCCCTGGTCGGAAAGGACGAAGTAGCCGACCTGACAGCAGGCCGCGCCCAGGGCGAGCAGCAGCCCCACGGCGTCGAAGCCGAGCCCCGCCCAGACCTCGACCACGCACGCAAGTCCGCCGACGGCGAGCACGACGCCCACGGCCGCGGCGCGGGTGACCGGCCGGCGCTGGACGAAACGGACCCAGCCCAGCACCAGCGCCGGGGCGAGATACTCGATCAGCAGCGCCACACCGACCGGAATGCGGGAGATCGCCGCGAAGTAGCAGGCCTGGACGCCCGCCACGGCGAGGAGACCGAAGCCGGCCAGCAGCGCGGGCCTGCGGCGGACGAGATCCCGGTGACGCCAGGCCAGCGGGAGCATCACCAGCGCAGAACCGGCCACCCGCAGCCACACCATGTGCAGTGGGTCGAGCCCGGCCTCGATCAGCGGCTTGGCCGCGACCCCCGAACCGCCGAACGCGAACGCGGAGCCCAGGGCGAGTCCCAGGCCGGCGCTCCTCTTCTCAGACGCGTGCATCGGCACATCATGGCAGCACCCGTCAGGACCGTCACCCCTGTGACACATGTCGAGACGGCTGGGGCGCAGCTCACCGATGCGCCTGCGGCCCCGAGCGATCCACTACGTCAGCTGCGCGGCGTCCACGCCCGCCCTGCCGAGCACCTCCACCGCGCGGCACTCGGGGTCGGCGGCAAGGCCGATGAGCAGATCGACGCCGTCGGCATACCCGGCCTTACGCAGCCGAGCACGCTCCCCCGCCGCCCTCATCGCGGCCGCCGCCGCGGGCGACCATCCCGGGCACCCGCGCCCGTCCGCCGCCGCGTTCACCACGGGCAGGGCGCCGGAGTCCTCCACGGAGCCCTGCCAGCGCAGTCCGTAGCCGATGCTGCGCTGGACGAGATAGCCGAGCACCCGCGCGATCTGCCGTTCACCGCCCAGCGCCGCCCGGGCCTCGGGATCCCACTCGAGCAGCGAGTGCAGCAGGTGCGCCGTGTCGATCTGCCGGTCCCCGTCGCGCTGCGCCCTTCTGCGGGCCCCCGCGATCACCGTGGCCAGTCGGGCGTCGAAAGCACCGAAGCAGTCATCGCCCTCGGCAGGGCGGGCGGCGGACCGGCCGGGCATTCGCGGGATGGGGAAGTGCACACCTCCCACCCCATCAGCTCCGCGCAGTCCGTACGTCCGCGCGCGGAAGCATTTCGCCCTCCCACGGAAGTCGTGCACGGTCGACCGGTTCCTCCTCCTTGCGGATGAGATCGCGCCACTTCTCCCCTGGGGGCGCGCATCGCCCCGCCGCGCGCCCTCAGGGCAACCGGGGCACACCCGGCGCGCGTCCTGGCGGGCATGTGCTGGATGGTCGCACTGCTCGCCAGAGACGGACGGCAGTACGTCCACCGGGTCTACGCGCTCCCCGCCGATCTGTGCCGGGCCGCCTTCCACTGCCATGGCGAGGGGCCTCATCCACGGGCCGGCGACCGGTTCGAGTCGGCCGAGATCTGGCGACCGGAGAGCCACACGGCCGGCCAAGCAAAGCTGACGGCTCGTCAGTATTGTGCGTTGCCGCCTCCCCGGCTACCGTCCGCGGCACCGCAACCCGCCGAAGGAGGAGGTGGTCGCATGGCCGAGGTCAGCGCCGAGGCGCGGATCGCAGCACCGGCCGAGAAGGTATGGGCCCAGCTCACCGACTTCCCCTCGTACGGCCAGTGGAACTCCACGCACACCGGCTTCCCCGGCGGCGGGCCCGCCGCACTCGAGATCGGGGCGGACTTCACGGAGAACATGAGGCTCATGGGCTTCCCGGCAGAGGTGGCCTGGACGGTATGCGAGCTGGAGCCGGCCCGGGTTTTCGCCACCAGGGGCAAGGGGCCGATGGGAGTCAGCCTCGGCATGCGGTATGCGCTCACGCCGGACGGCGAGGCCACCCGGGTCCGAGTCGAGGGGGAGTTCACCGGTGCGGCCGTCTCCCTGATGGCGGGCAAACTCAAGGACTCCGCGACCGCGGCCCTCAACGAGTCGCTGCGCAACCTGGCCGCCCTCGTCAGCTGACCGGCGCGGTCCGGGGGTTCCGTGCACCGGTGCACGGAACCCCCGGACCGCCGGCCGTCAGTGCTCGTCGGCGAGGATGAGATAGAGCTTCTTACGCGCCTCGTTGATCACGGCCACGGCCTTCTGCCGCTGGTCGGCGTCCCCGGTCTTCCATACCTGCCCGAACGCCTCCATCAGACCGAAGCCGGCCTGCCGGATCTCGTTGACCGTCTCCCAGTCGACTCCGCGCCCGGCCTCCTCCCACGGCGCCTCCGGCCCGGATTCGGCCTCGGCCCGGCCGGACTCGGTGAGCGTGAACAGCTTCTTGCCGCCCTCGCTCTCACTGACGATCAGCCCTTCGTCCTCCAGGAGCTGGAGCGTCGGATAGACCGAACCGGGACTGGGCCGCCAGGCCCCGCCGCTGCGCTCAACGATCTCCTGGATCATCTCGTAGCCGTGCATGGACCGGTCCTTCAGCAGCGCCAGGATCGAGGCGCGCACATCACCGCGCCGCGCCCTCCCCCGGCCGCCGCCGCGACCGCGGCCGCCGCCGAACGGACCCCCGAAAGGCCCGCCGAACGGCGGCCCGAACGGACCGAAGGCGCCACGCCGCCCCTCGTACTCGCCCCAGCCCTGATGGCCGGGCCCGCAGTGTCCATGCCCGCGGCCATGACCTTGCCCGTGTCCTTGCGAACGCATCACACACTCCTTCCATCGTTGATCTGTCGCGATGCGTCAACGATATATCGGGATAGTTCTTACGACAAACATCGAGGCCAGTGCACCCGGATTGGCCTTGGTTCAGAGCCATGTCCTGCGTCTACCGTCCCCCTCATGCGGATTCGAATCGTCGACGCGTTCACCGACCGGCCCTTCACCGGCAACCCCGCGGGAGTCGTGCTCTTCGGCCCCGACGGCTTCCCCGACAACGCCTGGCTGCAGAGCGTGGCGGCGGAGGTGAATCTCTCCGAGACCGCCTTCGCACATCCCCTGCCGGCCGGCGGCGAGGCCGACTGGGCGCTGCGCTGGTTCACCCCTGTCACCGAGGTCGACATGTGCGGCCATGCGACGCTCGCCACCGCCCATGTGCTGCACTCCGCGGGCGTCGCGACCGGCACGGTGCGGTTCGCCGCGCGCTGCGGCGTCCTGTCCGCCACCGCCCATGACGACGGCACGCTCACCCTGGACTTCCCCACCTCGTCGGTGACCGCGGTGCAGATCCCGGACGGCCTGTCCCAGGCGCTCGGCGCAAAGGTGATCTCCGCCCATGGAACCGCCCCGCACGTCGGCGATCTGCTCGTGGAACTGGCCGACGAGGAGACCGTGCGGAGCCTCGCACCGGACCTCGCGGGGCTGACCGCCTTCTCCGAACGTGGAGTGATCGTCACTGCGGCGGCCGCGGACCCGGCCGCCGGCTACGACTTCGTCTCCCGCGGGTTCTTCCCCCTCATGGGCATCGACGAGGACCCGGTCACGGGCAGCGCACACACCGAGCTGGCCCCGTTCTGGTCGGCACGGCTCGGCCGGCACGAGCTGACCGGTCTCCAGGCGTCGGCCCGCTCCGGACTCGTCAGGACCGAACTGCGCGGCGACCGCACCCTGCTGACCGGCCGCGCCGTGACGGTGATCGACGGCGAGCTGCTGACCGTGCCCTGACCATACGTCCCGTGGGCGTACGGCCTCAGTGCCGTACGCCCACGGGGTTCCCGCACCGCGTCAGGCGGTCGGCAGCCAGCTCACCTCGCCCGCCAGGAGCGCGTACCCCACGAACGCCACGATGTCGAGCAGCGCATGGGCGACGACCAGCGGCCCGACCCGCCCCCAACGCCGATACAGCAGCACGAACACCACGCCCATGGCCATATTGCCGAGGAAGCCGCCGATCCCCTGGTACAGGTGGTACGAACCGCGCAGGACCGAGCTCGCGGCCAGCGCGGCCCACGGCGACCACCCCAACTGGTCCAGCCGGCGCAGCAGATAGCCGACGACGATGACTTCCTCCACGATGGAGTTCTGCAGCGCCGAGGCGATCAGGACGGGAAACTTCCACCACACGTCGGGCAGGTTCTCCGGCACGACCGTCAGATTGAAGCCGCCCGCGCGGGCACCCAGGTAGAGGGCGAGCCCGGTGCTGCCGATGCCCGCGGCGATCAGGACGCCCCGCCCGAGATCGGAGAAGGGCCGCGCGAAGTCGAAGCCGATGGCGCGCATCCCGGCCCCTTCGCGCAGCAGCAGATGGGCCACGAGCGCCACCGGCACCAGGGCGGTCGCGATGCCGAAGAGCTGCCAGGCCAGGTCGAGCCACGGCCGGCCGGGCGCGTACGAGGTGTTGAGTGTGGCGGCCTGGTCCTTGAGCCCGCCTGGCCGGGTCACCGAACCGATAAAGCTGATCAGCGCCGACACCGCGCTCGCACCCAGCGAGAGCGCCAGCACCAGGATGGTCTCCTGCGTCAGGATCCGTCGCCGGACGCCGTCGTGAAGAGAAGTCTCAGCCACCCGTCCCGCCGCTCTCAGCCGCACACGTGCCTCCGTAGGGTAGTCCCGTACCGGTTCCCCGGGAGGTCACAGCTTGCCCGACGGCGGCGCGGACCACTCAGCCGGGTGCGGCGAACCGCGGCCGGGGGTCTTCTCCCCCGGCCCGCCCCTTCCCATGACCGGGGCTCCGCCCCAGACCCCGCGCCCCCGGGGCTGGAATCCGGCTGCATCGCATCCCAGCCCGTCTGGGGACACCTCCCCGGGCAACGCCCGGGGAGTTCCGCGACACGGCCCAAGGCCGTACCGGGGTATGGGGGTATATGAGCGCCTGCCCCGGTTGCGGGAGGGGGCGGGGCGGGATTACGCCCCCGGGAACGGCCTACGGCGGACCGGCAGGCCAGGTGTGCACGGGCTCCCCCTCCTGTGCCAGCGCGCAGTAGCGCCGGGTCACGGCCGCCAGCGCAGCCTCCCGTTCAAGCCCGGCCTCGAGCGCGCGGTAGTAGCACTCCGTCTGCCAGGACGCCCCGTTGATCCGCCGTCGGCAGCGCTCCTCTATGACGCCCAGATACAGATCGCGGTCGGCGGACTCGACGTTCCAGGCGTCGAGGCCCGCGGCCGCGAGCGGCAGCAACTCGTCGCGGACGAGCTTGACGGCGGGCACCGTGGTGACGCCTCCGCCCCGGCCGGGACGCGGCCAGCGCAGCTCCGCGTCGATGCCGTGCCGGCATGCGAGATCGAAGTTCTCGGCCGCGGCGGCGAAGGGCAGCCGGTGCCACACCGGCCGCGACTCGTCGGCGAGGGCGCGCACCAGGCCGTAGTAGAAGGCCGCGTTGGCGATGACGTCGGTGACCGTGGGCCCCGCGGGCAGCACCCGGTTCTCGACGCGCAGATGGGGGACTCCGTCGACCACTCCGTACACCGGACGGTTCCAGCGGTAGACGGTGCCGTTGTGCAGTGCGAGTTCATGCAGCTTCGGCACGCCTCCCGCCTCGATGACCCGCAGCGGCTCCTCCTCGTCGCAGATCGGCAGGAGCGCGGGGAAATAGCGCAGATTCTCCTCGAACAGCTCGTACGGGGATGTCACCCAGCGCTCGCCGAACCAGGTCCTGGGGCGCACGCCCTGGGCCTGGAGTTCGGGCGGACGGGTGTCGGTCGCCTGCAGGAACAGCGGCGGGCGGGACTCGCGCCACAGTTCCCGGCCGAACAGAAAGGGCGAGTTGGCCCCCATCGCTATCTGCACGGCGGCCACCGCCTGGGCCGCGTTCCACACATCCGGGAAACGCGTCGGCGTGACCTGGAGGTGGAGCTGTACGGAGGTGCAGGCGGCTTCGGGGGCGATCGATGTCGCGGTACAGCTCAGCCGCTCGACTCCGGCGATGTCGAGCGCGAAGTCCTCACCGCGCGCGGTGACGATCTGATCGTTGAGCAGTGTGTACCGGTCGGATTCCGAGAGGTTCGCGGACACGAGATCGTGCTGGGCGAGGGTGGGCAGAATGCCGATCATCACAATTCCCGCGCCGAGTTCCACGGCCTTGCGGTGGGCGTATCCAAGACCTGTGCGCAACTCCTCGGCAAGCTGGTCGAGAACGCGTCCCACGAGCCGGTGGGGCACGATGTTCACTTCGAGATTGAACATCCCCAGCTCGGTCTGGAAATCCTGGCTTGCGATGCGCTCCAGCACTTGGGCATTCATCATCCTCGGCATGCCGTCGGGCCCCGCCAGATTCAGCTCGATCTCGAGTCCCATGAGATTCCGGGGGCGGTCGAACCTCTTCTGGGCCAGCAGTCTGCCGAGCCCCTCGAGGCAGTCATGCAGCTTCCGCCGGTACATATGCCGATCGTGCAGGTCGCATCCCTCGACCTTGTCACCCATCGAAGCGTCCCTCCCCGAGTGGGCAGCCACGCGGCACAGGCCGCTCGCGTCACGGACGATAATGCCCAGACTGACTGATCGATAACGCCCCGCGGAAGGCCGGCGGACGGTAGGCTGGAAGAAGGGATCAGAGGGCACATTCCAGGGGCATGACAGGAAGTGCACATATCGGCGCCGCATGCCAAGTGAATTGCGCCGGTTGATTTCGGCCTACCACGCCGGAGAGTACTTTGCAGGCCACCATGCAGATGCCTTCTCAGAATCCACAGAAACAGCACATTCTGCAGGCCGGATTCCGCCTTGCCCGCAATATGCAGAGGCGCTAGCCGAAACACCCTGTGAACACGTGTCGTATAAACTTCGCGAACGAGGCAGAGAGTTGGCGTCCCGCCGAGGGCCCGATGGCTCTTTCCGGCCCCCTCTGACCCCGCACTCCGACAGCGCCGTCCGCACGTGCCCCCGCTCCACCGTGTCTCCGACGTGAGAGGCGACCCACCATGCCGCTGCACATCCCCCCGGCCCCCGCCCCCGCCCTGCGCAGCGTCCTCGCGGCACTCGGCTCCCCAACCGCCGTCCGCGAGGACCGCACCCCCGCCCTGCGGTCCGCCCAAGGACCGCTGACGCCCGAACTCCCCCTGCCCGTACACGTCCTGGACCAGATCACCCCGGCCGGGCGCACCCCCTGCACCCGCCTCGCCGGATGGCGTTTCCTCATCCGCGGCGGCGGACGCGCCGTGGCCGCCGCGGAGACCATGCTGACGCCCGACGGCTGGGCGTTCTCCCACTTCTTCGAAGGGCCCTACCTCGGCTCCACCGAGCGCGCCCTGCAGCAGGCCGAATCCATGGCCGGGTCCATGGGGACGTCTTTCCAGCCGCGGCTGCTGTCCGTGCCGGAGCTGTACATGCTCACCCTGTGGCTCCACCAGGACACGGAAGCCGACGCCTCGGCAGGAGTGCCCTCGCCCACGGACGTCCTGGTGCCGCTCGCCCCGGCCCCGCCGGGCATCGCGGCTCACCGGCCCCGCCGAGTGGCGGATCTGCTGCCGGTGATGACGCTCCGGCTCACCCCGGGGCCGCTGCTCGGCCAGACCGCCTGACCGCCTCCTGCGCCCCGCGGCCCGAGCGGCCGCGGGGCGCGCGACTGGGCTGTCACCCGCCGCTGCGGGACGGCGAATGACTAGCCCGTACCGGCCACTGCGAACCATCCGAAAGGACAGTGCAGTTGAACTGAACCGTCCGCGCGGGTGACACGTCCCTACGCAGTAGGAAGCGCTGTCGCGAAATCCCTGCGGATTGACGCCCGTGGGGCAACACTGGGAGCAGACCGACACACACACGGGGGACGGCATGAACAGCTCCGAGATCCGCAGCACAGACATCACACCGCAGCGAAAGATCCCCGCCATGTGCCAGCACCAACCGCCCTGTCCGTCAGCCGACTCCGCCGACCGCGAGGCGGCACGACTCGTCGCACACCACCCGGAGCAGGGGTGGAGCCTGTTGTGCAACGGCGTGCTGCTGTTCGAGGACACCGGTGAACTGCTGCCGGACGGGCAGATCATCGCACCGCACCGGCCGCTGGCGGGCACGGTGATGACGGCTGCCTGAGCGGACCGCCTCGAAGGCGGGCAGAAGACCGGCGGGGCCGGCCCGGAGAGTTCAGTTCTCCGGGCCGGCCCCGCCGTACGGGCTGCGACTGCCGCGTGCGCGCCGCGTCAGCCGTCGTACTCGTCCAGCGGGGGGCAGGAGCAGACCAGGTTGCGGTCGCCGAACGCGCCGTCGATCCTGCGCACCGGCGGCCAGTACTTGTCCGCGGCGCTCACCCCGGCCGGGAAGACCGCTTCCTCGCGGCTGTACGGGTGCTCCCACGCACCGCCCAGAGCGGCCGCCGTGTGCGGGGCGTTGCGCAGCGGGTTGTCCTCGGCGGGCCACTGGCCGCCGGCGACCTTCTCGACCTCTCCGCGGATCGCGATCATCGTGTCGATGAAGCGGTCGAGTTCGCCCAGGTCCTCGCTCTCGGTCGGCTCGATCATCAGCGTCCCGGCGACCGGGAACGACATCGTCGGCGCGTGGAAACCGTAGTCGATCAACCGCTTGGCGATGTCGTCGACGCTGACGCCGGTCGCCTTGGAAATCGGCCGCAGGTCGACGATGCACTCGTGGGCGACCAGTCCGGCGGGACCGGTGTAGAGCACCGGGTAGTGCGGCTCAAGGCGCTTGGCGATGTAGTTGGCCGCGAGCACCGCCACCTGGGTGGCGCGCTTGAGGCCCTCGCCGCCCATCAGCCGGACGTACGCCCAGGAGATCGGCAGGATGCCCGCCGAGCCCCACGGGGCAGCCGAGATCGGGCCGACGCCCGTCTCCGGGCCGGCCGTCGGCTGCAGCGGATGGTTGGGCAGGTACGGGGCGAGGTGGGCGCGCACACCGACAGGGCCGACGCCCGGCCCGCCGCCGCCGTGCGGAATGCAGAAGGTCTTGTGCAGATTCAGATGGGAGACGTCGCCGCCGAACTTGCCCGGCTTGGCCAGCCCGACCAGCGCGTTGAGGTTGGCGCCGTCGACGTACACCTGGCCGCCGGCCTCGTGCACCCGGGCGCAGATGTCGGCGACGTGCTCCTCGAACACGCCGTGCGTGGACGGGTACGTGATCATCAGCACGGCCAGCTCGTCGCGGTACTGCTCGATCTTGGCGCGCAGGTCCGCGACGTCGATCTCGCCGTCGTCGGCGGTCTTCACGACGACGACCTTCATGCCGGCCATCACGGCGCTCGCCGCGTTGGTGCCGTGTGCGGAGGACGGGATGAGGCAGATGGTGCGCTGCTCGTCGCCGCCTGCCCGGTGGTAGGCGCGTACGGCGAGGAGTCCGGCCAGCTCGCCCTGGGAGCCGGCGTTGGGCTGGATGGACACCTTGTCGTAGCCGGTGACCTCGCTGAGACGTTCCTCCAGCTCGTGGATGAGCGTGAGGTAGCCCTGGGCCTGCTCTGCGGGGGCGAAGGGGTGCATCTGGCCGAACTCCGGCCAGGTCACCGGTTCCATCTCGGCCGTCGCGTTGAGCTTCATGGTGCAGGAGCCGAGCGGGATCATGCCGCGGTCCAGCGCGTAGTCGCGGTCGGCGAGCCGGCGCAGATAGCGCAGCATCGCGGTCTCGGAGCGGTGCTCGTGGAAGACGGGGTGGGTGAGGTACTCGTCGCCGCGCAGCAGGGCGGCCGGCAGCCGGTCCCCGGCCGTGGCGTCCAGCGCCTCCACGTCGGCTGCCACGCCGAAGGCGGACCAGACGGCGTCGAGGTGGGCGCGGCGGGTGGTCTCGTCGCAGGCCAGGGAGACCTGGTCGGCGTCGACGAGGCGGAGGTTGACGCCTGCCTCGCGGGCGGCGGCGGCGACCTCGGCGGCGCGGCCGGGGACCCTGGCGGTGAGGGTGTCGAAGAACTCGCCGTGGACGACCTCGACGCCGCCTGCCGTCAGGCCCTCGGCGAGCAGGGCGGCGTACCGGTGGGTGCGTCGGGCGATGGTCCGCAGGCCCTCGGGGCCGTGGTAGACCGCGTACATGCCGGCCATCACGGCGAGCAGCACCTGGGCGGTGCAGATGTTGCTGGTGGCCTTCTCACGGCGGATGTGCTGCTCGCGGGTCTGCAGCGCCAGCCGGTAGGCCTTGTCGCCGTCCGCGTCCACGGAGACGCCGACGAGGCGTCCGGGCAGGCTGCGGGCGAACTTCTCCCGGACGGCCATGTAGCCGGCGTGCGGGCCGCCGAAGCCCATGGGGACGCCGAAGCGCTGGGTGGTGCCGACCGCGATGTCCGCGCCCAGTTCGCCGGGCGAGGTGAGCAGCGTCAGCGCCAGCAGGTCGGCGGCGACGGTGACGATCGCGCCGAGTTCCCGGGCCTGAGCGATAACCGGCCGCAGATCGCGGACCGCGCCGGAGGCGCCCGGGTACTGGAGCAGCACGCCGAAGACGCCGCGCTCGGCGATCCCGGCCGGGATGCCGTTGCTCAGATCGGCGGCGACGATCTCTACGCCGGTCGGTTCGGCGCGGGTCTTCAGGACCGCGAGGGTCTGCGGCAGAGTGTCCGCGTCGACCAGGAAGACGCCGTCCTTGACCTTTCCGACGCGGCGGGCGAGCGACATCGCCTCGGCGGCGGCGGTGCCCTCGTCGAGCAGCGACGCGCCGGAGGTGGGCAGGCCGGTCAGATCGGCGACCATCGTCTGGAAGTTCAGCAGCGCCTCGAGGCGGCCCTGCGAGATCTCCGGCTGGTACGGGGTGTACGCGGTGTACCAGGCCGGGTTCTCCATGACGTTGCGCAGGATCACCGGCGGGGTGAAGGTGCCGTAGTAGCCCAGGCCGATCATGGGCGTAAGGACCTTGTTCCGGTCCGCGAGGGCGCGCAGTTCGGCCAGCACCTCGGCCTCGGTGCGGGCGCCTGGGAGGTTCAGCGCCTCCGCGCTCTTGATCACGTCGGGCACGGCGGCGGCGGTCAGCTCGTCGAGGGAGCCATAGCCGACCTGGGCCAGCATCTTGGCCTGGGCCTCGGCGTCGGGTCCGATGTGGCGCTGCTCGAAGGGGGTGCCGCGCTCCAGCTGGGAGAGCGGAATCCGGTTGGCGGTCATGAAGGAGGCCTCCTGGTCTGACACGACCTGCGAGGGGCATCGCGGCACGGATGCCCGGACGGCCCTCCCCCTCTGTCATCTCAACCTGAGAGCTTCACCGGCTCGCCCGTGTCCGGGCGCACCGGCTTTCACCGTCGGTGAGAGCGGATGCCGTCCGACGTCCGCCCTTCTTTCCAGAGTGACCTCGTCCGCGCGGTACCGGTTGCCTGAGAGATTCCGGGGAGGATTTGCTCCTTCGGCGCCGCCGGCGGTTTCACCGGCGGACTCTCCCGCGCGGGGTCAGCAGCCGCTTGCCAGCGTACCAGCGCGGTCCCTCGCCGATCGCTCAAGTGGCCGACACCCCGAATTTGCCGTTGTGTAGTGGTAGCGAGCAGTTGCGACCTGTTGGAGGGACCGTGCAGACCGATATCGATCCGCGCAGCCTGATCGGGCGCAAGGCGTACGACCGCGACGGCGCCAAGATCGGGACAGTGGACGAGGTGTATCTGGACGATGCGACGGGCGAGCCCGAGTGGGCCGCCGTGCGCACGGGTCTGTTCAGCCGCGACGCGTTCGTCCCGCTGGAGCCGAGCGAGGTGGTCGGCGACAGCCTGCACGTCCCCTATGAACGCTCCCTGATCAAGGACGCCCCGGATTTCGGCGTCGGCCGCCATCTCTCCCCCGAGCAGGAGCTCCAGCTCTACCACCACTACGGCCTCCACCTCGCGGGCCCTGCACAGCCGCCGCCCTCGGGCGACCGCTCCTTCGGCCGCGTGGCGGGTCAGGACGACTGACAAGGGGTCTTCGCACCGCACCCGGCGTCCGGCTGCCCGGGCAGACCGTCCCTCGGGGACGTGCCCGGCTCCGGTGAGGACGGCCGGAGCAGTGGAAGCGGCTCCGCCGGCGTCAGCTCTGGGTCGTCGACCGCGAACGTCCGCACCCGCCCGGGGTGCGACCACGGCTCCTCGAAGCGCACCGTCACCCGCCCGAGGCCACTGCCCTGCACCCATCCCGCCCCGTAACGCGCATGGCGCACGTCATGCCCGGCCAGCCAGCGCCGCTCGGCAGGCGGCTCCGGCTCGGGCTTCGGCTCCGCGGCCTCGTTTCGCCCCTGCGGGGCCGCAGACGCCTCCGCCACGCCCGGTTCTGCAGCTCCCGCCTCTCCCTCGCGTTCCCCGGCCGCCGCCTGGGCGAAGAGGTCCTCCTGCGTGTAGTCGGCCAGGCCGCTGACGCCCACACCCAGCAGCCGCACGCCCCCGGTCGTGTCCACGGACTCCAGCAGCCGCGCGGCGGCCTCCCGCACCACCGCCGGGTCGTCCGTCGGCCCGCGGAGCGTCTCCGAGCGGGTGAGCGTCGAAAAATCGAATCTGCGGACTTTCAGCACAACGGTCCGCCCGGACCGCCCGGCGGCCCGGAGCCGCTGCACGCACCGTTCCGCCAGCCGCTCCACCTCGCCGCGCACCCGCACCCGGTCGTGCAGGTCCACATCGAACGTGTCCTCGACCGACACCGACTTCGCATCGCGCTCCGCCACCACGGGCCGGTCGTCGTGCCCCAGCGCCATATGGTGCAGCGCGGTCCCGTGCGCCTTGCCCACCAGGCGCACCAGTTCGTCCTCGCCGGCCTCCGCCAGATCCGCGACCGTCGTCATTCCGGCGCGCCGCAGATGCTCGCCCGTCGCGGGCCCGACCCCCGGCAGCGTCCGCACGGACAGGGGCCCGAGCAGCTCCCGCTCCGTGCCCGGTTCAATGAGCAGCAGGCCGTCCGGTTTCGCCTGCTCGGAAGCGATCTTCGCCAGCATCTTGGAGCCGGCCAGACCGACCGAGCCGGTCAGCCCGGTGACCCGGTGGATATCAGCGCGCAGCCGCTTCCCCGCCGCCTGCGCCGACGCGCTGTCATCCGCGCTGCCGCCGGCTTCGAGGTCAACGAACGCCTCGTCCAGACTCAGCGGCTCCACCAGTGGCGACAGCGTCGCCAGCAACTCCATCACCTGTTCGCTGACCGCGCGGTACAGGGAGAATCGGGGCACCAGATACGCGGCGTTCGGCGCGAGCCGCCTGGCCTGGGCCATCGGCATCGCCGAGTGCACGCCGAAGCGTCGCGCCTCGTAGGAGGCGGTGGCGACGACCCCCCGCGGACCGAGTCCTCCCACCACCACTGGCTTGCCGCGCAGACTCGGCTTCGCCGCCTGCTCGGCAGAGGCGTAGAAGGCATCCATGTCCAGATGCAGAATCGTCGGCGCGGTTCTCACACCATCGATGCTGCCCTACACCACTGACAACAACGTCACACCGCTGACAGCAACGTCCGACGGCGGCGTCCATGCCGTCGTCGGCGTCCGCAAGGGGGCTCCGCCGGACGTCAGACCGCCCGGTCGCGTCTGCGCCTGGCCAGCTCATCGGCCGGATTGTGCCCGACCAGCGTCTCGCCCGTGTCGACCCGCTCCCCGTGGAGCTGGGAGAGCGCGGCTTCCACGTCCCGCCACACCACGCCCACGGCGATGCCGAAGACACCCTGGCCGCCCTGGAGCAGATCGACGACCTCGTCGGGTGAGGAGCACTCGTACACCGTCGCCCCGTCGCTCATCAGCGTCATGCGCTCCAGGTCGCGAAAGCCGCGATCACGCAGATGCCGGACCGCGGCCCTGATGTTCTGCAGGCCGACACCGGTGTCCAGGAAACGCTTGACGATCTTCAGGACGACGACGTCACGAAAGCTGTAGAGGCGCTGGGTCCCCGATCCGTACGCAGGCCGCACGCTGGGCTCGACCAGTCCGGTGCGGGCCCAGTAGTCCAGCTGCCGATAGGTGATGCCCGCCGCGGCGCACGCGGTTGGACCCCGATAGCCGATGGTGTCCGTCGCGGGGTCGGCGGCATCGACGCCGGTCGCGCCGTCGTGAAGCGGATACGGCCCGCTCTCCCCCAGACTGCGTCCGGGGCCGCCCCCAGCCGTACCGTCGCCGCTGCTTCTCACGCCGACCTCCGTCCTTGACCTGCCATCTCGACGGTAGGGAGTCGCCAGGGGTGCGTCAACGATCGCCACACTCGCCACGCCGAGTGATAATCACCCTGAGAGTGGTTTTCCGTACCCCAAGTCAGGGAATACGTGGCCGAATGCGCGGTCGCGCGGCGGGCCCGAAACGTATGCGCCGCAACGGCCCGCGAGATCCGCCTCCGGCCACCCGACAGGCCCTGCCGTGCAGGACTCCCGACAGGGTCACCGGCGGCCGGTGCGGTCACTGGCTGTTGGTGCCGAAGTCCTCCGGCGAGATCTGGTCGAGGAACTCGCGGAACTTCTCCACCTCGTCCTCCTGCTCGTCGGGGATGGCGATCCCCGCATCGTCCAGCACGCCGTCACTGCCATAGATCGGCGTCCCTGTGCGCAGCGCCAGCGCTATGGCGTCGGACGGCCTCGCGCTCACCTCGACGCCGCTGGCGAAGACCAGCTCCGCGTAGAAGACGCCTTCCCGGAGGTCCGTGATGCGCACTTCGGTGAGCTCCTGGCCCACCGCCTCCAGCACGTCCTTGAAGAGGTCGTGCGTCAGAGGCCGGGCAGGAGCCATCCCCTGCTGCGCGAAGGCGATGGCGGTCGCCTCCCCTGGTCCGATCCAGATGGGGAGGTACCGGTCGCCTCCCACTTCCCGCAGGAGCACGATCGGTTGGTTCGAGGGCATTTCAACCCGGACACCCACAACGTCGAGCTCGTTCACACAGTAACCCTAGGACGTGCTCGGCAGGTTTGGATAGTCGGGCCCTCACAAGATCAGTGAAGCCTTACCCCGAGCGCGCTCTGGACAAGGGCTGCATGGAGCCGCACCGACAGCCCCGCCAGCTCCCTGACGGTGGCCTCCGCATGCGCTCTGGTCTGCGGATTCCGGTGCCGCCGCAGCGGGGCGACCACTTGTTCGACCAGTCCGGCCTCACGGTCCGCTGCGGCCTTCATGGCGCGAAGATGCCGCGGCTCCAGTCCGAATCTGCCCAGATCCGCGATCAGCCGCGCCACCGTGACCGACCCGGCGTCGCAGCCGCCGTCCTCATCCGGGGTGATCAGCCCGTATGAGACCCATTCGTCCAGCTCTTCGCCGCTCACCTCGGCGGCGGCGAGCAGCTCGGCACGGCCGACCCGGGCGGCCGTGGGCCGTGCCGCCTCGTCCGCCCGCCAGGCCTCCCCGTCGAGCAGCTCGCGTGGCGCGGCCGGTGCGGGCAGCCGCACCTCCTCGCCCCGGCTCTGCGCCTCGAGATGCTCGCGGATGACCTTCAGGGGAAGATAGTGATCACGCTGCATACGCAGCACCTGCGCCAGCCGCTCCACGTCCTCCGGGGCGAACTTGCGGTACCCCGACGGTGTGCGCTGCGGCTCCACCAGCCCTTCCGCCTCCAGAAACCGGATCTTGGAGATGGTGACCTCGGGGAACTCCTCACGTAGCCGCCCGAGCACCGTGCCGATGCTCATCAGCCGGTCGGCCCCGGCGGCGGCGCCGTTCCCGGCGCCGCCCGTGGGTGTTCGCAGCATGTGCCTTCCCTGACGGGTTTGACGGGTTACACGCCCCGCTGGCTCCCGTAGAAGACCAGCCGGTACTTGCCGATCTGGACCTCGTCGCCGTTCGACAGAAGCACGGAGTCGATCCGCTCGCGATTGACATAGGTGCCGTTGAGGCTGCCGACGTCCGCGACGCTGAAGCGCCCCTCGGCATCTCTGCGGAATTCGACATGACGCCGGGACACCGTCACATCGTCGAGGAAGATGTCGCTCTGCGGATGGCGCCCGGCGGTGGTCAGCTCGCTGTCCAGCAGGAAGCGGCTGCCCGAGTTCGGCCCGCGCCGCACCACCAGCAGCGCCGAGCCGGGAGGCAGGGCGTCGACGGCGGCCTGGGCCTCGGGCGACAGGGACGGCAGCGCCGTCTGCCCGGTCATCTCGGAGTCGTATGCCTCGAGGCCGGAGATGGAGATCGTCGACGTCGTCTCCGAGGCGCGCTCCGCCGGCACGCCTCCACGCAGCGGCGCGCCGCAGTTGGAGCAGAAGCGGCTGGCCTCGGCATTGCGGTGCCCGCACCTGGTGCAAACCGGCAGAGCCGACATGGACGGGTCCTCCTGCCGCGGCGCGGCCGCGTGGGGATTGGTCGCATACGGGTCGGCGGCGAACTCTCCACCCGTACCCGAGCTTGACGGTTCCCCGAAACCTATGCGTCCGGCACCGGCAGGGTCAACAGACGACGCGCCCGGCCCGCCCGAAATGTCACCGCCCCCATTGACCTCGTCCCGGAAGAGCGGGCGCTCTCCGCCCTGCTCATCCGTCTGGCCATGGCGCGGTGCGCGATGCCTGGCGCTGCCGCCTTCTTCGCGGGCGCTCTTGCCGAACAACTTCCCAAACAACTTCACGGGCGTTTCCCCTTGACCGAAATAGACCCGCCCGTGGGGCAGGACGAACTCCCGACGAACACACCTGCCGACCCGGACACCCTCACAACGTCCGTATCCACCCGACAGTTTCCACCACGCACCACTTGTGTGATGCGGCGACCCCCTGCTACCTCCTGCCCGGGTCCGGAGCCCCCCATGCGCCCCCGGCTCACCGCGAGGACGACCGAGCGTAGTCAGGCCGCTTCTCGGGTCGCAAGGCGTCCACAACGATCTTCTCCGACCGCATCACAGTCGCGGTGGCCTGCTCCTTCTCCAAGGTCTGCACCACTCCGCCCGGGATGTTCAGAGCAGGCTCCAGGTCCTGCGGCTTGCCGATGACCCTGAAGCCGTACGGGGCCGAGATCGGCTTCCCGTCCACCTCTATGGCGCCGCCGCGCCCGGAGAGATACGTATCGGCTGCCACTCGGACGTCATTGACCTGGATGGCCTCCGCACCGGCAGCACGCAACTCCTGGATGGCGTCCAGCAGTGCGTCGGGCTCGACCGCGCCGAGGGGGTCGTCGATGGTGAGCGTGATGCCGGGTCCCTGCGCGGCGACGGTGCCGGCCAGGATCGCCAACTGCTGCTCCTTCTGCCGCGTCTGCCGACGCGCCTCTTCCGCCTGGTCGGAGCTGTTCTCCAGCTCGGTGCGCTGGTCCTCCAGCCGCTGCTTCTCGTCTTCCAGCCGCTCACTGCGGTTGTCGATCTCGTCGAGGATGCGCACCAGGTCCTCTTGGCGCGCACCGCGCAGCGCACTGCTGTCGCTGGTGGAGCGCACCTGGATGGCCAGGCCGAGGCCGAGGACGAACAGAAGGACGGCGACGGTGAGTTGGGCACGGGTGACGCGCGGCGGCCAGAGCCCTTCCAGCAGCCGCTGCCGGCCCGTCCGCTGTGCCTCGTCCCGGCCGGCCGGGAGCTCTGGCGCGGGCATGGGGGGCTCCTGCGGCCTCTCCGGGCCTGCGCCTCCCTCGTCGGCCTTCGCAGGGTTCTCCTTCGAAAGATCGACGTGGGCCGGCCGCGCCGCGGCCCCGCTGTCTCCGGCGTTCTGGGTGTGGCCGGTGTTCTGGCTGCTGCCGGTGTTCCCGTCGAGCGGGCGGTCCCGGTCGCCGTCCCGGCTCTGGTGCTGCTCGCGGTTCATCGGCCTCACGCCCGGAAGACATGCCGCCGGATGGCGGCCGCGTTGGAGAAGATCCGGATGCCCAGCACCACGACGACGCCCGTCGACAGCTGGGCGCCCACGCCCAGTTTGTCGCCGAGGAACACGATCAGGGCGGCCACCACCACGTTCGACAGGAACGAGACGACGAAGACCTTGTCCACGAAGATCCCGTCGAGCATGGCCCGCAGACCGCCGAAGACGGCGTCGAGAGCGGCGACGACCGCGATCGGAAGATAGGGCTCGACGACCGCCGGCACCTCGGGCCGGATGAACAGTCCGACCACGACTCCCACGACGAGGCCCAGTACGGCGATCACGATGTGCCCTTCCCTGTCTCGTCCGCCGCCCGCCCATCGCTGTTCCCGGCGTCGGCGGACTGCGGCTCTGCTGTGCGCACGATCAGGCTGGTCGCCGCCGGCAGACTCACCCTGTCCTGGTCGGAGATCTTGGACCGGATGCCGAAGCTCTCCGCCAGGACCTTGAGGTACTGTCCGTCGGCGCTGTTCTGGAACGCGGTGCGCAGCCTCTTCCCGTCCCCTACCGCGAGCACCGTGTACGGCGGCACCAGCGGCCTGTTGTCGACCAGTATGGCGTCGCCCGCGGCACGGATCGCCGACAGGGCCGTCAGCCGCTGCCCGTTGATCGCCACGGCCTCGGCCCCGGACTCCCACAGTCCGTTCACGACCCGCTGCATGTCGCGGTCGCGTACCCGGCCCGTGTCGGAGAAACTGCTGCTCTCCCGCGGCCCGCCGCCTCCTTGGTCGGACGACTCGGCGTCGTCGACGACCAGCTTCACGCCCGGTCCCTCCACCGCGGTGGCGCCCGACAGCAGCGAAACCAAGTCCCCCTGCTCTCCGCCCTGCGTCCGGAGGGCCCTGCGCTGCCGCTCCTCCACCTCGGTGCGGAGGCGCTCCACCCCGGCCTCGAGATCGTCGACCGCCGCGGTCTCGGCCTCCACCCGGTCGATGAGCTCCTCGCGCTCCTTCGCCACCACCGGGGCCGATATCCGCGCCTGGGCCGCGCCCACCGTGACCACGGCGGCGGCCAGCACCAGCCCGGCGGCGAGGCCGAGCTTGGCCCTCAGGGTGCGGGGCAGGCCGCCGCCTTCCGCGTCCCGGCGTGCCGCGGCCTCCGCGTACCCGTCGTCGAGGCTGTGCTCCATGACGTTGGTCAGCAGCGACATCGACGCATCGGGGCGCGTGGGCGGCGCGGAGCCAGTGCTCCGAACGGGGGGCTGCTGCGGCATGCCGCACATCGTCGCACGTCGCAGCCGCTACCGCCGAATGGCCCCACCGGCACGCCGGAAGCGGCCCCGCACTCCCCTCCGGCGTACCGGCCTCACCGCTCGGGAAGTCCCTAGCGACCTGCGCTGTCGACGACCGCCGACCAATCGTCGAGCAGGGACTGGGCCGAGGCGTCGTCGGGGCCCTCCGCCCACAGATGGGTGACGGCTTCGGCTGGGTCGGGGAGCACCATCACCCACCGTCCGTCGGCCTCCACCACCCGCACACCGTCTGTCGTGTCCACATGGCGGTCTCCGGCCGCCTCGACGACCCGGCGCATCACGAGCCCCTTCACCGCCCAGGGGGTCGCCAGGTCCCGCTTGAGCACATGGGCCCGCGGAATCCGCGCATCGATCTGGCTCAGGGTGAGCTGCGTGCGGGCGACCAGTCCGATCAACCGGACAAACGCGGCGGCGCCGTCGAAGACGCTGCTGAACTCCGGCACGATGAAGCCGCCTCGGCCGTCGCCGCCGAAGATGGTGCTGTCCTCCCGTCCGACGCGCGTCAGATCGTCGGGGGACGTGGTCGTCCACTCCACCTGAGTGCCGTGGTACGCGGCCACCTGCTCGGCGATCCTGGTGGTGGTCACCGGCAGGGCGACCCGCCCGCTGCGCCGCTCGGCGGCCACCAGGTCGAGCATCACCAGAAGTGCGCGGTCGTCCTCGACGATCTTGCCCCCTTCGTCGACCAGGGAGAGCCGCTCGCCTACGGGGTCGAAGCGCACCCCGAAGGCGGCTCGCGCCGAGGCGACGATTTCACCGAGCCGCACCAGCCCGGAGCGCCGGGTCTCGGCCGACTCCGTGGGCCGCGACTCGTCGAGGCCCGGATTGATCGTCAGCGAGTCCACCCCGAGACGCCCCAAGAGGCTGGGCAGAACGAGTCCGGCGCTGCCGTTGGAGGCGTCGATGACGACCTTCAGCCCCGACTCGGCGATGCCCGAAGTGTCCACGTTCCGCAGCAGGGAGCCCGTGTACGAGTCGAAGACACTCGACGGGAAGTGCAGATCGCCGATCTCGCCGGGGAACGCCCGTCGGTACTCCTGGCGGGCATAGACGCGCTCGAGCTTGCGCTGCCCGGCCTGCGACAGATCCGCGCCGCGCTCGTCGAAGAACATGATGTCCACGGAGTCGGGCACACCCGGCGAGGTGCGGATCATGATGCCGCCGGCGCTGCCACGGGCCGTCTGCTGTCGGGCCACGGGCAGCGGGACGTTCTCCAGGTCGCGTACGTCGATGGCGCTGGCCTGCAGTGCGGAGATCACCGCTCGCTTGAGGGCCCGTGCGCCACGCGAGTGGTCGCGCGCCGTGGTGACCGTGGCCCCCTTCTTCAACGTCGTGGCATATGCCCCGGCCAGCCGCACCGCCAGCTCGGGAGTGATCTCGACATTGAGGATTCCGGAGACGCCGCGGGTTCCGAAGAGATGCGCCTGCCCTCTGGACTCCCAGATGACCGACGTGTTGACGAAGGCGCCGGCCTCGATGGTCTTGAACGGGTAGACCCGCACATTGCCCTGCACGATCGATTCTTCGCCGATGAGGCACTCGTCCCCGATGACGGCGCCGTCCTCGATGCGAGCGGCACGCATCAGGTCGGTGTTCTTGCCGATCACACAGCCGCGCAGATTGCTGTGCTGCCCCACATACACGTTGTCATGGACAACGGCCTTATGAAGAAAGGCACCGCTCTTGACGACGACGTTGGAGCCCACGACCGTGTGCTCACGGATCTCGACGTCCGCCTCCACCTTGGCGTAGTCGCCGATGTAGAGGGGTCCGCGGAGTACGGCGTCGGGGTGTACTTCGGCCCCTTCCGCCACCCACACGCCCGGGGAGATCTCAAATCCGTCGATCTCCACGTCGACCTTGCCTTCGAGGACATCCGCCTGCGCCTTGACGTAGCTTTCGTGGGTTCCGACGTCCTCCCAGTAGCCCTCGGCCACATAACCGTAGATCGGCTTGCCTTCCTTCATGAGCTGGGGGAAGACATCGCCCGACCAGTCCACCGGAACGTCCGGCTCGACGTAGTCAAACACCTCGGGCTCCATGACATAGATGCCCGTGTTCACAGTGTCGGAGAAGACCTGACCCCAGGTCGGCTTCTCCAGGAAGCGTTCGACTTTTCCCTCTTCGTCGACGATGGTGATGCCGAACTCCAGAGGATTCGGCACACGAGTCAGACACACCGTGACAAGGGCGCCCTTCTCCTTGTGGAAGGAGATCAGATCGGTGAGGTCGAAGTCGGTGAGCGCATCGCCGGAAATGACGAGGAAGGTGTCGTCCTTCAGTGCCTCCTCGGCATTCTTGACACTGCCTGCAGTACCGAGGGGCTTCTCCTCGTTGGCGTAGGTGAGCTCCATTCCGAGCTCTTCGCCGTCGCCGAAGTAGTTCTTGACCAGCGACGCGAGAAACTGCACGGTGACGACGGTCTCGTTGAGACCATGCCGTTTGAGCAGCCGAAGCACATGCTCCATGATCGGCCGGTTGGCGACCGGCAGGAGCGGCTTGGGCATGCTCGAGGTCATCGGGCGAAGTCGGGTGCCTTCGCCTCCGGCCATCACGACGGCCTTCATGTCGGAAGCGTCCTCCTTGAAGAGACGACGGTCTAGCCGACTTCGCCCGTCCGGGGAGCTCCTCTGGCGTCATGCGCGGCCGGCGACACTGCACGGCACGGCATCGACGAGGTCAATCGGCCACTGCGTCCGCCTTGACGAGTCGGCGGACCTGGACCACGTAGAGGATCCCTGCCCACCAATACAGAGTTGTACCCCATCCGGCGAACGCCCATCCGAAAATCGCGGCGAGTGACGAAAGCCACCCCGTCCCATCGCTGAGGAGGAGCAGGGGGAAGGCGTACATGAGGTTGAAGGTAGCCGCCTTGCCGAGGAAGTTCACCTGGGGCGGCGGATAGCCATGGCGGCGGAGGATTCCCACCATCACCAGCAGCATCACTTCCCTCGCCAGCAGAACCACGGTGAGCCAGAGCGGAAGAATTTCCCGCCACGTGAGCCCGACCAGGGTGGAGAGGATGTACAGCCGGTCCGCGGCGGGGTCCAGGATGCGTCCCAGGCTGCTGATCTGGTTCCAGCGACGGGCGAGCTTGCCGTCGAGATAGTCGCTGACGCCGCTCAGCGCCAGTACCAGAAGCGCCCAGCCGTCGCTGTTCGGCCCGCCGAACTCGGGGCGGAGGATCAGCCACAGGAAGAGCGGGACGCCGAGGAGTCTCGCCATGCTGAGGATGTTGGGGATGGTGAGTACCCGGTCCGTCTGGACCCGAGTCTCCTGGACCTCCACCCGGGGGCCTCCTGTGGGGAACGTGCCTACGATGCCCCCTGACCTTACCGGCAGCCTCGTCGGCATCCTGCGGTGGGGTGCGGCCGTCCACGCCTGGAACTCCTGCAACGCAGAAAGGCCGTAGGCTCCCGGACCAACAGTCCAGGAGCCTACGGCTAAAAATTGTTCGGCGGCGTCCTACTCTCCCACAGGGTCCCCCCTGCAGTACCATCGGCGCTGAAAGGCTTA
>NZ_JADWYQ010000010.1 GCF_022414575.1 Streptomyces sp. MUM 178J | reverse complement strand
GTGCGGGGACGGTCCCCGGAGCGGTCGCCGCCGGCGCCGTCGCAGCCGGTGCGGCCGGCGGCGGAGTGGGGGACGCCGGCGCGGGCGCGGCCTTGCGGGTGCCGATCTCCGCGGCGACCGCGCTCGGCAGCCACTCCTCGGGCCGCCTGAGCACCGTCTCCGCGGTGGCCTCCTGGCAGATGGTCAGCAGTTCGGCGACCGACGGCCGGTTCTCCGGCTCCTTGGCCAGGCAGCGCGTCACCAGCTCCCGCAGCCGCTCCGGCACCTCGGTCAGATCGGGCTCCTCGTGCACGATCCGGTACAGCACGCCGTGCGAGGTGCCCTCGCCGAACGCGGGGCTGCCGGTGGAGGCGTACGCTGCGACCTGCCCCAGCGCGAATATGTCGGTCGCCGGGGTGACATGGCTGCCTGCGGCCTGTTCCGGGGCCATGAACGACGGCGTGCCGATGGTGACGCCGCTGCCGGTGAGCGAGGTGGCGTCGGCGGCGCGGGCGATGCCGAAGTCGATGACGCGCGGGCCGTCGGCGGCGAGCAGCACATTGGCGGGCTTGAGGTCGCGGTGGACGATGCCCGCGCCGTGGATGACATGGAGCGCCTCGGCGATCCCGGCGACGAGCAACAACACGGTCTCGACGGGGAGTTTGCCGTGCTGGTTGACGGCGTCGGCGAGGGAGGGGCCGGGGACGTACGCGGTGGCGAGCCACGGCTGCTCGGCGTCGGGGTCGGCGTCGATGACGGGCGCGGTGTAGAGGCCCTGGACGCGCTGGGCGGCCTGCACCTCCTGGGCGAACCGGCGGCGGAACTCCGCGTCCTGGCCGAAGTCGGGCCGGATGACCTTGATGGCGACGGGCCGTCCGCCGAGCGTGTACGAGAGGTACACCTTGCCCATGCCGCCGGCCCCGAGCCGAGCGGCGAGCCGGTACCCCGCGACATGCTGCGGGTCGTCCTCCCCCAGCGGCTTGAAGACCGTGCCCTGCTGTGCACTCGCGCTCATTCGGCTCTCGTCCCCCATGGTGAACTTCTCTGTCGGAGGCTGCACTTTATCCAAGGCCGTGTCACCCACGCAGGGCGCATCACCCCCATCGTCACGTGCGATATGGATGGTCCATGAGAGACACGTCAGGACTGGCGGAGGACCGCATGCACCGCACACCGGCCGTCGCCGGCCTGCTGCTCGCGGCGGGCGGCGGACGGCGGCTCGGCGGCCGCCCGAAGGCGCTGCTGACGCACCGGGGGCGTCCGCTGGTCGAGCATGCGGCGGCGGTGTTGCGGGAGGCGGGCTGCGGCCCGGTGCATGTGGTGCTGGGCGCCGCGGCCGAGCGGGTGCGGGCGACGGCCGAGCTGACCGGCTGCACGGTGGTGGACAACCCGGAGTGGGAGGAGGGCATGGGCTCGTCGCTGCGCGTGGGTCTTGCGTCGCTGGCGGGGACGGGGGTGGACGCGGCGCTGGTGTCCCTGGTGGACCAGCCGGGCATCGGCGTACCGGCCGTGGCCCGGGTCCGTGCCGCGTACCGCTCCCCCGCCACCCTGGCGGCGGCTTCGTACGGCGGCGAGCGCGGGCACCCGGTGCTGTTCGGCGTGGACCACTGGGAGGGCATTGCGGCGAGCGCGACGGGCGACCGCGGTGCGCGCGCCTATCTGGCGGCGCACGCTTCGGAGGTCACGCTGGTCGAGTGCGGGGATGTGGCCCAGGCGTACGACATCGACACCCCGGACGACCTCGCGCACCTTGCGTAACCCCGCACCCCTCACACACCCCGCACCCCTCGCACCCCGCACACGCCGCACACCTTGCGTGCACGGCGTGGCACTGAGAGCCATGGTCTGTCGACCCAGAGAATCTCGACATCAACAAACCATTGAACTTCCACTATGCGATAACTACTATCCACTGTTCAGAAGCGCCCGACACCGCGACGGCGCCTGCGACCGATCTCTCGGAGCCTTGGCACTCAGTGCCGTGAGCACGTCCGCCGCACCGCGGCGTCGCCCGCTCATCCCGACGGCCGCCCGGCACCGCCCGTGAAGCCCGCCCGAAGGAAGTGACCTTTCATGTCCGCACCAGCGCCGTCCCCGCTGGCCATCGTCGACGCCGAGCCCCTGCCAAGGCAGGACGAGGTCCTCACCGATGCGGCCCTCGCCTTCGTGGCCGAGCTGCACCGGAACTTCACGCCCCGCCGTGACGAGCTCCTCGCCCGCCGCGCCGAACGCCGCGCCGAGATCGCCCGCACCTCCACCCTCGACTTCCTTCCGGAGACGGCCGCGATCCGCGCCGACGCCTCCTGGCAGGTCGCCCCGGCCCCGGCCGCCCTGAACGACCGACGCGTCGAGATCACCGGACCGACCGACCGCAAGATGACCATCAACGCGCTGAACTCCGGCGCGAAGGTCTGGCTCGCCGACTTCGAGGACGCCTCCGCCCCCACCTGGGAGAACGTCGTCCTCGGCCAGCTCAACCTGAGCGACGCGTACACCCGGAACATCGACTTCACAGATGAGCGCACCGGCAAGTCCTACGCCCTGCGCCCCGCCGAGGAGCTGGCCACGGTCGTCATGCGCCCCCGCGGCTGGCACCTGGACGAGCGCCACCTCCAACTGGACGGCCGCGCCGTCCCCGGCGCACTGGTCGACTTCGGCCTGTACTTCTTCCACAACGCCAAGCGTCTAATCGAGCTGGGCAAGGGCCCGTACTTCTATCTCCCGAAGACCGAGTCGCACCTGGAGGCCCGCCTCTGGAACGACGTCTTCGTCTTCGCGCAGGACTACGTGGGCATCCCTCAGGGCACCGTCCGCGCCACCGTCCTGATCGAGACGATCACGGCCGCGTACGAGATGGAGGAGATCCTCTACGAGCTCCGCGACCACGCCTCCGGCCTCAACGCCGGCCGCTGGGACTACCTCTTCTCCATCGTCAAGAACTTCCGCGACGGAGGCGAGAAGTTCGTCCTCCCGGACCGCAACGCCGTGACGATGACCGCGCCCTTCATGCGCGCCTACACCGAGCTCCTCGTCCGCACCTGCCACAAGCGCGGCGCGCACGCCATCGGCGGCATGGCGGCCTTCATCCCCTCGCGCCGCGACGCCGAGGTCAACAAGGTCGCCTTCGAGAAGGTCAAGGCCGACAAGGACCGCGAGGCGCACGACGGCTTCGACGGCTCCTGGGTCGCCCACCCCGACCTCGTCCCGATCGCCATGGCCTCCTTCGACGCGGTCCTCGGCGACAAGCCCAACCAGAAGGACCGCCTCCGCGAGGACGTCTCCGTCGCCGCCGGCGACCTGATCGCCATCGACACCCTCCACGCCAAGCCCACCTACGAGGGCCTCCGCAACGCAGTCCAGGTCGGCATCCGCTACATCGAGGCATGGCTGCGCGGCCTGGGCGCGGTCGCCATCTTCAACCTGATGGAGGACGCGGCCACCGCGGAGATCTCCCGCTCCCAGATCTGGCAGTGGATCAACGCGGGCGTCACCTTCGAGAACGGCGAACGCGCCACCCCCGACCTCGCCCGCAAGGTCGCCGCCGAGGAACTCGCCGCGATCCGCGAGGAGATCGGCGAGGACGCCTTCACCTCCGGCAACTGGCAGCAGGCCCACGACCTGCTGCTGAAGGTCGCGCTGGACGAGGACTACGAGGACTTCCTCACGCTCCCGGCGTACGAGCAGCTGCAGGGCTGACCTCCGCCCCGCTTCTTGCACGCCCCTACCTCCGCCCCCGGTACCGCACAGCACCGGGGGCGGAGGCCTACTCATTCAGGCGTTCGCGTCAGCGGGCAGGGGGATCATGAAGCGGACGGGTTCGTCGAGGATCGCCCGCGCCCCCTCGAAGTCGGCGAACCTAGCGGCAAGGGTCGCGTTGGCCCGGTGCCCGGCCCAGGTCCACCAGTGCACGTGGCCCCCGCCTGCGCGGGTGACCAGAGTGCCTCCCGGATGCACCGCCTCGCTGAAATGATCCCTAGCTTCGTCGAGCGTCACGACGGCACGTTTGGTCAGCCGCACCGCGGGATCGGCGCCGAGGAGCACCTCACGCACCGCCCTGGTGAGTTCAAAGTTCGCCGCGTACGCGAACCCCCGGCCGCTCCACTTGGCCTTGCCTCCGCTGTCGGTCGGCTCTACGTAGCACCACTTGCGCCACCAGTCGATATAGGTGACCAGCCAGCTCCGGCCGGTCAGCAGCAGCTTCCGGGGCCCCGCCATCTCCTCCGTGAGCAGATCCGGGTTTATCTGCCGATCTCGGTGCGTCCGTGCACGGTGCCGCTGCACTTTGCCGTGCGCATTGTTCCAGGTGAGGCGGGTGGGGGCAGTAGCCGATTCTCGGCCACATAAAGCGGTGCGCTCGGTACCGTACGGCCTTTGCGGAGTTCTCTGGAAATGTGCACGGGAGGCGGGCATGCCTGTGGTCACCCTATGAACGCCGGGCTGGGGTTGCGAGGTCTGCCTGAGCCCAGGAACGGCGCGACGACGGAGCCCCCTCCGGATACGACGGGGGCTGCGACGACCATGCCGCTGAGTCCGTTCAACCGGCGTGTGGACGTACTCGTCGCCATCGCCGACGCACCGGACGAAGCGGCCCTCGCCATCCGCCTCCTCGAGGCCCGAGGATGGTCCACACGGTCGTGGGTCCAGCACGGATCCGATATGTCCGTCCTCGGTACAGGACAACGCGGGCTGCTCGTCGAAGTGCGCGTCTACGGGGCCCGGTTCGGTGCTGTCACGGCGGCCGTACGCGAGATCGAAAAGCTGGCGCAGGGCCACCAGGCGGGGCTGTGGGTCGTCGACGCGGCCTTGGTGGAGCACGCGGTGGACCAAGACCACCGATCCGTGTACCACGTTCACGCAAAGGCACCGGAGGCGAGCGGCCTACTGAACACGGTACGCCGATGTCGCTCCCGACTCGGTGCCGCGACCACGCTCCGAGTGGTGAAGCGGCCCGGCCGCCCCAATATCGCAGCCCTCAGCCGTCGACTCGAAGACGGCTCGTTCACTGGCAGGTCCTTCAACTCCTCCGCCATGGAACTGCGCGTCCCGATGGGCATGGCCGGACGGCCCCAGGGGTCTGACGAAGAGGCGGAACCGGTGGCAGACGACCAGAAGAAGTGGCTGTCGGTACTCGCGCTGCTCGGCACCTGTCTGATCTCACTCGGCAGCGGCTTCGCGGCGGTCTTCATCGACGGTCCCTGGCTGCTGGTCCCCGTCCTGGTGCCGTTTCTGCTGGTCTGGCCCGTCGGCCGCTTGGTGACCGGCCCGCGTGAGCCACGCATGGCGCCCAAGCTGGCCTGGGGCGCGATGGTCGTGGGCACACTCACCCTCCCGGGGTCTGTCCTCGCACTGACCGTGCCAGGCTCACCCGCCGAAGTCGCGCGGGCCATGATGGTCGCATTGCCGCTGCTCGCGGTGGCCAGTGTCATCGCGGGCGCGTACGGCGTGGTCCACGCCTTTGTGCACTCGTGGTTCGGTCGGCATGCGTCATGGCTGCTGCCCGCACTTGTACCCGCATTGGCACTGACCCTGCCTTGGCTGGGAGGGCTGCAATACACCGTCTATCTACGTGCCGGATTTGGAATCCCGGCGGAAGCCGTGTCGATCGACACCTACTGGCGCTACTTCGCCCCGTCCAGGCCGGTGGGCCTCGCAGCGGTGCTGCTGTTGCTTTGGGCGGGCGTGAGCGGCTGGCTCCGCTACTTCCATCTGCGTCCGCGAGGGCCGGTCATTCCGACCGTCGTGACGCTCGTGGTGTCATTGATCGCCCTGGGCTTGCCGATTGTGTTCGAGGCCGCCGAAGCCGAGAAGGCGGCGGCCCGTGCCCGCATCACCGCATGGGAGGGCAGGGATCCGGCGCCCTATTTCGGAGTGCGGGGCAGACTCGTCTGCGTCAGAGGAATGGAGGAGAGGATCCCTGTCTTCAACGGGCCATTGGACAGTGAGCGCCCGTTGTTGACGTTCGGGCCGTCTGAGGACCGAGTGTGGCTGTGGGATCCACGGCGAGCGGAGTCGCTGTCGGTGCGCCTGGAGGACGTGGCCGTGCACCGGGCGGTGAATGGCCGGTGCGGCTGAGGCATCCCCAGCCCCAGCCGCGTGCGCCATGTAACCGTCAGCGTGCAAGATGCCGAATGTTCTCCAACATGACCTCGATCTCATAAGGCGGGTTGGAGGCAGCGATCCGGGCGGCCTCCCGGTAGGTGGGCGCGTGCTTGTTGGCCACGCCGCTGCCAGTCCGGATCAGTTCCACACGGCTGCTCTCCCAGCCTGGCCAGGACTCCTTGAGATACGTCTCCAGGTTGTCCTCGAACACGGTATGCGTCGCAGAGGACTCGGTGGAGGGCCACGGCACGGGGGAATTCCCCAGGTAGGACAGCAGATCGGCGTTCTTGGCCGCGCTCTCCCGCGCCTGCTGCTCGAACCCCATCTCCTTCTCCGCCCGCTTCTGTTCGGGCAGATGGCGCACCGACTCGCGCTTTCGCTCAAGCAGCCCCGCGTCGCCGTCGAAGACCACATGGCAGGGCACGCCCATCGCCGTGAGGATGGCGTGGCTGAACATGAGGTTGTCCCGCCCCCCGACACCGATGACGGTGATCCCCTCGGCTCCGAGGCTGATTCCCTGCCGCTCCGCGCAGCCTGTGAGCACTGCGCCGTCCGTGGTTCCCTCTCCGAGCACCACGGTATGCGCGAAGAACCCCTCGGCAAGAGAGCCTGCCAGGCTCATCCCCGTACGCCGCCGGATCTTGTCCTCGCTGACGAAGTCGGCCAGCGACCGGCACAGCTCGTCCTCCGACGCCTGCCAGACCCGGGTGACCGGATGCTCCTCGCTGGTGTCGCGGCTCAGCCTGCGGATCTGGTGGTAGCCCGCCGGGTCGATGAAGACCGGATTGTGCGTCGCGTACATCACCTGCGTACGACCGGCCGGGGAGGTCGCCACCAACTGACGCAGCACATCGGCGAACGTCCGCGCCTGCGGCGGGTGCTGGAAGAGCTCGGGCTCCTCGATGGCCAGACAGAGTGTCCTCGTTCCATCCGCGGGCCGCTGGCGGTCAGCGAGACACTTCAGCGCGGCGATGATCAGCGCGCGCTGGAAGCCGTGACCCTGACGGTAGACGGAAGTCTCCGCCGCACCGTCCCGGATGGACACATGGAACGCGGTCTTTGCGGGCTTGGGGGCCCTCACCGTCGGCGTCACGACGATCTCCCGGCCAGCCGTGAACTTGGCGACCTCCGCCGAGAGCGCGGCCGAGATGTCGTCCAGGGCCGGTCCGTACACCTTGGCATGGACCTTCTGACGGGCTTGGTGCGCGTCCTCCTCGATCTCACTGAGCTGCTCGTCGGCCTCGGAGCGGTCGACGGCATGGTCGAGGATCCTGCCGATCGCGGTGGCCTTCTGGTCGTCAGCCTCCTCATACGCCCGCAGATCCGCCGAGACGAAGACGAAGTCGATCAGCTTGGCGAGCTGGCTCTGTCCGGCAAACCCAAGACGAGCCGCCGTGCGAGTCGGGCGCCGCGGGGCGTGGAGGTGAACTGCATCGTGAAGCGGTGGACGGCATCGGAGGCGGAGGCGGAGGGGTGGCGCTTCCGGAATTGCACGGTCGGTCGAATTGATCGGTTCATACGGAAGACGGTCCTGGTCCGCGCCTACTCCAGCCGTAGATGTGATGCTGTCATGCCCCACAGCCGTTGTCAGCGCTGTCAGACAAGCGGCTTGACCCAGCGGCTCCACTGCTCCTCCGCGTGGTAGCCGGCGGCGCGCCAGGCATGCTGACCGAGCTCGTTGTGGTCCAGGACCATGGCGTCGGCCCGGCGGCCGCCAAGTGCCACGAAGCGTTCGTGAGCGGCAGAGAGCAGCGCGGCGGCGATGCCCTGACGGCGCTGGTCCGGGTCAACGGCCAGCCGGTACAGGTGGCAGCGCCAGCCGTCGTAGCCGGCGATGACCGTGCCGACAATCGCTCCGTCCCGTTCGGCCACCAGCAGGGCCTGGGGGTCACGGACGAGTAGGCGGGTGACCCCGTCCGTGTCGTCGGTGATGCTGGCGCCCTCGGCCGACCGGGCCCAAAAGGCCAGCAGGTCGGGAACCTCGGCGATGCTCGTGGTACGGACTTTGATGTAGCTCATCAGGTTTGTCTAGCAGGATCGACGCCAGCGGAGCAGGGAATTTGGGCCACCCGACCTGACTCGACGACGACACCCGGTGAGGAAGCTGCGACCACCGTTGATCATCGTGAGATGTGTGGACTGACGATGAAGCGGTGGCCGCAGATCACATCGTAGTGCCCGCCCGGTGGCAGGCCATGTTTGAGGGCTTGATCGGCCGGATCGCGAGCCGCTTCGCGAGGGTTGAACCCAGGTTTCGGGCACGACAGTTAGCGCTCGGCTTGCTGGCGGACCTGCCGCGCAAGAACTGCTGAACGATCGCCGAACACACCGGGGACGCCACCCCGGGCCGGCTGCAACATCTGCTGGGGTGGGCCAGGTGGGACACCGACCTCGTGCGGGACGACCTGCGCATTCGTGCTGGAGCACCTAGACCGTTTCGTTCGGATCAGGGTGCGGACGTGGCTGCGGAGATCCAGAGCCCTACTACGCGTGCGGAGGTTCGACTGGGCAACCCCGGCCAATACTCTTGTTGTTGGCAGAGCTGGAGGTAGGGATGTTCAAGCAGTGGCGCTGGCGCTGGCGTGGTCGGTTACAGACGATCAGCTTCTCCTTCTTCGGGCAGAGCGCCAGCGTGGAGTTCAGCGGGAGTGAGCGCGAGCGGGCACGATCGATCCTGCTGCGCCTGGAGGACCACCGGGTGCTCTATGCACCGTATGACCTCGAAGAGGAAAATGGGTCCTGGGGATCCGTCGAGGCGCTGCGTGCCTATCTCAACGAGCAGGTCGAGCAGTGCGAGTCCGAGGAATTGCGGGATCAGGTACGCGCGATGCGCGCGGCCGTGAGGCAGTGGCTGACCGATGTGGAGTCAGCACGCAAGCTTATGGAGAGGACTTGGGGGGACGCCCCGCCCGCGGGTCGGGATCCGGTCCGGTGGGCCAAGGATCGGGACCGAGTCCAATGGGCGTACGGGCTTCAGGCGCTGGGTGTGCTGCGTGGCCGGGTCGGAGTTGCTATCGCTGAGGTCGGCCGGGAGTTCGGCATCCCGATCGACGGTGACCTCGCCCAGGTCACGCCGCCTGATGTCGATGATTCGGAGCGGGGCGCCAGGTTGTCGCCGTTGTACTTCGCCGAGGAGTAGCGGCGCCACGGCGAGCGGATCCGACCCGTCGCAGACCGGGCCTCACCCGCCCAGTCGTCCGCACCAGAAGTAACTGGCAACGCGAAGGATTAGGGGGTTTCGTTTGGGTCACCTGGCGGCCAGAGGAAGATGCCAGCGATGTGGAGTCCGGCCAGGTAGATGGTCGCGGTCTTCTCGTACCGGGTGGCGACCCCGCGCCACTGCTTGAGGCGGTTGATGCACCGCTCGACTGTGTTGCGCTGCTTGTATGCCTCTCGGTCGAGGGCCGGTGGTCTGCCACCGGGGCTGCCGCGACGCAGCCGGTGTCCTCGCTGGTCGGCCGTGACGGGGATGACCGCGCGGATCCCGCACCTCCGCAGGTGGGCGCGGATGGCGCCAGAGGAATAGGCCTTGTCGGCCAGGACCACCTCGGGCCGAGTGCGAGGGCGTCCACGGCGGCGCGGGACGCGCAGGCGGCGCATCACCTGCGGGAACGCGGGTGCGTCTCCGGCCTGTCCGGCTGTGAGGTGGAAAGCCAGCGGTCGGCAGTTGCCGTCGGCTGCGAGGTGGATCTTCGTGGTCAGTCCGCCGCGGGACCGTCCGAGTGCATGGTCGGCCGGCTCACCGACCGGGGCCCCTTTTTGCGGGCCCCGGCCGCGTGCTGGTGGGCACGCACGATCGTGGAGTCCACCGAGACGGCGCAGTTGAGGTCCTCGTCCGCGTCGGCCTGGGCCATCAGCGTCGTGAAGACCCGCTCCCAGGTGCCGTCGGCAGCCCACATCCGCAGCCGATTGTGGACGCCCTTCCAGTTGCCATACCTCTCCGGCAGGTGGACCCACTGCGAGCCGGTCTGGAACTTCCAGGCGATCGCGTCGATCACCTCGCGGTGGTCGCGCCACCGGCCACTCCGCTTCGGCGTCCGGTCCGGCAGCAGCGGCTCACTCCAAGCCCATTGGGCGTCAGTCAACGGCGCACCCGGACGAACGATCTGGTGATCGAAACGAAACGCCCTAGCGGATGTCACGGACCGCCGCGCGTACGGGACCGCCGTACTCACACGGTGGGTATCTGTACATGCACAATCGGTAGACAGTACGACGTACCGGCCATAAACCTGGACGAGTTGCAGCGGGGAGGAGTGACCGTGCGAAAGGTGTCCGGGATATGGCCGACTACAACGACAACGGCAACAGCAGCACCAACGACGAGGCCTCCGACAGCCTTAAGGGCTTCGGGGAGGTAGTCAAGGCCTTCCGGGAGCACCGGGGTCTGTCACGCGAGGAGTTCGCACCCAAGGTGTGCTGCTCGAAGCACACGGTGGCCTCGGTGGAACTGGGGCGGCGGTTTCCGCCGCCCCAGTTCCCGGAGTTGGCGGATGAGGCGCTGGACGCGTTCGGCGTCATCAAGCGGGCGGCGAAGCATGTGTCGCGGAGCAACCCGGGGCTGGCGACATGGTTCCTGAGGTGGGCGGCGCTGGAGCGGGAGGCCCGGTGGCTCGACACATACGAGTGCCGGATGGTGCCGGGCCTGCTGCAGAGCGAGGCGTACGCACGGAAACTGTTCGAGGACCAGATTCCGCCGCTGAGCGATGACCAGATCGCAGAACGGCTGACAGCCCGACAGGAACGACAACGCCTGCTGACGAAACGGCCGAACTGCGCCTTCAGCTTTGTACTGGAAGAGCATCTGTTTCTGCGCAGGATGGGCGGTATCGAGGTCGCCCGGGGTCTCATCGACCATGTGCTGGAGGTGGGGTCGCTGCGCAATGTCGCGATCCAGCTGGTGCCACTGGACATGGAGGGACACAGCGCCATGGGTGGCCCCATGCAGCTGCTGGAGACCCCGCAGCTCGAGCGCTTCGCCTACTGCGAGGGGCAGGAGAGCGGACAGTTCATCTCCGACCGGAACACCATCAGCATGCTTCAGATGCGGTATGGGAAACTGCGTTCGCAGGCACTCACCCCGGAAGACTCCGCGGATCTGCTGAAGAGACTGCGAGGAGCGCTATGAGCACGGATCTGGTCTGGTTCAAGAGCAGCTACAGCGGAAGCTCGGGTGACGACTGCGTCGAAGTGGCCCTCTCCTGGCGGAAGTCCAGCTACAGCAGCGGCTCCGGTGACAGCTGCGTCGAGATCGCCTCCACCCCCGACACCGTCCACATCCGCGACTCCAAGCTCCACCCCAGCCCCCATCTCACGGTCTCGGCCGCCACCTGGTCCCGTTTCCTGGCGCTCACCGCACCGTGAGGCCGGGCAGGCACCCCGTCTCCACCACCACCGAAGTCACTTCCCCGGACTCACCCCGCCCCACCCACACGGGGTACGTCCCATCGCCGCCGGTCCAGAACTGCACAAGATCGGCGGCGAGTTCCTCGTCAGGCACCCGGCCGAAGCAGTCGGGAAGGTCTTCCACCACACCCGGGAGGTTCTCCTCCAGCGCCTCCCGGTAACGCCCCGCGAGAACCGGCCATGCTTCCGCGTCGGCGAACCCGCCCCGGCACATGCGTGTCCATGAAGTCGTACTCCCCGCCGCTCAGGCGCTTTCCCCGGCGCAGGGCGGCCAAACGGAGTCCCGATCCGCGGCCTGCTCACGGTGATCGAGTTCGAGTGGCCCGCGCGACGAGGTCCCGCTCTCGCCGTACGACACTTCAACCGCAATGCCCGTCTCGCTTCTCACCCGTAGTGCCTCCCGCCCCCTCCCATGTGCAACTGGAAGGACTGTACCGGCAAGCTCTGACAACGCTGGAGAGCCCTCGCTGGAGCGATGGCACAGATTGCAGTCCCACGAGCTGATCAAGATAGGATCACGGGACGGGTGAGCAATCGCAGCACGAAGGGCTATTGCACCCTCAAAGCTGCTTCCGGGGGGAATTCCAGTGCGAACCTACGACGAGGTCATGACCACTGACTACGGCGTGCTTGACACAGCAGCGACCGCATGGGACAAGGTCGCCGCGGAGCTGAAGAAGGCAGAGGCACGCTACAAGACGACCGTCTCGACCGTGGCCACCGGCCCAGCATGGACCGGCATCGCGGCCGGATCGGCACAGAACAACTTCGCGGGCACGCAGTACGAGTACGCCGCGGCCCAGACCCAGGCGAAAGCCACCGCCAAACTGCTGCGCGCGGGTCGCAAGCGCTTCGACGAACTGAAGAGAATCCTCGACTCTGCCCGCGCTGACGCCATCGAAGCGGGCATGCGCGTATCCGAGCAAGGCAACGTCGGCTACGACTACGACAAGCTCACCGCCCAGGAACGCGCCGCCCTCCAAGCGGACCCCAAGGCACTCCAGGGCATCAAGGAGAGCGAAGAGTCCTGGGCCGACTACATCAAGGCCTGCGTCCGCAACTTCGACGAGGCGGACAAAGACCTCAAGGCATCCCTCGACGCAGTGGTCAAGGACAGTGTCGGCGACAAGAACGACGCGACGCTCGGCACCGGCTTCAACGGCAGAGCAACAGGCGAACTCGTCTCCGCAGCCGAACAGAACGGCTCTGACGACGACGTGAAACTCGACCTCAACTCGCTGCTGATGGACACCAAAACCGAAACCCTCAGCACGTGGTCGGCCCGCGCCCAGGGCGACATCGTCGCCAGACTCTCAGGGAACGAACAGTGGGGGAAACTGTACGCCCGCTATGTGACAGGGGCGGTATCCATCGCGGCCTTCGCCCGGGCAACGAATACTACTGTCTCAGGAGCCTTCGCCCTTATCCAGGCGTATCGTGACCCCACCAAACTTCTAAACGCCCAAAAGACGCTCTACTCACAACTAGTAAATGGCAGTCGAAGCGTGCTGGGCTCCGGCGAACTAATGAATCGGGTGTCTCCTGCTCTTCGAACCGCTCTGGGTGGATCCAACGCCGTGGCCGCTCAGTACGGCTCGTATATGAAAAACGGAACCCTCATCACACCCACGGCAACGCAAGCCAATCTCTTGCGTGTTGCCGACAGCGGCGGCCTCGCTAATGCAGCTAAGGCCGCGGGTGCCATGCGAGGGCTGGGGATCGTCGGGTCTGCCGGGGCCACGGTCTATGGAGTCGTCAATCTCTCCACGTACGACTCAGAGAAGATCTCCAACAACCCTGACAAGTTCGCCTCGGATCTTACAGGAACCGCTTTCAACGCAAGCCTCACGGCGGCCATGGTCGCACCCAACCCCGTCACGGTGGGTCTGGCTGTCGGCACGGGCGTCGCGTATGCCGGCGCCCTGGTCTGGGAGAACCGCGAGGAGATCGGTGAGGCATGGGACAAAACCACCGACTGGGCAGGAGACACGGCAAGTGACATAGGCTCCGGAATCGCAAGCGGAGCGAAGAAGGTCGGCAGCTTCCTCAACCCCTTCGACTAGGAGCAGGAGATCTCCTTGGCCACATCATTCGAGTTGACGGAGCCCAGCACTGAGCGCGTCCCATAGTCTGGTCAGGTACGACCGAAGAATTTAGTGAGCTCAAAGTCGCACCTGTCGACCTCCGGCCCGAAAGGCAGGGGACTGCGATCGAAGCATGCGGAAGCCGCATCCCCACGTCCCTCCTCATAAGCTGGTCCATCTACGACGACAAGCCACGCCTGACAGGCGCAGTGCTCGAACTTGAAGGATGCGAGGTGAAAATCCGACGCAACCGCTGGGCCATCACAAAGAAGCGACGCTCCCTACGCATCACACACGAAGGAACCCCCTATCGCTGCACCGCAATCAGCAGGAAGTCATACACCTTCAGCCGACCTGGACTCGCCATCACCGTCACCGAATCGGGCATCAGAAGAAAGAACCGCCGTCTCCGAGTGAACGTCGAAGGCGCTCCTGAACCGATTGACATGTCCCTGGGCTTGCTCTTCTCCATGGCAAACCGCTCTCACCTCACCCTGGGCGGAGCCTTCCGAGCAGGCGTCTCCACCGTCTTCAATTTGTTAGGCGATAACACGGCAAGAAACTGAGACACCGATACTTTCCAAGCCTCCTTGGAACCTAGGATACTCAATTGACCATCTCGTTCGAAATGAAGGAAGTCGCCACAGGACATGGCTCACTCCTCTGGTCAGGCACGACGGCTGAGTTCGGCGACATCGAAGTGATTTATCCGGCAGATCTCGGACCTGGCAACGGCACGGGCGCAGAAGTGCGCGGAAGCAGCATCCCAGGCGCGCTGTTCACAGGAGACTCGCTCCTCGGTTTCAAGCCACGTCTGACCGGAATGAAACTGCTTGTCGAAGGCGAAGAGGTGAAACCACGCAGGAACCGGTGGGCGGTGAGCAAGAAGCGCCGGTCACTACGCTTGGCGTACAAGGGGACCACGTATCGCTGCACCGCCATAAGCCGGAAGTCGTACGTCTTCACCAGACCTGGGCTCGCCATCACGGTGAGCGAGTCCGGGGTACGGAGGAAGAACCGCCGCGCGCGCGTTCAAGCCGACGGACCTGCCACTCCCATCGACATTTCCCTAGCTGTGCTGTTCGCCGGAGTGGACCGTCCCCAACTGACCATGGGCGGGGCATTCCGGGTGTTCCTGTCCACGGTCTTCCACCTCTCAACGAACGGGTGAACATGCCCTCATATGACAGCGCGCGGTCCCGGTTCCGGCTCGGCAAGGACCATCTCACCCTCCTCAGCCGTATGAACGAGGGTGGTTCCCTGCCCGACGGCTACGGCGCCGCCGCGCACGAGCTGCAGCTCTGCGGGCTGGTGAGCGAGGCGGGCGAGGTCTCCGTGCAGCTCGCCCCGCTGCTGGACACCCTCGCGCAGCCCACTGTGGTGATCAGCGTGGAGTCGATCGGGCAGCAGGGGCTCCTGGAACACGGGCTGATGATCGGGGAGCAGCATGTCTTCTCGCATGAGTCCTGGCCGTGGCAGACCGAGGTGGAGTACGCCGAGGTCGAGCCCAAGATGCTGATCTGGTCGCTGGCCCGGCTGCTGAACCTGCGGCAGGCGGACGCGCTTGACGTGGGCGTGCCGTGCATCGAGACGACCATCGGGGCCATGGACGCCGGCCTCGACGCCCTCAGCGCGCTTGAGCCCGCACTGCCCGAGGCAGCGCCCGAGCGTGTGCAGCACGCGCTGGTGCAGGCGGGCGACCTACGTGAACCCGCGCTCTCCCTCTTCTCCCACCTTCTCATCGAGCTGCGGGCGCACTGGCGCGTCACCGCGGCCTGGCACGGCCAGGACCGCGGCCAACCAACCGTCAACGCGCGGGGCTTCGGCATCTGGGACTGCGGCCCGTACGGCTACTGGCACCGGGAGTCCCCAGCCGAACCCGTACACGAGGGGCAGGTGGGCCCGGACAGCGCGCTGGTACTCCGGCCCGCCGGGACCAAGCACATCTGGGAGATGCTGACGGACCTGCTCCCGACGGACGACGAGATCCGACGCGCCGCGTAGCCGCAAGCGGCGTCGCCTGATCCGTAGAAGAGTCCGTACCGGCCGGGAGTCGCCACGTTGTACAGATTGATACTTCGCCGGATGCACGCCGAGGCCCGGGCTGAGTGCGTCGTCCAAGTCAACCCTGACGCGGAAGCCCGTCAGGGCAGCGGGGTGCGGTGCAGGGCGATGAGCAGGCGCCAGACCCGCTGGGCGATCTCCGCGGGCGTGGCTTGGATGAGGCCGTGCAGCCAGTCGGCGAGCACCCCGGCGAAGGTCGCGGCCACGGCCGAGGCGATGAGGTCGGGCTCCGGCGCGCCGACCAGTGTGCGTTCGCTGTGGCTGCGGGCGCGCAGGTCCTGGTGGAGGACCAGGCCGAGTGGGCCGCCGCCGCCCGGGCTGAGGAGTTCCCGGTAGAGGGCCGTGTGCGGGGCGAGTTGGTCGAAGAAGTCCCGCAGCGCGGGCGGCGGTGCGTCGGGGTCGGGGACGCCGCGCCAGGCGTGCAGGGCGTCCACGGCATCGCGGACGACATCGGCGCAGGCGTCGACGGCGAGCGCATCCAGGTCGGCGTAGTGGAGGTAGAAGGTTGCGCGGCCGACACCGGCCCGGCGCACCAGAGTGGCGACGCTGACCTCGGCCAGCGGGTGCAGCGTGCACTCCTCGAGCAGGGCCCGGCGCAGTTTGGACCGGGTCCGGGCGGTGCGGGGGTCGGGTGGCACGGCGGCCGGCGGCATGGCGGTCACCGGGCCAGCAGGACGGCGGCGAGCGCCAGAGTCCCGGGCAGCGCCTGCGCGACGAGGATGCGCCGGTTCGCGGTGAACCCGCCGTACAGCCCGGCGATGACCACGCAGGCGAGGAAGAAGACCTGGACCCGGAATCCGGTCGGGTCCCCTGCGATCAGGCCCCACACCAGTCCGGCCGCCAGGAACCCGTTGTAGAGGCCCTGGTTGGCTGCCAGCGGGGCGGTGGCGCGGGCCAGGGCCGCGTCGAAGCCGGAGAGTTCACGGCCCGGCTTCTTCTCCCACAGGAACATCTCCAGAACCAGGATGTACAGGTGCAGTGCGGCCACCAGGCCGACCAGCACATTCGCAGTCGTCTGCATCGGATACCCACGCCCTCGATTTCATAGACAGGTGTCCAGGTTACATGGACATCTGTCCAGGGTCGCGGCTGGCACGCAGGCCGACGCCCGAGCCTCGGGCTGACGCTCACCCCGAGGGCCCGCCCGCTACGCCACACGGCGGGCGGGCCTCCTCGCACACCCCGGGATCAGGCGACCTTCGGCGCCGCCCGCATGCCGATGTACACGCATCCCGTGCCGTCTGCGAGCGTGGAGAACACCACCGGCATCCAGTCGGCGCTGTACGCCCCGGAGCCCGGCCCCGCGAACACCTGCGGCGCGACGGGCACGAGGTCCATCTCCAGCGGCGGCGAGAAGTCCTTCATCCCGCCGACGAACTCGTAGACCAGACGCCCCGCGCCTTGCTGCTCGCTGACGGTGATGCGCACGCCCTCCCGCTCGTAGACCCCGGTCAGCGGAGCGAGGTCCACGGCGGGCGGCTGCGCGGGCGGCCCGAACGGCTCCGGCATCCGCACCCCGGCCAGTTCCCGCAGCAGCTCGCCGAACAGCTCCTGGTACAGCCGGCGTGCGTCGCCGCCGTTGGTGAGCAGCACCACCACGACGCCCGCCTCGGGCGCCACCCGGAGGAAGCCGTACTGTCCGATCGACGCCCCGTCATGCCCAAAGCCCGGCGCGCCGAACCAGTCGTAGAGGGTCCAGCCCAGACCCCAGCCGTCCGCGCTGACCGTCCACTTGTCGGGCACGTCGACCTCGCGCCGCTGCATCGCGCGGACGCCGCCGTGAGTGAGCAGTCGGGCGCCGTCCTCGGCGAGGCCGCCGTCGAGGTGCATCTTCGCAAGCCGTACGACGTCCCCGGCGGCGGCGAGCACCCGCCCGTACGGGCCCGCCGACCGCGGCATCAGGTCCCAGGCCGGCGCCGGGTCCGGGTCCTGCCCCAGATCGCCGAGGTGCCCCATCGCCGTGCGGTGCGCCAGCGCCTCCTCGGGCAGGGTCATGGTCCTGGTCAGCCCCAGGGGCGTGAGCAGCCGTTCCCTGAGCGCCTCGTCCCAGGTGCTCCCGGTGAGCACCTCCACGATCCGGCCGAGCACGTTGTAACCGAGGCTGCTGTACGAGATCGCCGTGCCGGGAGGGCAGTCGAGCCCCACCTCTGCGGCGGCCTCGACATAGCGGGCGAGGCAGTCGTCACCGCGCCCGGAGTCATAGGTGAAGTCACAGGTGAGCCCGCTGGTGTGGGAGAGCAGTCGGCGGACGGTGATGAGCCGGGTGCTCCCGGGGTCCCCCGCGGTGAAGTCGGGCAGCACGTCCGTCACGGGCGCGTCGAGGTTCAGACGGCCCTCGTCGACGAGCTGCATGACCAGGGTGGCCGTGTAGATCTTGGCGAGCGAGCCGAGCTGGAAGACCGAGTCGGAGGTCGCCTCGACGCCGGTCCCGCGGTGGAGGACGCCGCTCGCCATTTCATGGATCTGGCCATGGGCGAGAACGGCCAGGCAGGCGCCCGGCACATGGTGCGCCTCGCGCAGCCGGTCGAGACGGGCCTGCCAGTGATCGACGTAGAACCTGCGCCTCTGCGAGTCCGCTGCGCCCCAGCTGCCGCTGGCCTCCCAGTTGCCCTGGGTGTCCCAACTGACCTTCTTCTTCTGCGACATGACCCCTCCATCGACGACGATGCGTACAGCATTCTCAGTATGCGTACACCGTACGCACCATCATGCGCCGCGCACAAGCGGTGGCTCTCGGCCGACAGTGCGGCACTCACCCGGTGGGGCGCGCGCTCGCCGGCCAGAGTGCCGGGGCCCCGGGAGAGGCCAGACACTGCGCACGCCGACCGCTGGACGCTCACGGCGTTCCCAGGTCGCTGCGGCTGTACGCAGTATGCGCATGGTGTGCGCTAAGGTCGTCGCTGTTGTCGCGTGCCGCAGCCGGTGATCAACTGCAGCGACTGGACAGCGAACTCACGCTTGCGGACGAGGAGGAAACCCATGCCATCCCGATCCCCCTCCCGGGAGCAGGCGATCCCGTCGGTGTGGACCCGTCCCAGGGGCGGACGGGAGCAGCCGGCGCTGAGCCGGGAGCAGATCGTCACCGAAGCCGTGCGCCTGCTCGACACGGAGGGCATCGACGCGCTGAGCATGCGCAAGCTGGGCAATCGGCTCGGCGCGGGAGCGACGTCGCTGTACCGGCACGTGGCAAACAAGGACGAGCTGATCGAGCTGGCCGTGGACGAGATCTACGGTGAGATCGACGCACCGGGGGCCACGGACCCCGGGCGCTGGCGCGAGGAAGCGGCCCGGTGCGCGCACAGCCTGCGCGGCACGATGCTGCGCCACCCCTGGATCGCCTCGGTGCTGGGCGAGATGGGCATGTCGTACCTCGGCCCGAACTGGATGCGCCTGTCGGAGGGGCTGCTCGGCGTGTTCACCGCGGCGGGGTTCCCGGCGGACGAGGCGGACCCGGCGATGGCGACGCTCATCGCGTATGTCACGGGCATGGCGACGAGCGAGGCCGCCTGGCTGACGGTTCTGGCCCGCAGCGGCCAGGACGAGCAGGAGTGGGTGGAACGGCTGTGGCCCGCGGCGGAACAGGCCGCCCTGACCTACCCCCGTCTGCGCGAGAGCTATGCGCAGCAGCGGGGCAAGGACCCCCGGGCCGCCCGGGAGAGGGATTTCCAGTACGGGCTGGAGCGGGTGCTGGACGGCCTGGAGACCCGCCTGCGGTCAGAGCAGTCTTGAGATGTAATCGAAGGAATCGATCGGGGCGTTCGGGACCTTCCATGGGGTCGGCCTTGCGCCGGACGCGCGCGGCGACCCAGGCTTGGGACGTTGTCCAAGTCATCCCTGGAGGTGGGGCGTGGTCCGGAACGACGACGTCGACCGATTCGTCGTGGTGCTCAACGGCGAGGAGCAGTACTCGATCTGGGCGGAGGGCAGGGAGCTGCCCGCCGGCTGGCGGGAGGCCGGGTTCTCGGGGACCAGGCAGGAGTGCCTCGCGCACGTGGACGACGTCTGGACCGACATGCGTCCGCTGAGCGCCCGCGGCGCATAGCGCTCAGCACCCGCTCGTCGTCACAGGTCCCTGGGCAGCCAGCCCCGCTGGACCGCTCGCACCCCCGCTTCGAACCTGCTCCGCGCGCCCAGGCGCTCCATCAGGACCGTCGCTATGCGGCGTGCGGTCCGGTGGGAAAGGCCCAGGCGCTTGGCTATGCCCTCGTCCGTGTGACCCTCGGCGAGCAGGCGCAGAGCGGCGGCCTCCTGGCGGTCGAGTTCGTCCCCGCCGCCCCGGCGGGACGTCTGCCCCAGGGGCTGCGCCGTCTCCCACACCACCTCGAACAGGGTGCACAGCGCTGTGAGCGGTCCCTGCCCCGTCAGGACGACGGCGCCTTGGGCGCTGTCCTCGCTGTCGACCGGGACGACCGCCGCCTCCCGGTCGATGAGGGTCAGCCGGATCGGAAGGGTGGCGACCGTGCGGACCTGGCCGCCCAGTTCGGTCAGCCAGCGGGCGTGCGCGACCGTCGCGGGGTCGTTGCGCACACTGTCCAGGTAGACCGTCCTCATGGCCACGCCACGACCCAGCAGCCACTCGTTGAGCGGACGGGCGGCCATCATGTTGGCCTCGGTCTGCGCTCCGCCCGGGGCGAAGGCCATCACCTCCCGCTCCACGGTCTCGGACAGGGCGGCGAGCCGGGCGCGCACCTGCGCCACGTCCGGGAGGTGCTCCACCGCGACCGGGCAGTTGGGGGCCTGCAACTCGGCGTACTCGGTGAGGAGCCGGGAGGCGGTGGCCCGTGCCGCGGAGATGCGCTGGCGGTTCCTGGCCAGCTCCGCCTGCAACTGGGCGAGCCGGTAGTCGAAGCCTAGTTCAGGACTGATCGGCCGGGGTGTGTGCGGGCTTCCGGAGGCCGACGGCACTGCCTGCGGGAACTGGATCAGCGACAGCTCGGCCAGCCGGTCCCAGGCCCCTCGGACGCTCTCCTCCGAGGCCCCCAGATGCCGGGCGAGCACCGCGGCGTCATCGCGGGGCCGGGCGAGCATCGCCCGGTAGACCGCCTCGGTGAAAGCATCCAGTCCCAGCAGTTCCAGCATGAGGGCCCCCGTCCTCCAGTCCGCCGATGCGTGAGCGTGCGCGGTGCGAAGACCGGGCGCGGGAGGCTGGAAGCGTTCCCCTGCGCCCATGGCCTGATTGGGCCAAGGCCCAATGGGGCCAACCGTTCTCCCTTCTCACACGCCTCACGTGCGGCGATGCTAATGCGCGGCGGACGACCCCGCCAAAGCCAAAACGATTCACCGCAGCTGCCGTCCCCACCGGGGAACCGGTACCGGAAGGATGTACGTCATGCTCCGCGCACGTGTCGCCAAGGCCGCCGCACTCACCGCCCTCGCCGCCGCGACGCTCGTCGTGCCCGCCGCCGCCGTCGCCGCGCCGCTGCCCGGCGCTCAGATCGCCCTGCCGCAGGCGGACTCCGAGCCGGAGTCGCCGGCCGCGGAGGGCGACATGGGATGGCAGTGAGCCACGGGGATTGAACCATGGGGGAACACGGGGGAAACACAGGGGTACACGGGGGACCATATGGACTTACGACAGCTGACCACTTTCCACCGCGTCGCGACACTGCTGAGCTTCACCCGGGCCGCGTCCGAGCTGAACTATGCCCAGTCGAGTGTGACCGCCCAGGTCAAGAGCCTGGAAGTGAGCCTGGGAGTGGAACTCTTCGAGCGCCTGCGCGGCCGGATCAGGCTCACACCCGCCGGGGAGCGGCTCATTCCGTACGCGGAACGGATCCTCTCGCTCGTCGACGAGGCCCGTGACGAGACGACCGGATGGTCCGAGCCCTCCGGACCGCTCACCGTCGGCGCCGTGGAGAGCCTGACCTCCTACCGGATGCCGCCGGTACTGGAGCTCTTCCACCACCGGTATCCGCTGCTCCAGCTCGCCCTGCGGCCGGGCTCCTGCGCACAGACCTGCGAGGCGCTGCGTCAGGGCACCCTCGACATGGGGTTCTTCATGGAGGCGGAGACCGACTTCGCCGGAGTGCGGGCGGAAGTGCTGGGGCCGGAACGGCTGGTGGCGGTCGCGGCCGCCGGGCACCGGCTCGCCGGGCTGCCGCTCGTGACCACGCGGGACCTGCGGACGACGCCCGTCCTGGCGCCCGAGACCGGCTGCTCCTACCGGGCTCTGCTGGAGGCGGAGTTGGCCGGCGCGACCGGGACGTCCGCCGTGCCGCTGCTGGAGTTCGGCACCATAGAGTCGATCAAACGCGGTGTCGCCGCCGGACTGGGGGTCGGCGTGCTGCCCGAGATCGCGGTGGCAGACGCCGTCGCGGCCGGGACGCTGGCGGTGCTCGGCTGGCAGCCGCCGTTCGAGGTGTACACGCAGATCGCCTGGCGGCGCGGCCGGCAGGTCACCCGCGAGATGCGGGCCTTCATCGACGAGACGGCCCGGTTCATGTCACAGGACCGGCTGGCGCTGGCCGGGTAGAGGGAGCGGGCTCCGTCACCGGGGACGGGCCCCGTGACGGCCGGCGGACGGGGCTTGATCTACGAGGGCTCCGCCCCGGACCTCTGCTGCTCAAGCGCCGGAGGGCCTGGAGAGTCCAGCCCGTCCGGCGCTTGAGGGCACGGTCTTCAGGCCGTACGGGGGCTGGGGGCTGTCCCCCGGTCTCGGGAAGGGGCGGGCCCCCGATCGCTCCCGGGCCGCCCCGGCGGGGTGTTGCTCACCGGACATCGGAATCGCCGATGGCCCGCATCGGAATCACCGTCAGCGGAACGTTGACCAAGGAGTTTTCCGTGGCCAAGGCTGTGGGCGGTCCTGGATGACGGGACCGCACACGACAACGGGGGTCGTCATGCAGAAGTCCGTCAAGGTGGTGGGGATCGGAGGGTCCTCGCGGCCCGGCTCCACAGTGGAGCGGGCCCTGCGGCTTGTGCTGGGCGAGGCGGCGCGGCTGGGGGCGGAGGTCAGCCTGGTGGGCGGCGCCGAACTGGAGCTGCCCCTGTTCGACCCGCGGACCGCGGCCGGACGGCGGCCCCCGGCCCGCAGACTGCTGGCGGAGGTTGCCGCGGCGGACGGAGTCGTCCTCGCGAGCCCCGCGTACCACGGAACGGTGTCCGGGCTGCTGAAGAACGCGCTGGATCACCTGGAGCAGCTGCGCGACGACGTACGGCCGTATATGAGCGGGCGCGCCGTCGGCTCTGTGGCCGTGGGGCAGGGCTGGCAGGGAGCTGTGACCACACTGGGCGCGCTACGCGACGCGGCGCACGCGCTGCGCGGCTGGAACACCCCGCTGGGCGTGGCCGTGAGCACCGCCGCGGCGCGTTTCACGGAGGCCGGGGAGTGCGACGACCGGCATATCCGGGACCAGCTGACCACGATGGCCGCGCAGGTGGTGGACTTCGCCCGGGCGCAGCACGCCCTGCGTGCACAGGACCCCCAGGCGCAGGACGGGCACGCACAGGACGGGCACGCACAGGACGTGCACGCACAGGACGGCCTCCCGGCGGACCACGCCCTCGGGGACCGCCTCCCCGGCCGCCCCGCCGCCGTCGCCCCGCTTCGATAACCCCCGTCATTCGACTTCACCGACCCCGCGTACGAGGCTCGGCAGGGAACTCACGTTGACTCGTCACACAGACATGGACCCAGACCGCTGGATCCGTTGCTTCCATCCCAAACCCGGGGCCCGGCACACGCTGGTCTGCTTCCCGCACGCCGGCGGTTCGGCAAGCTACTACTTCGGGCTGTCCGCGGCGCTCGCACCGGACGTCGAGATGCTCGTCGTCCAGTACCCGGGGCGGGAGAACCGGCTGTTCGAGGAACCCGCCTCGTCTCTGGCGCAGCTCGCCGACCACACGGCCGGTGCGCTAAGGTCCCGGCCGCTCAGCCAGCCCGTCCTGTTCGGGCACAGCATGGGCGCGATCGCCGCCTTCGAGGTCGCCCGGCGGCTGGAGCAGCCCTTCTCGCCCGCGGCGCCCGCCGCGCTGATCGCCTCGGCCTGCGCGGCGCCCTCGCATCACGCCAACCGCGCCGACCGGCTGAGCGGGATCGAGGACGAGCAGGACACGGAGGTCCTCGCGCGCGTCATGGGTCTCGGCGGCACCGCCGAGGGTGTGGCCGAACACGAGGAACTCGTACGGCTGTTCATTCCGGCGCTCCGCGCCGACCTGCGCGCCCTGCGGGACTACCGGTCCGCGCCGGACGCGGCCGTGAGCTGCCCGGTCACGGTCTGCACGGCCGACGGCGACCCGGACGTGCGGGCGGCGGAGGCCGGGGAGTGGAGCCGCCACACGACCGCGGGCGCCGAGCTGCACCTGTTCGAGGGCGACCACTTCTATCTCGGCGCGCGGCCGCAGCGCTTCATGGATCTGCTGCACAGGACCGTGCGCACGGCGCGAACCGGGGTGTCGTTCGCATGACGGCCATGGGTTTCGTCGAAGAGGAGCTCGCCCATATGTGGTGCGAGCTGCTGAAGGTCACCGGCGTAGGGCTCGGTTCGGGGTTCGGCGCGCTCGGCGGGGACGACGCCGCGGCGGGCCGGCTCGCCGCCCGCGTCGACGAGGAGCTGGGCGCCCGCGTCGCCCCGGCCGAGCTGCTCGGCGCGGACACGCTTCAGGGCATGGCGGGGCTGGTCCGCGAGGCCATGAAGAGGCCGCCGGGGGCGGGCGACGCCCCGCCGGAGCCGTCCGGTCCACGGCCGGGGCCGCGCGGGGAGCGGCCCCCGCTGTCCTTCGCCCAGCAGCGGCTGTGGTTCATGCAGCAACTCGACCCCGGCTCCACGCTGTACAACGTGCCGACGGCGCTGCGGCTGCGCGGCGCCCTGGACCGAGCGGCCCTCGGACGGGCCCTGAACGCCGTGGTGGCCCGTCACGAGGTGCTCCGTACGACATACGCGGCGGTGTCCGGCCGGCCGCACCAGGTAGTCGAGCCGCCTGCGCCGGCGCCTCTGCCGTACACCGACCTGGCCGGAGCACCCGACGCGACGGGCCGGGCGGAGCGCATCGCAGCCGAGGAGGCGGCACGGGTCTTCGACCTCGCCGCCGCTCCCCCGCTGGCGGCCCGGCTGGTCAAGGTCGCCGAGGACGAGCACCGGCTGCTGGTGACGTTCCATCACATCGCGGTCGACGGGGCTTCGGTGGAGATCTTCTACCGGGAGCTGGGGCTGCTGTACGGCTCCGCGGGGGCCGGGCTGCCCGCGGTGGCGGTGCAGTACGCGGACCTGGCCGCCTGGCAGCGCCGGGAGCTCGCCGGGGAGAGGCTGAGGCGTCTGGTCGACCACTGGCGCGCCGCGCTCGGCGTCGACCCGAAGGCCCCGGACCTGCCGGCCGACCGGCCGCGGCCCGCGTCCAAGAGCTTCCGCGGCGCGGTCGCCACCCGCGCCCTCGGCCCCCGGCTGGTGCGCGAGGTGCGGGAGTTCGGCCGTCGGGAGCGGGCCACGGCGAACATGACGTACCTCGCGGCGTTCCACGCGCTGCTGGCGGGGTGGGCGCGGGCCGGGGAGATGACGGTCGGGATCCCGGCCGCGGGCCGCAATCGGCCCGAGACCCAGGACATGGTCGGCTGTCTGATCAACATGGTGCCGGTGCGTGCCCGGCTGGACGGGAACCCGGGCTTCCGTGAGCTGCTCGGCCGGGTGCGCACGGCGGTGCTGAACGCCTCGGAGCACCAGGACCTGCCGTTCGACAAGCTCGTGGAGGCCTTGGTGGCGCGGCGCGCCCGCGACTTCATGCCGGTCTTCCGGGTGATGTTCAGCTATCTGGGCGAGCGCCGAGCCCCGGTCTTCGCCGGGCTCGACGAGTGCGTTCTCGACCTCGCGGGACCGCAGGACACCGCCAAGTACGACCTGAGCCTGTACGTGGAGGAGCGCGGCGAAGGCATCGCGCTGACCCTCGAGTACGACACCGACCTGTTCGGACCGGACACGCCGGCCGCGCTGCTGGCCGCCTTTGAGCAGGCGCTGGAAGAAGCCATCGCCTTCCCGGACAAGCCGGTCCCGGATCTCGCAGCGGTCCGGTCCGCCGGCTGCGGCACTGAGAGGAACACCGACCTTGACCGTTGACGAAACGGCCCCGGCCGCCCGGGAAGCCTCCGCGACGATCCACGCGCGGTTCGCACGGCAGGCCGCGGACCGCGGCGACGCCGTCGCCGTGACGGCCCGCGACGGCCGACTGACCTACCGGGAGCTGGAGCATGCCGCGAACCGGCTCGCCCACCGCCTCAGGACGCTCGGCGTCGGCCCGGAGACGCCGGTCGCCGTCCGCATGGAGCGCGGCGCCGGCCTGGTGACGGCGCTGCTCGCGGTGTTGAAGGCCGGCGGCGCGTATGTTCCCGTCGACCCGGCGAGCCCCGCGGAGCGGCAGGCCTTCCTGCTGGCCGACGCCGGCGCAGCGGTGCTGCTCACGGACGCGGCCGACGCCGGGCCCCGCGCCGAGCGCACGGTGGTGACCGGCCCGGGCGGCGCCGCGCCGGACGCATACCCCGTCACCCCGCCCGACGACGCGGGAACGGGCCCGGCGAACCTCGCGTACGTCATCTACACCAGCGGTTCGACAGGCGTCCCGAAGGGCGTCATGGTCGAGCACCGCAATGTGACGGCCCTGCTGACCGGTGTGCGGGACAGGTTCGGCTTTGGGCCCGGGGACGTGTGGTCGATGTTCTCCTCCGCGGCGTTCGACGTCTCGGTGTGGGAGATGTGGGGCGCGCTGCTGCACGGCGGACGCCTCGTCGTCGTGCCGGAGGACGTACGTCGCTCCCCACAGGACCTCCATGCGCTGCTGCACCGCGAGCGTGTCACCGTCCTCAACCAGACCCCGGCCGCCTTCCGGCAGCTGATCCGGTACGAGGAGGAGCAGGTGGCGCAGGGGGCCGCGCCCGCGCAACTGGCGCTGCGGCTGGCGGTCTTCGCCGGGGAGGCGCTGCCGCCCGGCATGCTGCGGCCGTGGATCGCCCGCCACGGCGACGCGACACCCGCACTGGTCAACATGTACGGGATCACCGAGACGACGGTGCACTCCACATACCGGCGGATGACCGCGGCCGACCTCGACGGCGACGGCAGCATGATCGGAGAGGCGCTCGACGGCTGGACGATGCGCGTCGTCGACGCCGACGGCGCCGAGGCGGCCACGGGCACGGCCGGTGAGCTGTACGTCGGCGGGGCGGGCGTGGCGCGCGGCTATCTGGGCCGCCCGGCCCTCACCGCGGAGCGGTTCCTGCCCGATCCGGACGCGGCGGCGCCCGGCGCCCGGCGGTACCGCTCGGGCGACGCAGCACGGCGTGACGCGGACGGCGACCACGCGTACCTGGGCCGCCTGGACCACCAGGTCAAGATCCGCGGCTATCGCATCGAGCCGGGAGAGATCGAGAACGCGCTCACCCGGCACCCCGCGGTGCGCGACGCGGTCGTGGCCGTCGACGAGGACGCCGCAGGGGACCCGCGCCTGGTGGCGTACTGGGTGGCCGCGGCCCCGGCCGGACCGTCGGAGCTGCGCGAGCACCTGGCTCGGACGCTTCCCGACTACATGCTGCCGAACGTCTACATGGCCCTGGACCGGCTGCCGTTGACGCTCAACGGCAAGGTGGACCGACGGGCGCTGCCCGCGCCCGACGCGGTCCGCCCGGACCTGGACGCGGACTTCGCGGCCCCGGGCACGCCCGTGGAGAAGGCGCTCGCCGACATCTGGGCCGAGGTGCTCGGCGTCGACCGGGTGGGCCTGGACGACGACTTCTTCGAACTGGGCGGCCACTCGATGCTCGCCACCCAGGCCGTGGCCATCGCCACGGAGCAGCTGGGCGCCGCGGTGTCGCTCCGCATGCTCTTCGACCGGCCGAACGTACGGGAACTCGCGGGCGCCCTGGACGAACTGCTCGCGGCACAGAACGACTCCGGCGAACACGGCCGGTCCACTTCCGACCCGCACGGGGGGAACGCATGACGGAACGCGAGACGCACCAGACCGAGCTGCCCGGACTGCCCGAGCAGTGCGTGGCCGTCATCGGGATGAGCGGGCGCTTCCCCGGCGCCGAGGACGTCGAGGCGCTGTGGCGCTTGGTGGTGTCCGGTGCGGAGGGCAGCACCCGCTATACGGACGAGGAGCTGGCCGCGGCCGGAGTGCCCCAGCGGCTGCTGGACGATCCGGCGCTGGTGAAGTCCGGCTTCCCGCTGGAGGGGTACGACCGCTTCGACGCGGACTTCTTCGGCGTCACCCGCGCCGAGGCGGAGTTGATGGATCCGCAGCACCGGCTGCTGCTGGAGACCTCGTGGCAGGCGCTGGAGCGGGCCGGCTACCCGGCGGGCACGTTCGACGGCCCCACGGGCGTGTTCGCCGGCGTGGCGGGCAGCGGCTATCTGCGTGAGCGGGTGCCCCACACGTCACAGGACGGCCGGGTCTCGGACGAGATCCAGGTCGCCGTCGGCAACGACCCGGGCATGCTCGCGCTGCGTGTGTCGTACAAGCTCGGTCTGACCGGGCCCAGCTTCACCGTGCAGAGCGCCTGCTCGTCATCGCTGGTGACGGTGCATCTGGCGGTGCAGTCGCTGCTCACCCGGGAGTCGGATCTGGCGCTGGCCGGCGGTGTGGCGGTGCGGGAGTTCGAGCCTCGCGGCTACCGGTACGAGGAGGGCGCGATCCTGTCCTCTGACGGCCGCTGCCGTCCCTTCGACGCCGCTGCCACCGGCACCGTCTCGGGCGACGGCGTGGCGATGGTGGTGCTCAAGCGGCTGGAGGACGCGGTCGCCGACGGCGATCACATCCATGCCGTGATCCGCGGCAGCGCCGTCAACAACGACGGCTCCGCCAAGATCGGCTTCACCGCTCCGTCGCAGCGGGGGCAGAGCGAGGTGATCGCCGAGGCGCTGGCCGTCGCCGGCGTGGAGCCGGGCACGGTCCAGTACGTCGAGGCGCACGGCACCGCCACACCGCTCGGCGACCCGATCGAAGTGCAGGCGCTCACCGAGGTCTTCGGCCCGGACCTCGCACCGGGTTCGGTCCATCTGGGCTCCGTGAAGTCAAACGTCGGCCACCTCGACGCCGCGGCGGGCGTCACCGGCCTGATCAAGGCGGTGCTGGCGCTGGAGCACCGCTTCATACCGCCGACCGCCCACTTCACCGATCCCAATCCGCGACTGAACCTGGAGAAGGGGCCGTTCCGGATCGACGCCGCGGGCCGGCCGTGGCCGCGGACACAGCTGCCGCCGCGCGCCGGGGTGAGCGCCTTCGGCATCGGCGGCACCAACGCCCATGTCGTGCTGGAGGCCGCCCCGGCCGCCGGTCGTCTCCGCGGCGGCCTCGCCGCCGCGGACCGGGACGGCGGGGCCGCCGCGGTGGCGGCCGACGACCACTGGCATGTGCTGCCGCTGTCGGCCCGCACGCCCGAGGCGCTGCGGGCCGCCGCGGAGCGGCTGGCCGCGGCCCTGGAGGCGGAGCCGGACGCAGGTCTCGGCGACGCCGCGTACACACTGCAGCTGGGGCGGGCCGCGTTCGCCCGCCGCCGTGCCGTGGTGGCCTCCGACCGCGCCGCGGCCGTCGCCGCGCTGCGCCGCCCCGCGGCCGCGACGGAACCCGTCCCGCAGGGCGGCCCGACGCCCGACGTGGTGTTCCTCTTCCCCGGTCAGGGGGCGCAGTTCGCGGGCATGGGCGCGGAGCTCTACCGCACCGAACCGGTGTTCCGCGAGGCGTTCGACCGCTGTGCGGAGATCCTGCTGCCGCTGACCGGCTGGGACGTCCGCGAGGTCGCGTTCGCCGCCGGCTCCGGCGCGAAGGAGGCGGACGCACACGGGGCGGACGCACACCAGGCGGACGCACCCGGGGCGGACGCACAGGAGGCGGCGGAGCGGCTGCGGCAGACCAGGTACACCCAGCCTGCCGTGTTCTGCGTGGACTACGCCGTGGCGCGGCTGCTGATGTCCTGGGGGGTGCACCCCGACGCCATGACCGGGCACAGCCTGGGCGAGCTCGTCGCGGCCTGCCTGGCCGGGGTGTTCACGCTCGAGGACGCGCTGCGGGTGGTGGCCCGGCGGGCCGAGCTGATGCAGGAGCTCGCGCCCGGCCGGATGCTGTCGGCGCCGCTCGACGAGAAGTCGCTCGCCGAGGCGCTGGACGGCCGTGCGACGATCGCCGCCGTCAACGCACCGGAGTCGTGCGTGGTCGCGGGCGCCCCGGAGGAGATCGCCGAGGCGCGCCGGCTGCTTCGGGAGCGGGGTGTGCCGGTGCGCGAGCTGGAGACCTCGCACGCCTTCCACACCGCGCTGGTGGAGCCGGCGCTGCCCGGACTCGCCGAGGTGTTGCGTTCGGTGCGGCTGAACAAGCCGCGCATCCCGTTCCTGTCCAATGTCACGGGCGCCTGGATCACCGACGAGCAGGCCGTGGACCCGGAGTACTGGGTGGCCCACACCCGCCGTCCGGTGCGGTTCGCGGACGGGATCGCCGCACTGGCACAGCGCGGTCCCGCCGTGCTCGTGGAAGTCGGACCGGGCAGTCAGCTCAGCGGTCTGGTGCGCAGCCGCCCCGCGCCGCCCCCGACGGTGACGCTGCTGCGCAGGCCGCGCGGCGAGCAGGGTCCGGCAGAGCAGCGGGCACTGCGCGAAGGGCTGGCGGAGCTGTGGCGGCTGGGGGCCGGGCCGGACTGGGCGGCACTCCACCGCGGCAGGGAGCGAAGCCGTGTCCCACTGCCCGCATATCCCTTCGAGGGCCGCAGCCATCTGCTGCCCAAGCCGCAGGAGGCGCCCGGCGGGAATCTGCGCGCCGACCCGGCCCGCTGGACGTACGCCCCGGTGTGGCGCCGCGCGCCGCTGCTGCCGGACGCGCCGGAGCCGTCGGAGGCGTCGGGGGCGTCGGCCGGCGAGGCGGACCCGGGTTCCGCGGAGGCGACGGCGGCCTGGCTGGTCCTCGCGGACGAGCACGGTCTGACCGACGAGGTCTCCGCCGGACTGCGCGCCCGCGGCCACACGGTCGCCACGGTGCGCAAGGGCACGGCGTACGCCCGTTCCTCCGCGCACGACTTCACCGCCGACCCCGCGGACCCCGACGCGCTGCCGCAGGTCGTGCGGGAGCTGGGGCGGGACGGCCTGCTGCCCGGCCGGGTGCTGCACGCCTGGTCGGTCACGGGCCGGGCGGACGACGGGCGGGACGCCGCCGGCCGCTGCGCCGACGCACTGGACGCGGGCTTCCACAGCCTGGTCTGTCTGGCCCAGGCCCTGGGCGAGGGCGGCGGGACCCGGCCGGTGCGCGTCGACGTGGTCACCGACGGACTGCAGGACGCCCACGGGACCGCCGTGACCCGGCCGGAGCGCGCCGCCGTGTACGGCGCGGTCACCGTGCTGCCCCAGGAGTACCCCTGGCTGACCTGCCGCGCCGTCGACATCACGCTCCCCGCGGACGCCGCCGGGCTGGCCCGGACGACGCGCCGGCTGGCCGCCGAACTGGCGGGCCCGGGGCGGGAGTCGCTCGTCGCCCTCCGCGGCGCGCAGCGGCTGGTGCGCGCGTTCGCACCCGTGGAGCTGGAGGAGGTCCCGGCAGAGCGGGCATGGCGCGAGGACGCCGGCTACCTGGTGACCGGTGTGTCGGGTGAGGCCGGGCTGGCCTTCGCCGAGGAACTGGCGGCGGCCGGAGCGCGGCTGCTGCTGGTCGGCGACCCGGAGTTCCCCGCCGAGGGCGACTGGGCGGCGTGGCTGTCGGGTACGGCGGGCGGCGACGAGCGGGTCCGGGACCGGGTGGCGCGGCTGGCGGCGCTGTGCCGGGCGCGGCCGGAGGCGGTCGCGTACCGCGGCGCGGACCTCGGTGACCCCGCCCAGGCCGCCGACGTCGTCGCGGGGGCCCGGGAACTGCTCGGCGCCGTCCGCGGTGTGCTGCACTGCGCCGACGCCCGCGGCTCCGGCCTGGTGGCGCTGAAGACGCGCGGCGACTTCGACCCGGTCCTGGCCGCCCGGGTGCGCTCGACCCTGCTGCTGGAGGAGCTGCTGGCCGCCGAGCCGCTCGACTTCTTCCTCGTCGGCTCGGCCGCCACCGGCGTCATCGGCGGCTTCGGCCAGTCGGAGAACTGTGCCGCCGCCGCGTTTCTGGACTCCTTCGCGCAGGCCGCCGCGGCGGCCGGCCGGAACACGGTCGCCGTGGACTGGGCGCAGTGGGAGTGGGACGACTGGTTCGAGCAGCAGATGGCGGGCCTGCCCGAGGTGCGGGAGCTGTACGAGCGGCTGCGCCGCACGCAGGGCGTGCCGGTCGCCGACGGCCTGGCGCTGGCGCGTGCGGCACTGGCCGGGGGGCTGCCGCAGGTCGTGGTCTCCAAGGCGGACTTCCAGGACGTGCTGGCCGATCAGGCGGGCCTGACGGCGACGTCGTTCACCGACGCGCTGGGCAGCGGGCGGGAGCAGTCCGACGACGACTGGGATCCGGCGACGGTGTGGCCCGACGACGATGTCGCCCAGTCCGTGGCCCGGGTCTGGCGCGACATGCTCGGGGTGTCGCCGATCGGCCCCGATGACGACTTCTACGACCTGGGCGGCAACTCGCTGTTCGCGATCCAGATCGTGGGACGGCTGCGGCAGGCGCACGGCGACTTCCCGATGAGCGCCGTCTTCGAGGCGCCGACCGTGCCGGGTCTGGCCGCCGCGATCCGCGCCCACCAGGCCGAGGCGATCGGTCTGGACGAGTTCGAGGCGCTGCTGCGCGAGGTGGAGGGCCTGTCCGCGGACGAGGCCGAGGCGAAGCTGAAGGGTGATCATGTCTGACGAGACCGAGACGACGCAGCGGCTCCAGGAACGGCTGGCCTCGCTGACGCCCGGTCAGCGCGCGGTGCTGGAGCGGTCCCTGCGCGACCGCGGCGCGAAGGCGCCCGGCGGCCTGGGCGCCGGGGAGCGCACGGCTGCGAAGTCCGCCGCCCCGCGCCGCAGGCGGAGGCCGGGCAGCACCATGGACTTCAGCCTGTTCTTCTTCTCCGGCGACGGGACCGCCGCAGGGCCGGGCAAGTATCAGCTGCTGCTGGACAGCGCACGCTACGCCGACGCCAACGGCTTCAGCGGCATCTGGGTCCCCGAGCGCCACTTCGTGGACTTCGGCGGCCTCTACCCGAACCCGTCGGTCCTGGCGGCCGCCATCGCGGTGCTGACCGAGCGCCTCCAGATTCGGGCCGGCAGCACCGTCCTGCCGCTGCACCACCCGGTGCGGGTGGCCGAGGAATGGGCCGTGGTCGACAATCTGTCGGGCGGCAGGGCCGCGATCTCCGCGGCGTCCGGCTGGCACCCCGACGACTTCATCCTGGCGCCGGGCGACGGGCAGCAGCGCTACCCGCGCCGCAAGGACGAGATGTTCGAGGCGATCGACACCATCCAGCGGCTCTGGGCCGGCGAGAGCGTCGAACTGCCGCGCGCCGACGGCTCGCCGCAGACCGTGCGCACCCTGCCCCGCCCGCTCCAGCCGGCGCTGCCCGTGTGGGTGTCCGCACAGGGCAGCGTCGAGACGTTCACACGCGCCGGGGAGATCGGGGCGCATGTGCTGACCGGGCTGGTGGCGCAGCGGCCGGCCGATCTGAAGGACAAGGCGGCGGCCTACCGCGAGGCGCGGGCGAAGGCCGGGCACGATCCGGCCGCGGGCCGGGTGACGGCGATGGTGCACACCTTCCTGTGGCCTGACGAGGACGAGGCCAGAGAGCTCGTGCGCGGTCCGCTGACCGGCTATCTGAAGACCTTCCTGGCCCAGCAGGACAGCTTCGGCAGCGAGTTCTCCAAGCTCGGCGAGGCCGAGCGGGACACGATGCTCGCCGCCACCTTCGAGCGGTACTTCGACACGCTGGCGCTGCTCGGCACGCCCGACAAGTGCGAGTCGCTGATCGAGGACCTGGTCGACATCGGGGTGGACGAGGTCGCCTGCCTGATCGACTTCGGCCTCGGCCAGGACCGGGTGCTGAAGGGGCTGGAGCACCTCGCCGAACTCAAGAACCGGTACCAGGACATGTCCGAAGGAGAGCAGCCGTGACCGAACTGGCTGACCGGCTGGCCGGTCTCACCCCGGCCCAGCGGGCCCTGCTGGACCGCCGGATGCGCGAGCGCGCCCAGGCCCCCGCGACGACGGGCCCGGTCACCCGGCGCACCGGCGGCGACCGGGTTCCCCTCACGGTGGACCAGGAGCGGATCTGGCTCATCCACCAGTTCGACCCCGACGACCCGGTCTACAACGTGTACTTCGCCTCGCGGTTGCACGGCGAACTGGACGCGGACGCCCTCCAGCGCGCGGTGGACGCCTTCGTACAGCGCCACGAGGCGATGCGCACCACGTTCGAGCAGGACGGCCACGCGCCCGTGCAGGTCGTGCACGAGGCGATGCGGGTGCCCGTACGCCATCAGGACCTGCGCGATGTGCCGGCAGAGCGGCGCGAGGAGGAGATGCTGCGGCTGGCGACCGAGGAACTGCGCAAACCGTTCGACCTGGTGCACGGGCCGCTGCTGCGGATCGCGCTGCTGCGTCTGGGCGAGCGGGAGCACGTCCTGGTCGGCACGGTGGACCACCTGGTGTGGGACCGCGGCTCGATGGGCATCTTCAACGCCGAGATCGCCGAGTTCTACACGGCGTTCGCCACGGGCCGCGAGCCGAAGCTGCCCGAGATCGAGGTGCACTACCCGGACTACGCGCAGTGGCAGCCGCGGTGGCTGCGGGAGGAGGCGGCGCGCCGCCATCTGCCCTTCTGGAAGAAGCAGTTGGAAGGCGCCGATCCGGTGCTGGAGCTGCCTGCGGACCGGCCCCGTCCGCCGCTGCAGACGTCCAACGGCGCCCGGTACCAGTTCGCCCTGACACCAGAGCTGACGCAGGCGGTGCGGGACCTCGCCAAGCGGGAGGGCGTCTCCGTCTTCGTCGCCCTGCTGGCCGCCTGGCAGCTGCTGCTGCACCGGCTGTCCGGGCAGGAGGACATCGTGGTGGGCACCACGTCCTCCACCCGCGGCCGGCCGGAAACGGAGCCGATGGTCGGCTACTTCCTGACCATGCTGCCGCTGCGCACCGCGGTGCGGCCGGGGATGACGGTGCGCGAGCTGCTCCAGGCGACCCGGACGACGATGCTGGGCGCCTTCGACCACAACGACATCCCGTTCGGGACGCTCCTCGACGAGCTGGAGCTGGACCGCGACCCGAGCCGTACGCCGATCTTCCAGACGTCGTTCATCCTGGTGGACTTCCACTACGAGGACGAGGCGCCCATGGCGGGGCTCGACGTCGAGGAGCTGATGCTCGACAACGCCACCGCCAAGGACGATGTGATGCTGGGCTTCTTCGACGACCCGGCGGTCGCCGAGGACCACTTCCACGCGGTGCTGGAGTACAACACCGATCTGTTCGACGAGAGCACGATGGCGCGCCTGGCCCGCCAGATCGTGCGGCTGCTGGAGCAGATGACCGCGGACGCGGGCCGCACCGTGCGCGATCTGTCGCTGACGGGCCCCGAGGAGGTCCGCACCCTGCTCGTGGAGTGGAACCGCACCGCCGCGCCGCGCGAGCCGGGGCTGTGCCTGGAGGACCTGGTGCTCCGCCGGGCGCGGGCCACGCCCGACGCGGTCGCCGTCTCCTGCGGCGACGAGCGGGTCACATACGCCGAACTGGTCGACCGGGCGGGCCGGCTCGCCGCGCATCTGCAGCGCCGCGGGATCGGCGCGGAGTCGGTGGTCGGGGTCTGCCTGGAGCGCTCCGTCGAACTGGTCACCGCGCTGCTCGGCGTGGTGATGTCGGGCGGCGCGTACCTCCCGCTGGACGGGCGGCACCCGGCGCGGCGGCTGGCGGACATGACCGCCGACGCGGGGGCGGAGCTGGTGGTGACGCGCACCGAACTGCTCGAAGCCCTCGCCGACTGCCCGGGCGGGAGGCTGTGCCTGGACGCCGACGCCGCGGCCGTCGCGGCCGAACCGCCTGCTCCGGCCCGCCCCGCGGGCGGTGAGGACCGGCTGGCGTACGTGATCTACACATCCGGTTCGACGGGCCGTCCCAAGGGCGTCGAGGTCACCCACCGCAACCTGGTCAATCTGCTGCTGGCCATGGCAGAGGAGATCGGGTTTGGCGCGGGCGACGTCCTCGCCGCCGTCACTCCGGTCACCTTCGACATCGCGGGCCTGGAGCTGTACGCCCCGCTCGTCAGCGGCGCGCGGACGCATGTCGTGCGCAAGGAGGAGGCCGTCGACGGCCGGCGGCTGGCCGCCCTGCTCGAGGCGGTGGGCGCGACCGTCGTACAGGCCACCCCCGCCACCTGGCAGCTGCTGGCGGAGGCGGGCTGGCGCAACGACGGCTCGGTGCGGGTCCTGGCAGGCGGTGAGGCGCTGCCGCCGTCCCTGGCCGAGCAGCTCGTCCGCCGGCCGGGCCGCACCTGGAACGTCTACGGCCCGACCGAGACGACCATCTGGTCCACCGCGCACCGGCTGGACAGCGGCACGGAGCAGATCTCCATCGGCCGCCCGCTCGCCAACACACAGGTGTACGTCCTCGACGACCGCATGCGCCCGGTGCCCGTCGGCATGCCGGGCGACCTGTATCTCGGCGGCACGGGCGTGGCCCGGGGCTACCGCGGCCGCCCGGCGCTGACCGCCGAGCGGTTCACACCGGACCCGTTCGGCGGCCGGCCCGGCGCGCGGCTGTACGCGACGGGCGACAAGGCGCGGCTGCGGGCGGACGGTTCCCTGGTGTTCCTGGGCCGGGACGACGGGCAGGTCAAGCTGCGCGGGTTCCGCATCGAACTGGGCGAGATCGAGGCCCGGCTGGAGGAACACCCGGGGGTGCGCCGCGCGGTCGCGCTGGTGCGCGAGGACCGGCCCGGCGACAGGCGGCTGGTGGGCTACGTCGAAGCCGCCGCGGGCGCCGCGGGCGCCCCGGACGCGGACGGCGCCGCGGACGCCGACGACGCCGTGACCGCGGAGCAGTTGCGTGAGCGGCTGCGGGGCGTCCTGCCGGACTACATGGTCCCCTCCGTGATCGTGCGACTGGAGTCCTTCCCGCTGAACACCAGCGGCAAGATCGACCGCAGGGCTCTGCCGGAGCCGGCCGTCGAGCGCGACGCAGCGGACTACGTGCCGCCGCGGGACGCCGTGGAGCTGGAAGTGGCCCACATCTGGGAGGAGGTGCTCGGAGTCAGGCCGGTCGGCCTGCACGACCGGTTCTTCGACTTGGGCGGCCACTCCCTGCTGGTGCTGCGGCTGATGGCGGAGATCGAGAAGCGGTTCGGGCAGCAGCTGCCGATGGCCGCGATCTTCCGGGGCGCCACCGTGGAGCGGTTCGCGCGCATGCTGCGCGAGGGCTACACGGAGGACGACGGCGTCCACCTCGTGGAGATCGGCTCCGGCGGTGCGGGCGACCCGGTGTTCTTCGCCCACCCGGCGGGCAGCGAAGTCGTCTGCTACATGCCGTTCGCCGGTCTCGTCGAGGGCGACCGGCCGCTGTACGCCCTGGCGTCGCCGCCCCCGGTCGACGGCGCGCTGCCCTTCGCCGGCTTCGGGGAACGTGCCGCCGCCTACGCCGGCCTGATCCGCGAGGCACAGCCCACGGGCCCGTACACGCTGGCCGGCTGGTGCTACGGCGGCGCCAACGCCTTCGCCGTCGCCGGTGAGCTGGAGAAGGCGGGCGCAGAGGTGTCCGTCGTCATGATGGACGCGCACGCGCCCGCCGTGGTGCAGGCCGGGTCGGAGCCGGACACGGCCGACATCGTCGAGGCAGTCGCGGCAAACCTGCAGTGGGACTACGGCGAGCGGCTCAGGCCGGCGGCGGAGCTGCGGGCCATGACGGCCGATGAGCAGCTCGACTATCTGCTGGGCATCGCCCGCGCATCGGACTATCTGCCGCCGGACGCCGGACGGGAGCAGATCCGCCATGTGCTCGACCTGTGGGCAGCCAATCTGCGGCTGCTGTGGAACTTCCGTCCCGCGCCCCTCAAGGGCCGGGTGACCCTGCTCCAGGCGGCGGAGGAGGAGCACGACCTCGCCGCCTCGTGGCGCGAGCTGACCGGTCAGGACGTCACCGTGCGGACGGTCGCCGGCAACCACTACACGATGATGCGCCACCCGAACGTCGAGGACGTCGCGAGGGCGCTCAACGAGGTCCTCGGCGAGGCCGCGGACGGAACGGCGGCCACGGATGCTTGAGCTCCTCACGGACCGGACGTACATCCGGTACTGGCTGGCCGTCGTGGCGTCCTTCCTCGGCGACGCCATCACCAAGATCACTCTGATCTATGTGGTGGCCACCGAGACGGACAACCCGGTGCTGTACGTGTCGCTCGTCGTCATCGCGCAGCTGCTGCCCTCCGGCGTGCTCGGCGCGTTCGTGGGGCCGCTGGCCGACCGGCTCCCGGCCCGGCTGCTGATGGTCGGCTCCGACCTGGTCCGCGCCGTCCTGGCGCTGGCGATGATCGCCGTACGGGACGCTCCGCTGCTGCTCCTCGCGCTGATCCTGCTCAGCGGTGCGGCCAAGGCGGTCTTCGAAACCGCGCGGATCACGGCGATCCCGCTGATCGTGCGGGGGCACAGCATCCCCACGGCGGTGGCGCTGTTCCAGTCCACCAACCACACCCTGAACCTGGTGGGGCCCGCGCTCGGCGGTCTGCTGCTCGCCTTCGGCAGCGTCACGGCGGTCTTCGTCATCGACGCGGCCACCTTCGTGGTGTCGGCGGTGCTGCTGGCCAGCATGGCGGTGCTGCGCGAGGTCCCGGCGCCCGGCCCGGACAGCGGCCGCGAGTCCTACTGGCAGTCCCTGCGGACCGGTGTCGGCGGTGTGCTGGCGGTGCCCTCGCTGCGCTTCCTCGCCGTCGTGCTGGTGCCGGTGATGCTGGCTCTCGGTCTGTTCACCACCAACCTCAACTCCCAGCTGCTCGCGGTGTTCGGGCTCGGTCCCCTCGCCTTCGGCCTGGCCCAGGCCGCGTTCGGGGCCGGCTCGATCGCCGGGGCGCTGACCGGGCCGCCGCTGGTCCGCCGGTTCACCGACCGGAAGCTGCTCATCGGCTCGATCGTCCTGTTCGGCGCGTCGCTGCTGCTGCTCGACCCGACGGGCCGGCTGCGGGACTCGCTGGGGGTGCCGGTCGTGCTGGCGTGGTGCCTGCTGGCGGGGCTCGGCTCCGGGCTGTTCCAGGTGCCGGTGGCGAACACTCTGCTGAGCGACCTGCCCGAGCATCTGCGCGGCCGCGGCGTCGGACTGCTCAACGCCCTGATGGTGAACTTCACCATCCTCGGCGTGGTCCTCGGCGGCGTCGTCGCCGACGCGGCCGGCATCGCCGAATCGATCATCTTCACGGGTGCGCTGCTGCTGCCCGCCGCCGCTCTGCTCGCCGCGGTCTCGCGGCGCGGCTCCCGGCGCACCGGGCACGGCGGCACGGCCGTCGACCCGACGCCCGCCGACTCGGAGGTGCCCCGGTGACCGCGGACTCGCATCTGCCGCTCACCCCCGCCCAGCGCAGGCTGTGGACGCTGGCCCAACTGCGCCCGCAGGACCCGTTCTTCAGCGTCCCGTTCGCCGTCGCCGTCGACGGGCCGCTCGACACGGCCGCCCTGGGCCGCGCCCTGGACGAGCTGGTGCGCCGGCACCCCGCGCTGCGTACGCGGATCGTGCGCGGTGCGGACGGCGAGCCGGTGCAGTGCGTCGACGCCGCCCGGCCCGCCGGGACGGCGGTCGAGGCCGATGTCGTGGCGTCCGGGGAGCGCGCCGCCGAACTCGCCGACGACTTCGCCCGCACTCCCTTCGAGGTGGACGGCGGCCCGCTGCTGCGGGTCCGGCTGCTGCGACTCGACGACACGGCGCACCGACTGCTCGTCGGCGTCCACCACATCGTCTTCGACGGGGCTTCGCTGGAGGTCTTCACCTCCGAACTGGCGGCGCTGTACGAGGCGTTCTCGAAGGGCCTGCCCCCGCCCCCGACCGAGCCCGCCGTCGACTACGGGACGTTCCTCGCGGCCCGTACCGCGCGGGACGAGCGCGCCCGCGGCGAGAACCTGCGGTACTGGACCGAGCGGCTGGCGGACGCCCCCGAGGTCCTGGAACTGCCGCTGTCCGGGCCGCGTCCGGCACGCGGCGGCCACGAGGGCGGCCGCCGCACCGCCGTGGTGCCGCACGAGACAACAGAGCCGCTGCGGAGGCTCGCGCGCGCCAGGCGGTGCAGCCTGTACATGGTCCTCAAGGCCGCGACGGACGTGGTGCTGAGCCGGTACGGCGGCGTCGACGTGCTCACCGGCATGGCCGTCTCCGGCCGGGACACCCCCGGCAGCGCCGGGCTCATCGGCTATCTCACGCGGCCCGTGGTGCTGCGCGGCGACCTGTCGGGCGACCCGCGCTTCGAGGAACTGCTCGGCGCGGTGCGCGGCGACCTGCTGGACGCCCTGGACCATGCGGACCTGCCCGTCGACGAGGTGATGGACGCCCTCGGCGTCTCCCGCGATCCGAGCTACCACCCGCTGTACCAGGTGATGTACACCCATCAGCCGGCGGCGCGCGTCCACCGGGCGGGCGAGGCGGTGTTCCGGGCCGCGGAGCTGCGGCTGCCGACGATGAAGACCGATCTGGCCATCGACACGGTGGAGACCGACGAGGGTCTGCTGGCCGTGGTCGACTACCGCACCGAGCTCTTCGAGGACGCCGCCGCCGAGCAGTTGCTCACCTGTCTGCGGACCGTGCTGGAGCGCGTCGGCGCCGACCCGGCGGCCCGGGTGTCCGAGCTGCTGCGGCCCACCGAGGCGGAGCTGCTGCGGTCGGCGCCAGACGGCGGGCGGACGGCTGGGGAAGCCGTCGAGGAGTGTGTGCACACGCTGGTGGCCGAGCAGGTCGCGCGCACGCCCGACGCGGTCGCCTTGAGCGCCGGGGAGCGGTCGTGGACGTACGGCGAGCTGGACGCGGCGGCGGAGCGTCTCGCGGACCGGCTGCGGCATCGCGGCGTCGGCCCCGAGGTGCGGGTCGGCGTGTGCGCCCCGGCCTCCTTCGAACTGGCCGCCGCCCACCTCGGCGTGCTGAAGGCGGGCGGCGCATGCGTCCCGCTCGATCCGGCGCTGCCCGCCTTCCTGCTGCGGCTGGCCGTCGAAGACGCGGAGGTGGAGACCGTCCTCGCGGACGGCGTCTCGTTCTCCCTGTTCGACCACACACGCGTGCACGTGGTGGAACTGGACGTCGCGCGCAGCGCCGTGCCGGACGCCCCCGCGGCTTCGGATGACGGCGGGCCGGACGCCCGCGCCCGGTCCGCCGGCCCCCGCGACGCGGCCTGGGTGCTGCGGACCTCAGGCGTCACCGGGGAGCCGCTGCCCGTGGTCGCCGAGCACCGCCAGCTGGCGTCCCGGCTGCGCTGGGCCCACCGCGAACTGCCCTCGGGCGCGCTCGACTCGGTGGCGCTGCAGAGCCCGCCGGACACCCCGGGCGCGGTGTTCGAACTCTTCGCGCCGCTCACCCGCGGCGGCCGGGTGCTGGTTCCGGACGGCGACGCCGTCTCCGGCACGGTGTACGCGGCGCCGTCGCAGCTGTCGGCTCCCGGTGCGGCCGGGGCGGCCTTCGTGCTGGCGGGCGGCGAACCGCTGGCGCCCGCCCAGGTGCGGGCGGCCTACGACGCCGGGGCCCGGGCGGTCCACCATCTGTACGTCACGGCCGAGACGGCCGGATGCGCCCTCGCCCAACCGGTCGGCGCGGATGACGCGGTGCGCACGGTCGAACTGGGCGTGCCCGCCGGGGCCACGGCGTATGTGCTGGACGCCCTGGGGCGGCCGGCGCCGCCGGGCGTCGTCGGTGAACTGCACATCGGCGGCCCGGCCGTGACCCGCGGCTACCTCGGCCGACCGGGCCTGACCGCGGAGCGGTTCCGGCCCGATCCCTTCACCGGGAGCCCGGGCGCCCGGCTGTTCGCCACCGGGGATCTGGCGCGCCGAACCCCGGACGGCCGACTGCTGTTCGCGGGGCGGATCACGGAGCAGGCGCTGGTGCGGGGCGTACGGGTGGCTGCTTCCGACGTCCGGGCGGCGCTGCTGGCGCACCCGGCCGTCGTACACGCCGAGGTGCTGGCGGATGCCGGAAGCGACGCGGACGCCGCCACGACCGGGACCGGCGACGCGGACGCGAACCGGACCGCAGCCGCGAACGGGACCGTCCCCGCAACCGCAAGCCCGGACGCGACCGGGACCGGCGACTCGACCGGGGGCGCCGGGACCGGCACGAGGGGCGGAATCGCAACCCGGGCCCGGGCGGCAGCCGGGAGCGGGGCGGAGACCCGGGCCGGGGCCGCAACCGGCGCCGGGGCCGCGGTCCCGGCCGAAACCGGAGGCACAGACGCGGAGGGGACCATCGCCGGGATGGCGACCTCACACGTGAACAGGACCGCAGCCGGCAGCGGGGCCGCGGTGGCAGCCGGAGCCGGGGACGCCGCCTGCGGGAACGGGGGCGCGGCCGGGACCGGGGCGGAGCGCCGGACCGGGGTCGGGGCCGCAGCCGGCGCGGAGGCTGCGGTCGGAACCGGGGACGGGACCCGGGCGGCAGCCCGGGGCGGCGGCCTCGTCGCGGCGGCCGTCGTCCGCCCCGGCTCGGGTGTGACCGCCGACGTGCTGCGCACCCGTCTCGCCGAGACGCTGCCCGGCTTCATGGTCCCCGCGCAACTGGAGGTGCTGGACCGCATTCCGCTGCTGCCCAGCGGGCGTACGGACCGGTCCGGCCTGGTCACGGCGCTCGCCGAGGCCGCCGCCCGGCGCACGGCGGCGCGCAGCGCGACGGGGCGGCCTGCGAGCTCCGTGGAGCGGCATGTCGCCGATGCGTGGGAGCAGGTCCTCGGCCGCGCCGTCGGCCCGGACGTGAGCTTCTTCGACGCGGGCGGCAACTCGCTGCTGCTCATCCGGCTGCGCGACCGGCTGCGCACCGCGCTGGAGCGCGACGTCGACCTGATCGACCTGTTCCGGCACTCCACCGTCCGGGCCATGGCGGCGCTCCTCGCCGGTGCGAACGACGCCGCCGGCGCGGCCGAAGACGCCCGGCCGGCCGCCTCCGGCCGCGCTCAGGCACGGCAGCTGGCCATGAAGGCCCGCGGCCGCACACGCACCCATGGGAGGACACGATGACGGTGACGGCGGTGGACAGCACCGCGGCCGTGCCCGAGCTGGGCCGGGGATACGCCGACGACTGCGCGGCGACGGCCCGCTGTCTCGCGCGCTTCGAGGACGAACTGCGTGCAGCCGGGCCGGGCGAGGCCGCGGTCCGGCTGCACACGGCGGCCCGCCGGGCCCGGCGGCGATTCGTCGAGCTGCACGCGGAAACCCTGTACGCGGAACTGACCGACGGCCGGCGGGCGTTCCTCCGGCTGGACGACCTCGCCGCCGGGGCGGCCCGTCTGATCCCCGGTCTGACGCCGACGAAGGAGCAGATCGAGGCGGAGCGACGGCGTCCGCAGCGGGTGAAGGAAGGCCGGGAGATCGACCACGGCATCCTCTTCTGGGGGCTGCTGCGCTCCGCCGCCGCGGGGCGGCATCTGATGGAGGCCATGCGCAGGCCGACCCCGAAGGCGCTGGCGGCCCTGCCTGCCTTCCGTGCCACGGGCCGGGCCGACTTCGGCATCGTCTCCGTCGAGCGGCGGGACGGGGTGGGCGAGGTGACCGTGGACAACGCGCGGTTCCTCAACGCCGAGGACGACCTGCTGGTCGCCGCGCTGGAGGCCGCGGTCGACCTGGTGCTGCTGGACGACGGGATCCGGGTCGGCGTGCTGCGCGGCGCGGCGATGACGCACCCCCGCTACGCCGGACGGAGGGTGTTCAGCGCGGGCATCAACCTGACTCGCCTGTACGAGGGCGAGATCTCGCTCATCGACTTCTTCCTGGCCCGGGAGCTCGGGTACATCAACAAGATCTTCCGTGGTCTGAGCGTGCCGGACGACGGCGGCGACTGGCTGCCCGAGCCCGTCGAGAAGCCGTGGGCGGCCGCCGTGGACACCTTCGCGATCGGCGGCGGGGCGCAGATCCTGCTCGTCTTCGACCGGGTGATCGCCACCGACGACGCCTACTTCACGCTGCCCGCACTCCGCGAGGGCATCATCCCGGGCGCGGCCAACCTGCGGCTGTCCCGGGTGGCGGGCAACCGGCTGGCCCGGCAGGCGATCTTCGCGGACCGGCGGATCGACGCGCGGTCCGGGGAGGGCCGGCTGCTGTGCGACGAAGCCGTGCCGGCCGACCGCATGGACGCGGCGGCAGCGGCGGCGGCCGCCGAGCTCGCCGACCCCGCGGTCGTGGGCAACCGGCGCATCCTGCACGCGCATGAAGAGCCCGAGGACGTGCTGCGGCTCTACCTGGCCGACTACGCCGTCGAGCAGTGCCGACGTCTCCACAGCCCCGACCTGGTGGAGAACCTGGAGCGCACATGGATATCGAGGAACCGATGACAGCCGTTCAGCAGCGCACCCTGTACCAGTGGTTCGAGGAGACCGCCGGGCGGCTGCCGGACCACCCCGCCCTGGAGGTCGGCGACGAAGTCCTCAGCTACGCGGAACTGCGGGCGCTGGCCCTCACGGTGGCCGAGCGGATCGTGCACAAGCACGGCCGCACGCCCCGCCGGGTGGCGCTGGCGGCCTCCCGCACCGTCGCCGCGTACGCCGGGTACCTGGCCGTCCAGCGGCTCGGCGCCGGCGTGGTCCCGCTGAACTCCGACCATCCCGTGCAGCGCAACCTCGACGTCGCCCAGCGCGCGGGCGTCGAGGTCGCCCTGGTCGACGGCCGGTCCGCCGGCCTGTTCCGGCAGTTGCCCGAGCGCCACCGGCCGACGGTGCTGGAGCTCGCCGAGGACGAGCGGGCAGACGCTCCGCCGCCGGCGGGGGCGCTGCCGCCGGCGGCGCACGACCTCGACGGCGAGGCGTACATCCTGTTCACCTCGGGGTCGACGGGCCAGCCCAAGGGCGTGCCGATCCTCCAGCGTCAGATCTCCCCGTACCTCGCGCACAACATCCCGCGCTATGAGATCGCGCCGGGCAGCCGGCTGTCACAGGCGTTCGGACTGACCTTCGACGCGCATGTCTTCGACCTGTTCGCGACATGGGGCGGCGGCGGCACGCTGGTCGTGCCGACGGCCACAGACCTGTACACGCCGGTGGACTTCGTCGTGGAGCGCCGTCTGACGCACTGGTTCTCGGTGCCGTCGGTGGTGCGGGAGGCGCAGCGGCTCGGCAACCTTCCGCTGGGCCGGGCCGTCTCCCTGAGGCACAGCATGTTCGGCGCGGAGCCGGTCACCGCCCAGCATGCCGCGCTGTGGCGCGAGGTGGCCCCTCAGTCGCAGATCCACAATGTGTACGGCCCCACCGAACTGGCCATCTGCTGCACCAACCACCGGCTGACCGGCCCCGGTTCCGACTGGCCCGAGTACCCGGGCGGCACCGTGCCCATCGGGACCATGTACCCGCACATGGAAGGCGTCCTGCTGGACGACGAGGGGCTGCCCGCCGACGAGGGCGAGCTGTGCGTGCGCGGCCCGCAGCGGTTCGACGGCTATCTCGATCCGCGGGAGAACACCGGCCGGTTCCTGTCGTACGAGGAGGGCGGCCGGGCCGTCGTGTACGACGGCTCCGCCCCGCTCACCGCAGGCCACTGGTACCGCACCGGCGACCGCGTCCGGCGTGTGGACGGGGTGATGGTGCACTGCGGACGCCTCGACCAGCAGGTCAAGGTACGCGGCCACCGGGTGGAGACCGGCGAGGTGGAAGCGGTGCTGCGACGCCACCCGCATGTGGTCGACGCCGCGGTGGTCGCACTGCCAGCGGACGACGGCGAGACCGAGCTGGCCGCGGCCTACGCCGGACGCGCCGCAGACCCGGCGGCGCTTGACGCATGGCTGCGCGACCAGATGCCGCTGCACATGGTGCCGGCCCGGATCAGGCGGCTGGACGGCCTGCCGCTCAACGACAACGGAAAGACGGACCGCACGGCGCTGGCGCGGATCCTCGGCACCCGGGAGGGGTCATGACCGACGCAACCACCGACGCGCTGGAGCGGCTGCGGACTGAACTGGCGGACCTGGAACCGCTGGAGCTGCCTGCCGACCGGCCGCGCACCCTGGCGGCGGACGGCGGCACGTCCCGGCACACCCGCCTCGTCCCGGCGGGTGTCGCGGACGCCCTGCGCAAGGCGGCGGCCGACCGCGGGGTCGGTCTGCCCGCCGCGCTGCTCGCCGTGTACCACACGCTGCTGGGGCGGTGGAGCCGTCGGCACGATGTGGCGGTGGGCGCCCTGGTGGACGACGTCCCGGTCGTCGTCCGGGCGGATCTCGACGCCGGAGTTCCGTTCGGGCGGCTTGCGGAGCAGGTGGACGCGGCCCTGCGGCTCGCCCCCGAGCAGCCGCCGTTCGAGCGGCTGGCCGCCGCCCTCGTACCGGAGCCGGCCGCCGGCCATCATCCTCTGGTGCAGGCCGTGTTCACTCGCGCGCAGTCGGTGTGGCCCGTGCCGGCCGGGAGTTGTCCGCCCGATCTGGCGCTGGCCCACGACGAGCAGGGCTCCGGTCTTGTGCTGCACCTGGACTACCGCACCGCGCTGTTCGACGCCGCCACCGCCGAGCGGTTCGCCGGGGCGTACCTCACGCTGCTGGAAGCCGTGGGCGACGCGCCGGACGCCGTCCTCGGCGAGCTCGACCCGCTCACTCCAACGGAACGGGATGTGCTGGTGGGCGCATGGGGACGGAACGCCGTCTCCTTCCCGGCGGACACGACGGTCGCCCGGCTGTTCGCCGAGCAGGCGGCGCGCACCCCCGGTGCGACGGCGGTGGTCTTCGGCTCCGAGGAGGTCGCCTACCGGGAGCTGAACGCACGGGCCAACCGCCTCGCGCACCGCCTGAAGGACCTGGGCGTCGGCCCCGACGTCCCGGTCGGCGTCTGCCTGGAGCGCGGCGTCGAACTGGTCGTGGCGCTGCTCGCGGTGCTGAAGGCCGGCGGGGCGTATGTTCCGCTCGATCCGGAACACCCCGTGGAGCGGCTTGCGTTCGTCCTCGGCGACACGGCCGCGCCGGTCGTCGTGACCCAGCGCTCCCTGTGTGAGCGGCTCGCCGGGGAGGGCCGCGCCCTTGTGGCGGTGGACGGGGACCGGGAGGCGATCGCCGCCGGCCCGGACCACGACCCCTCCCCCGCGGCCGGGCCGGAGCATCTGGCCTATGTGCTCTACACCTCGGGCTCCACCGGCGCACCCAAGGGCGTGGCCGTCACGGTCGCGTCCCTGGTGAACCTGGTCTACGGGATGCGCGAGACGTTCCCCGCGCCGACGAGCGACCGGGTGCTGTTCACCACCTCCGCCACGTTCGACATCGCGGGTGTCGAGGTGTTCCTGCCGCTGACCACCGGTGGCCGGATCATCGGCGCGGACCGCGACCAGGTGCACACCCCGAGCGCGCTCGCCGAACTCGTCGACCGGCACTCCGTCACCCTGGTGCAGGCCACCCCCTCGGCCTGGCGGCCGCTGCTGGACGCCCTGGGCGAGCGGGAGACGCCGCGCGATCTGACCGTCTTCACCGCGGGCGAGGCCCTGCCCGCGGAGCTGGCCGCGCGGATGCTGCGGGCGGGCCGCCGCGTCGTCAACGGCTACGGGCCGACGGAGACCACCGTCTATGCGACCGTCGCCGAGATCCGGGACGCGACGGGCCCGGTCCCGATCGGCCGGCCCACCCCCAACACCGAGGTGTACGTCGTCGACGCCTCCGACCGGCCCGTGCCGACAGGCGTCCCGGGTGAACTGCTCATCGGCGGCGCGGGGGTGGCCCGCGGCTACCTTGACCGGCCGGAGCTGACGCGGGAGCGGTTCACCGACACGCGGATCGCGGACGGAGCGGCCGGGCGCGTGTACCGCACAGGCGACCTGGTGCGCTGGTTGCCCGACGGCAACCTGGAGTTCCTGGGGCGGCTGGACCACCAGGTGAAGGTGCGCGGATTCCGCATCGAGCCGGGCGAGATCGAGGCGGCGCTGCTCGCCCACGAGGACGTCGCCTCCTGTGTGGTGACCGTCCGGGAGGACGTGCCGGGCGAGCGGGCCCTCGTCGGCTACTGCGTTCCAGCTGCGGGGCGCACGCTCGGCGCGGAGGCGCTGCGGGCATGGTGCGGGCACACGCTGCCCGGCTATATGGTGCCCGGCGCGTTCGTCTTCCTGGACCGGCTGCCGCTGACGCCCAGCGGCAAGACGGACCGTGCGGCGCTGCCCGCGCCGGACGGCGCCCGGTCCGGCCTGGAGGCGGCGTTCACCGCGCCGCGCACCCCGGCGGAGCGGGCGGTGGCCCGGATCTGGGCCGAGGCGCTGTGGGCCGACGAGGTCGGCGCCCACGACGACTTCTTCGCCTTGGGCGGGGACTCGCTGATCGCCACCCGGGTGGCGCTGCGGCTCCAGGAGGAGTTCGGCCTTCAGATCCCGGTCCGGGTGCTGTTCTCCTGCTCGACGGTCGAGACGCTCGCGCGGGCGCTGACGACCGCACGCCGGGGCGGAGGCTTCCCGGCGTCCTGAACGGGTGCGCGGCCGGCCCTTCCCCCCCCCCCCGTCGGCCGCGCACCTTCTCCCCGCGCTCCCCCACCTCAGGCGCCCCGCCCCCACGCGCCCCGCTTCGCCTTTCCGACCGACACAGAGGTTGAACCCATGAGTGACCAACCGGTGCTGCTCGTCGTCTACGACGCCGGCAGCCTCGCGCCGACCCGGCTGGCCGAGGCCGCCCGTCAGGCGGGCTGCGCGCTCCTGTTCGCCGTGGCCGGCACCGACCACGCACAGGAGATGATCCCGACGCTGGAGACGGTCGGCTCCGTGGTGAACACCGCAGGCCGCACCGAGGCGGAGACCGTCGAGGCCCTGCGCGCCCTCGGGCCCGCGGGCATCATCACCTTCAGCGAGTTCCAGATCTCCGCCACGGTCCGGCTGGCCGACGCGCTGGGCCTGCGCTACCACCGGCCCGCGGACGTCGAGGCCATCACCCACAAGGACGCCCAGCGGGCCCGCTTCGCGCAGGCCGGGATCGACTCGGTCCGCTTCCGCACGGTCACCTCGCCGGAGGGGACGGACGCGGCGGTCGCGCACGTCGGGCTGCCGGCCATCGTCAAGCCCGTCATCGGCGCCTCCAGCCGCAACACCCGGGCGGTGACGACCCTTCAGGAGTGCCGGGACGCCGTCGCCGAGGCGTTCGACGCGGCGGGCGACGGTCCGGTGGAGACCGCGGTGATGGTCGAGGAACTGCTGGTCGGCCGCCCCACCCCGGCGCCGTGGGGCGACTACATCGCGGTGGACTGCGCGGCGGACGGGGACGATGTCCGACCCGTCTTCGTCACCAGCAAGTTCGCGCTCGCCGAGCCGTTCCGCGAGCGCGGCGGATACGGCGGCTTCTCGGCGGTGTCCGAGGAGGACGAGCGCGCGGTGCGGGACCTGGCCTGTCGCGCGGTGCGCGCGCTCAACATCCACGGCGTCGCCGACGTCGAGATCAAACTGACCGCCGACGGCCCCCGGGTCATCGAGGTGAACGGCCGCCTCGGCGCCTGGGTGGACGACCTGGCGGTCCGCTCCGGCACCTCCGATCCGGCCCATGTCGCCGTCGCCGCCGCCCTCGGCCTTCCGTACACGACGCCCGAGGTGAAGAAGGACGGGCCGATCGCCTTCCACTACCTGATCGTGCCGCCCGCCGGCGCCCGCCGGGTGCGGGCGATCCGCGGCGTCCCGGCGCTGCGGCGGCTGCCGAACGTGGACCGGGTCGCGGTGCTCACCGAGCCGGGCGCGCCCGCGGACTGGCGCATCGGCGCCCGCGGGAACACCGCGGCCGTGCTCGGCTCGGCCGCCTCCCACCAGGACCTGGCCGCCACCGTGGCCGCCATCGAGAGCGTGGACTGGATCGACTATGAGTGAGCTGTTCGTCATCTTCGACCTGGACGGCGTCCTGGTCGACACGCAGGACGCCGAGAACGGCGCGCTCGCCCACGTCGGCGAGCTGATGGGCCTGTCGCTCGGCATTGAGCAGCGCGACGAGCTGTTCTCCGGGAAGAAGATGCAGGAGTGCCTCGACCTGATGGCCGAGCTCACCGGCAAGGCTCCTCCCCGCGACGCCATGCCGATCGCCCGCGCCAAGTGCGAGGAGCTCATCGGCGACCGGCTGGAGCCCCTGGAGGGTGTCGCCGACGCGCTCGACCGGCTGAGGGCACTGCCGCTCGCCGGCATGTGCGTCGCCTCCAACAGCCCCCTGGAGATCATCGAGAGCCGGCTGGCCAAGGCGGGGATTCTGCACTGCTTCGACGGCCGGCTGTTCTCCGCGTACGACGTGGGGGCCTGGAAGCCGGATCCGCGGCTCTTCTCATGGGCGGCCGAAAGCTGCGGCGCGGCCGCCGAGGACTGCGTGGTGGTCGAGGACAGCCCCGTCGGCGTGGACGCCGGGCTCGGCGCCGGCATGCGGGTGCTGCAGTACACGGCCGATCCGGCGGCAGGCCCGCACCGCGAGGGCGCCGTCGCCTTCTCCTCGATGCACGAGCTGCCCGCCCTGATCGGCGATGCGCGGCGGCTCGTCCCCCTTCCGTCCGCCCTTGTCACCGCTTCCCCCGGAGGTACCTCGTGAACGACGCACGCAAGATCATGGTCCTGGGCGCGGGCGATCTGGGCCGCCGGGTGTTCCACGAGCTGGCCCACAGCGAGCGGCCGCGCCAGGTCCAACTCGTCGGCAGGGACGAGGAAGCGGTGCTGCGTGCCGCCAACCTCACCCGGTTCTGCAGCATCCAGCGCGGCCACACCCCTGCGCTCAGCCATGCGCTGACGGATCTGACGGATGTGGCGCGGACCGCCGAGCGGATCGCCGCGTTCGCGCCCGACGTGCTGTTCCTGGCGGCGAGCTACCAGTCGTGGTGGGTCATCTCCACGCTGGAGGAGTCGGCGTTCAAGCGGGTGTACGCGGCCAACTACGGCCCCTGGCTGCCGATGCACCTGACGCCGGTGATGAAGGCGATGGAGGCCGTCCGGCTGTCCGGGACCGAAGCCGTCGTGGTCAACGCCGCCTACCCGGACGCCGTGCACCCGGTGCTCGGCGCGGTCGGGCTCTCGCCGGACATCGGCATCGGCAACGTCGCCAACAACGTCCCGGGCATCACCGCCACCGTGGCCGACGAGCTGGGCCGCGCCGCGGAGGACGTCGAGGTGCGGCTGGTGGCCCACCACTATGTCTCGCACCGGCTGTCCCGCCACGGCGACAGCGGCCCCGCCGCCATGGGGCTGGGCGTGCGCGTGGACGGCCGGGACATCACGGCGGAGCTGGACGTGCCGGGCCTGCTGAAGCGGCTGCCCGCGCGGTACCGCCGCACCGGAGGCATGGCCGGGCAGGCGATGACCGCGGCCTCCGCCCTCAGCGTGCTGGAGCCGCTGGCCGACGGGAGGGACGCCGTCGTCCACGCTCCCGGCGTGGACGGGGCGCTCGGCGGCTACCCGGTGGCGATCGAGTCCGGGAAGTTCCGCAAACTGCTGCCCGAGGGCACGACGGAGGAGCAGGGGCACGCGGTCAACGTCTCCGGGCAGGTGCAGGACGGCATCAGCGAGATCCGGGCCGACGGAACCGTCGTCTTCGAGCCGTCGTCGATGGCGGTCATGTCCGCGGAACTCGGCTACGAGTGTGCCGAGATGACGCCGGCGGAGGCGGAGGGCCGCGCCCTGGAGATCGCCGAGCGCTTCGAGGCATACCGCGTGCGGACCTCCGGGTGACGCGGCGGGCCGACCCGACGGGAGGTCAGCTGTGAAGACTGTGACTGTGAAGGGAGAGCTGTGAGACTGCTGTTGCTCGGGGGCACGGACTTCGGGGGCCGGGCGATCGCCGAAGCCGCGCGTGACCGCGGCTGGGAGGTGACGGTCTTCCACCGCGGCGAGCACCCGCCGCCGCCCGGCGTGGCCGTCCTCCACGGGGACCGCACCGCACCGGACGGCCTGGCGGCCCTCGCCGCCGGCGAGTGGGATGCCGCCGTCGACACCTGGACCTCGGCGCCGCGCGTCGTGCGGGACGCGGCGAGACTGCTCGCCGGGCGGGTGGGCCGCTATGCCTTCGTCTCCAGCCGCTCGGTGTACGCGTGGCCGATCCCCGCGGGGCTGGACGAGGACGGCCCGCTGGCGGACGGCGACCCGGACGCCGAGGCGACGGACTACGCCGCCGACAAGCGGGGCTCGGAGCTGGCGGCAGTGCGGGAGTTCGGTGCGGAACGCACCCTGCTGCTCCGGGCGGGGCTCATCCTGGGGCCGCGTGAGAACTCGGGCCGGCTGCCGTGGTGGCTGGAGAGGGTGTCGCGGGGCGGCCCCGTCCTGGCTCCGGGCCCCAGGGACACCCCGCTGCAGTACGTCGACGCCCGCGACCTGGCGGCGTGGACCCTCGACGCCCTCAAGACCGGGCTGCACGGCGCGTTCAACGTGGTGAGCCCGACGGGGCACACGACCATGGGCGAGCTGCTGGACGCCTGCGTCGACGCCACGGGGTCCGACGCGAAACTGGTCTGGACGGACCCGGCGGCCATCGAGGCCGCGGGCGTCGCCGCCTGGAGCGACCTGCCGATCTGGTGCCCGCCCGGCGGCGAGCTGCATGACGCGCTGCACCGCGGCGACGTCTCGCGGGTCCTGGCCGCCGGTCTCCGCTGCCGCCCGGTCGCCGAGACGGTTGGGGACACCTGGGCGTGGCTGCGGTCGCTCTCCCCGGCGTCCGATAGCGCCTGAGCGCGTCTCGGCAGTCGGTCGCAGGCAGGCAGGCAGAGCCTGACCGCGACGCCCCGCCGACGGGCTTGCGTCCAAGGCCCGACGCCCCTTGGACGGGCCGCTCATGCGGACGGACAACCGACCGCGCCCTGGTTCACCGCCGCACGGCGGTGACGGCCCGCCTGATCGACGTCGCCGTCCGGTGGCCGGGCGCCAGGGCGCGAAACGCGCGCGGCGCCCCCGCGTCCGGCGCGGTGCGGATGGCGGCGGCCGTGCGGCGTGCGACCCGCGCCCGGCGACCGGGCGGGCGCCGGTCTGCTCGTGGTGGGCAACGGCCGGTATGGTCGCCCCATGACGGAGGCACCGGCCCATGCGCACCGCGGTATGCGGTCGCGGGACGCGATTCTCGACACCGCGACGGAGCTGATGTCGCTGCACGGGTACGCCGCCACGTCCATTTCGATGGTCTCCGCCGCCTGTGGTCTGCCGGCCAGTTCCATCTACTGGCACTTCGGCAGCAAGGACGGCGTCTATGTCGCGGTGCTCGAACGGGCCAGGACCTCCTTGCTGTCGGCTCTGCCCCCCGTCGAGGTGCCGGGCGCGGACGTCTCGCAGCGGCTGGACGGATTCCTCGGAGCGGTCGGTGAGGCCTTCCAGCGCCACCCGGACGGCGTGAAGCTGCTGATCGGCTTGGGCATGCTGCAGCGGACCGCCAGTGCGGCGGCCGTGGCCGAACTGCGCCGCTACCGCGACGGCCTGCTGGCCTGGGCGCGCGACGCCCTGGGGTTTGTCTTCGATGTGCGCGACCGACCGGAGGTGGCCGAGGCACTCGCCCGCTTCACCCTGCGAGCGGCGAGCGGGACGGCGGTCGCGCGGTGGTTCGATCCGGCCGCTTCCCTGGACGCCGAGTCGCTGCGCGTCGCGTTGCTCGCCCTGGCGGCCCATCGCGGCGTTCCTGTCGTCACCGGCAGGGGATGACGACCCGGAACTTGCCGCCCGCGGACTGCACGGGCGGCTCCTCGGCACGTTCGACCGTGACGTGGGCCGCTCCGTGCCGGGTGAGCAGGCCGGTGATGCGGGCCCGTACCGCGCACCACACCCGGTCCGGGTCCGCTCCGGCAGCGGGCCGTATCCGTATCCGTACGGTGGTGGGTGTGGTCTGCACGATCTGGAACAGGTCGATGTCGGGGACGGTCTCGACGAGGGTCTCGAACGCCATCGGCACGATGCGGACGGGATCGCCGTCCGGTCGTGGGAAGGACAGCAGGTCGGCGGCGCGACCGCGGACTCTGATCGCGGGCAGTGGATCTCCGCAGGGACAGGGGTCCGGCCGCCACAGGACGCTGTCGCCCAAGTCGTAGCGGAGGATGGGCTGCACCCGGCGGCACAGGCTGGTCAGCAGCACGGTGGAGGACTGCTGTCCCGGCGGCGTGGGACGGTGGTCCGCGTCGACCGGTTCCAGGATCAGCCAGTCGCTGTGCACATGCAGCCAGCCCTGTGGGCAGCCGTACGCCAGCGCGAGGCTCTCGTTGCAGCCGTAGGTGTCCATGACGCGCGCCGCTGCGAAGGCCCTGCGGATACGCCGGCGCCCGCCGTCGGTGAGCCCCTCGGCCACCAGGGACACCAGGGCCGGTGCGATGCGCAGCCGCCCGGCCAGTTGCTCGCCGGCCAGCAACGCGATCACGGTGGCGTAGCCGACCAGGACGAGGGGACGGCACCGGTTGAGCTGCTCCACCAGTTCGGGCAGAGGCGTGTGCGCGGAGAAGACCCGGCCGGCCGTGGCGTGCCGGCGGCCGTCCGCGCGCATCCTGGCGATGACCGCGTTCGCGGCCAGATGGCCGCCGGTGGCGATGACATGGGCCGACGGCGCCCGCCGGGCGAGCATCCGCACCAGCAGTCCGGGGGTGAACACACGGGAGGCGGCGCGGAGCGACAGCGCTCTGAACACCGTCGCGGCGCGCTCGTCGAGCAGGAAGATCCCGCGGTGTCCGGTGGTGCCGGAGGTGGTGGAGACCAGGTACCTGCCGAGGAAGCGGTCGCCGATCCGGTGGGGGTCGTCGACGAAGGACCGCACCCGGTCGAGGGTCACCTCCCGGTCGGTGACCCAGTCGTCGAAGTGCCTCATCAGGGTCTGTTTGTCCGTCACCGGCAGCAGGGCGGGGTCCGTGACCCGGGTGGGGACTCGTCGGTAGAGCCGGCGGTAGTACGGGGAGTGGACGCGGGCGAAGTCTGCCATCGCGGCCAGGCGGTCGCGGCGACGGGCCGCCAGGGCGTCCGGGCCCTGGCGGCAGGCCCGGCGTCCGTCCCGCAGCAGTGCGAACGTCGACGTCGTCCGCCGGGAGGCGTCCATCACGCCGCCCCGTGCCGCTGCCAGAACGCACAGCGGTGGTCGGCCGCAAAGGCGGTCGTGGGGGCCGTCCGGTCCGGGGCGAGCACCTGGACGGCGTCGCGGTGGGCGGTGTACCGCGGCCATGCGGGAGCGCCGGGCCCGTTGGGGTCGCCGGTGGCGGCGAACCTGGCCCGGTAACCGGTCATCGTCGCGGAGAGCCGCCGCTGGGCGGGGGTCGGCGGACGCAGGGCCTCAGTCGGGAACAGGTAGGCCAGTTCCGCGGCGTGGAACGCGCCCTGCGGGGTGTGCGGCGCGGGGAGGAAGGGCGGCGCCTCGGGATCGTCGAACTCGTTGGCGTAGACGCGGAAAGAGTTGCGGGGCACGCTGCGGTGCGCGGAGCGGGGGGCGCTTCGGTGTGCGCTGCGTAATCTCATCGTCTGCTTCCTTACTGCGTGCGCTCGTAGGCGCCGATGTCGCAGGCCGCGCCCTGGGGACGGGAGACGCCGCGCTGGTCGGTGGCGGAGCAGTGGGCGGCCGCGTCCAGGGCGGGGCTGCCCGGCAGAAGCGCGTGGGTGTCGGTGGGTCCGCCGTTGTCGGCCAGAGGCCCGAGCAGTGCGGGACGGCTGGGCAGGTCGCCCTCCGCGGCAAGACGGCAACTGCCGTCGCTGTCGATGTTGTGCCCGAGGGACTCGATGGCGGCGAAGGCCTTCGCGCAGTCACCCGATGTGCCGACGGCGCCGGTGTTGCCGGCGACGATCGAGTTCTGCAGGACGAGATGGCCCAGCGGCAGGTCGATGACGTCGGGGATCGGCCGGGGCAGGCTGTCCAGGTAGGCGGGGGCGATGTTGATCCCGGCGCCGTGGGTCGAACTGTTCCCGGTGATGGTCGAGTTGAGGATCTCACGGTGCCGAGGCCACGGATGTCCACGCCTCCGCCGTAGCCGCCCAGGCTGCCGGGACGGTCGCCGGGATCCGTCACACGGTTGCCTGTGATCGTCGAGTTGACCACTGTGCCGCTGTCGTCGAACCTGATCCCTCCGGCCTCCCCGGCGGCGTTCCCGCTGACGGTGCTGTCGATGAGGTCCAGATGGGAGCCTGGGACGTTGAAGATGCCGCCGCCGTAGCCTGCGGAGTTCCCGGTCACGGTGACGCGGCGCAGCGTCATTCTCTCGGTGTTGGCGATGCCGCCGCCACCGGGGTCTGCGATGGGCACCTCTCGCTGCTTGGCGACTCCTCCCGTGATCGTCAGATCGGACAGTTCGGTGTCCGCCCGCATGCGGAAGGCCCGGTCGACGCCGTTGGCGTCGATGACGGTGGCGCGTGCACCGGCGCCCCGGATCGTGGTGGGTGCGTTGACGTTCAGGTCGCCCCTGCTCGGATCAGCGTAGGAGCCGACGAGGAGCAGCGGGTTGGGCGGGATGGTCAGGCGGTATCGGCCGGCGGGCAGAGTGATGGTGCTGCCCGGCCGGGCGTTGGCGGCCATGACCGCCGCACGCAGGCTGCACAGGCCGGCCGCGGTGCGGCAGACGCCGTCCGACGGATCGGCGTCCACGGCGTCGGACGTGGTGTCGACGGTGAACTCGGCCCGGGGGGCGGGCGCGGCCGAGGCGGCGGGTGCGGCGGGTGCGGCGGGTGCGGCGGGTGCGGCGGCCAGGCTCGACGCCAGGGCGAGGAGTGCGACGGTGAGCGCGGTGGGTACGGGTCGGTCCCTCATCGGGGGAACTCCTGTCCACGTAGGGGCGCTGATTCGTGTTTCCGTGCCACGGGATGAGCCGAGAGAGCAAGGCGGGCGTGCGCGTCGAGCACCGCCGAGGGGTGGGGCGAGCGCATATGCCCGCGTGCGGGGCGGCGCGATCGGCGCCAACCGCACTCTGTAACGAGCGTTACATTCAGAGTCGCCGGCTGTCCAGAGGGCCGACACGGAAAGAACGGAGGCGCCTTCGGCCCCGTGTCCGCGCGCACCGGGATGTAGCCGCTACGCGACGCGCACGGGATGGTAGGGCAGGCACTCGAACCCGCAGGGGCCCGGCCCGGGGGCCGGGCCCCTGCCCGCGCTCATGCGCATGCGCATGCGCATGCGGCGAGAGAAGCGTCAGGCTGTGGCGAGGTCGATGTCACCGGATGACGTATCCGAGGCGTCCGTCCTTGTTGGGGTAGCCCTCACAGTTGGGGCTGGTCGTGGTGAGGTGGTCGCCATTGCCCGGGTTGTAGCAGCGGTACAGGGGGATGGAGCCGCTGACCTGGGTGGTGTAGATGAAGCCGAGGCGTCCGTCCTTGTTGGGGTAGCCCTCACAGTTGGGGTTGGTCGTGGTGAGGTGGTCGCCATTGCGCGGGTTGTAGCAGCGGTAGAGAGCGACGGCGTCGGGGGCTTGTTGGGCGGGAATGTGGCCGAGGCGCCCGTCCTTGTTGGGGTAGCCCTCGCAGTTGGGGCTGGTGGTGTCGAGGTGGTCGCCATTGCCCGGGTTGTAGCAGCGGTAGAGGGCGATGTGGGCTGTCGCGGTCCCGCTGACTGTGACGGGGGCGGACAGAGCGCTGGTGTTCCTGCTGCCGTCGCTCGCGGTGATCCTGTAGGTGTAGGTGGATCCGGGTGTGACGTCGGTGTCGGTGAAGGTCAGCTGCGGGCGCTTCCAGTACATGGAGGAGCCGGTGACGGTGTGGACGGGGGTGCTGGAGCCGTTGCGGTAGACGCGATAGGTGAGCTTGCTGTCGTCGTGGTCGAAGCTGGACTTCCAACGGACGTCGATCTCGCCCGATCTGGTACTGGAGGCGCTGACCTCCTGCGGCACCGACGGCGCGCCGGTGTCCGGGCCGCTGGCGAAGCGGGTCAGGCCCTGCTGCGGCTTGTCGGCGTAGAGGCTGGTCGAGGTGCCGGTCACCTTGGTGAACTCGCCGCCCACCCACAAGTAGTCCGTGCCGTTCTTGGAGGCGGTGGTCATTGCACGTGGCCCGACTCCCTCGCCGAGCCCGTTGTTGGTATCGGGGGTCCAGCCCAGCAGCGCCGGGGCGTTGACCGACTGGGCGAGCAGATGCTGGCGCAACCCGTTGGCCTGCTCGGGGAAGCCGTCAATGCCGCTGCAGTCGTGTGCGTGTGATCCGGAGTAGACCACGCCCTTGTGGACCTCGACTGCCTGGGTCGCGCCCTTGCAGGGGTCCCGCCAGCGCTGGCGGAAGTCGGAGAGGCTGATGGCGGACCGGCCTTCGTCCTGGCTTCCAACGGCCTCGCTGGCGGTATAGAAGCCGGTGGCGTCGGTGGTGATGTCCTTCACCACCACGAGGGCGGCGAAGAAGCCCAGCGGATAGTTCCGGGTCGGGGTTCCCCCGTTGCTGTCGACGACGGCGAGGGCATGGGAGTCGGCGCCGTTGATGCGGAAGAAGTCGCCGCCGAGGAGGACGTTGTTCCCGTCCGGGGTCACCTCGATCGCCCGGCCTGTTTCGTCGGCGTCGGCCTTCCAGGGGCGCAGCGCGCCCGAGGTGGTGACGGAGGCGAAGTAGCGGCGGGCCTGGCCGGCGACGGAGGTGAAGTCGCCGCCGAGGTAGACGCTGCCGTTGGCGACGGCCAGCGCCCGTACGGTGGCGTTCACCACTGGCCTGAAGCTGGTCTTCGGTCTGCAGGTGGCGATGTCGATGGCTGCCACATTGCTCACCCCGACGCCGTTGACTGCGCCGAAGCGGCCACCGGCGTACAGGGTTTTCTTGTCTTTCGAGACGGCCAGGGCGCGTACGGTGGCGGTGCCTTCCCGGATCGTGAAGGAGAGGTCGCAGGAGGTGGGCTTACCCGTGGCGGCGTCGAGCGCGGCGAAGTTCACCGCCTTTCGCTCCGGGCCGGACGTCCCGGCCGGTGGGCGGACCACCGAGAAGGTGCCGCCGGCGAAGACGACGCCGTTCGCCTGGGCCATGGCCCACACGATGCCGTTCGTCTGCCAGGTGGGCAGGTTGTCGGCGGTGAACCCCACGGGCGGGGTCACCGCGGATGCCTTCGGCACCACTCCCGCACCTATTCCGATGCCAGCGCCGACCAGTGAAAGGACGAGAGCTGCGGTCAGCCTTCTGGATCTACGCATTGATTCTCCTGGAACAGTCACCTGGTTGAGTGACTCTGAGTCTTGCCGTTGATCAAATGCACGCGCGCGGCGCGGAGGCGCAAAGGCAGGCCGGCTCGGCCCCAGGCCGCCGGTGCGGACGGTCCACACCCGATTCACGAACCCGACGAAGGGGCAGTCATGCCACCTCAATTCCTTGGTCATAGGAGCGGGTGCACGGAAGTCTGCCAGACCCACCGATCAAGTAACTCGGACAAACGGGAAGACGCTGCGAGATATCTGACCGTAACCTGGACACTCGATCTGATGATCTCTCACTTTCCTTTGGCTACAAGTGAGTTGCACCGGCGCCTCTGGAAGGTCCGTACCTTTTCAACCGACGCCGTTATCAAATCGAGATACTGGTCAGGGTCTATTGACGATAAGTCAGTCAGCGATTCGGCCGGCCATCACGGACCGAACCCCGAGGTTCCCCGAGGCACCCCGAGGCACCCCGAGGAAACAGAACGCCAAACCGCACTGAACTTCCGGCCTGGGATCACTGCTTGTTCGGGATCACGGCCGTGCGCTGGGCGGAGAGGTCTCCCCACTTGCCGTCGGGGAGCCTGGCGCGGAGTTTTACGCTGAAGCGGGTGCCCGGCGGGTCGGTGACCGTGAAGGTGTAGGCCGCCCTGCCCGCCGGCGGCTCGGCGCCCCACACGATGGTGGTGACCGGTTCGCCGTTCAGATACAGCTGGTGCTCCCGGACGGGGCCGTCCGCTTTCGGCGGGGTCCAGGTGACCGTGACACTGTCGGGTCGGGCGGCGACCTTGAGGTCGGTGGGGGCGGTGTTGGGCGTGTCGTCGCCGGGGGCGGGAGCGGTGGTGAGGTCGACGGGATCGCTGTCCGGGGAGGAGTTCTCGGCGGCGTCGCGGGCGCGGACCGTGAACGTGTAGACGGTGCCGGGACGCAGGTTCGCTATGCGGGCGCCGGTCTCGCTCCCGCCGACGCTGTGGATGCGGGTGTCCTCCTGGTAGACGTCGTACGCCGTGACTCCCATGTCGTCGGCGGCGGGCTGCCAGGCCAGGGTGACGGCGCGGCTGCCGTCGACGGCGCCGCGCAGACGGGCGGGGGCTGTGGGCGCCTCGCGGTCGTCGGGGGTGGGGTCCGGGGTGGTGACGGGGACGGGGGCGCTGGGTGCGGAGATGTTGCCCGCGGCGTCGCGGGCACGCACGGTGAAGACATAACGGGTCGAGGGATCCAATGAGTTCACGTCCACCATGCGCTTGGTTCCGGGGACGGAGGCGACCGGCCTGCCCTCGTGGACGACCTCGTAGCCGGTGACCTCCTCGTTGTCGGAGGCCCACTCCCACATCACATGCACCGAGGTCGCGCTGCCGGCCTGCGCGGTGACCCCCGCGGGGGGCGTGGGGCTCTCGGTGTCCTCTCCGAGGCCGCAGCCCGTCGCCGTCGCCGCCAGGAGCAGGGACAGGGCGAGGGCCAGGGACACGGCGAGGGGCAGGGGCAGAGGCAGAGGCGACGCGGGTGCTCCGCAGGGTCGTTGCACAGCTCGCCTCCGGGCCAGGGCCGACAAGATTGGTCCAGACCTGTATGGCATACCGTGGTCGGCACGGCAAGGGTCAGCGCGCGCGCTTCCGTTTCCGCGCCGGGGTTTCGGCGCTCTTGGCCTCGTGGGCGGCCGCGGAGACCACACGCGGGTCCGGGTGGCGGTCGGCGAGGTCCGTCAGCACGCGCAGCGCCGAGGCCGCCCCGGCGGCGGCGAGCGCGCGGAGAAGCCCCGCGGAGCCGCCGGGCCAGGTGGCCGCCGCCGTGTCGAAGGCGTCGAGCAGGGCCCTGGGCGGGGTCTCGGGCTCCCCCTCCCCCGCCCCGGCGGTGACCTGGGCACGCCGGTCCGCCAGCCATGCCCGGTCGAGGTCTTCGAGCAGCAGCACCGCCCGGGCGTTCTCCGGCACCGCGTCCTCAGGAGCGTCCTCGCCGCGGGCCAGCAGGCTGCGGCGGGCATAGCCGCCGATCACCGGGTCGGCGAGGGCGGCGCGCAGGGCCGTTGCGGGGATCTCGGCGCGGTCGAGGCGGGCGAAGACCGCGGGGGTGGCGACATGCGGGAGGTCCGCCCCCCTGGCTGCGGAGAGAGCGCCGAGCAGCTGGCTCCATGCGGGCTCGCCGCCGTGTGCTTCGGCCCACTGCCCGAGCTCCGCGGCCGCCACGGCGATCGGCCAGGCCTGGGCCGCCCTGACGGTGTCCTCGGCGTTCCAGGAGAGGGCGGTCTGAAGGTCGGGGGCGGCGACATGGGCCGCGGTGAGGACGTACCGGAGTACGGCGGAGCCGAACGAGGTGAGCCCGTAGACGTCGCCGGTGCGGAACACGCAGCCGGTCTCGGCCAGCCGGTCGACGACGACCGCCAGGGCGCGGGCGTGTGCGTCCAGTTCCGCACGGTCGTCCTCGGTGAGGCCGGGGATGCCGAGCGTCGCGGAGAGATCGGCCGCGGCGGGCGTGACATACGGGGCGGTGTACGCGGCGGCCGTGTCCGGCACGTCGACGGGGGCGTCCTCCAGGTCCGGGTCGACCCGCCAGTCGGCCATGTCGGAGGCCTTGCGCGCCACCGAGCCCGGGGTGCCGCCGCGTTCGTACAGGGCGTACAGCACATGGACGGCGTCGAGGTCGTAGCCCTCGTCGGCGGCTTCCGGCCCGGCCGATGCGGCGGGGATGCGGTCGGCCTCCAGGGCGAGGACGTTCGCGGCGAGTTCCAGTGCCTCCTCGGGGGTGCCGGACTCCCAGACGACGTCCGCGGGGCCGGGGAACCCGCACTGTTCGGCGAGCGGGCGCAGCTCCTCGTCGTCCGCGGCGCCCGTGGCGAGGGTCGCGGGCAGCGGCGCGGCATGCAGCAGGCCGAGGATCTCGTCCGGGTCGGGCAGCGCCTGCGGCGGCGGAAGCGGGACGCCCGAGTCGCCGTAGTAGTCGAGGTGCTCGTCCAGCAGGCGGTCCGCGAGCGCCATGTGCGGCATGGTCTCGGGGCCGGGCGCGAGCTGCGCGAACGGCCCGGCGAGGGCCTCGCTCAGACCCGCCGCGCTCCAGCGGTCGACCAACGTGGCCGCGATCCGTTCCAGTTCCTCGGTGAGGGCGTCCTCGGGGCGGTCGGCGGACAGGGCGGGGGTGACCGGCAGCAGGGGCCCGGCCGGGGAGGGGGCCTCCACATCGCGGGCGAAGGCGGCCAGCAGCCGCTCGGTGAGCCAGGCGCGCACGGCGAAGGTCCGCGCCGTGACGTCGGCGCGGTGCAGCGGTGCGGGCAGTTCGGGCCGATCGGCGTGCGGCAGGGCGTCATGGGCCGCGAGCCACGCCCGCACGGCGTCGGGGTCGTCGGCGTCCACGCCGTCGGCGCGCAGCAGCGAGGCGTACCAGCGCGGCCAGGTCAGCTTCCACGGGCTGGCGGCGGCGCTGCGCGCCCCGGGTACGAGGTCGTCGACGGCGTCGAGCAGCCGCGCGCGGCGCTTGGCGTTGAGCCGGCCGGCGGCGCGGACCCGGTCGACAAGGGCGGTGAGCACGTCGGGGAGCGCGTCGAGTTCCGCCTGGACCGCGGCGAGCAGGACCGGCGCGTCGTCGTGCAGCACCTGCTTGAGCAGCTGTGGCGTCGGCTCCGGCACACCCGCCCTGCGGTCCGCACCCCGCAGGGCGAGCAGTGTGAGCACCGCGTCCGCGGTACGCGCGGGCAGAGCGGTGCCGCGTTCCTGCTCCGCCCAGGAGAGGAAGTCCTGGAGTCCGACGTTCAATGCAGCGCTTTGGGTCACCGAGGGAGCCTATGAGCGCGGGGCCCGGCAGTCGCGCTGCGGCATCCGCTGATGGCCCGATCAGGTGACCTGCTGCCCTGCGCCGATGAGTTTCGGGCGGCCGGCCGGTCTGCCGTCGTATGGACTCATCCACCGCCGCCGACCACCCCGACCTGCGGCCCGCCGCCCATGGTGTGGCGCGGCTCCTCCGCTCCGTCCGCGACGACCGGCTGTCCGGTCCAACGCCGTGCCCCGAGTACGCGGTACGGGAGCTGCTGGCCCATCTGACCGACCTGTCCGCCGCCTTCCGCGACGCCGCCCGCAAGGACCTCGGGCCGACGACCGGAACGGACCCCGGCGCCGCGCCGCCCGCGCTGCGTGACGACTGGCGTGCCGTCCTGCCGCGGCGCCTCGACGAACTGGCCGAAGCCTGGCGGCAGCCCTCAGCGTGGCAGGGCGACACCCAGGCGGGCGGCGTGCGCCTCCCGGCCGCTGTGGCCGGGCGGGTCGCCCTCAACGAACTGCTGATCCACGGCTGGGACCTGGCCCGCGCCACCGGTCAGCCGTACGCGCCCGAGGAAGCGAGCCTCGAGGTGTCGTACGAGATGCTCGCGCCCGCGGCGGAAGGCGCGGGTGAGAGCGGTGACGGCACGGACGGGGGCGGGCTGTTCGGCCCGCCCGTCCCCGTTCCGCAGAGCGCCCCGCTGCTCGACCGGGTGATCGGTCTCAGCGGCCGCCGCCCGGACTGGCGGCCGGGAGACTGACCGCCTCGGCGCGCAGCGGGGTGCCGACGCGATGGCGCACGGCGCACGCGTGGCGTCAGGCCACCGGCGCACGCCGCTGTCGGGCCAGCAGGTCGCGGGCGCATGCGCGGAACAGTTCGTCGCGCACCACCGCTTCCCAGACGAGATCCGAAGCCGCCACGCGACGGTCGCGTTCGGCCAGTTCGGTCAGCCGGGGCAGCACCCCGCCGCCGCTCGTCCGCAGCTCCGGGTGGTGCGCCAGCAGTTCCCGGAGCGTGTCGAGGGCGCTCTCCGGCCCCGGGGCGCACTCGGCCGCGTCGAGGAGCCGGTCCGCCACGCGGTCGGGGTCGGTGAAGCGGTGACCGAGGGCCAGCAGGGCGCCGACTGCGGCCGGGGCCGTCTCGGGGTCCCCCAGGAGGCGCTCCAGCGCGGGGATCAGCGGCCTGCCCTCCGGGCCGAGTCCGGCTGCGGCTTCGGCTGCGTGGAGCACCGGCCAGCGGCAGCCCGGCCGGGCACGGGCGACGTCGTCCAGCACGCCCGAGAGGACGGCCACCGCCTCGTCGGCCGCGCCGCCCAGCCGGTAGAGCGCGAGGGCCGTCTCCGCTTCCGCCGCCAACTGCCGCTCGTCGCGGCCGATTCCATCGCGCGGGGCGAGAGCCGCGCGGAGGGCAGGCCGCAGCCGCGCCGCGCCACGGCCGAGGCCTGCTGCCTGCGCGGCGGCGTTCGCGACCTGGAGGCCGTATCCGTCCAGTGCGTCGGGGAGCGCGTCGAGCAGCGGCCCGGTCTCCTCCGTCAGCTCGTGCAGGGCTGCGGCGGCGGCGAGCCGTCCCTCCTGTGGGCCGTGAGTCGCGGCCGCACGCAGCAGTCCGGCGACACGGTCGCGGTCCGTCGAGCCGTGTGTCGGGCAGACCGCGGCGAGTGCGCCGGGGACGTCGTTCGGGAACCGGGGCAGCGCGGCGGTGAGTTCGGGCAGGGCGGCCGCGGCCGCGGGGCCCCATGCCGTGAGTCTGCGCGACAGCATGTGCCCGTCGAAGGCCTCGAGGTCGGGCACGGCCAGCCGGGCGCGGACCGCGTCGAGCAGCTCGGGCGTGCAGGGTATCGGCGGAGCCGGGCGGTCCTCGGGCAGGCCGCACGCGGCCGCCAGCGCGCCGGGCCGCAGCCCGAGGGGGCTCCGGGCAAGCAGCGGGGCGGCTGCCTCGGGGGCCACCCGGACCAGCGCTTCGAGCGCGCAGTCCGCGAGATCGTCGTCGTCTGCCGCGGCGAGGGCGGTCAGCTCGGGGACAGCCGGTGCGGCCTGCCGGCCGAGCCTGGCCAGCAGGTCCAGCGCCTCCCGCACGACGTCCGGCTCGTCCGCCGGTGCGGCGCCGCGCAGCAGGGCTGCGAGGGCGGGAACGAGCCTGCCGGGCGCGGCCCGTGAGACGGTGCAGGCGTGGTCGGCGGCCTTCAGCGCCTCCGTCTGCGCCCGCGGGTCGGGGGACCGCAGGGCCGCGTCGAGCAGTGTGTACGCGCTGTCCCTGTCCTCGTCGGCCCCCCGGGCCAGAAGTGCGTCCAGCACATAGCGCACAGGGTCGGTGCGCTCCTGCTCGTAGGGGGCGAGAACCAGCGGTTCTGCCGGCAGCAGCGACAGCGCCGTCTCGTGCAGGGACGGCGTCCACGGCAGACCCGCGTCCAGGCACATCAGCACGGCGACGATGCGCACGGAGCCATGGTGCCCGGAGCCGAGGGACGGCAGGGCGAACTCCGCGGCGCACCGGGGGTCGAGGCGCACCAGCCCGGCGAGCAGCTCGGCCCGCACAAGGGGGTCCTGCTCCTCGGTCCAGCGCCGGCGAAGCACCGGGGCCGCCTCGGCTGCCGCGCCGGTGCGGGCGGCAGCCCAGGCGGCGGTCTGCCGCACCCTCGGGTCCGCGGTTTCGCCGGTCAGCGGGAGGATCAGGGGCAGTTGGGCGGCCAGGGCACGGCGGCAGGCGGCGGTCTCCGCCGACGGGGCGTGCTCCTCCCTCGGGTCTCCCGTCGCAGCGCCCAGGAACTCCAGCAGTCCGAGGGACTCGCACCCGGCGGCGGCCAGCCGCGCCAGGAAAGGGATCGCCGCGGCGGTCGCCTCGCAGACCGCGCCGTCGTCCAGCAGCGTCTCGTAGAGGCCGAGGAAAGCGGTGTCCGCCTCGTCCTCGTCGTCGCTCGCCAGGGCGCGCAGCATACCGGGGACATGCTCGGCGCTGCCGCCGCCGCAGGTGCGCAGCTCCCCCCACGGCGCCTGGCCCACATCCACGAAAATCTGTGCGACGTCCATGCGCGGAGCATGGCACGGGGGTCTGACATCGACGACCGGCGCAGGGGGCGCCCCGGTCCGACACGGCTCAGTGGCCGGGACCTGCCACGGGCTCGCCCGGCGTCGTCCCAGTCGCCGTCGCCGTCTCAGGCACCGTTGTCGCCGTCGTCCCAGTCGCCGTCGCCGTCTCAGGCACCGTTGTCGCCGTCGTCCCAGGCGCCGTCGCCGTCTCAGGCACCGTTGTCGCCGTCGTCCCAGGCGCCGTCGGCTGCGACTCGGCGTCGGCCGTGCTCCCGGCCGTACTCGCCTTCCTTCCCAGGTGGTTGAAGGCAAGATTCAGCAGGATCGCCGTGAGGCAGCCGGTGGAGATGCCGGAGTCCAGAACCACCAGCAGGTCCTCGGGGAAGGAGTGGTAGAAGGCGGGCGCGGCGATGGGGATCATTCCGACGCCCAGGGAGGCGGCCACGATCAGCGCGTTCTCGCCCTTCTCCAGCGCGGCCGCGGCCAGCGTCTGGATTCCGCTCGCGGCGACGGAGCCGAAGAGCACGATGCCCGCGCCGCCGAGGACCGGCAGCGGGACGAGGGCGATGACGGAGGCGGCGACCGGGAACAGGCCGAGCAGGATCAGGATGCCGCCGCCCGCGGCGACGACGAAGCGGCTGCGCACCTTGGTCATGGCGACCAGGCCGATGTTCTGGGCGAAGGCGCTGCACATAAAGCCGTTGAAGACGGGACTGAGCGCGCTGCCGAGGGTGTCGGCGCGCAGTCCGCCCTCGATGGTGCGCTCGTCGGCGGGCCGGTCCACGATCCTGCCGAGGGCGAGCATGTCGGCCGTCGACTCGGTCATGCACACCAGCATCACGATGCACATCGAGACGATGGCGGCGATCTCGAACTGCGGCGCGCCGAAGTGGAAGGGGGCCGGGAAACCGATCAGATCGGCGTTCTTGAGGGCGCCGAAGTCCGTCATGTTCAGCGGGATCGCGACGAGTGTGCCGATGACGAGGCCGAGCAGGATCGCGATCTGCTGGAGGAAGCCGCGCAGCACCCTGCGCAGGACGAGCACGACGGCCAGAGTGAACGCCGCCATGCAGATGTTGCGCAGCGAGCCGTAGCCGGCGGCCGTGGGGTCCCCGCCCTGGGACCAGTTGAAGGCGACGGGCAGCAGCGAGACGCCGATCAGGGTGATGACGGTGCCGGTGACCACGGGCGGGAAGAAGCGCACCAGCCGGGAGAAGTACGGGGTGAGCAGAAAGCCCAGCAGCCCCGCGACGATGATGGCGCCGAAGATGACGGCGATGCCGTCGGCGCCGCGGTCCTTGCCGATGGCGATCATCGGGGTGACTCCGGCGAAGGAGACGCCGTTGACGAACGGCAGCCGTGCGCCGACCTTCCAGAAGCCGATCGTCTGGAGCAGGGTGGCGAGGCCGGCCGTGAACAGGCTCGCCCCCATCAGGAAGGCCGTCTCCACTGCGCTGAGGCCGACGGCGGGCCCCACGATCATGGGCGGGGCCACCACGCCCGCGTACATGGCGGCCACATGCTGCAGACCGCTGGTGAACATCTTGAACGGCGGGAGCGTCTCGTCGACGGGATGCTTGGGAGCGGCCACGAATGTTCCTCCGGTCGGCTGGACACGTCGGCGGGGACGTGGGTTTCAGGGAGGTGGTGCGGGTGCTGCACAGGGTGGTGCGGGTGCTGCACAGGGTGGCGCGGGTGCTGCACGGGGTGGCGCGGGTGCTGCACGGGGTGGCGCGAGTGGTGTGCACGGACACGCGTGAGATGCACGGACAGCGGTGCACGGGACAGCGGTGCACGGGGGGTCGGTGGTGCACGGACGGTTGGCACGTGTCACCGCACCGGGGGGCACGCACACCGCCTGGCGGCGTCGTACCCCCCGGTCACGGCTGCCGTGGACCCCGCTCGGGTTCACGGCCGGCCGGTCGAGGGCCGTCCCCCTCGACCGGACGTATGGGGGTGTTGTCAACCCTGGGCGGCGATGCGCGCCAGGCGCTGTGCCTCGGCCCGCGTGGTGCGGGCGATGGCGTCCTCGTCGACGGTGGTGAGCCGGCCGTTCTCCACGATGGCCCTGCCGTTGACCAGGGAGAGCGTCACCGGCGCGGCCGCGCCGAAGACCAGTGCGACGACCGGGTCGGCGATGGAGGAGTGGGCGAGCGTGTCCAGCTTCCACAGCACGAGGTCGGCAAGCTTGCCGGCCTCCAGGGAGCCGATCTGGGCGGCGCGGCCGAGGACCTGCGCACCGCCGTAGGTGCCGAGCCGCAGCGCCTGGCGGGCGTTGAGGGCGGCCTCGCGGTGCGCGCCGAGCCGGTTGATGAGCAGGGCGTTGCGCAGTTCGGTGTGGAGTTCGCCGGACTCGTTGGAGGCGGTGCCGTCCACGCCGAGGCCGACCGGGACGCCCGCCTTGAGCATGTCGGGCACCCGCGCGATGCCGGCCGCGAGCCGGGCGTTGGACGACGGGCAGTGCGCGACGCCGGTCCTGGTCCGGGCGAAGGCCTCGATGTCGGAGTCGTTCATATGGACGCAGTGGGCCATCCACACGTCCTCGCCGAGCCAGCCGGTCGACTCGAAGTAGTCGGTCGGTCCCATGCCGAAGAGCTCATGGCACCACTTCTCCTCCTCCACCGTCTCCGAGCCGTGGGTGTGCATGCGCACACCGAGCCGGCGGGCCAGTTCGGCGCCCTGCTTGAGCAGTTCGGTGGAGATGGAGAACGGGGAGCACGGGGCGACGGCCACCTGCGTCATGGCGTCGAAGGAGGCGTCGTGGTGCAGCTTGACGGTCTCCTCGGTGGCGGCGAGCGCGCCTTCGCGGGTCTCGACGGCGAAGTCCGGCGGCAGGCCGCCGTCCTTCTCGCTGCGGTCCATGGAGCCGCGGGCGAGGGTGAAGCGCACACCCATCTCCCGGGCCGCGCCGATGATCGCGCCGGACAGGTCGCCGGAGCCGTGCGGGTAGACGTAGTGGTGGTCCATGGCGGTGGTGACGCCGCCGCGGGCCATCATGGCGAGGGAACCCTGCGCGGCCGAGCGGGCCATGGGCTCGTCGATGCGCGCCCAGGTCGGGTACAGCGCCACCAGCCAGTTGAAGAGGTTGTGGTCGGTGGCCAGGCCTCGGGTGATCCACTGGTAGAAGTGGTGGTGCGTGTTGACCAGACCGGGCGTGACGAGGTGGCCCGTGCCGTCCACGCGCCGTACGACGTTCGCGAGGCCCTCGGGAGCCTTGCCGGCCCCGACCGACTCGATCCGGTTGCCGGCGACGACGACATGGCCGGAGGCGTACTCGGTGTCATGGGCGTCGACGGTGGCGATGGCGCAGTTCTCGATGACGATGCGCTCGACCGCGTCGACGAGCGCGCCGGCCGCGCTGTCAGGGGCTGCCGATCCTGCCATGGCTGATCCTCGTTCTTTCTGTGGCGGTTTGGGCACGGCAGGGCCCTACGGGATTTGAGTGCCGGAGCCGGATCCGGCAGCTGACAGCACTGCCGTGGGTGGGGATGCTCCGGGTGCCGAGGTTGAGGAAGCTGCGGGAGGCCTCCCGCCGGCGGTTGTGCCTCATACGGGGGCTCCCTTCGTGTGATCGCGTTGTGGTGCGGTCCCCCGCCGGCGGTACGGCCGCCGGGGTGTGTCCCCGGCGGTACGTCCCCGGCGGGGACCGACGGGTCAGAGGTTGGTCATGTCGACCGGGATCTGCGGCTCCACTCCGTCGCGCAGCACGGTGGCCTCGATCAGGCCGTACGGGCGGTCCGCGGCGAAGTAGACCTCGTTGTCGTTCTTGAGCCCGAAGGGCTCGAGGTCGACCAGGAAGTGGTGCTTGTTGGGCAGCGAGAAGCGGATCTCGTCGATCTCGCTGCGGCTGTTGATGATGCGCGAACCCATCTGGTAAAGGGTCTGCTGCAGCGACAGGGAGTAGGTCTCCGCGAACGCCTGGAGCATGTGCTTCCTCGCCTGCGCGTAGGACTTGTCCCAGTTCGGCATGCGCTCCTCGTCACAGGACCAGCCGTAGCGCCACTGGGCCGCCACCTGGGTCGCGAGGATGCGGTCGTACGCCTCCTGGAGCGTCGTGTACTTGTCCTTGACGTAGCCCCAGAACTCGGAGTTGGTCGAGTTCATCACGACGAGGTCCTTCAGGCCGGAGACGACCTGCCACCTCTCGCCGTCGAAGGTGATCTGCGTCGTGCGGGTCTCCTGGCCCTTGCGGACGAAGGAGTGCTTGACCTCGTCGGCGCCGATGAACTTGGAGTTGCCGTCGGAGGTCTCGATGCGCTCCCAGGCGTACTCCTCGATGCGGATGCGCGCCCGGTGGATCGGCTCCTGCGAGGTCACGAAGTGACGGGCGAGGTGGATGCCGAACTGCTCGGCGGAGTCGATGCCGTACTCCTTGGCGAACGCGTACACCGTGTTCTTGGTGGTGTCGGTAGGCAGGACGTGGGCGTTGGAGCCGGAGTAGTGGACGTCGTCCATGTCGCCGGAGAGGGCGACGGAGACGTTCAGGTCCTTGATGTGGTGCGTGTCGCCGTCCCGCGTGATCCGAACGACGCGGTTCTCTGCTTTGCCGTACTGGTTCTGGCCGAGAATCGTAGGCATTTCTCTGCTAGCTCCCTCGGTAAACGGAGTAGCCGAACGGGTTGAGCAGCAGCGGTACGTGGTAGTGCTCGCCCGGTACGACGGCGAAGGTGATCGCCACCTCGGGGAAGAACACGCCGCTGTCCCGTGTCGCGGGGGCGTCCTGCTGTGCCTCGGCTTGCTTCTTGACGAAGTACGCCTCGGTCTCGAAGTCGAGGCGTACATGGGTGGTGCCTTCCGGCAGCGCCGGCAGGTTCTTGCAGCGCCCGTCCGCGTCGGTCGCTCCGCCGCCGAGCTCCGTCCACTCGGCGTCGCCGCCGCTGCGGGCCGCGAGCCGGATGGCGACGCCCTCGGCGGGGCGGCCGGCGCTGGTGTCCAGGATATGCGTGGACACGGAGGCCGTGGTCTGGGTGCTCATGCGCTCTGTTCCTCCATGAGGTCCTCCATGAGGCGGGTCAGCCGGATGCGGTTGATCTTGCCCAGCTCGGTGCGGACGATCTCCCGCTCCTCCTCGGGCGTGTTCCCGATCCGCTCACGGAGGGCGTCGCGCATCTGCTCACCGGTGCGGCCGGTGGCGCAGATCAGGAAGACATGGCCGAACTTGTCCTGGTAGCCCAGGTTGAGTTCGAGCATCTCGGCCTTGAGCTCCTCGGAGGCCCCGGCCATCCCCCGCTGCTCACGGGCGGAGGTCGGATCCCCGGGCTTGGGCCGGCCGATCGGCGGGTGTCCCGCCATCGCCTCGGCCAGATCCTCGGCGCTCAGCTCGGCCATGGCGGCGTCGCCGGCGGCGAGCAGGGCCTCCACGGTGGCGTACGGACGCTGGGCGAGCAGCTTGCTCCCCCACGCCGAGCTGGCGCACGCCTCGTGCAGGGCGGCCAGTGCCGCACCGCTCTCCAAGGCGTTGAAACGGGCGAGGCCCGGGATCGAGGACGACATCACGGGTGCCTCCGTGGGTGTTTCTCTCGGTGCGTGGACGGGCTGCGGACAGCTAACGCCCTTCGGCGACGCAACGTCAACACTTTGTTGAAAACTCGTCGACGAGGAGGGGGTGCACTGACGCCGGGTATGCGCCGACTAACGCGGGGTAGTTCCCCCGCCCCTCCTCGAAACCGGGGCTTCACCCCCGCACCCCACCGCCTCACACACCGACCGGGGCCGGGTATGCGCCTCAAACGCCCGTGAGGCTTGACTGCGCGAGCTCCTCACGCCTCTGCGCGGGGCTGAACCGGAGCAGCCAATTGCAGCCCGTCGGGGGACACCTCCGCGGGGGGACACCTGGGGGCGCCTCCGTAGGGGCACCCCGGACGGCGTCTGGGGGGAGGTAGCCGGGAGAGGAGTCCGGGGAAGGCAGCTGGGCGAGATCGAGGACACAGCCGGAGGCCGTACCGGGACCCGGGAGCCTGACCCCCGGTTTCAGGCAGGGGCGGGATGGGGGGCAAACAACCCCCACGGCCACCTACGCGTTCTTCGCCGCGTTCTCACGATTCAGGTAGTTGTACACCGTAAACCGACTCACCCCCAGCGCCCCCGCCACCGTCTCCACCCCATGCCTCACAGAGAACGCCCCGCGGGCTTCCAGTGTGCGGACGACCTGCTGCTTCGTCTTGCGGTCCAGTTCGGACAGCGGCCTGCCCCGGGTGCGCTCCATCGCGGCCAGGATGTGGTCCAGGGACTCCGAGAGCTGGGGCAGCCGGACGGCGAGGACGTCCTCGCCCTCCCAGGACAGCACGACATCGTCGGCCCCCGCCTGTCCGGGCTCGAGTATCTCCGCGCCCATGGCATCGACCAGCGGCTTCACCGCGGCGACGAAGGGGTGGTCACGGCGCTCGGTCATCGCCCTCCCTCCCCTCCGGCGCCGCCCGCGCCGATGACGTTGACCTGGAGCGAGACCCGGGTCGCCCCGGCCTCCAGGGCGCGACGCAGCAGCGCGTCCACGGCGGCGAGCACCTGGTCCGCACCGCCTTCGGCCGTGTTCCCGAACGGTCCCACGTCCACCGCGTCCAGCTCGGCGGCCTGGATGACCTCGCGCGCGACGACCGCATGCGCGGGCGCCTCGTCGAGGTCGAAGGGTTCGGTCGTGAACTCGACTCGCAATCGCTCCATGAGGGTCACCGTAGCCGGGATTTCACCGGGCCCCCCTTGACAAGCCCGGCAACCCGACTGCAATCTTCCATTAAGCAGAAACGAACTTCCGCAATACGGAAGGAGCGCATACCCCTCATGGGATACACGGACCAGCGCTTCGATGTGAACCTCTCGATCCTCTTCACGGAACTCCCGCTGCTGGAGCGCCCCGCGGCCGCCGCCGCGGCCGGCTTCGGCGCGGTCGAGCTGTGGTGGCCCTGGATCGAGACCCCCACTCCCGACCAGGCCGAGCTCGACGCCCTGAAAAAGGCGATCGAGGACGCCGGGGTCCGGCTGGTGGGCTTGAACTTCTACGCGGGGAAGCTGCCCGGGCCGGACCGGGGCGCGCTCTCCGTCCCCGGCGAGGAGTCCGACCGCTTCCGCGCAAACGTCGACGTGGCCGCGGACTTCGCCGCCTCGGTCGGCTGCACGGCGCTCAACGCGCTGTACGGCAACCGCGTCGAGGGCGCGGACCCGGCAGCGCAGGACGAACTCGCCCTGGAGAACCTGACCCTGGCCGCCCGCGCGGCCGACCGGATCGGGGCGACCCTGCTGATCGAGACGCTGAACCAGCCGGAGTCCCCGCTCTACCCGCTGGTGAGCGCTCCCGCCGCGATCGAGGTCGTGGACAAGGTGAACGCGGCGACCGGCCTCGGCAACGCCAAGTTCCTGCTCGACGTCTACCACCTGTCGATGAACGGCGAGGACGTCGGCCGGGCCATCGAGGCGTACGCCGACAAGACCGGCCATGTCCAGATCGCCGACAACCCCGGCCGCGGCGCACCGGGCACCGGCTCGCTGCCGCTGGCGGATCTGCTGGACCAGCTCAAGAAGGCCGGTTACGACGGCTGGGTCGGCCTGGAGTACAAGGCCGGCGACCGCCCGAGCGCCGAGTCCTTCGACTGGCTGCCGCGCGAGGCCCGCGCGGCCCGCTGACCGCCCGCAGCGGCCAACTCACCTTCGCACCGAGAGCTTTGAAAGAGGCACCCCCATCATGACCACCGCGCTCCCCAAGATTGCGTTCATCGGTCTCGGCATCATGGGCTCCCCCATGTCCGAGAACCTGATCAAGGCCGGTTACCCGGTCACCGGCTACACCCTCGAGCAGGAGAAGCTCGACCGCCTCACCGCTGCCGGCGGGGCCGCCGCGGGCTCGATCGCCGAGGCGGTCGGGGACGCCGACGTCATCATCACGATGGTGCCGGCCTCCCCCCAGGTCGAGGCCATCTCCTACGGCCCCGACGGCATCCTGGAGAACGCCAGGAAGGGTGCACTGCTGATCGACATGTCGTCGATCACCCCGCAGACCTCCGTGGACCTGGCCGCGGCCGCCAAGGAGAAGGGCATCCGCGTCCTGGACGCCCCGGTATCCGGCGGCGAGGCCGGCGCCGTCGAGGCCGTGCTCTCGATCATGGTCGGCGGTGAGCAGGCCGACTTTGACACCGCCAAGCCGGTCTTCGAAGCTCTGGGCAAGACCATCGTGCTGTGCGGCCCGCACGGCTCCGGCCAGACCGTGAAGGCAGCCAACCAGCTGATCGTCGCGGTCAACATCCAGGCCTGCGCAGAGGCGGTGGTCTTCCTGGAGAAGTCCGGTGTGGACCTCGCCGCCGCGCTCGACGTCCTCAACGGCGGTCTGGCCGGTTCCACGGTGCTGACCCGCAAGAAGGACAACTTCCTGAACCGCGACTTCAAGCCGGGCTTCCGAATCGATCTGCACCACAAGGACATGGGCATCGTCACCGACGCCGCCCGCAACGTCGGCGCGGCCCTGCCCGTCGGCGCGACCGTCGCCCAGCTCGTCGCCTCGCTGCGCGCCCAGGGCGACGGCGGCCTGGACCACTCGGCCCTGCTGCGCGCCGTCGAGCGCCTCTCCGGCGGGCAGGTCTGAGTCCCTGCCGGTCCGGCCTCCCAGACTTCCGGGCGGCGGCGCCGCCGACACCTGTCCTGTCGCGCCCAGGCGTCGCCGCCGCCCGGAACAACACTCAGCAATTTCAACAAACTGTTGACGTCAGATGTTCGGCTTCTTACGCTCCTGACACCGTCAGCAGCTCCAGCACGGAAGGTCCACGATGTCGAAGCGCGTGCCCACCTCGCGAATTCTCACCACGGAGGCCGGCGCCCCCGTCGCCGACAACCAGAATTCGGCCACCGCCGGCGTCGGCGGCCCGCTCCTCCTCCAGGACCAGCACCTGCTGGAGAAGCTCGCCCGCTTCAACCGTGAGCGCATCCCGGAGCGCGTGGTGCACGCGCGCGGCTCCGGCGCATACGGCTACTTCGAGGTGACCGACGACGTCACCGGCTTCACCAGGGCCGACTTCCTCGACACCGTCGGCAAGCGCACCGAGGTCTTCCTCCGCTTCTCGACCGTGGCCGACTCGCTGGGCGGCGCGGACGCGGTGCGCGACCCGCGCGGCTTCGCCGTGAAGTTCTACACCGAGGAGGGCAACTACGACCTCGTCGGCAACAACACCCCGGTGTTCTTCATCAAGGACCCGATCAAGTTCCCCGACTTCATCCACTCCCAGAAGCGCGACCCGTTCACCGGCAAGCAGGAGCCGGACAACGTCTGGGACTTCTGGGCGCACGCCCCCGAGGCGACGCACCAGGTGACCTGGCTGATGGGCGACCGCGGCATCCCCGCCTCGTACCGCCATATGAACGGCTACGGCTCGCACACCTACCAGTGGACCAACGCCGACGGCGAGGCCTTCTTCGTCAAGTACCACTTCAAGACGAACCAGGGCGTCCGCTCCCTGAGCAGCGAGCAGGCCGCCGAGCTGGCGGGCAACGACCCCAACTCGCACCAGACGGACCTGCTGCAGGCCATCGAGCGCGGGGTCAACCCGTCCTGGACGCTGTACGTCCAGATCATGCCGGCCGCCGAGGCCGCGGAGTACCGCTTCAACCCGTTCGACCTCACCAAGGTGTGGCCGCACTCCGACTACCCGCTGCAGCGCGTGGGCCGCCTGGTCCTCGACCGCAACCCGGACAACGTCTTCGCCGAGGTCGAGCAGGCCGCGTTCTCCCCGAACAACTTCGTGCCCGGCATCGGCCCGTCCCCGGACAAGATGCTCCAGGGCCGGCTGTTCGCCTACGCGGACGCGCACCGCTACCGGCTGGGCGTCAACCACACGCAGCTCCCGGTGAACGCCCCCAAGGCCGTTCCCGGACGGGGTGCGGACAACTACGGCCGTGACGGCTTCATGGCCACCCGCAACGGCTCCCGCCACGACAAGAACTACGAGCCCAACTCCTACCAGGGCCCGACCCAGACCGACGCCGCGCTCTCCGCCCCGCTCGCCGTCTCGGGCTACACCGGCGCCCACGCGGCCCCGGCCCACGTCAAGGACGACGACTTCTTCCAGGCGGGCGAGCTCTACCGGCTGATGTCCGAGGAGGAGAAGTCCCGCCTGGTCGCGAACATCGCGGGCGGCCTGTCCCAGGTCACGCGCGACGACGTGATCGAGAAGAACCTGGCGCACTTCCACGCGGCCGACGAGGACTACGGCCGCCGCGTGGAGGAGGCGGTCCGGGCCCTGCGCGAGGACTGAGGCCTCGGCCGCCACACAAGCCGCGTACGAGGCCTGACTGGAGGTCACGCTCCGTACGCCGCCCTAACCGCCGGCCCGGATGAGGGGTGGCCTGCGGAGAGGGCAGGGACGGGGACCGCAGCGGCGGCGACGCCAGTGCGGTGGTGAAGGTTCCCGGGCGCTCTGTCCGACCTGACGTCAGAGCACCCGGGGACCGATCGCCCCGCTGCGGTCCCAGCCCGAGTCCGCGCCCGGCGCGGCAGCACCCCCAGTCCCCGTCCGGCGGCGCGAACGTCCTGGTCCCGCCAGCCTCGCGCCGTCGGGCGGCAACAACTCCACGACGAGAGCGCCTGGTTCGGTTTACGGTCCCGCACCACGCGCTCGAAGACCAGGGCCCGACCTGCGCACAGCGGTCGGGCCCTGGTCTGTTCGCTCCCCGTACGGGGCCCGGCGCCGGGTCGCGTCGGAGCGTTCCCGTGCTCCATGACCAGGGGGCGCGCATGCTGAATGGGGACGGTCCACGCCAGGCGCCCGCTTGCGGGGGCTTCTCCCCCGTCCCGCCCTCCCTCTGCGACCTGGGGGGTGGGGGTCGATCCCGGAACCGGAGGCAAGCCCCGGACCCCCGGTACGACCCGAAGGCCGTGTCCTCAATCTCCCCCGGACTGCTCCCCCAGCTACTGCTGGGAGATGCCCCCAGGGGTACCCCCACGGAGGCGCGCCCACGGGCACCCCCATGGAGGCGCCCCCAGGGAAATGCCCCCAGACGGGCTGGAACTGCCTGCGGCAATCCAGCCTCGTCGGCGCGTGAGGACCGGCAGATCAAGCCCCGCCGGCGTTTGAGGCGCGGGGGTCCGGGCATCAAGCCCCACCGACCACCGAGCCACGGAGGCCCGGGCATCAAGCCCCACCGACCACCGAGCCACGGAGGCCCGGGCATCAAGCCCCGCCGGCGATTGAGGTGCGGGGGTCCGGGGGCGGAGCCCCCGCAAACGGGGTCTGGGGCGGGGCCCCAGGGACAGGACCCGGAAACCCCTCAGGGGCGGTCCCCGCTCGGGAGACCGCCCCTGAGGCGTCGGAGTGAAGAGCGTCAGCTCTTCAGGGTCTTGACGGCCGTCGGCGCGTGACCCGGCTCCGTCGCCAGGTCCTCCCATTCCGTGATGTCGCTGATGTCCATCGTCCGGCTCATCGAGATGTTGGTGACCCGCTCCAGGATCGCCTCCACCAGCACCGGCACCCGGTACTCCGCCGCCAGCTTCTTCGCCTCCTCGAAGGCCGGCAGCAGCTGGTCGGGCTCGGTGACGCGGATGGCCTTGCAGCCCAGGCCCTCGGCGACCTTGATGTGGTCGACGCCGTAGACGCCGAGCTCCGGCGAGTTGAGGTTCTCGAACTCCAGGTTGACCTGGAAGTTGATCTCCAGGCCGGCCTGGGCCTGGCGGATCAGGCCCAGGTAGGAGTTGTTGACCAGGACATGGACATACGGGATGCGGTGCTGCGCGCCGACCGCCAGTTCCTCGATCATGAACTGGAAGTCGTAGTCGCCGGAGAGCGCCACGACCTGGGCCTCCGGGTCCGCCTTGGCGACTCCGAGCGCCGCGGGGATGGTCCAGCCGAGCGGACCGGCCTGGCCGCAGTTGATCCAGTGGCGGGGCTTGTAGACGTGCAGCATCTGCGCGCCGGCGATCTGCGAGAGCCCGATGGTGGTGACGTACCGCGTCTCCGGGCCGAACGCCTTGTTCATCTCCTCGTACACGCGCTGCGGCTTCATCGGCACGTTGTCGAAGTGCGTACGGCGCTGCAGCGTGGCCTTGCGCTCCTGTGTGGAGGCGACCCACGCCGAGCGGTCCGGCAGCCTGCCCTCGGCCTTCAGCTCGCGTGCGACCTCGACGAACAGCTCCAGGGCGGCCTTGGCGTCCGAGGCGATGCCGTAGTCCGGCGCGAAGATCTTGCCGATCTGGGTGGGCTCGATGTCGACATGGACGAACTTCCGGCCCTTGGTGTACACGTCCAGCTTGTAGCCGGTGTGGCGGTTGGCCCAGCGGTTGCCGATGCCGAGGACGAAGTCGGACTCCAGGAAGTTCGCGTTGCCGTAGCGGTGCGAGGTCTGCACGCCGACCATGCCGGCGTTCAGCTCGTGGTCGTCGGCGATGGCCCCCCAGCCCATCAGGGTGGGGATGACCGGCGTGCCGGTGAGTTCGGCGAAGTCGACGAGCAGGTCACAGGCGTCGGCGGTGATGATGCCGCCGCCGGCCACGATCAGCGGCCGCTCGGACTGCAGCAGGAAGGAGATCGCCTTCTCGATCTGGGCGCGCGTCGCCGCGGGCTTGTAGACCGGCAGCGGCTCGTAGGTCTCCGGATCAAATTCGATCTCGGCGAGCTGGACGTCGATCGGCAGGTCGATCAGGACGGGTCCGGGGCGGCCGGACCGCATCAGATGGAAGGCCTGCTGGAACACGCCGGGGACCTGCGCGGGCTCCAGGACGGTCGTCGCCGCCTTGGTGACCGGCTTGGCGATCGAGGCGATGTCGACGGCCTGGAAGTCCTCCTTGTGGATCACGTTCGTCGGCGCCTGGCCGGTGATGCACAGGATCGGGATCGAGTCACCGCCGGCGGAGTACAGCCCGGTGATCATGTCGGTGCCGGCCGGTCCGGAGGTGCCGATGCAGACACCGATGTTGCCGGGGTGTGTGCGGGTGTAGCCCTCGGCCATGTGCGAGGCGCCCTCGACATGGCGGGCGAGCGTGTGGTCGATGCCGCCGCCCTCTTTGAGGGCCTTGTAGAAGGGGTTGATCGCCGCGCCCGGCACACCGAACGCGTTGGTGACGCCTTCGCGCTTGAGGATCTCGACTGCCGCACGGGCAGCGGTCATACGAGGCATGGGTGCTCCTGCTTCGGCCTTGCGGATCGGGCTCTGTCGCGCCACCTGAGAGCTGCGATTCCGTACGGGGATTCCGCACCGCACTCCCCTTGGGATTTCGTATTGCGGAATTTAGATTCTGTTATACGGAAGCAATGTACGGTGTGGCCCGCATGGCGTCAAGGGAGCTGAGAAGGGGCGCACTCCACCGCGTACAGAAGGACGGGAAGTGTCCGAAGTACCTCGCCGAGGCTTCACACTTGGTGGACGATGGACCCGAGCAGAGGGGAACCCCGCACCAGGGGAAGGGGGCATGATGACCGAGAGCGTGCCGGTGCGCTGTCCGGCATGCCGACGGGACCACCGTTTTGCGCCACCCGTCTATCCATGCGCCTGCGGCGCTCCGCTCGCGCCCCCGCTGCTGCGCGGCGCGGCCCCGGAGCCGATCACACACCGCACCTGGACTGACGACTGGGTGACGGTCCGCTGCCCGGAGTGCGCCCGCCAGGGCCACTGGCCGCAGCCGGAGCTCGGCTGCCCCTGCGGCACGGTGCTGCGCGTCCCGGTCCGCCCCGCGAACGCCCCCGTTCCTCCCGCGGCCGCGGCGAGCCGCGCCCGCGAGGAGCGAGGCGGCCCCGGCCCCGACCTCCCGGAGGCCCAGGACACGCCGGGGGGCCGCCCGGGCGACGACGCCGACCGAGGCGGCTCCGACAGCCAAGCGGACCACGAGGGGCGCAGGCCGCGGCCGGCCGGTGACCCGAGAGGCCGACCCGCGCACATCCCGCTGCCGCGCACCGCGACCGCTCCCCGCCGCGACGCCTTCCGCCCGGTCACCATCCGCACGGCGCGGGACGCCGTGACGGCGGCCGCGCACTACCTCAGATGGCTCGGCTTCCGCGACGTCACCCGGCCCGAGCGGCGCACCGCGGCCCCCGGCGTGAATCTGCACGGCCCGGGCCTGGTCGCCCGGGTGGACCCCTCCACGCGCCGGACGACGCTGCAGGCGGTCGAGTGCCTGTGGCTGCACGGGCTGCACGACGCGGCAGCGAGCGTGCACTTCTCGCTCGCCGGATACGCGCAGGACGCAAGGGCCCGTGCCGACGCCCTCGGCATACCGCTCTTCGCCATGGATCTCACCGGCAGCCCGCAGCCGGTGAACGACGCGGCGGACGAGCTGGTCGGCGCGGGCGCGCCATGGCCCGGAACATCCGAAGCGCCCGGAACTCCCGGAGAATCCGGAGAGCCTGGAACACCCAGAACACCCGAAGCGCCCGGAACACCCGAAGCGCCGAGAACTCCCGGAGAATCCGGAGGGCCTGGAACGCCCGACCCGCCAGGAGAAACGGGCCTGCGCTGACCACCGGTCACCGCCCTTGACACGACGGGCGTTCCGCAGCCTTGCCCCGCACCCCCGGCGGCGCGGGGCGGGTGCCGGACCCGCCGCGAGCCGCCCCTCCGTGTGGCGCGGGCCGCGGGCTCCGCCATACTCGGGCCATGCGCATCCGACCGGCGTCGCGCGCCGAACTGCCCCTGCTCCAGGAGATCGAAAGGGCGGCCGGCGAGCCGTTCCGCGCCCTCGGCATGGCGGCGGTCGCCGACGACGAGCCGCCCTCGATCGACACGCTCGACCGCTTCCGGCGGGCGGGCCACGCCTGGGTGACGGCGGACTCCGACGACCACCCCGTGGCGTATCTGCTCTGCGAGGAGGTGGACGGGGCCTCCCATGTCGAGCAGGTCTCGGTCCATCCGTCGGCCGCCCGCCGCGGTCTCGGCAGCGGGCTGCTCGACCACCTCGCCGTGTGCGCCGCCGCCGACGGGCTGTCGGCGCTGACCCTGACGACCTTCGCCGACGTGCCGTGGAACGCCCCGTACTACGCGCGGCTCGGCTTCCGCGCCCTGCCCGACGACGAGCTGACCGAGGGGCTGCGGGAGATCCGGCGCGCGGAGGCGTCCTGCGGTCTCGACCAGTGGCCGAGGGTGTGCATGCGCCGGGAGCTCATGGGCGCCGTCGCCGGCCCTCCCCGGATCGTCCCGGTGCGGACCCCGCGTCCTCGTGCCCTGCCTCCCCGCACCCTGCCTCCGCGTACCGCCGGCGCAGCTCCGCCTTTCTGACCTTGCCGCCGGCCGTCAAGGCGTGGCGAGCAGTCTTGGGGATCGTGACGGCCGGAGCGGGGGCCGAACAGCCGTTTCAGCAGGCCGCGGTAGGTATCGGGTCGGTGCTGGGCGGCAGCAAGATCAGAACGCCCTGCCTGCTACCGCGGGGTCACCGCTGGCAGCCGTTGCCGGATCACCTCGGCACTGCGCCGCGATCAGCGGTCAGTTCACTTGGCGGTCGCGACCTGACCAGTACGGTTCGCGGAGCTTGAACTTCTGGATCTTGCCGGTGGCCGTACGCGGGATGACGTCTCGGAACTCGACGGTCGTGGGGGCCTTGTAGCCCGCCATGCGCTGCTTGCAGTGGGCGATGATGTCGGACTCCTGCGCGGTTGCCCCCTCGGCGAGGACCACCAGGGCCTTGATGGTCTCGCCCCACTTCTCGTGCGGGACGCCGATGACGGCGACCTCGGCGACCTCGGGGTGGCTGAAGATCGTGTCTTCGACCTCGATCGACGAGACGTTCTCTCCGCCGGTGATGATCACGTCCTTCTTCCGGTCGGAGATCGTCAGGTGGCCGTCCTCGTCGTCGAACGTGCCACCGTCGCCCGTGTGGAACCAGCCGCCCTCCAGCGCTGCATCCGTCTCCTCCGGATTCTCCCAGTAGCCGTCGAGCACGACGTTCGAGCGGGCCAGGACCTCGCCCGCGTCGGAAACCTTCAGCTTCACGCCCAGCGCGGGAAGGCCCGCGCGGGACAGCTTCCGTGCCCGCTCCTCGGCGGGAAGTTCTGTGTCCGCGGGGCGGGTGCGGTTGAACGTGAGCAGCGGCGAGGTCTCGGTCAGGCCGTAGATCTGTGTGAACTCCCAGCCCAGCTCCCCGCCGATCCGCTGGATCATGCGGCTCGGCGGCGGGGCGCCCGCGCAGACGATCCGCACGCGGTCGCGCCCCGGGATCTCCCCCTCCCATGCAGCGGCCGCATCCAACACCGCGTTCCAGACCGCGGGAGCGCCGCACATGAGCGTCACGCCATGCTCCTCAACACGGCGCAGGATCTCTGCGCCGTCGACCTTGCGCAGCACCACCTGCTTCACCCCCAGTCCGGCCATCACATAGGGCATTCCCCAGCCGTTGCAGTGGAACATCGGCAGCGTGTGCATGTAGACATCGCGCTCCCACACACGAGTGTGCAGGCCAAATGTCAGACCGTTCACCCAGATGTTGCGGTGTGTCAGCTGCACGCCCTTGGGGCGGGCAGTCGTGCCCGACGTGTAGTTGATCGTCGCGGTGGCGTCCTCGTCCGGGTGTGCCCACGGGCGGGGGTCCACACCGAAGCGCATCAGCTCGGTGTCCGTCTGCTCACCGAGGACGAATCGGTGGCGTGCCTTCACACCGGCCAGGGCTTCGTCCAGTTCCCGGTCGACGAGCAGGGCCGACGCCCCGCTCTGCTGCACCACGTACTCGACTTCGTCCGGCTTCAGGCGGAAGTTGACCGGCACACAGATCCGGCCGCTCATCGGCACGGCGAACAGCAGTTCAAGCAGCCGGGCCGAGTTGTGGCTGACGACCGCCACCCGCTCACCCTCGCCGACGCCAAGCGCGTCCAGCCCCGCCTGCCATGCCCGCACCCGCTCGCCGAGTCGCCCATACGTCGACTCCGGCAGTGGCGGCGCCGGCTGGTCCGGCTCGTCGACCACGCCGGGGCTGGAAGCGAACCCCAGCTCCGCCCTGTCCAGGAAGTCCGTGATGGTCATCGGTACCCGCATAGCTCTCTCCTCTACCGGCACTGCCCCTCAACGACAACGACTACCAGCTGCCCACGTTCACGCGGACGACTGAAAAGAAGAGCTGCGCATGGCCCGCGGGGCGGTGTGGGCGGGCGCGTGGGCGAGCAGGTACGCCGACGGGCAGGTGCGTGGGCGGGCAGGTGCGTGGGCGGGCGGGCTCATTGCCGGACGGCGCCCCGCCATCGTGTAATCGGTGACCTGGGTCTCACCACCCCCGTTCGGGGGTGACGACGAGCAGCGCGGGGAGTGGACCTGACGTGAGCGAGCCGGAGGAGTCGGCGGAGATCCGCGCCGCCCTGGTGCGACTGCGCCGTACGACGGGGCTGCCGGTGGCGTTCGGCGGGCTGGTACGCGGCGCGGGCGCGGGCACGGCCGGAACGCTGCGCATAGCCGAGTTGAGCGGCGCGGCGACCGGGGCGCTGCGCGGGCTCGGGGTGTACAGCGGGAACGGCCTGGGCGGCAAGTCGATGGCGCTGTCGCGGCCGTGCGCGGTGACCGACTACCGCACGGCGCGACACATCAGCCATGAGTACGACGCGGCGGTGGCGGCGGAAGGGCTGCGGGCGGTGGTGGCGGTGCCCGTCGTGGTGGGCAGGAGCGTGCGGGGCGTGCTGTACGGCGCGCTGCGGGAGGCGCTGCCGCTGGGGGAGCGGACCCTGGACGCGGCGATGGCGACGGCGCGGGATGTGGAGCAGGCACTGGTCGTACGGGACGAGGCGCAGCGCCTGCTGGCCCGGGCCAGGACCCGCGCCCCGGCGGCGGGGACGGGGGCGGGGACGTCCGGCTGGGAGGAGGTGCGCCAGGCGCACGGCGTGCTGCGCGCCCTGGCGCCGCGGGTCGCCGATCCGGCGCTGAGGGAGGAGTTGCTCGCCGTGTGCGGGCGGCTGGCGGCCGCGGCCGCCCCGGCGTCGCATCCGCTGCGGGTGGCGCTGACCCCGCGGGAGGTGGACGTGCTGGCGATGGTGGCATCGGGTGCGACCAACGCGGTGGCGGCGCAGCGGCTGGGGCTGCGCCCGGAGACGGTGAAGGGCTATCTGCGGTCCGCGATGCGGAAGCTGGGTGCGCATACGCGACTGGAGGCGGTGGTCTGCGCGCGACGCGCGGGCCTGTTGCCGTGAGGCTCGGCGTGCGCCGCCGGGTGGGCCAGACGCTGAGTGCCACCGCCGGGGGCCGCTCCTGGGCGTGCGACCGCCGGGGCGCCGCCGAGGGGTGCACGGACATGCGGCGGCCGGACAGACGGTGCCAGGACTGGCAGTGCCCGGAGTAGCAGTGCCCGGAGTAGCAGTGCCAGGACTTGGGGTGCACGAAGAAGGGGCACGCGGACATGGGGTGGCCGGACGGGCGGCGGCGGGAGACGCGGTGGCCGAGTCCGGGGAGACCGAGGTCGGGGCAGAGAGCCGGTCACGCTGTGACAGGGCCGAATCGGACCTGGCGGCGGTCGGCGGCGGTCAGGATGCGGGCCCGGGCTTCGGGCCTGTCGTCCCCGACCGCGGATATCCTGCCTGCGCGGATCCCGGAGGCCCGGAGGTGACAGGTGATGCTCCCCCACTGGCGGCGCCGGTCGGGCTCTTCATCACAGGAGCCGCCCGAGCCCTCGTCCGGCGGGGACGGCGCTCCGGACGCCGGACGCACGGCCGGGGGCCGCGGCCAGGACAGCGTGGTGCACGCGGCGCTGTACCGCGACGGCCGCCGCGTCTCCACCCCGGACTCGCTCACGGACACCTTCCGCCAGCTCCGCGCCCAGTCGGACGGCATGGCGTGGATCGGGCTGCACCGCCCGACCGAAGGGGAGATCCTCTCCCTCGCCGAGGAGTTCGATCTCCATGAACTGGCCGTCGAGGACGCTCTTGAGGCCCATCAGCGCCCCAAGCTGGAGCGCTACGGCGAGACCCTCTTCACCGTGCTGCGCGCCGCCCGCTATCTGGACGCCCAGGAGGAGGTCGACTTCGGCGAGCTCCATGTCTTCGTCGGCAAGGACTTCGTCATCACGGTCCGCCATGGCGCGGCCCCCGACCTCTCCGCCGTTCGCCACCGTATGGAGCAGACCCCCGAACTCCTGAGCCTCGGTCCCGAGGCGGTGCTCTACGCGATCCTCGACGCGGTGGTCGACGGCTACGCCCCGGTGGTCGCGGGCGTCCAGAACGACATCGACGAGATCGAGACCGAGGTCTTCGGCGGCGACCCCGCGGTCTCCCGCCGCATCTACGAACTGGCCCGGGAGATGGTCGAGTTCCAGCGTGCCACCCGGCCCCTGGTGGGCATGCTCAACGGCCTGATGGCGGGCTTCGCCAAGTACGGCACCCACGAGGAACTCCAGCGATACCTCCGCGACGTCGCCGACCACGTCACCCACACCAGCGAGCGCGTCGACGGCTTCCGCCAGGCCCTGGCGGACATCCTCACGGTCAACGCCACACTGGTCTCCCAGCAGCAGAACGCGGAGATGCGGGCGCTGGCGGAGGCCGGCTTCGAGCAGAACGAGGAGATCAAGAAGATCTCCGCCTGGGCGGCCATCCTCTTCGCCCCGACGCTGGTCGGGACGGTCTACGGCATGAACTTCGACCATATGCCGGAGCTGCACTGGGTGTTGGGATACCCCTTCGCGATCCTGCTGATGTCAGCGGTATGCGTGAGCCTGTACCTCGTATTCAAAAGGCGGGGCTGGCTGTAGCCCGGCCCTGGGCGACCGGGTGACGGGCGTCTCGGTCTGCCGACTGCCTCACATGTCCTGAGTGATCAGGAGTTCATGCGCCAGCCGGGCGCCCCGCGCCGCGCGCTGCGTGGCGTCCGGTTCCTCTTCCGCCGGGTTCTCCTCCAGCCCCTGGGCGAGCGCCCGCACGGCCTGCGCGAGGGTCTGTACACGTGCTTCGAGGACGCCCAGCCGGTCCTCAGCCCGCTCTGTGTCCGGTGTGTTCCTGGTCATGGCCGACCTCCAACCTGATCGAGCACTACGGTGAAGGCCACGTCGTGGGACTGCGCATCTGCATCCCACGTCGTGGCTGGGGGCCGGCCGCTCGACTCCGGCTCCTTTGCCCTTCACTCGCCACCCAGTCTTCCCTCAGTCCACGGGCCTCACAGGGGCCGAACGGCCCTCCCCGGGGCTTGACGGGCCCTGCTGATCGCCTTTCGCCGGCCGGACCCACCCCAGGGACCGTTCGACGGCCCGCTTCCAGCAGTCGTACTCCCACTCCCGGCGCTCGGGGTCCATGGCCGGCAGCCACTGGGCGGCCCGGTGCCAGTTGCCGCGCAGGACTTCCATGTCCGGCCAGTAGCCGGCCGCCAGGCCCGCGGCGTAGGCGGCGCCGAGCGAGACGGTCTCGGCGACCAGGGGCCGCACCACGGGAACGTCGAGCACGTCGGCCAGGAACTGCATGAGCAGGTTGTCGGATGTCATGCCCCCATCCACCTTGAGCTGCTTGAGGGCGAGCGCGGAATCGGCGTTCACGGCGTCCACGACCTCCCGCGTCTGCCAGCCGGTGGCCTCCAGAACGGCCCGGGCCAGATGCCCCTTGGTGATGTACGAGGTGAGGCCGACGATGACGCCGCGGGCGTCGCTGCGCCAGTGGGGGGCGAACAGACCGGAGAACGCGGGGACGATATAGCAGCCGCCGTTGTCCTCGACGGTGCGCGCCAGGGTCTCGATCTCGGGCGCGCTGCTGATCAGGCCCAGACGGTCCCGGAACCACTGGACCAGCGAGCCGGTGACGGCGATCGGGCCTTCCAGTGCGTAGACCGCCGGCTGGTTCGCGATCTTGTACGCGACGGTGGTGAGGAGCCCGTGCCGGGAACGCACGAGGTCGGTGCCGGTGTTCATCAGCAGAAAGCTGCCGGTCCCGTATGTGCACTTCGCCTCGCCCGGCGAGAAGCAGGTCTGCCCGAACAGCGCCGCCTGCTGATCGCCGAGGGCGGCCGTGATCCGCACGCCCGGGAGCACCGTGCGGGCCTCGCCGTAGATCTCGGCCGAGGACCGGATCTCCGGCAGCATCGAACGCGGGACCCCGAAGAAGTCAAGCAGCTCCCCGTCCCAGGTCAGCGTGCGTATGTTGGCGAGCATGGTGCGGCTGGCGTTGGTGGCGTCGGTGATGTGCAGGCCCCCGTCGGGTCCGCCGGTGAGATTCCAGATCAGCCAGCTCTCCATCGTGCCGAAGAGCACCTCGCCGTCCCTGGCACGCCGCTCCAGCCCGTCGACGTGGTCGAACAGCCAGCGGATCCGGGGCGCGGAGAAGTAGGTCGAGGGGGGAAGGCTGCAGCGTTCGAGGAAGTACTCGTCTCCGGGCCGGCCTCTCAGCTCGTCGACGAGCGGAGCGGTGCGGGTGTCCTGCCAGACGATCGCCCTGCCCAGCGGGGAGCCGGTCCGCCGGTCCCAGAGCACGGTCGTCTCGCGCTGGTTGGCGATCCCGATGGCCGCGACCTGTCCGGCGTCCATGCCGGCGTTGGACAGCGCTTCGGGGACCACGCGCTGGAGGTTGCGCCAGATCTCGGTGGCGTCGTGCTCGACCCAGCCGGGCCGGGGGAAGTGCTGGCGGTGCTCCCGCTGCGCGACCGACGCCAGTCGCCCCCGGTGGTCGAACAGGATGCATCGTGTGGAGGTGGTGCCCTGGTCGATGGACATCACATACCGAGCAACCATGGTCGGGCCTGCCTTCCGATGGGTCGCGAAACTGCCGGACCTACCAGCGCGTCGCGCCGAGGTCCCTGGAAATCGCCCGTGCCGCCTCCCGGAGCAAGGTGATCAGGGCCGGACGGGGCCGGCCTTTGTCGTCGCACAGCCGCTCGACCGGGCCGGACACTCCGATCGCGCCCACCACCAGGCCGCCGTGCCCGCGGATCGGCGCGGCGACTCCGGCGTCCCCCATGCTCATCTCCTGGACCTCGGCGCCCCAGCCGATCTCCCGGATCTCGTCGAGAGCCCGGTTGAGGTCCTCGGGGAGCACCAGGGTGTGCCTGGTGTACGCCTCCGGACCCGACTGCAGCACGGGGTCGAGGGGCGCGGCCCCGAACGCCAGCAGGACCTTGCCGAGCGAGGAGGCGTGCAACGGGAGCAGCGCCCCCACGTCCAGGGTCTGGAGGGTGTCGTCCGGCCGGAAGACGTGGTGCACGATGAGCACCTCGCCCTCCAGGGGCGTACCCAGGCGGACGGCCTCGCCGCTGCGGGCGGCCAGGGCGTCGGCCCAGTTGATGGAGCGCGACCGCAGCTCGTTGACGTCGAGGTAGCTGGTGCCGAGATGGAGCAGCGCCGCCCCGAGCTGGTACTTGCCGGTCGCCGGGTCCTGCTCCACGAAGTCCACGTGCTGGAGGGTGCGCAGAATGCCGTGCGCGGTGCCTTTGGCCAGCCCCAGCGATGACGCCACCTCGCCAAGCCCCAGCCGACGGGGGCCGGCGGCGAGCAGTCGCAGGATCGCGGCCGCCCGTTCTATGGACTGGACAGGGCCGACCATGAGGCGATGGTACGTCCGATATCCGACACAGACCAGCGTTCGACAATGCCGACCCTCGTTCATTGACCGGCCGCACTTTTGTCCCTAGCGTTCCAACACGTCCGGCTTTCAGCCGGCCGACAGCTCCGGGAGGAGGGGCAATGACAGCAACGCGGCCCGGTCCGGCACTCCGCGAGGACACAGCGCCTCGCGAGGACACAGCGCTTCGCGAGGAAGCCGAGTACATCTTCTCGCTGCCGCACACCCCCGGGGCCGTCCCGGCCGTACGCCGCCGGGTACGCGCGGTCCTCGCCGACTGGCGCCTGTCCGCGGACGCCGCCGAGGACGTGCTCCTGCTGGCCTCGGAGCTGCTCACCAATGCGGTCGTCCACGCACTGCCGCCCGCGACGCTGCGGCTGTCGCGGGTCTCGGCGGACAGACGCCGGGCCGTGCGCGTCGAGGTCACCGACATGGGGCCCGCCGCCCCGGCCGGGCTGTCGGCGCTCGCGCAGGACCCGGACGAGCACGGCCGGGGCATCGGCATCGTCACGGCGCTGTCGGCCCGGTGCGGAGTACGCGAGCACCTCGGCGGGACGGGCCGGTGGGCGGAGGTGGCCGTGGGGTGAGATCGCGGCAGCGATCACGCCTTGACACCCTTCGACACACGGGGGTATGGCAGATGTATGGGTCGGTATGGGTCGACGGAAAGCGCCGGGCGGCGAGTCGCCCGTGACCGGCCGAAGAGCGACGCCTTGCTTTCCGCCGCCGTGGTCAGTGCGGTCCAGGAGACGTCCGCCCACGCCTCCAGCGTCTTCCTCCGGTCGGGCGACGGGAGCGCGATCGTGCTCGTGGCGGCGTGCGGGACACCCCCGTCGCTGCTGGGGGGCTGGCGGCTGATCCCCGTGACCAGCGGGATTCCGGTCGCAGCGGCCTACCGTTCGGGACGGACCGTGCATCTGGCCGACGCGGACGAGACGGCACAGCGGTTCCCGCAGCTGGCGATGGCGGTGCCATACGCGTACGGCTCGGCCTCGGTGCCGGTGCGGGCGGGGTCCGACATCCTCGGCGCGCTGGCCGTCGTATGGCCCGCGCCGCCCGGGACCGCGGGACTGTCGAAGACCCAGCTGCGGCATCTGCGCCGGGTGGCCAACCGACTCGGTTCCTCGCTCGCCGTGCTGGAGGCCCGCGGTGAACTCCCCGCACCGGACGCGCGCACCGTCCCCATCGAGGTTCCGGCGGCGTCCCCGTCAGGCGTGCGGGTCGGCCTCTTCGACTGGCACCTCGGCACCGGCGCCCTCGCGGGGGACGACGAACTGTGCGCGATCTTCGGTCTCACGCCCGAGGAGTTCGACGGACGCGCCGAAACCCTTGAGTCCCGCATCCACCCCGCGGATCTCGGCGACTTCCACGCCGTGGCCCGGAACGCGGAGGAGGAGGGCCGGGCGTCGGCACAGCGCCTGCGGGTCCGGGGGCACGACGGCAGGATGCGCCCCGTCGAGATCTGGGGCCGCGTGCCGCAGACCGGGGACGGGGAGGGGCGCCGGCACCTCGTCGGCGCCGTCCTGGACCCGGGGGCGGGCAGCCGGGCTCTCGCCGCCGTCGAACGGCTCGGCGACGGTGTGGCCTCACTCGACCCGGACGGACGGCTCACCTACGCCAACCGCGGCTTCGAACAGCTCCTCCACGTCGACGTCGAGGACGTCCTCGGGCGGTGCCTGTGGGACGTGCTGCCATGGCTGTCCGATCCCGCGTACGAGGACCGACACCGAGCCACCGTGGTGTCCCAGCAGTCCACCTCGTTCCTGGCCTGCCGACCGCCCGACCAGTGGCTCGCCTTCACGCTCTGCCCGGCCGCGGACGGCGTGACCGTGAAGGTGACCGGCAGGGGCCGTCCCGCTCCGCCTTCGACGACGCAGGCCGCCGAGCCCTCCCCTTCGGCGGAACCCGCGCGTCTGGGCGCCATCTACCACGTACTGCAGTTGGGCAGCGGGTTGACCGAGGCAGTGACGTCCCAGCAGGTCTGCGAGGTCGTCGCGGATCAGCTGCTGCCGGCCTTCGGCGGCCGGCACACGGCGATCTTCGTGGTCCGGGAGGGCCGTATGCACCTGGCGGGCCACGCGGATCACGACGCGGGGTTCCTGGACTGGCTGGAAGGGGCGCCGCTGTACGCCCATCTGCCCGGGACAGAGGCGCTGACCTCCCGCATGCCCCTGTTCATCGAGTCGCAGCAGGACCTCGCCGCGGCCTATCCCGGAACCCCCACGGGCGGTGTGCACTCCTGGGTCTACATCCCTCTGATCGCCTCCAGCCGCCCCGTCGGCACCTGCGTACTCGGTTTTGACGAGAACCGCCGTTTCACCGCGAACGAGCGCGGCGTCCTCAGCGCACTCGGCGGGCTGATCGCCCAGGCGCTGGAGCGGGCGCGGCTCTACGACGAGGAGTTCGCCGTCGCCCGCGGCCTCCAGCACGCCCTCCTCCCGCACCGGCTGCCCGCCGTCCCGGACGTCCGCATCACCGGCCGCTATCTGCCCGGGACCGGCGGCATGGACATCGGCGGCGACTGGTACGACGTGATCAAGACCCCGCATGGAGCCTCCCTGGTCATCGGGGACGTCGAGGGGCACAGCGTCGCCGCCGCTGCGACGATGGGACAACTGCGCAGTGTGGTGCGGGCCTTCGTCGGCGCCGGGAAGCGGCCCGGCGAAGTGGTCGCCGGAACGAACCGGCTCCTCGGGGACCTCGACACCGAGCTTCTCGCCTCCTGCTGCTACCTCCAGTTCGACTCCGACACGGGAACGGCGGTGGCCGTGCGCGCCGGACACTGCCCGCCGCTCCTCCGCAGCGCCGACGGAACGACGCGGGTGGTGCACCTGGAGGCCGGGGCGCTGCTCGGCGCCGACCCTGCGGCCGACTACCCGGAGACAGAGCTGGAACTGCCGCCCGACTCGGTGCTCGCCCTCTATACGGACGGCCTGGTCGAGGAGGTCGGCACCGACATCGACGTGGGAATCGACCGCCTCCGCACCGCGTTGGCCCACACCAGCGCGAGCACCCTGGACGAACTCGCCGACCGGCTCCTGGTCAAAGCCCGGCGCTCCGCCGACCGCGCGGACGACATCGCCCTGCTGCTCGCGGAGTACTCGCCCGGCAACGCCCCGGCTGCGGCGGGGCGTTGACACCGCACAGGTTAGTTAGTTAACTGACTAACATGGATCGAGCACAGACCGGAAAGCGCGGCCGCCTGGTGCAGTCCGCGGTGAAGCTGGTGCATGAACAGGGCTTCCACCGCACGACGCTGGCGGACATCGCCCGTGAAGCGGACGTGCCCCTGGGCAACGTCTACTACTACTTCAAGACGAAGGACGAGCTGGGCCGGGCGCTGATCGAAGAGCAGGCCACACGTCAGGAGGGCCTGCGCCGCGCATGGGAGTCGCCCGGCGACCCCCGCGCCGAACTGGACGCCTTCATCACCATGACCCTCGACAACCGGGCGTCCCTGGCCCGCAGCGGCTGCCCGATCGGAACGCTCTGCGGCGAGCTCGGCAAGGACGGCGGACCGCTGGCCGAGAACGCCGGAGGCCTCTTCACCGGCATCCTCACCTGGCTCACGGACCGGTTCCGCGCCCTGGGGAAGGGCGACGAGTCGCGCGACCTCGCCGTACATCTGCTGTCGGCGCTCCAGGGAGCGAGCCTGCTGACCCACACCTTCGGCGACCCCGACTTCGTCCAGGGCGAGGCCGAGCGGCTCCGGCAGTGGCTGACCACGCTCTGAGGCGACCGCCTTCCCTCCGTACCCGACCCGAGACCAGCGGAGCCGACCTGTGACGACGAACGACGGCAACAACGACAACACGACCCGCAAGACCCGGGTGCTCGTCACCGGAGCGACCGGGTTCCTCGGCGGACAGGTGCTGCACGCCCTTGCGGCGCACCCGCGGGCCGAACCGGTGGCCGCCTGCCGCACCCCCGCCCGCCTTCCCTCCGGCTTCACCGGAGAGGTCCGCGCGGGCGACCTGCTGGACGCCGACTACCGCCGTGCCGTCGTACGCGGCGTGGACGTGGTCTGCCACGCCGGCACCTGGGGCGCCTTCTGGGGCCATGCCGACCAGGAGCGCAGCCACTTCCTGGAACCGGCCGTCGACCTCGTCGACCAGGCGCGCGCGGCAGGCGTCCGCCGCTTTGTCCTCGCCTCGACCGTGGCGATCGGCACCCCGTCACAGGACGGCGGCCCCGTGGACGACTTCTCCCCGATGCGCTACACGGGCTTCTGGCCGCACGCAGACCGGCTGATCGACCTCGACCTGCATATGCGGGAGACCAGCGGACGCGGCACCGAGATGGTCACCCTGCGGCTCGGTCACTTCGTCGGCGCCGGAAACTCCCTCGGCATGGTGCCGGCACTGGTGCCGCGGCTGCGCACCCGGCTGGTGCCGTGGCTCGCGGGCGGGCGCAGCCGGCTGGCGCTCGTCGCCGACACCGACCTCGGGCAGGGCATGGCCCTGGCGGCGCTCGCCGAAGGACTGGACCCCTATGAGTCGTTCAACATCTGCGGACCCGAATTCCCCACCATGCGCGAGGTGCTGGAGTTCATCGCCGACGAAACCGGGCTGCCCGCGCCGCGCTTCAGCGTCCCCTACCGCGCGGGGTACGCCTTCGGCCAGCTCATGGAGGCCCTGCATCCCGTACTCCCCGGCTCCTCGCCGTTTCTGACGCGTTCCCTGGTCCACGTGGCCGAGGACTGGCACTGCCCCAACGACCACGCTGCGCGCAAACTCGGCTACGCTCCGGCGAAGAACTGGCGCACCGCCGTGCGGGAGACCCTCGCGGCGCTCGCCCCCCAGGGTTCCCCCTGGCCGAGGCTCGCTCAGGAGGCAGCATGAGCACCGCGTCCCGCACCTTCCGCCGTGGCGACCGTCCGACGCCCCGGCTGACGCCCGGAGACGCCGTCGCACCCCGGATACTGACGACGATCACGTCCGAGCGCCTGCGCGTTCCCGACCCCGCCGCCCTGGTGCATCTGCAGTTCCGGCGCTTCGCGGGGTGCCCCGTGTGCAATCTGCACCTCAGGTCCGTGGCCCGGCGGCACCAGGAGATCAGGGCCGCGGGTATCCGCGAGGTGGCCGTGTTCCACTCCACCGCCGAGTCGATGCTCCCGCACCAGGGCGACCTGCCCTTTCCGGCCGTCGCCGACCCGGGCAAGTCGCTGTACGCCGCCTTCGGCGTGGAGTCGTCGCCGCGGGCGCTGCTCGATCCGCGCGCGTGGCCCGCCTTCTTCCGCGTCGCCTTCACCCGCATGCCGTCCGCCCCCGGGCCGGGCGGGGCCCTCGGCCTCCCCGCGGACTTCCTCATCGGGCCGGACGGGCTCATACGCGAGGTCAAGTACGGCCGGCACGCCGACGACCAGTGGCCCGTGGACGAACTGCTGTCCCTGGCGGCCCGCCACCGGTAGTCGGGGCGCTCACTCGTCGCGCGCGGCGCGGCGATCTCGGTGTCGGGCGGGATCTTCCCCCACCCCGCCCCTCCCCGTAACTGGGGGCGCCGCCCCAGACCCCGGTTTTCGGAGGCTCCGCCCCCGAACCCCAGGCCTCAAACGCCAGCGGGGCTGGACTGCGGCGCAGTCAGATTCCAGCCTCCCGGAGGCACTTCCCGGAGGCAGCCGGGGGAGCTTGGGGACACTGCCGACAGCCGTACAGCGGGGGCGCGGGCGGCGCGAAGCTGCTGCCGCCTGGGCGCGGGGCGGCAGCCCCGCAGCCGCTTCCCCGAAGGGGTCCGGGGGCGGGTCAGGGGAAGGACCCGCCTGACACAGCCTCACCGCCCCCGTGGTTCGGGCCCTGCCCGGGGCTCGTCGAGGGAGGCGAGGGCGGAGAGCGTGACGGGGACCGCCAGCGGGCGGCGTTCGGCCGACGGCGGAGGCGCCTCCGCGCCGGACGCGAGGCACGCCACGGCCGCGCCGCACATACGGCCCTGGCACCACCCCATCCCCGCCCTGGTGAGCAGCTTGACGGACCGGACGTCCCGCGCCCCGAGACCGGCGACGCCCTCGCGGATGCGGCCCGCGGTCACCTCCTCGCACCGGCAGACGTCGGTGTCGTCGGCCAGCCACCGGGTCCATCCGACGCCCGGAGCATGGGCGGCGGCCATGACGTCGGCGAAGGCTCGCATTCGGGCCCGGCGGCGGCGCAGTTCCCGCATCCGCCCGCTGCGGACGAGCGCGGACCGTCCGGTCAGCCGGGCGGCGACGGCGAGGCCTGCCATCTCGCCCTCCTCACGGGCCAGCTGGGCCCCGCCGACGCCGCCGGTCTCTCCCGCGGCCCACACCCCGGGCACGGAGGTCTCCTGAAGCGGGTCGAGGACGAGGGCCGACGTCCCGTCGGCCGTACGGCGCACCGCACAGCCCAGTCCGGCGGCCAGCTCGATCTGGGGGACCAGGCCGAAGCCCACGGCCAGTGCGTCGCACTCGATGTGGCGGCCCGTCCCCTGTGCGGGCCGCCACTCCCGGTCGAGCCGGGAGACCGTGACCGCCTCCACCCGGTCACGGCCGTGCACCGCGGTGACCGCGCTGCGGGTGCGCACCCGCACGCCATGGCGGAGCAGCTCCGCGCCGTGGACGGCGGCCTCCGCGAGCTTCTGCGGGTTGGCGGCCAGGGCGCGCGGGTGGCGTGCATAGCGTAGATAGCCGGACGCCTCCACCACGGCGGGGACGCGTGCCCCGGCGGCGGCAAGCGAGGCGGCGACGGCCAGCAGCAGCGGGCCGCTGCCCGCGACGACGATCCGTCTGCCGGGCAGGACGAGCCCCGACTTGAGCATCGCCTGCGCGCCGCCCGCGCCCACCACGCCCGGCAAGGTCCAGCCGGGGAAGGGCAGCTGCCGCTCGTATGCGCCGGTCGCGAGGAGCAGTGCCCGCGCCCGGACCCGTACGGGCCGCTCCCCGTCGCCGTCGGCGCCGGTCACCGCATGGACAGCCCAGAGGTCCCCGTCCTCCCGGATCACCGCCCAGACATGGCACCCGGTCAGCCGGGTGATGTCGCTCGCCTCCTGGCGGCGGCGCAGTTCGGCGAAGGCCGACCAGTCGTGGTGCAGCGCTTCGGGGCGTACGGCTCCGAGGGCCGGCGCGGGGTGCCGGTAGTACTGGCCGCCCGTCTGGGCGGAGGCGTCCAGCAGAGCGACGGACAGGCCGAGTTCCGCGGCGGTGACGGCGCCGGAGAGGCCGGCGCAGCCCGCGCCGACGACCGCGAGATCGTAGACGGGGCCGTGGCCGTCAACCGGACCGTCGCCGCAGACAGGACCGAGGCCGTCAACCGGACCGTCGCCGCGGACAGGACCGAGGCCGTCAACCGGACCGTCGCCGCGGACAGGACCGAGGCCGTCAACCGGGGCATGGGGGTCAGACTCCGAGGCCGGCATGTCCGTGTCCCTCCTGGGTGGTGATGGTGTCGCCGGGGGAGGCGGGGACCAGGCAGGCCCGCCGGTTCGGCGTCCCGTTGACGGTCGCCAGGCAGTCGTAGCACTGGCCGATGCCGCAGAACGCGCCGCGCGGCCGGCCGCCCACACGTGTGGTGCGCCAGGCGAGGATTCCGGCCGCCCACAGGGCGGCGGCGACCGACTGCCCGGGCAGGGCGGCGACGGCACGGCCGTCGAAGGTGATCTCGAACGGCGGTCCGGGCCGGGCTCCGGCCAGCTCGACGGGGTCACGGGCCACTGCGGGCCTCCTTTCGCATGGGCGTCACAGCGGATCGGACGAAGGACGCTCGAAACGCTCGGGCCGGAACGGCCGCAGATCGAGGGGCGGTTCGCCGCCGGTCACACAGCGCGCGATGATCAGCCCGGTGGCCGGGGCCAGCCCGATCCCCGCCCCTTCATGGCCGCAGGCGTGCAGCAGACCGGGCGCCCGCGGGTCCGGTCCGATCGCGGGCAGATGGTCCGGCAGATACGGCCGGAAGCCTGCGTACGCACGCAGTGCCCGCACTCCGGCCAGTACGGGGAACAGCGCTGTGGCGCCGGCGGCGAGCCGCCGCAGCGCCTCGGCCGACAGCGACCGGTCGAAGCCGACGCGTTCCCGGCTGGACCCGATCAGCACCGGTCCCGCCGGTGTGCCCTCGACCACCGGGGAGGTCTGCAGCGCCGCTGACCCGCTGGCCACGTCGGTGACATAGTCGGCCGCGTACACCTTGTGCCGCACCACCCGCGGCAGCGGCTCGGTGACAAGGACGAACCCCCGGCGGGGCAGCACGGGAAGCTCCACCCCGGCCAGGCGGGCGAACCGGCCGCCCCAGGGCCCGGCGGCGTTCACCACACACGGGGCGCGGACGGGGCCGCTCGGCGTACGCACGCCCCGTACCTCGCCGTTCGCCCCGGTGATGAGGCCGGTGACCTCCTCGCCGAGCAGCAGCCGCACCCGTTCGCCGCCCGCGCGCAGCAGATGCGCCGCCGCGAGCGCGGGCATGACCTGGGCGTCCTGGGGGTAGTGGAACCCGCCCGCCAGGTCGGGTGCGAGGTGGGGCTCCAGCTCGTGCAGCCGGCCGGCCGGGAGCTCGTGCGCGGTGACGCCCGCTCTGCTCTGCCGTGCCGCGAAGTCCCGCAGCGAGGCCATGCCCGCCTCGTCCGAGGCGATGACGACGCCGCCCTTGGGTTCGTACTCGACGGCCGGCGGGAGCAGTTCGGCCAGTTCCCGCCAGAGTCCCGTGGAGAGCAGGGCGAGTTTGAGTTCGGGGCCCGGCTCCTTGTCGGAGACGAGGAGGTTGCCTTCACCGGCCCCGGTGGCGCCGGCCGAGACCGGGCCGCGGTCGATCACGGTGACGGAAAGGCCGGCGCGTGCCGCGTAGTAGGCGCAGGCCGCGCCGACGACGCCGGCGCCGACGACGATGAGGTCCGGGGCATCTCTCATGGGCACGCGCAGTAATATTTCACATTGCATAAGCCGGGGCAAGGTCGCCGCACCCGGTGGCGGTCCGACTTGGACACGGGTGGGTAACGGCGACATCCACACCTTGTGAAGTACCATTTCACATTACTATGTTACCGGTCACATTCCAGCCACCCACGGCTGTCCGACTGTTCACGGAGTGACCACTGATGAACACGCGCACTCTCACGACCGTTGCCGCCGCCCTGGCGGCGACCCTCGCACTGGGCGCATCCGGCTGTTCCGGCGGGAGAGACGGAGAGGACTCGGCCCGCGACGGAAGAGGTTCCGCGGAGAACCCCGCAACGGCCAACAACGGAGCCGTGGTCGGCGGCGCCCCCGAGAAGGGCGGCACCCTCACGGTGCTGTCCAACACGGACTTCACCCATCTCGACCCCGCCCGCAACTGGGTGATGGGCGACATGGACTTCGGCACCCGGCTGCTCTACCGCACACTGGTGACCTACAAGGCCGCGCCGGGCGCCGAGGGCGGGGAGCTGGTCCCCGATCTCGCCGAGGACCTCGGCGCCCCCTCCAACGGCGCCAAGACCTGGACGTTCAGACTCAAGAAGGGTCTGAAGTACGAGGACGGCACTGCGATCACCGCCCAGGACATCAAGTACAACGTGGAGCGGTCCTTCTCGCCGGACCTGCCGGGCGGCCCCGACTACGCGGCCCGCTATCTCGCCGGGGCCGAGGGCTACCAGGGACCGGCCCACGGCAAGCACCTCGACTCCGTCAAGACGCCCGACGACCGCACGATCGTCTTCGAACTGCGCAAGCCCTTCGCGGAGTTCGCCTATGCCACAGTGCTGCCCACCTTCGCCCCGGTGCCCAAGGCGCAGGACAAGGGGCCGCAGTACGACAACCGGCCCTTCTCCTCGGGGCCGTACAAGATCGAGTCGTATGCGCGCGACAAGCGGCTGGTGCTCGTCCGCAACACCCACTGGGACCCGGCGACCGACCAGGTCCGCAAGGCGCACCCGGACCGGATCGTCGTGACGATGGGGCTGAAGGGCAACCAGATCGACGACCGTCTGATCGCCAGCTCCGGCGCCGACGCATCCGCCGTCTCCTGGGGCAAGATGCGTCCAGAGAGCACACCGAAGGTGCTCACCAAGGCCGACGTCCGGGCCCGGCTGCTCGCCGAGTCGAGCAACTGCACCGAAATGGTGCAGATGCACACCGGCCGCACGCCGTTCGACGATGTCAGGGTCCGTCAGGCCGTGCAGTACGCGCTGGACCGCGAGGCCATCGTGACCGCCTCCGGCGGGCCCGCGCTCAACGACGCGGCCACGGCCCTGATGCCCGGCTCGCTCTTCGACGGCAAACAGCCCGACACCCTGAAGATCCCGCTCACCGGCGACGCGGCGAAGGCCAAGGAACTGCTGAAGCAGGCGGGCAAGCCGGACGGCTTCGCCACCAGCATCACCGTCTCCAACGGCGACAAGGGCGTGGGCGAGGCGATCCAGCAAGCCCTGGGCCGGGCCGGGATCAAGGTGACCATCGAGACCGTCGACCCCTCGGCGTTCTACGACACCATCGGCGACACCGAGAACCGCACCGACCTGGTCTACACCGGCTGGTGCCCGGACTACCCTTCCGGCTCCACCTTCCTGCCCTTCGTCTTCGACGGCCGCTACATCAAGGAGAAGGGCAACTCCGGCAACCACTCGCTCTTCCGCGACAAGCCGACCATGCAGCGCATGGACGAGATCGCCGCGATGACCGACGCCCAGCAGGCCAACCAGGCCTGGCAGCAGCTGGACGGCGAGATCCTCGCCAAGGCCCCGACGGCGCCCGCCGTCATCGAGCGCATGCCGCTGCTGCTCGGCGCCAACATCGCGGGGGCGTACGGCCACACCTCCTTCGGCGGCCAGATCGACTACGCGACGGTCGGCCTCAAGGACCCGGCCAAGAGCGCGGGCTGAGGCAGCACACCATGGCTGCCACCCTCAGCTCCACCTCACTTCCCGCGGGCAGCGGCCCCTGGCAGCTCGCCCGCGCGGAACTGCGCCGCCGCACCTCCGTGAAGATCTCCCTCAGCGTCGTCGCCCTGTTCGTGTTCATGGCCGCGGCGGCGCCGCTGCTCAGTGCGCTGGGCGGCTGGTCGCCGGACGAGTTCGACAAGTCCGCCGTCGACCCGTACCTCGGCGGACTGCCGATCGGCCCGTTCGGCGGCATCAGCGCCGACCACTGGCTCGGCGTCGAACCGGTCACCGGACGCGATCTGTTCGCCAGGGTCGTGCACGGCGCTCAGGTCTCGCTGTTCATCGCGTTCGCCGCCACCGCCATCGTGGTGACGGCCGGCACCGCGGCCGGAGTCACCGCCGGCTACTTCGGCGGGCGCACCGACGCCGTGCTCTCCCGGCTGATGGACCTGACCATGTCCTTCCCGTCCCTGATCTTCATGATCGCGATGCTGTCGGTGGCGAAGGACGTCAACCGCATCCTGCTGATGACCGTCGTCATCGGACTCTTCGGCTGGCCCGGCATCGCCCGCGTGGTGCGCGGCCAGACCCTGAGCCTCAAACACCGGGAGTACGTGGACGCGGCAAGGGTCGCCGGGGCCGGGCCCTGGCGGATCCTCAGCCGCGACATCCTCCCGGGCGTCGCAGGGCCGGTCATCGCGTACACCACCCTGATCATCCCCGGGATGATCGCCACCGAGGCGGCACTGAGCTATCTGGGCGTCGGCGTCCGCCCGCCCACCCCCTCCTGGGGTCAGATGATCGCCGAGAGCGTCGCCTTCTACGACACGGATCCCATGTACTTCATCCTCCCGAGCAGCTGCCTCTTCCTCACAGTGCTCGCCTTCACCCTGCTCGGCGACGCGCTGCGCGACATCCTCGACCCGAGGGGAAGCCGCATATGATCCTCTACCTCGGCCGGCGGCTCCTCGGCGTCGTCGGCGTGCTGATCGCGATCGCCGCCGTCACCTTCACCATCTTCTACGTCCTGCCCGCCGACCCCGCGGCGGCGGCGTGCGGCAAGTCGTGCAGCGCCGACCGGCTGGCCGCGATCCGCGCGCACATGGGCCTGGACCAGCCGGTGTGGCGGCAGTTCGCCGACTTCGTCACCGGCATCTTCACCGGCCGCACCATCGGCAGCGGACAGTACACGCTGCACTGCGAATTCCCCTGCCTCGGCTACTCCTACGAGAACAGCCAGGCCGTGTGGGATCTGCTGATGGACCGGCTGCCGGTCTCCGCGTCGCTGGCGTTCGGCGCCGCGGCGCTCTGGCTGGGCCTCGGGCTCAGCGCGGGCGTCACCGCGGCGCTGCGCAAGGACACGCTTGCCGACCGCGTGCTGATGGTGGGCGCCGTCGCCGCCGCCTCGCTGCCCGTCTACTTCACCTCGGTGCTGCTGATCTACGGTCTGATCCGGGCGACCGGGCTGCTCCCCTATCCGCAGTATGTGCCGCTGGGCTCCGACCCCGTCCAGTGGGCGTCCAATCTGCTGCTGCCGTGGCTGGCGCTGGCCATCCTGTACGCGGCCATGTACGCGCGGCAGAGCCGCAGTTCGATGATCGAGACGATGGCGGAGCCGTATATCCGCACGGCTCGCGCCAAAGGGCTGCCCCGCCGCACGGTCGTGGTCAAGCACGGTCTGCGGGCCGGGATGACACCGGTCCTCACCATCTTCGGGATGGACCTCGGCGGACTGCTGGCCGGAGCGGTGATCACCGAGTCGATCTTCGGGCTGCCGGGGGTGGGCCGGCTGTTCTACGGCGCGCTCTCCAGCGGCGACCAGCCGGTCATCCTCGGCGTCACCCTGCTCGCCGCCACCTTCATCGTCCTGGCCAATCTGGCCGTCGATCTGCTGTACGCCGTGGTCGACCCCCGCGTGAGGTACTGATGTCCGAGAGTTTGCCGCCCGACAGCCTGCTGTCCGTCAGGGATCTGACGGTCACCTTTCCGACGAAGCACGGGCCGGTACGGGCCGTGGACTCGCTCAGTTTCGAGGTGCGGCGGGGCCGCACGCTGGGCATCGTCGGCGAGTCGGGGTCGGGGAAGTCCGTCACCTCGCTCGCCGTGCTGGGCCTGCATGCGAACGCCCGCGTCAGCGGCTCCGTCATCCTCGACGGACAGGAGCTGACCGGCAGGGACGAACGGGAGCTGAACCGGCTGCGGGGCCGCAGGATGGCGATGATCTTCCAGGATCCGCTCTCCAGCCTGCACCCCTACTACACCGTCGGGGAGCAGATCGCCGAACACCACCGGGTCCACTTCCGCTCCGGCCGCAGAGCGGCCCGCGCCCGGGCCGTCGAAGCCCTCGCCGAGGTCGGCATCCCCGAGCCCAGGCGCCGAGCGGGTGAGTATCCGCACCAGTTCTCCGGCGGGATGCGCCAGCGAGTGATGATCGCGATGGCGCTGGCCTGCGAACCGGAGCTGCTCATCGCGGACGAGCCGACCACCGCCCTCGACGTCACCGTGCAGGCCCAGATCCTGGAGCTGATCGCCCGGCTCCAGGAGCAGCGGGGGCTCGCCGTCGTGATGATCACCCACGATCTGGGCGTGGTCGCCCGCGTCGCCCACGACGTGCTGGTGATGTACGGGGGCCGGGCGGCCGAACAAGCTCCCGTGGACACGCTGTTCGCCTCCCCCGCCCATCCGTACACCCGCGCCCTGCTGGACTCGCTGCCGCGCCTCGACGACGACGATGACGAGCCGCTGCGGGCCATCCCCGGCAGCCCGCCCTCACTGCTCGCCCCGGCCCCCGGCTGTGCGTTCGCGCCCCGCTGCCCGCGGCTGGCCGCCGCCTCCTTTGACGGCGAGCGGTCCCGCTGCGAGACCGAGCGCCCCGAGCTCGACGGACCGACCGGGCCGGCCGGGCATCCGGTGGCCTGCCACTTCCCCGCGTACGAAGGCATCAGCTCATGACCACACCTCTGCTCCGTGTACGGGACCTGACGATGACGTTCCCCGGCCGGCGGGCCCGCTCGGCTCCCGTCCGGGCCGTCGACGGCGTCAGCTTCGAGGTGGCGACGGGCGAGACACTCGGCCTGGTCGGCGAGTCCGGCTGCGGCAAGTCCACCACCGGCCGGATGATCGTCCGGCTGCTGCAGCCGACCTCCGGGTCGATTGAATTCGGCGGACGCGACATCGGCCGTCTGTCGCAGCGGGCGCTGAAGCCTTTGCGCACCGAGCTCCAGATGGTCTTCCAGGATCCGCATTCCTCCCTCAACCCCCGTCAGACGGTGGCCCGCATCATCTCCGACCCGCTGATCGTGCAGGGCGCCGCGGTCGCCGAGGCGCGCGGACGGGCGGCCGAGCTGATGGAGCTGGTCGGCCTGATCCCGGAACACATCGACCGCTACCCCCATGAGTTCTCCGGCGGACAGGCCCAGCGCATCGGCATCGCCCGCGCGCTGGCCACCAGCCCCCGACTGGTGGTCGCCGACGAACCCGTCTCCGCGCTGGACGTGTCCGTGCAGGCCCAGATCGTCAATCTGATGGAGCGGCTGCAGCGGGAGCTGGGCCTGTCCTATCTCTTCATCGCCCACGACCTGTCGGTCATCAAGCGGGTGTGCGACCGGGTCGCCGTGATGTACCTCGGCCGAATCGTCGAGATCGGCGCGAAGGAGCACCTGTACAAGGCCCCCGCCCACCCCTACACGCGTGCGCTGCTGTCCGCGGCGCCGCTGCCGGATCCGGCCGCCGAGCGGACCCGGGAGCGGATCACCCTGCTCGGCGACCCGCCCAGCCCTGCCGCGCCCCCGCCCGGCTGCACCTTCCATCCGCGCTGCCCCAAGGCGCGGGACATCTGCCGGGCCGAGGCCCCGGCACTGCGGATCGCGGCCGCCGGGGAGGCGCGTCAGGTGGCCTGCCACTTCCCCGAGTCGGGCTGAGGTCCAGCCCCTCCGGCACTAGTAGTCGCAGTCGCCGCACTGGCAGGGCGGCTCGTACATGTCCCGTCTGCGGCTCTCGTCGCCGGGGCGGGCGAGCTGGTGCTCCGGCAGATGGTCCTGCATCTGCCACCACTGAAGCGTGAAGCAGTGCTCGTCCTCGAAGACCAGGAAGGGGCCGTTCTCGCGCAGCGGCTCGTATGTGTACCAGCGGTCCTTCCGGGCGAGCACCGTGTCGGGGCCGGGCGGGGCGGGGCTGCCGCTTGTGTATGCGTAGACACGGTGGACGTCCGCCGCGGTGATGTCGCGCACGGGAGTGAGCACAAGGGGCCAGGCGGCGGGGGCGTCGGAGCCGTCGACGCCCTCAGGAACGCTCGCGGGCTCGCCGCTGAGGGCATGTACCGTCCATTCAGGCAGCCCGGTGGCTCTGCGCACCTGTGCCATGGGCACACCGGCGCGTGCCGCGTGCACGGCCAGCGCCTCCGTCTCGGTGAGACCTCTGCGGCCGCGCTCGACCGAGATGGCGGCTTCGCCGGCCCTGCGCAGCCAGTGGCACGGGTCGCAGCCGTCCGGCGGCGGATCGCCGAGATGGTCGGCGCAGCGGCTCCCGGGGCCGGCGGGGGCCTTGTTGGAGCAGAAGGCGTGTCCGCACAGCTCGACGACGCTCTGGGTGCCCAGCTCGGGGTCGAAGAGGGTGCAGGCGCGGAAGGTCCGTCCGGGCTCTGTGCCGACCGCGGTGAAGAACCGTATGCGCTCTCCTCGCTTGGCGCGCTCGACCTGGAACGTCCTGACCTCCCATGCAGACAGGACATGCCCGGCCATGGCGATCGCCAGGGCCGGAAAGGGCCGGAAGGGCAGCGGGGTGGAGTCGTCGAGGGTCGGGATCTCGGTGAAGGGGCGGCGGGTGTCGTAGTCGTCGAGGTGGCGGAGCGCGAGCGTGAGGAGTTCTGCGGCGTCGACGTGTGAGCTGTCGGCTTGTGGCATGCGCTCTCCGTTGCAGGGGCCGGCGGGTTGGCCGCGGGGCAGGGCAGAACCGGAGGATACTCAGATCCGACGTCAGCCCTTGCGCAGAAAGCGGCGCAGCCTGGTCAGCGGCCAGGCGTTGACGACGTCGTCCTTCGTGAGCCAGCCGCGCTGGGCGGTGCCGACTCCGTAGCGCAGATAGGGCAGATGGGTGGTGGAGTGGGCGTCGGAGTCGATGGCGAACTTCACGCCGTACTCCCTGGCGCGCAGGATGTCCTCGTCACGCAGGTCGAGCCGCTCCGGATGGGAGTTGATCTCCAGGGCGGTGCCGGTGGCCGCGCAGGCTTCGAAGACGGCGTCGAAGTCGGCGTCGATGGGCGGGCGTTTGCCGATGCGGCGGGTCGTGGGGTGGCCGATGATCGCGACGTGCGGATTCTCACAGGCGCGGATCAGACGGCGGGTCAGGTCCCGGCGGCTCTGGTTGAAGTGGGAGTGGACGGAGGCGACGCAGAGGTCGAACTCGGCGAGGAAGTCATCGGGCCAGTCGAGGTCGCCGTCCGGCCCGATGTTGAGCTCCGTGCCGTGCAGCAGCCGCATGCCGCGGAAGGCGCGGTCGAGCGCTCGGACGCGGTCGCGCTGGGCGAGCATCTTCTCGTCGGTCATGCGCTGCATGTAGAGGTTCGGGGCGTGGTCGGTGACCGCGTAGTACGCATAGCCGCGGTCGGCCGCTGCGGCGACCATGTCCTCCAGGGGGGCGAGGCCGTCGGTGAGGTCGGTGTGCGTGTGCAGATCGCCCCGGATGTCGTCCTCGGTGACCAGGTCGGGGAGTTGGCCCGCCAGTCCCGCGGCGATCTCGCCGCGGTCCTCGCGCAGGGGCGGCGGGATCCACGGCAGGCCGAGGCGGGCGTAGATGTCCTCCTCCGTCTGTGAGGTGACGCGCCGTCCGCTCTTGGTGTGGAAGAGTCCGTACTCGGAGAGTTTGAGGCCCTTGCGCACGGCGATCGCGCGGGTGCGGATGTTGTGCGCCTTGCTGCCGGTGAAGTACTGCAGACCCGCGCCCCAGGAGACCGGCGGCAGGACCCTCAGGTCCACCTGGAGGCCCTTGGTGGTGCGGATGGAGGTCTTCTTCTCGCCGTGGGCGATGGTCTCGGCGGTCTGCGGCAGGCTCCCGAGCGCCTCCATGAAGGGCGCGGAGTCGTCGGCGGCCACCAGGATGTCGATGTCGCCGATGGTCTCGCGCATCCGGCGCAGCGAGCCCGCGTAGGCGCACCGCTCGCAGCCGGGGATCGCGGACAGTTCGCCGGTGATCTGCTCGGCGACGTCCAGGGCGGCGCTGAGGAGGATGCGGCCTTCGCCGGCCTTCTGCATCAGGGAGATGCCGTGCAGCAGGTTCTCCTCGGTCTTCTCGCCGAACCCCTTGAGGTCCCGCAGCCGTTCGGCGTGGATGGCGTCGAGGAGTTGGTCGACGGAGGAGACGCCGAGCTCCTGGTGGAGCACCAGGGCCTTCTTCGGGCCGAGCGTGGGGATGGCGATCAGTTCGCGGACGCCGGCCGGGATCGTCGCCCGGGTCTCGTCGATCACCGGGACATGGCCGGTGTGCAGATACTCCACGACCTTGTCGGCAATGGACTTGCCGACGTTCGGGATCTCCCGCAGCCCTTTGGCGTCGAGCTTGGCGATGTCGGCGGGGTGGCCGCCGATGGCGCGTGCGGCCTTCTCGTAGGCGCGCGCCTTGAAGGCGTCGCCGCCGCTGATCGCGATGAGATCGGCGTACTCCTGGAGCAGCGCCTCGACCTCCTCGTTGGCTCGGGCCATGTCTCCAGCATGGCCCGCGGCGGCGGGGCGGGCATGTCCGCCGAGCGGTGCGCGGCCGCCGCGCGGTGCACCATGAAAGGGACAGGAGGCGACTGTGTACCTGCCACCCGAGAGCGCCGGCCGGCGCAGTGTTCCGCACACCGCGGATCTGCGGGTCGAGGCATGGGGCCCGACGCGTGAGGAGTGCCTGGAGCAGGCCGTGCACGGGGTCTGCGAGTCGTTCCTCGATCTGCGGGGCGCCCAGGCCGTCGGCAGGCGGGAGGCGGCGGTGCTCGCCGGGAGCGACGAGGAACTGCTGGTGGCGCTGCTGGAAGAGGTCGTGTACTGGCTGGACGCCGAGGGTGAGGTGCCCGTCGGCGTCGAGGTCGCACCTGTCGACCGCGGTGTGCACGCCGTGCTGCGGATGGCCGACGCCCGCTCCTGCCCGGTCGTGGGGGCTTCGCCCAAGGCGGTCACCTGGCACGGCCTGGAGTTCGGGCGCGGGCCGGCGGGCTGGCGGTGCGCGGTGACCGTCGACGTGTGAACGGCCTGCGAGCGATGTGCGGGGGACGTATGAGCCGGTGAGGAGGTGCTTCGCGGTGGCGGATGTGGAGCTGGTTCCGGACGGCGCGTTCCGTTTCCGCATTCCCCGGGGCGAGGGGATGCGGGTGCCGGGGGTCGTCTTCGCCTCAGCCGAGCTGCTGCCGGACGTCGCCGGGGACCAGGCGCTGCAGCAGGTGGTGAACGTGGCCACGCTGCCGGGCATCGTGGGGGCCTCGTATGCGATGCCCGACGTGCACTGGGGGTACGGCTTCCCCATCGGGGGCGTCGCGGCGACCGAGCCGGACGCCGGCGGGGTGATATCCCCCGGCGGGGTCGGCTTCGACATCTCGTGCGGGGTCCGGCTGCTGGCCGCGCACTGCGGCAGCGAGGCCCTCGCACCCCGGCTGCGGCAGCTGATGGATGTGCTCAGCGCCCGCGTGCCCCGGGGCCCCGGCCGGGGCGGCATCTGGACCCTGCGGCGGGCGGAGCTCGGCGAGGTGCTGACGGGCGGCGCGCGGTACCCGGTGGAGCACGGCCGCGGTGTGGCCCGCGACCTCGTGCGCTGCGAGGACGGCGGGGTGCTTGCGGGGGCGGCCGCCGACGAGGTGAGCGAACGGGCGGTGGACCGCGGCCTCGGGCAGGTCGGCAGCCTCGGCTCCGGCAACCACTTCCTCGAGGTGCAGAAGGTGCAGAAGGTGTACGACGAGCGGGCCGCGCAGGTCATGGGGCTCGGCGAGGGGCAGGTCTGTGTGATGATCCACTGCGGTTCGCGGGGGCTCGGCCATCAGATCTGCACCGACCATGTGCGCACGATGGACCGGGCCATGGACCGCTACGGCATCCGGGTGCCGGACCGGCAGCTCGCCTGTGTGCCCGCGGACAGCGCGGAGGGCCGCTCCTATCTGGCGGCGATGGCGGCCGCGGCCAACTATGCGCGGGCCAACCGGCAGGTCCTCGGCGACACCGCGCGCCGGGCGTTCGCCGAGGTCATGGGCTGTCCGGTGGATCTGGTCTACGACATCTCGCACAACATGGCCAAGACGGAGACCCATACGGTCGACGGGCGGGAGCGGAGGCTGTGCGTCCATCGCAAGGGCGCGACCAGGGCGCTGCCCGCCCGGCACCCGGAACTGCCGGACGATCTGGCCGCGGTGGGCCAGCCGGTGCTCATCCCCGGCACGATGGGCACCGCCTCGTATGTGCTGGCGGGTGTGGAGGGCGGCGGCGCGTGGCACTCGACCTGCCACGGCGCCGGCCGGGTGCGCAGCCGCCACCGGGCGGCCCGCGAGGTCGACGGCCGCCGGCTGCGCGAGGACCTGGAGGACGCCGGCGTCGTGGTCCGGGGCTCCTCGGCCCGGGGGCTCGCGGAGGAGGCGCCGCTGGCGTACAAGGACATCGACGCGGTGGTGCGGGCGAGCGAGGGGGCGGGGTTGTGCAGGCGGGTGGCGAGGCTGGTGCCGCTGGGCGTGCTCAAGGGGTAAGGCCCCTTGTCCAAGCCGGGGGCTCCGCCCCCGGACCCCCGCGCCTCAAACGCCGGCGAGGCTGGAGTTTGGGCAGCGCCCGCATCGCGCGGTTCGCGACCGCCGCGTACGCCACCCCGAAGACCAGCGACGCCAGGAACGCCAGATGCCGGGAGAAGCCGTCGATCAGCGGATAGATCTGCCAGTGCGTCAGATAGATGTACAGCGAGGCGGTCGCCAGGGCTCCGGCGAGCCGGTTGAGCCGCTCGTGGCTGGGGAGCACCGGGACCCACACCAGCAGGGCGAAGCCCGCCACGATGAGCGCCTCGCGCATCGGTTCTTCGGGGAAGAAGCCCGGCACGGTGGCCAGGGTCGCCGCCGTGACCAGCAGCCGCTGTCGTACGGTCGTGGCCTTGGCCGCCGCCCAGCCCAGGGCGAACAGCCAGAAGACGGTCACGGCGTCCGGCATCAGCGAGCGGTCGGGCAGACCGAGGAGGTCGTAGCGCGTCAGCAGCCCGGCGGCCGCGACCGCCAGCGGCAGCCCGTACGGGAAGCGGCGCTCGGCCCGGTCCGCCCAGCGCAGGGCAAGCAGCGCCACGACGGCGACCAGGATGTAGACGAGGGCCTCGATGAACCAGAAGTGCATTCCGGTGGGGTTGTCGTGCGGCCCGAGGACGCTGTGCAGCAGGGCGAGATTGCTGAGGGTGTAGTCGTCCGCGAGCAGCAGCATGCCCGCGATCCACACCATGCTCGGCACCGCGACCCGCGCGATGCTGGTCCAGGCGTGGCGGATGCGTTCACGCCGGGGGGCGTCGGTGAGGTGGAAGCGGGCGAAGTTGTATCCGGCGACGGCGAGCAGCAGATGGGCGCCGCCCTTGACGCCGAAGACATGGATGTGCGAGCCGACGATGAAGAAGATCGCGAGGGCGCGCAGGGCGACGCTGGTCTCCAGGGTCCGCCTGCGGGGCCGGGGCACGGACGGGGCCTGTGGTGTCGCGTTCTCCGGTGGCGCGAGGTCGCGGATGGGCCTGGTGTGCCAGTCGGGGGGCAGGCTGCCGAGTCGCTTCTCCAGTTGGAGGGACATCTCCACATACGACAGCGAGTCCCCGCCGAGGCTGACGAAGCTGCTGTCGGGGGTCACGTCGGTGCGGTCGAGGATGCGGGCGTAGAGCGGGCACAGATCGTCGGGCAGCGGCCGGGCGTCTTCGCTCTCCCGGGGGAGCGCGCGTATCGCCTCGTAGTCCGGCTTGCCGCTGGGCAGCCGGGGCAGGTCGGCGAGCAGCCGGACGTCGACCGCACGCGGCGGCAGGCGGCACTCCCGTATCGCAAGGCCGCGTATGCGGTCCGCGTCGGCGTCCGGAGTGTCGACCGCGGCGATGACGAGGGAGGTGTCGTCGCCGGTGCACAGCGCGGTGACGCCCTGGCGGGCGAGGGCCGTCTCGATGCGCTGCGGGTCGATGCGCAGGCCGAGGATCTTCACAAAGCGGCTGCGCCGACCGACGATCTCGTACAGCCCCTCGGGGGTGCGCCGGGCGAGGTCGCCGGTGCGCAGTTCCCGGATGTCCCGGCCGCGTGCCAGGTCGGCGGGGGTGCGGGCGTAGCCGAGCATCACGTTCGGCCCGGTGTAGACGAGTTCCCCGGCATCCGGGCCGGGACCGTCGTCCACGGGGTGGAGACGCCCGGCGTCCGGTCCGGGACCGTCGTCGCGGCGTTCATCGTCCACGGGGTCGAGGCGGAAGGCGCCACCCGGCACGGGGACGCCGATGGACGCAGGGTGGGCGGCCGCCAGGTCGGGCGGCAGATAGGCCATGCGGGCGGTGGCCTCGGTCTGGCCGTACATCACGAACAGGTCCCAGCCGCGGCGCTCGCCCAGTTCGGCGTAGCGGGTCACGGTCTCGGGGGCGAGGCGGCCGCCGGCCTGGGTGACATACCTCAGGTGCGGCAGGTCCATGGCGTCAAAGCCGACGCGGTCGAGCAGGTCGAAGGTGTACGGGACGCCTGCGAGGGCGGTGCCGCGGGCGGAGCGGAACAGCTCCCAGAAGCAGGCGTCGGCCACCGAGAGTCCGGTGAGGATCAGGCCCGCGCCGCGCAGCAGATGGCTGTGGAGGACGGACAGCCCGTAGCAGTAGTGCATGGGCAGGGTGGTTGCGGCGCGGTCGGTCTCGCGGATGCCGAGGTATGCGGCGATCGACTCGGCGTTCGCCTGCAGGTTGTCGTACGAGAGGCGGACCAGCTTGGGCGAGCCGGTGGAGCCGGAGGTGGACAGCAGCAGGGCGAGGTCCGGGTGGAGGTCGTGGGCGGTCCCCGTACGCCGTTCGTCGAGGACCCACGGCTCGCCGGGTGCGGCGGGCCGTACGACGACGTCGGGGTCGTAGGCCTCCGTCAGCGAGCGGGCCGCCTCCGGGTGGTCGCCGGGCACGAGCAGGACGGGGTGGCCGGCCGACAGGGCGGCGAGATGGACGATGAGCGCCTCCGGCGTGTTTGCGCCAGGCAGCAGCACCAGACGGCGTTCGGGGCCGAGGCGGCGGGCGGTGTCCGCCACGCGTGCGGCCAGCTCGCGGTAGGTCATCTCCCCGTCGGGGGTGAGCAGGGCCGTACGGTCGCCGTGGGCATCGAGGCCGTGGGCGAGGGGCAGGGTGTTGCCGCTGGTGAGCAGGGCGGGGTGGATCGTCACGGCGGGCATAGTAGGTAAGGCTGGCCTTATCCGGAAGGGGGCGTGCGCCGCCGGGCCGATGCGCGGAGCCCTCGTGCGCGCCGCCTGCGGCGGCAACTGCTTGCGCTCTCCGGGGCCTTGGGCAGGAGCGAAAGGTTCAGGCCAAACAGTGTGGTCAAATCCACACCCGTTTTCGCGGCCGAGCTGTTACATCCGAAACCCTTGACCCTTAGGTTAGCTTTACCTTATTCATACTCTGTTCTTCGGTTCCTCCCCGGCGCCGATCCACCGCCCTTCGCCGGCCCCGCCCCCGTGCGGCGCGCCGACGGCGGGCACAGCAGGAAGGCATCCCCCGCTCATGCGACGCCCGTTGGCCCGCTCCCTCACCGCGCTCGCCGCGGCAGCCCTCATATCCCCCTTGCTCGCGGGCTGCGGCAGCGATGAACCGGCCGGCCTCGTGATCTACTCGGGCCGCAACGAGAAGCTCGTAGGGTCCCTCATCGACAAACTCGAAGAGTCCCTCGACACCCGGGTCGAGGTCCGCTACGGAGGCAGCGCGGAGCTGTCCGCGCAGCTGCTGGAGGAGGGCGACGCCACCGAGGCCGGCCTGTTCCTCTCCCAGGACGCCGGCGCCCTGGGCGCGCTGTCCAAGGAGGGCAGGCTCGCGCCGCTGCCGCAGACCGCCCTGGAGAAGGTCGAACCCGCCTACCGCGGCGCCGCCGGAGACTGGGTCGGACTCAGCGGACGCGTCCGCGTCATCGCCTACCACCCGGACAAGGTCGCCACCCCGCCGGACTCCGTCCACGAGGTGGTGAAGCCGGAGTGGAAGGGCAAGGTCGGCTACGCCCCGACCAACGCCTCCTTCCAGTCGTTCGTCACCGGCATGCGCGTGCTGGAGGGCGACGACGCCACCCGCACCTGGCTCAAGGGGCTCAAGGCCAACGGCAAGCCCTATGAGAACAACCTCGCCGTGATGGACGCCGTCGACTCCGGCGAGGTCTCCCTCGGCCTCGTCAACCACTACTACTGGTACGAGCGGGTCGCCGAGAAGGGCGAGGACGAGCTCGACGTCAGAATCCACTACCTCGCCAAGAGCGACCCGGGCGGCCTGGTCAACGTGGCCGGCGTCGGCATGCTCAAGGGCGCGGATGCCGAGCAGAGCGCCTACGCCCGCAAGGCCGTGGACTTCCTGCTGTCGGCCGAGTCCCAGCGGTACTTCGCCGACAAGACCAAGGAGTACCCGCTGGCCGCGGGCGTCACCAGCGACGTCAAGGACCTGCCGCCCTTCGAGTCGCTGACGAAGCCGGAGATCGACCTGGGCGAACTCGACTCCCTCAAGGACACCCTGGCCATGCTCCAGGACGTCGGAATGGTCTGACGTGACCGATCCGACGACCGGTCACTCCGCCGACCGCCCGGCAGCGGCAGCCACGCCGCTCGCCGGGCGGCGGCGCGTCGCCGCGGGCCGCCGACCGTCCCCCGTACTGCTCGTACCCGCCTGCGCGGCCGCCCTGCTGGCGGTGCTGCCGCTGGGCTATCTCGCCGTCCGCGCCCTGGAGCGCGGACCGGCCTACGCCTGGGACGTCATCGCCGACGACCGTACGGCGCTGCTGCTCGGCCACAGCCTCGGACTGACCGCCGCCGTGGTACTCGGCTGCCTGGTGCTGGGCGTCTCGCTCGCCTGGCTGACCGTGCGCACCGCGCTGCCCGGAGCGCGGATCTGGTCGGTGCTGGTCACCCTGCCACTGGCGGTGCCCAGCTATGTGGCCGCCTTCACCTGGCTGTCGGCGGCGCCGGGCCTCGCCGGCTTCACCGGCTCTGCGCTGACGCTGACCCTGGTCAGCTTCCCGTATGTGTATCTGCCCGTCGCCGCCGCGCTGCGCCGCACCGACCCCGCGCAGGAAGAGGTGTCACGCTCACTGGGACACGGCAGGGTGCGCACGTTCCTCCGCGTCACGCTGCCGCAGCTGCGCCCGGCCGCCGCCGGAGGCGGGCTGCTGGTGGCGCTGTATGTGCTCAGCGACTTCGGGGCCGTCTCGCTGATGCGGTACGACACCTTCACCCGCGGCATCTACACCTCGTACCGGGCCAGCTTCGACCGCACCCCCGCCGCGGCGCTCAGCGCCGTACTGGTGCTGATGACGGTGGCGCTGGTGGCGGCGGAGACCCGCACCCGCGGGCGGGCCGGGCACGCCAGGACCGGCACGGGCACGGCCCGCCCCGCCGAGCCCGCGCCGCTGGGCCGGCTGCGGCTGCCCGCGCTGGGCTGGTGCGGCGCGGTCGTCGCCCTCGCCGTCGGCTTCCCCCTCGCGACGCTCGGCTACTGGCTGGCCGTCGGCAACTCCGCCACCTGGGACCCCGGCACTCTCGCCGACACCTCGCTGACCACCCTGGGCACAGCCGCGGCGGGCGCGGCGCTCACCACGCTGCTCGCCCTTCCGGTGGGTGTGATCGCCGCCCGCCACCGCGGCCGGGGCGCGCGGCTGCTGGAGCAGGCGGCCTATGCCGGACACGCTCTGCCCGGCATCACCGTCGCCCTCGCCCTGGTGTTCTTCGCGGTCCGCTACGCCCGGCCCCTCTACCAGGAACTGCCGCTGCTGGTGTGCGCGTACGCGGTGCTGTTCCTGCCGGTGGCGGCGGCCGCCACCCGGGCCGCGGTCCTCCAGGCCCCTCCCGTGCTGGAGGACGTCGCACGCTCGCTGGGGCGCTCGCCGCTCGCGGTGCTGCGCACGGTCACCGTGCCGCTGGCGGCGCCCGGCGTCGCCGCCGGGGCGGCCCTGACGTTCGTGGTGTGCATGAAGGAGCTCCCCGCGACGCTGCTGCTGCGGCCCACCGGCATGGACACCCTCGCCACCCGGCTGTGGACGGAGACCGGAGCGGGTTCGTTCGCCGCCGCGGCCCCCTACGCCGCCGCGCTGATCCTGCTGGCAGCCGTCCCGTCGTACCTCCTCGGAAGGCACAGAACATGACCGACCTTCAGATCAAAGGACTGGTCAAGGCGTACGGCCCCGAGGCCGCGGTCCTCGACGGGCTCGACCTGACGGTGCCCGGCGGCGCGCTGGCCGCGGTCCTCGGCCCCTCGGGCTGCGGCAAGACGACCATGCTGCGCATCGTCGCCGGGTTTCTGCGGCCCGACGCGGGCAGCGTCGCCGTCGGCGGGCGCGTGCTGAGCGGGCCAGGTGCGCATATCGCGCCGGAGCGTCGCCGCGTCGGCATCGTGCCGCAGGAGGGCGCGCTGTTCCCGCACCTGAGCGTGGCCCGCAACGTCGCGTACGGGCTCAGCGGCGTCGACCGGACCGCCCGCCGTGCCCGGGTGGAGAAGATGCTGGAGCTGGTCGGGCTCGCGGGCTACGGCGAGCGCATGCCCCACGAGCTGTCCGGCGGACAGCAGCAGCGCATCGCACTCGCCCGGGCGCTCGCCCCCGAGCCGCAGCTGGTGCTGCTCGACGAGCCGTTCAACGCCCTGGACAGCGCGCTGCGGGCGGGAGTGCGCGACGATGTGCGCGCCGCCCTGCGGGCGACCGGGGCCACGGCCGTGCTGGTCACCCACGACCAGCAGGAGGCGCTGTCCACGGCGGACCTCGTCGCCGTCGTCCGCGACGGCAGGATCGCCCAGTGCGGCACGCCCGAGGACGTCTACCACCGCCCTGCCGACCCCTGGGTGGCGGGCTTCGTGGGCGACGCGGTCCTCGTCTCCGGCACGGCGGACGCCGCGGGCGCGGCCACGGCCGCCACCGCGCTGGGCCGGGTGCCGCTGGCGGCCGCGCCCGCCGGACCGCGCGAGGGGCTGGTGCTGCTGCGCCCGGAGCAGCTCCGGCTGACCGACGCCGCGCCGGGCGAGGCGTGCGGCACCGTGACGGACGTGCGCTTCTACGGCCATGACGCCATGGCCACCGTCACGGTCGAGGGACTCGACGCCCCGGTCGACGTGAGGGTGCCCGGACCGGTCCCGGTGCGCCCGGGAGGCCGTACGGGCATCCAGGTGACGGGCGAGGCCACCTGGCACCCTGCGGTTGTGCCGCCTCGGGCCTGCGGTTAGGGCGCGCCCGGTGGGCCTTTCCCCCACGCCCCCGGGCGTGGGGCGCGCGCTTCCCTGAGCCGGGGCTCCGCCCCTGGACCCCGTGCGGGGGCTCCGCCCCCGGACCCCCGCGCCTCAAACGCCGGCGAGGCTGGATTTGTGCGGCACCCCGCACCCCAGCCGGCGAGGCTGGATTTGTGCGGCACCCCGCACCCCAGCCGGCGGGGCTGGATTTGTGCGGCACCCCGCACCCCAGCCGGCGAGGCTGGATTTGTGCGGCACCCCGCACCCCAGCCGGCGAGGCTGGATTTGTGCGGCACCCCGCACCTCAAACGCCGGCGGGGCTGGAGCTGCCCGCTGCTGGAGGCGCCGCCGTGGGGGTGCTCCCGGGAGGGGCCTGGGGCGGGCAGCCGGGGAATCGAGGTCACGGCCTTCAGGTCGTACGGGGGGCCGGGGGCTTGCTCCGGTTTCCGGAGCGGGCGGGGAGGGGAGCTCGGCCCTCGGCTGACAGGAGCCCCGCGGGCTGCGGAGGGACAATGGGCAGGAGGGCATCAGGCACAGGGGGGCGGGAGAGGCGGACGCTGCGATGCCGTACACAGCCGTGACCGCGCTGAGCCACTCCGGACTGCTGCGCGACCACAACGAGGACAGCCTGGTCGTCGGTCCCTGGACGCTGTGCGCCACCGAGACCGAGACGCCGCAGACCCTGGTGTTCCCGCACGGCAGACCCCTCGTCGTCGCGGTCGCCGACGGCATGGGCGGACAGCCCGCGGGCGAGGTCGCCAGCGCGCTGACGGCGACCAGGATCGCGGCCCTCGGTTCGTCCATGGACGACGAGCACGCCGTCCGCGACACCCTGAACGTCTGCAATCACGCGGTATACGCGGCCGCCGACCGCGATCCCTCGCTGACCTCCATGGGGACCACGGTCGCGGGCGCGGTGCTGCTCACCGAGACCCTGCTGGTCTTCAACGTCGGCGACAGCAGGGTCCTGCGGATGACCGACGACGGGTTGAGCCGGCTCAGCGTCGACGACAGCCCGCCGCTCTCCCCCGGCGAGCGCACCACCTCACTGGTCACCCAGGCGCTGGGCGGGGCGCCCTCGTTCATCTCCGTCGTCCCGCATGTCACGACAGCCCCGCTCGCGGTCGGCGACCGCTTGCTGGTCTGCACCGACGGTCTCACCGACCCGGTGCCGCAGGACGCGCTGGAGGAGCTGCTGCGCGTGTACGACGACGGCAGGGCCGCCTTCGAACTGTGGAAGGCGGCCATCGAGGCGGGCGGCCCCGACAACATCACGCTCGCCCTGGTGCGCGTCGGAGAGTAGCCGGGGCAGGGGATCATCCGGGGGGTCCGGAGCCGCCGGGCTGGTAGCGGAACTCCAGACCGGCGAGCAGCAGCGGTTCGTCCGGTGCGCACACCGCCTCCCGCACGGCCCGGTCGGCGATCCGGCAGCGCAGCCGCAGCGTCGGGAAGCCGCCGAGCCGCCCCGGTGAGCCCTTGATCCAGAGTGTTCCGCCGTCCTCCACCAGCGTGGAGAGGTCGGCCGTGATGGTGCGGCGGCCGTACAGGCGGATGCGCAGCGGCGCGGGGCGGTCGACCGCCTCGGCGACGAGCATGCCGTGCATCGGGCGGTTCCGGCGCAGGACGAGATAGCCGGCAGCGGCCAGGAGCACGGCGAGCACACCGAGTACCCCGGCCCACCACTGCGCCGACGCCGAGGTGACGACGGTGCCGACGGCGGTCAGCGGCTCGCCCTTCGGCCGGTCTGCCAGGTTCACGGAGACGCCGTCGAGATGGCGTTCGACGTCGGCGGACAGCGGCGAGGAGACCACTCCCTCGACGGTCAGCCGCCAGCTCTCCCGGTCCGTTCCGTCGAAGAGTCCGTCGGCGTGTTCGACCGCTTCGTCCAGGGTGAAGACGACATCGCGCCGCTCCCCGGGACCGAGTTCCAGAGGCCCGGACGGCTCCGCGGAGGCGCGCGCCCCTTCGGGGAGTCCGCCCAGCCGCAGCGGGCCGACCCGCAACGGGAGCGCCTCGGTCGTCGCGGTCAGCCGGGCGCGGATCTCGCCCCCGGCGCGCAGCGGCTCGTCCGGCGTCGCCTGCCAGGAGACGGCGACGCCCTTGCCCTCGTCGGCCCGCACCCGCTTGACGGCCTGCCGGATGCGGATGTCGTCATGGGCCCGGGCCAGCGAGTCCGCCAGCTCCTCCCCCGACGCGTCCAGCAATTGGTACCGGGGGAACACCTTCGCCAGGACGTCCCCCAGTTTCTCGCCCGATCCGAGCGGGATGCCGTAGCCGGTCACCTCCTGCCCGCCGGACAGGGACGCCAGCTTGGCCCGCAGTGCGGCCCAGCCCGGGCTCTCGAAGGTCTTGAACCGCGAGTCGTCGGGCGCGTAGAGCTGTGCGTCGGACATCAGCAGGACCCCGGAGACCTCCGCGTTCGAACGGCGCAGCCCGTCCAAGGCCGACTCGAAGGCGCGTCCGAAGTTGGACGCGCTGCCCGTGGCATGCTCGGGCAGCCGGGCCAACTGGGCCTTCGCCTCCGCCTTGGAGACCAGTTCGCACTCGCTCGCCCCCTCGCTGAAGGGCACCAGGCAGACCCGGTCGTCGGCCGTGAGCGAGTCGATGAAGGCCGGCAGCACCTTCCGGGTCCTGGCGTAGTAGCCGCTGGACTCCATCGAGTCGGAGATGTCCACAGCCACCGCGTAGTTCGCGCCGCCGCGGGCGACGAGCCGGTCGAGCAGGGCGGCCAGCCCGCCCGGGCGCTTGTCGTCGGCGCGCGCCGGCAGGGGCTGCGCCAGCGGCGCGGCGAGGGCGAGCAGCACGGCGAGGGCAAGCAGCGGCCGGAGCCCCGGCACCCGGGGTCTGCTGGGCAGGCGGTCAGTCGTCATCGTTCTTCCTCTGCTTGGACGGCTTGCCGGGCTTGCTGTGCTTGCTGCGCCTGCGCGTCGGCAGGGGGACGTACGAGCGCAGGCGCGCCCGCCTCAGCCGGCGGTAGCGTCTGCGGAGCCACTTGAGCCGGTGCTTCTCCCACTTCAGATGGGTCCGGCCGTGCCAGCCGCTGCCGAGCCGCCCGGACGCCCGCTCGGACACGATCAGCACCACGAAGCAGTCGACCAGTTCATGGGCTTCGTTGGCGTCGAGCAGCCGCTGCTCGACGAGTTCCCGCAGCAGATGGTCGAGCAGGGTGTGGCGTCGTCCCGAGGCAGTCGTCCGGCCCCACCAGTTGCCGACGAGTACCAGGGACCTCTCGCCACTCGGCCCCACCGCCACCGGCGCCCACGCCCGGGCGACCTCCTGTGGCGAACCGGCGGTGGACACCGCGTGGCAGAGCAGGTTCCACTGTGCGGAGGCCTCCGTCTGCTCCCCGGTCTGCTGCGGCCCCTGCGGCGGGGACTGGGCCGGTGGGGAGACTCCGGGGGACGCCGGTCGTACGGGCAGCTGCAACGCCGCCATGTCCGGCACAGCGGCCGGAAGCGCTCCGGCTTGCGGGACCGTCTTCTCCCGGGCTGCGGCGTCCTGTTCCGCGTATGAGTGGTCCAGGGACCAGGGGTCGACGGGGTCGATGCCGTCTACGGCGAGGTCGTCGTCGAACCCCGGGTGGACTGGGGCGTGCATATGCGCCGCCAGCCACTCGTTGAACCGTCCGGCCACGTCGTCACGGCCGTGTCCGGGGGGCACCCGCTGCAGCACGTTCATCAGCATTCCGCTGACGGGGTCCCCCGGCTTCCCGCGCATCGCCAGGCTCGTCAGCGCCGTGACGAACCCCCGGAGATCGGGCCTGAGATACTCGTCGTAGAACAGCTTCTCGACATCCTGCCCATAGCGCGGAACTTCCAGCGGGCCGTCCCCGGGCCCGACGGGCTGCCCGCCCGCCAGACACCGCAGGGCGTCGGCGCGCGCCTGGCACTCCGCCCACAGATGCGGCTGCTCCAGCAGCTCCCGGAGCGTCGGCGCGCCCACTCCCACGGACAGCGCGTCGGGGAAGGCGTCCTTCGGCTGGGCGGAGCCGAGGCCCAGCAGCGCTCTGCGCCGGCCGCGCTGCTCCTGCGCCGCCGGGCCGCCGTCCGGGCCGCCGTCCTCCCGGGCCGCCCGGAGCAGCGCCTTCCACAGAAAACGCACGACCGCCCGCAGCGGCGTCCCCGCCCCGGCACGCGCCGCGGCGGCCAGCACCAGGACCGCGTCGGCCGTCGCCGGCACATCCGAGAGCACACCAAGGCCGGCGATCTCGGCCTCCGGGACGATCAGCGGCTGCCAGGCCCGCAGCCAGGGTTCCGCCACCAGGTCCCAGGGCCGGGCGAGGGTGAGCCAGGAGCGCAGCCGCTGGGCGTCGGCCGCCTCCGCGTACAGCAGCGCCAGCGTGATCCACGGCGCGTCCCGCAGCGCCGCTGCGGTATGCCCGCTGCGGTGCAGCGGCTCGGGGCCGAGGAGGCGCAGACACTCCACCACCTGCGCGGTGTGCTCCAGGGCGGGTTCCCGCGTGCTGTGGGCGAAAAGCGCACGCAGCACCTCGTCGTCCTTCTTGCACTGGACGGCGAACTGCCACAGGAGCTGGCGGCGGCTGCCTGCCGCGCCCGGCTCGCCGTGGGCGGCGGAGTCGACGCCGGGCGCCAGCAGCTTCTCCACGACGTGCGCCGTCACGTCCTGGCTGGTCCGGGGGTCCTTCCACTGCACACGCAGCGTCTCGCGCGTGGTGGTGGCCAGCTCGTCCGGATCGTCCAGGGCGGACTGGCCGGGGCTCACGGCGACGGCCCACACGGCGCGGCGCAGCGGGTCGAGCGGGGCGAGACCGTGCAGGATCTGCGAACGGTCCGTCAGCCGCAGCGGCTCGTGCATCTCCGCCAGTGCGCCGAGCACGTCCTGGTATCCGCTGCCGTCGATGAGGCGGCGCAGCCGCTCACGGAACTCGCCGCCCGCGGCGGGGTCCGCGGGCAGCCGGCCGAGGGAGATCCTGCGGGCGCCGGGTGTGTGTTCCGGGCCGAACGTCAGATCGGTACGCGGTGGACGCATGCCTTCGACACAGCTTCCGACGGCGAGGTCGCTGCGGAGTCCGTACGGCAGGAAGCCGACCACGGCGTCGAGCACGGAGAGGCGCTCGCGCAGCCCCAGGCCGGCCGCGCCGGTGATGACCACCCGGTCCCCGGCGAGGACGCAGGCGGCCACGGCCGCCGCCCAGTGGGCCGCCGCCGTCTGGCGACGGCCCGCCTCGGCCGCGGCCGCGGGAGAGGCCAGCGCGTCGGCGATCCGGGCGAGTCCGATGAGCGCGGACGCATGACGGTCGGCGGCGAGCCGCACCGGCACATGCGCGGGGGACCCCTCCGGGGGGAGCGGAAGCGTCTCCACCGCGTCCCACAGCGTCAGATATGTGGCGCCGCAGGGGACGGTGTCGTCGTACTGCATCATGAAATAGCGTGTGGGCACGATGGCCCGGCCGCCGCCGTCGACGCTCTTCGAGTTCTCCATGCAGGAGACCCCGATCCAGCGTTCCCCCTGCCCGGTGCGGCCGTTGACGGTGATCCAGGGCAGCCGGTCCCCGCCTGCGTGCACGCCGGTCGGCGGGTTCCCGGGGGCGGAGGACCTGATGTACCCCTCGAAGACGCGTGCCTTGTCGGGTCCCCCGCTGCAGTGGAGCACGCTGTACTCCCTGCGGGAGCCTGGTTCCTTTCCGAACCAGGCCCACAGCGCTTCGACCTCGCGCATGCCGTCCATGTCACCACCGCTTCTTGATGCCGAGCAGGAGGGCGATCACCGGGTCCATGACGTTGTGCGGGTTGATCGCGCCGAGGATCTGCGGCTCGCCCCCCACCTGGTGCACATTGCCGAACCGCCCGAGGTCCACCCCGCCGCCCGGCCGGGTGGAGAAGCCGATCGCCGAGGTGGCGAAGAAGTGGATGCGGGAGGGGTGGAAGCTGCTTCTGATGGCCCGTCCGATGAGTTCCATGGTGCTGCCGTGCAGATCCTGCGCCAGCCAGTCGAAGAAGCCTTCCGGGTCGGGCACGACGGGCGTGCCCTGCGGTCCGAGTTCGGTCCAGTTGCCGCGTCTGGCCCGCTCGAAGACCTCGGGGTCGTCGAACTTGGTGACGCAGACGGCGATGTGGTGCGGCAGATAGGGGCCGTCGAGGGCGCCCGCGGCCATGCATCTGCGGGTGAGCCGGGCGAGCGTGCCGTTGAGGTAGGCGAAGGAGTCTCCGTCGACGGCCTCGCGCATCGGGTCGAACAGGTAGACAAGGCCGGTGGAGGCCGCCAGATGGGCCGTCGCGCGGTCGCCGTCGACGTTCTGGTAGAGGTCTTCGTAGTGGCCGCCCGGCGCATCCAGCACGCTGAACTCGAACTCCAGCTGGTTGGCGCGGCGGGACCGTCCGAACCGCTTCCTGGCATAGCGGGTGCCGGTGAGGTCACCGCGGAACAGCCAGCTCAGCAGGCCGGATTCCCTGGTGGCGACGGGAAACCGGCGGTCGATGGTCAGTTCCCGTGAGGACTGGATCAGAAAGGCCTCGGACACATCGTCGGCCGCCACCACCTGCCAGCGGCCGTACGCGCCCGAGGGCTCCTGGGCGGCCAGCCGCAGTGCGGCGAGGAAGGTGGTCTTGCCGGAGGTGGGCGAGCCCCACAGGCCTATGCGCACCCGGTCGCCCGTGGGCCGCCGAGGAGCGGGGACCCCGGCCGGCGCGTCGGGCGCGGCCTCGCGCCACTGCGGGGCGCTTTCCGCCTGAGGTTCCTCGCCCCGGGTCGTCGCCCGCAGTTCGGGGGGGAACCGGACTTCGCCCTGCTCTTCTGCGCTCATGCTTCTCATCGCCCTTCTGGCTGTGCGGTGCCGCCCGTCAGGCCGTGGTCGATCGTCAGATAGCGGGTGTGGGAGGGGCCGGGCTCCTCGTCCGGCACATCGGTCATCAGCCCGGCCGCGGCGGACCGGCGCCCGGCGGACCGGGTGAAACAGACCGCCACGTCGTCGGGGGTGTGCCGGTCGAGGGTGAAGCGGCCCTGGCGGCCCAGCTCCTCCCAGAACCTCTCGATGCGCTCCCCGGTCGGCGGTCTGACGGGCCGGCCGGGGAGGCCGGGCAGCGGGTCGCGGACCGCGATCACCCGCAGGCCGAGCCGCTGTCGCAGATGGTGCAGGTGCGCCTCCCAGTCCAGTCCCGCGGGGCAGGGCAGTGTCTGATCCCGGCCCTGGCGGGGCGGGTGGGGCGGCCGTCGGCCGACGACCAGCAGGGCTCGCCGGGACCCGGTCCGCCAGTAGCCGGTGGAGCCGGCGGCCTGCAACGCCTCCTCCATGGGCGCTCCGAAGTCGTCCGCGACGCCGCAGTGCGAGAACCCCGGTAAGGCGTGGGCGGCTTCGCGTGCGGTGCCGGAGCCCCAGAAGAGCAGGGGCGCCTCGCCCGTGCGGTTGCGGCCAACGGTGCGGAAGGCGTGGTCGGCGTAGCCGATGAGCCCGACGCGCAGGGCGTCGCCGTGCGGCCAGACGGCGGCCAGCCGGTTCAGCACGGCCTGGAGAAAGCCGGTGCGCCGGGCGAAGTCATCGGCTTCGCCGCCCAGTTCGAGCAGCACCATCAGATCGGAGAGGGGTTCCGGCCGCGGAATCGGGGCGGGCGACTGTTCGAGCAGCGCCCGCTCGTCGAAGTGGAAGGCGACGTCGGCGCCGGGGTCGGCGAGGGGCTCGGGCCCTTCGAAGCGCACCGCGCCGGAGGCGTCGAGCAGGACGGTCACTGTGGTGCGCCGCCCCGGTTCGAGGCGGGTCTGCGCGGTGCGCAGCACGCTCCAGCGCCGTGGGTGGGGCCCGCGGGCGACCACCACGGGCAGGGCGAACAGCGTGGCGTCCTGGTCGGGGGAGGCCAGGAGCGGCACCTTCACGGGGAGTTCGCCGGAGTCCGGCAGGCGGGTGCCGCAGGGGAAGAGCAGCCGGGCCCGAGCGGCGGGGCCTTCGGCGGCCTGGTCGGGCGGCCGGGTGAGCAGCGCATAGCCGTAGCGCAGCGGAACACGGCGGCAGGCGGCCGTCACCACGCCGGCCAGCGGACGCCGGTCGCCGTGCAGCCTCGGGTCGTCGTGCAGCCTGGGGTCGCCGGGCCGGAGGGTGAGCGTGGCGGAGGGGGGCGCGCACCGGTCCAGCAGGGTCAGGGCGTGCCGCGGCCAGCGCCAGCCGGGGGCCGCGTCCACCGCGACGAGGGGGATGTCCCGGCCGTGCTCCCGTGCCGCCAGCAGGCCCTGGAGCCCTTCGTGCACGGCGTGTCGGACCGGTGTCTCCCAGGCCGTGTCGCTGGTCCCCGGCACTCCGCGGACGCCGTAGGGGGCGTCGGCGCCGATGCCGCCGGCCAGCAGGAACTGACGCTCCGGCGCGGGGTGGCGCAGCCAGGGCACCGCCTGCCGCCAGTCGAGGAACGCGGCGCGGTCGTCGCGGGGCCCGAGGGCGCCCCGGTCGTCGCGGCCCACTTCTTCCATGGCGAGGCCCGCGGGTGACACTCCGAAGAAGCACACGGCGTCGACCTCGCCGGCCGCGAGAGCGGTCAGCAGGGAGACCGCGCCGGAGAGGTCTCCGTACGGCGTGGTGTCCGCGCCGCCGTCCCCCGCCGGGGCCGCGGGGCTTTCCGGTCCGCTGGGGTCTCCGTGGCCGTCCTCGACGCTGTGGGACCGGCGCAGCAGCGTACGCAGCCGGGGGTGCAGCGTCCCCTCGGGCGTCGCGGCGGCCCCTCGCTCCGGGCTGTGGGCCCGTGTGGCGAGGAGGGCGGCGCGCAGGTCCCAGCGCCAGGCGGCCGTGTGCTCCTGCCCGCGGTCGCCCCCGGCGGCGTTGTGACCGTCGCCGTCCCAGCCGCAGACCGGGCAGCGGGGTGCGGTACGGCGTGTCCGGCACACGGGGCACGGCTCGGGTGCGTCCTCCGGTCCGGGGCTGCCGTGGCCTGCGTCGTCTTCTCCGGCCAGTCGTCGGGTCCGATCGCTCTGACCCCACTGTGGGCGGGTCACCGGGCCGCCTCTCGGGCGGGGTTCGCGGGGTGGGCCGCCCGGGGCTGTGCGGCGGCGGTGGCGGTGACGTTCATGGCTCCCCCCTGGGTGCGGCGCCGATGTCTCTTCGCCGTGAGGCGAACAGGCGTGGCGCCGACCGCTGTGCGCCGTTCCGGAAGGCTCCGGACAGTGGGCCAAGCGCGGCGTCGTCGGCTGCACCGGGCGGCGGAGAGTGGCCTGAACATTACGCTCCGCCGTGGTGCGAGACCGATCGTAGTAGCCCGTTCAGAGCACTGTCCGGAGAAAATAAGGATTCATTCCGGCTTTTCTCATGGTGTGTCTGGCACTTCCGGAATCCAGGCGTCTTCCCGGCGCCGCAATGGCGTCAAGGAAGCGTCCACATGTACGGAGCGGAGTGTTCCGTCCAGCCCTCCGACCACCAGTTCGCCCGGCCCCGACCAAAGGTTCGCCACGTTCCGAACACGCCATCGCCACACCTCGGAACCGTCTGCCGACGACAGTGCGCAGATTCCGTCACGGTCGGCCAGAAGAGCGCTTTCGCGGTCGGGCGTGCCGGGTGCGGCATCCGCACGGGCGTCCACACGGGCGTCCGTACGGACGCAGGGCGGGGCCAGCGCCGCGAGCCCGGCATGGCCGCGCCGGCCCTGCTGCCAGATCTCCCGGCCGCGGGCGGCGTCCAGGGCCCACACCCGGCCCTGAGCCGACCCCACGAGCAGCAGCCCGTTCCACGCCACGGGCGCGAGGTGCACCGTGCCGTCGAACTTGTGCCGCCACAGCACCTCGCCCGAGGCGGCGTCGACCGCCATGGCCGAGCCGTCGGCGGAGACGGAGAACACCCGGCCCTCTGCGACGGCGGGTGCCGCGTGCGCCGCCCCGGCCGACGGCACGGGACGCCACAGCAGTGCGCCGTCCGCGAGTGCAAGCGCCGCAAGCGCCCCGTCCGCCGTACGCACATACAGCGACCCGCCGTCCAGCGCGGGCCGCCCCGCCGCCCCCGCCCATGCCGCCGTCCACCGCACGACGCGCCCCTCGGCCTCCAGGGCCGTCACCCCGAGACGGCCGGCCACGATGAGCAGCCGCGGCCCGCCCGGCCGCAGGGCGGGGGCGTATGCCACGGCACGGGCCGGCGCGGGCAGCTGGACCCGGGAGTGCAGCGGTCCGTCCGGGACGAGGCGCACCATATGGAGCGTCGCGTCGGCCGTGGCCACTGCGACGGAGTCGCCCGCCGCCGCCAGCCCGCCGCGGGCCGCGGCGCCCAGGTCCAGCCGCCAGCGCGTTGTGCCGTCGGCCCGGTCGACCGCGTACAGCACGCCGTCGGCGGTGACGGCCAGCACCAGCGCGCCCAGCACCGCGGGAGCGGCGCGCAGCCAGTCGTAGCAGTGCCACTGCCACCGGGTGCGCACCGCCGGTTCCCGGCGCTTCGGAGGCTCATACCACGCTGCCGCCGGGCGGGGCACGGCCACTTCGTCGTACTCGGTGAAGTCGTCGTCCACGCCCGCCACGGCGCGCAGTTTTGCGCGGTGCTCGTCCAGCACGCGCAGCGCCGGGCCGGGCAGCGGCAGCCGTCGGGGCCGTACGGCCCCGACGGCTTCCTCGGCCCGCTGCAGCACCGCGGCGGCTTCGGGACGGTCGCCCGCCTCGAACTCCAGGCAGTCGCCGACGAGGCCGCGGAGTTCGCCGCGCTCCAGCCCGGACATGTCAGGGCTCTCGGTGAGCGCCCGCAGCCGGATGTCGAGCTGGTTCCGCCCGCTGTAGGGGGGATGTCCGGTGGCCGCGAACAGCAGGGTCGCCCCGAGGGCGAACACATCGGCCTGCCCCTGGGCGCGCCCGAGCCCGGCGGCCTGTTCCGGCGCGGCGTACTGGAAGCTGCCCATGGCGTCCGCAGTCGCCGTCAGGCTGGGGTCGCCGACCAACCTGACCAGGCTGAAGTCGATGACCCAGGGGCGCACCCGGGTGATCAGCACATTGCTGGGCTTGAGGTCGCGGTGGTACAGCCCGACCTTGTGGAGGTCGGTCAGCGTCCCCGCGAGGCCGGCGGCCAGCGCCCAGACGGCTTCCTGGTGCAGCGGCCCCGCCCGGTCGACGAGTTGCTGCAGACACGGGCCCGGTATGTAGCGGGTGGCCAGCCAGGGGCGCGCCGCCGCGGGGTCCGCGTCCAGCAGCTCGGGAATGCCCTGTCCGCCCGCCCTGCTGACCGCCTCGATCTCGCTGCGGAAACGCGGACGGAGCCGCTCCGAGTCCGCCACGTCCTGCTTGATCAGCTTGATGGCGGCAAGCCGACGGCTCCTCCGGTCGTGCTCGCGGGCGAGGAAGACATCGCCGAAGCCCCCCGAGCCGATCCTGCACAGCACGGTGAACCGGCCCAGCTGTCCGGGGTCCTGCGGACGCCGTGGCTCCATCCCTCACCTGCCCCGGCCCCGTGCGGCGCTCCCCGGGGCCCCGTGCCGCGTACGGCCGCCGAGGCGGGCGGGCCGCTTGTCGGCGGCCAGTTCGCGCAGCATGCCGAGGGTGCCCAGCTCCTGGCGCAGCAGCCGCAGCCGCGCCAGATGGGCGCGGCCAGTCCGCGAGGAGACCTCCGGGGGCTCCGACTCGAGGACCCGGACACGCTCGTCCGCCGGGTCGCTGTGCGTGTAGCACAGCCAGGGGGTGTACGGGCCCGGCTCCGACGCCCAGGTGGCAGCGGTCAGCCCGGCCCGGCACCCGTACGGCAGCAGCCACGCGACGGCGTCGATGGTGGCGAGCCGGGTCATGGCGAACCGGCTGGAGCGCGAAACCAGGGCGAGTGGCCGCTCCAGGGCTGTCGCGGCGGTGGCCGCCGCCCAGTCGAATCCCGGCTCGCCGTCGAGGAGTTCGGCGACCTCCGGCAGCGGATCGTGGCCCGTGGGCAGGGCGAGACGGCATTGGCCGTCGTCGGGCGGCAGCTCCACGGGGCGGACGGCGTGCCACAGCCCGGTCAGCCCGATGCCGGTGCGGGCGAGTTCCTCGTACGGCACGGCGAAGAACCGCGTCGCGGCGATGCGCCGCCCGGAGGAGTCACAGTACGCCTCCGAAGGGCCGCTCCAGTGGGTGATGGAGATGCTGATGTGTCTGCGGGGCAGATCGCTCTCGCCGAAAGCCCCGAACGAGATCCAGGGCAGGCCCTCCCCCGGCGCGCCGCCGTCCGCCCACTGCGGGGGCGTGCCGAACAGGGTCCGCCGCACCAGGTCGTCGAACATGCCGTGGGCGGAGCGGCCTTCACTGCAGGCGAGGACGCGGTACTCGCCGCCGTCGCCGCGGGGTTTGGAGAGCAGCGCCCACACCGCCCGCAGCTCGTCCTGGTGGCCGTCCATTCAGCTCTCCCCTCGTCTTCTGCGCCGCTTGCCCGGGTCTCCCGGCTCTGTACGCGTCCGTCCCAGGGCGACTAGGGGTTCGAGCACGTTCAGCGGGCGGGCCTGCCCGCGCAGCATCGGGATGCCATCGTCGTCGCGGGTCTGGTTGGAGCAGTCGTCGAAGTCGACGGAGCCGTCACGCCGTCGGTGGATCCCGATGGCGGACAGCACGAACCACTGCACCCGCTCCTCGAGGAAGTTCAACCGCACCAGCCGTACGATCTCGGCGATGTCCTGCGAACTGCGTCCGAGCCAGGAGATAAAGCCTTTCGCGTCCTCGGGCGGTACACAGGGATCGCCGTGCTCGTTCTGGCCGACCCAGTTCCCCCGCCGCGCGTCGCGGAAGACCCTCGGGTCGTCGAACTTGCTCAGACACACGGCGACCCGGTGCGGCAGCCGGCCCAGCTCCAGCCGGCCGCTCTCGAAGTGGTCGCGGGTCAGCCGCTCCAGATGCGGGGTGAGATAGGCGGCCTGCGGCTGCCGGTTGGGGGGACTGAAGGGATCGACCAGCAGCAGGATGCGGTTCGACCGCCCCAGATGGCGGTTCACCGTGTCGTCCTTCCCGTACCGGTCGTGCATGAACTCCCCGCCGCCCGCGTCGAGCAGGTCGAGGGTGAAGTCGACGCGCAGCCGCCGCTCGGACGGCGTCCGGAGGTTGGCCAGGTCGGCCCGGAAGACATACGAGAAGGGCCGGGGGGTCAGCGTGGGCTCGGGGAAGCGGCGGGCGAGCGCGAGGCTGTGGGTCTGCTGGACGAGGAAGTCCTCGGCGCCGCCGTCCTTGGGGATGACGTTCCAGCGGCCCCGCTCCTCGGGCATGTTGACCGCGGCCAGCCAGGCGGCGGCGAGGAAGGTCGTCTTGCCGCACATGTTCGCGCCGAGGACGGCGACGCGGGCGTCCTCCGCGGGGTCGTCGTCTACGGGGGCCTGCGGCGGGGCCGTCGGATCCGGCCGCTCCTCGCTGTGCTGCCGGGACCGGTCGGCCGGTACCGGCTTGCCGCCCGCCCGCTCGCCCGCTGACGGCTCACCGGTCCGCCACTCGTCCGGACGGCGCCGACCGCGGGCAGCGACCGGGTCCGACTCCGGCCTCGCCACCGGGGCCGGAGGCTGCGCGGGTCCCGGCACGGGCCCCTGGACGTGCCCCCGTCCCTGCGGCGCAGTGACCGCTACGCTCCGTGCGGCGGCCTGCTCGATGCGTTCGACGGCGCTCCGGTACGCGGGGCCGAGTCCCCTGAGGATCTGCGCGGCGACCCTGGCGAGCGGCTGGAACTCCGCGTCGATCTGGCGGACCAGCTCCGTGTCGCCCGGAGAGGCCAGCAGCGCGGGAAAAGCCAGGGGGGAGCGCCTCAGCCGATGGGCGACCTCGCGGGAGACGGTCATAAAGGTGTCGATCGCCTCACCCCGCTCCAGTCCGCCCAGCAGCAGCCCGCGCACTCCGTCGGCGAACTCGTAGTCCTCACCGCCCGGTTGTCCGTCGCCTTGTGGTCCGCTGCCGGGCGCGCGGCGCAACAGCCCGCTGAGGAAGACCTCCGCGAGGGGAGCGGGGTCGCTGCACTGGTTGCGCTGTCTGCTGGTCGCGGTGTGCACCAGCCACATCGTGTCCAGGTTCAGCGGCGCGGTGGCCAGGCTGCGCAGCAGCCGCCGTGCACGGGGACTCGCAGTGGCGTCGAACTCCCTGATCAGACGGCCGGGTGAGGTGTCGCCCCGTACAGCGGCGTCCATCGGGTCGGGCTGCTCGTCCGGCGGCCCGTCGCCGACCTGTCCCTGGGCGGTGACGATCCAGGCGGAGCCCGAGAGTACTTGCCCCGGCTCTCCGCCGAGGAAGGCGACCCAGCGACGCAGCGACGCGGGATCGAGCGAGACGACGGGCACGGCGAGCGGGCGGGCGGTCTTCCAGGGCGGCCCTTCGGGCCACAGGTCGTACCACGACCAGCCCGCGGGGGTGAACCGGTCGGGCCGCACCCGGCACTGCACGTCGCCGACGCCCTCGCTGTCCGTGCGCAGATGCACGGGTAGCGGGTTGACCCCGGTCCGCGGCCACAGACGGCGGGGCAGCAGATGGATGACCACCACGGGCCCGTACCGGCTGAGGCGGTGGGCGTGCCGCGCGAGCTGCCCGTCGTGCCAGCCCCGGTTGACCCCGTCGGTGACGAAGGCCACGATGCGCCGGCCGTTGGGCTGGATCAGCTCGCCGAGCCCCGTCGCACCGCTCCGCCCCGTCAGCGCCACCGGGTCGGCGTCGGACCGCAGCCGGCGTACCGTCACCGAGCGGAACGCGCCGTGCCGGGCCGCGCCGACCGCCATCTCCCGCAGCATCCGGTCCCACAGGCGCATCGACGCGCCGGTGTCGCAGACGAGCGTCAGCTCAAAGTGCGGTTCCTTCGCGGGCGTGCTGACGGGGACCAACATGCCGCTGGTCGCCCACTGCTCGGCGGTGGCGTTCTCGTCCACCTCTGTGGCCACCGGCGAGGGGCTGGTGCGCCGCAGCTCGCGCAGGGCGCGGGCGAGGCCCAGTCGATGCGGAAGGGTCCAGGTGGGCGCGGGGCCCTGCACACCGCCGCCGGACACCCGGCCCGCGGCGGACAGAATCGGCCCCGCCCGCAGCAGATGGAGGTCCACGCCCGCCGCCCGGCGGGGCGGCGCGGGCTGCCCGGGGCCGCCCGGCCGGTCGGCACTCTCCCTCGGTGCGCCGCCGTGCGCAGACCCGGGGGCGGGGTCCGGCGGCGTCTCCTGGTCCGGTCCGGGAGCCGTCGCCCCGGTCATGCGGCGGGCCAGCCAGGCGACGTCGAGCACCTCGCCGAGGCCGATGTCCGCCTCCGCGCTCAGCAGGGCCGCCGCCACCGCCGGGTGCACCGGTCACGCCCCGGACAGCGAGTGCAGCACGGCCTGCTCGATGGTCGCCAGGTCCTGTGGGCCGATCTGGGTGCTGAGACGCAGCCGTACGGCGTTGATGAGCTGGTCCGGGGAGAGCTGGCGGCCCTCCCTGCCCAGCTGTTCATAGCGGTCCAGCACGTCCTGGACCTCGTCGAAGTCGGTGAGGTTGTCGAGGTGCTCCTTCAGAATCGCCTTCAGCCGCTCCGTGGTGGGGGGTTCAAGCCGGAGGAAGAGACAGCGCCTGCGGAAAGCGGGCGGGAATTCCCGCTCGCCATTGCTGGTGAGGATGACGATCGGGAACTGGGCGCAGCGCACCGTGCCGCCGTGCACGGGCACGTTCTCTCCGCCGTCGGCGGACCGGACGTACACCAGATTGTCTTTCTTGCTGATGCGACGCAGCTCCGGAATCTCGTATCCCCCCGTCTCGAAGACATGCAGCAGATCGTTCGGCAGGTCGACATCGCTCTTGTCGATCTCGTCGATGAGCAGCACCCTCGGCCGCAGCCTCGGCAGCAGGGCGTCCCCCAGCGGCCCCAGCCGGAAGTAGCCTCCGATGTCCTCGCTCTCGGCCTCCGGCTTCTTCCAGAGTGCCGTACGCTGGCGCACGTTCATATCGTGCATTCGGCCGAGAACGTCGTAGTCGTACAGCCCTTCACGGAGTGTGGAGCGGCTTGTGATGCCCCAGCGCAGCACGGGGCCGAGCTTGAGTTCCTTGGCCACGCTCGCGGCGAGGGTGGTCTTCCCCACGCCGGGCGGTCCGGTGACCAGCAGGGGCCTGCGCAGATGGATGGCCGCGTTCACCAGATCATGGGCCCTGCGGTCGCCGTGGTAGGCGACTGCGATGTGCTCGTCCCAGGCCAGGGCGCGGGGGTCGGGCTTGGGGGGAGGGACGGGATGCCAGGGATCGTCCCCGGGCGTTTGCGGATCGTCCGCGCGGGCGCGCGCTTTCTCCAGCCCGAACATACGCCAGGGCGGCGGGTCCGGAATCTCCGGCCCTTCGTGCTTTTCCCGTGCGGGGAGAGCGGTGAGGTCCGCCCCGTTCTTCCACTGCCCTTGATACACCCACCACGCAGGAGAGGGGCCGCCGAGCTCTTCGTATGTGTCCATGGTCAACCACCTTCGACAGGCTCGGCAACCCGGGTGCGGGCCACTGGAAAACGAAGCGGATCTTCGAAAATAACGGCCATGTCCGGGAATTCCGCGCTCCCGGTGCGCAGTTCGAACATGATGTCCGGGATATCCTTCAGCGGCCTTTCCAGAAGCATTCCCTCCAGCGTCTTCCGGAACTGGCCGCTGCGGCACAGACGGCGGTCGACCATCGTCCCCCGGCTGGTGTCGAGACAGGCCTCGTACGGCCAGATCGCCACCGTCGCACCGTAGTTGAGAGCGGTCGAGACATGGTCCTGCGCACCCTTGACGCCGTTCCTGGGCTGGGCCAGGACGATTCCGGCGCTGCTGACCGACGCTTTTCCGCTGAAGGCTGCGCGCACGGCAGCGAGGTCGCAGGGCGTGATGCACGCGTCCCACAGGAAGCGGTCGGCCGCCGCGAGCAGCTCCAGATGCTCGCCGCCGATGCGCGTCCAGGCTCTGGATCTTCGTCCGTACGTATGCCGCCAGCGGTCTCTGAGCACGACCGGGACGAGCTCTCCCAGCAGCGGTGCGGCCCCGCTGTCGGCGGCATAGCAGGGGAAGCGGTGGAAGCGCTGGTCCAACAGCTCCCTGTCGACCAGGAATTCGAAGTGCGACTCGTGCAGTTCGTCCGCCGCCAGCTGCCGGGAACTGCGGTCGTAGACCTCCAGGAACGCCTCGCCGAGCTGCGATTTGCGCCATGTCCGGGTGGGGAGGGGGATGTCACGTGGCTCACCGTCGCTGTAGAACCGCGCATTGAGGACATAGAGCGGGTTACGCCGCGACGCCGCTGTGATCTGTCCCTTTTCCTCTGCTCGTTGGATCTCGACGACCAGGCTGGACTCGCACTGCCGTACGGAGCCCTGCGTGGGGACAGCCGACAGCGGAGGAAACCCGGCACGCTCGCTCAACGGTGCGTACCAGCTGCGGATCTCAGGGCCGATCGAGTCGACGTCCGCCAGCACGGAGCACAGTACGGTGATCGCCGGCGGTCCTTCCTTCCGGGCGAGCAGCCCGGCAACGTACACCGCCAGTTCCTCCAGCGGCATGTCCGGCTCGGCGAGATGGACGTCGGCATGGTGCAGCGCACTGGCGACCGCGCCCCGCTGCGAAGCGGTGAGGTCCGCCCCGGCGACGATGGAGCGCAGCTCCTCGATCTCCCGCTCCTTCACCTGGGTGTAGGGGCGGTAGTCGCCCGGGAGCGCATCGGACCCCTTGCGGGTGACGCGGATGTACGTGGGGATCTGGTCGGCCTCGTGGCGCCGGTGCTCGTCGGCGAACCGCTCGTTCAGCTGCGTCACGGCCTGCTGAATCTCCGCCAGGTCGAGTGCGTCCCGCGGCGGGAGCCGGTCCAGCTCGTCGAGAAGTCTGCGTGTGAAGACCCCGCCCTTGCTGTCGATGGCGGCCTTCTCGCCCTCGCGGGCTGCGTAGAGGACGAGTTGGTCCGTCCACTCCGGGTGCGGCATCTGCCCATCCGCGGCGATCAGCGGCTGGGTGCCGTGCACATCCCTCTCCTGCTGGACGTACCGCTCACGGCAGGCGTCGATGACGTACAGCTGCCGCTCGGGCCTGCCCTTTTTACGCATGAACGCGCAGAGGTCCTCCAGCACGGTGCAGGAGGGGCGTTTCAGGAAGAGCAAATGGCGGCTGTCGTAGCTGCAGACGGCGCCGTGGCCGAGCCAGTAGAGGACGAAGGCGTCGTCCGGGCCGAGTTGCTCCAGCCGTGCCTCATCGTCGAGGAACTGCTCACTCAGGCTCCCGCGGTCGGCGCGGGCGACGTCGAAGCTGTGACCGCCTTGGCTCGCGAGCCAGGTCAGGCCGTTGACGTCGTCTTCGGGAAGGTCGGCGTTGGTGAACACCGTGATGTGGCACTGCTCGCGCACATGCTGAAGCAGCCAGCGGGCGAACCGCACCGCGCTGCGGTGCGAGTCGGGCAGGTCGGGCAGCAGGGCGCCGTCGCCGTAGCGCTCCGGGACGACGAGCAGAGCGCGCAGGGTCACCGTGCGCTCCTCTCGACCGCCGCCGCGATCGCCTGGTACACCTCCCGTGTGGCCCAGTAGGCGCCGTGCGCCCGCGGGAACGGCTCGCGCGTGTCGACGGCGACGTCCCGGACACGGCCCGGGAACTGCGGCTCGGCGGGGAAGCCCAGCAGATCGACGGGATCGTGCACATTGAGCCAGTCCGCCGTGAAGTGCCCCGGCAGCGGCGCGCCGTAGCGATGGCTGGCGAGCGCGTCCATGCCGTAGAGGTACGGGATCTGGCTGCCGACGCTGACCAGCAGCCGGACCTGCGGCAGCGCGGCGGCGACCAGGGTCTCGAATGAGGCGATGCCGCCGAGGCTGTGGCCGAGCAGGACGACCGGGCCGCCGTCCGCCGCCGCCTCGGCGACCCGCTCGGCGAGATAGGTGCGCACCGGCTTGCCGCGTGCCTGGTAGAGGAGGATGTCCCCGGCGGCGGGCGTTGAGCGTTCGAGGATCTGATGCCGGTAGCGGCGCACTGCCGGGTGGGCGATGCGCTGCGCGGTGCGCCAGCCGGTCCGCAGCGCCTTCCGGCCAGCGCCGAGGGCCGTGCCGCCGAGGGCGTCCGCGACCGCCTGCGCCAGATCGTCCCGCTCGGCCGGGGTGACGAGGGGGCTGGCGGCTCCTTCCCGTACGGCGATGTACTGGGCGGTGACCGCACGGCCGATGAGGTCGTTCGCTTTGGTCACGGCAAGCGCGGGCAGCGCGGCGTCGAACTCCTCGTCCGCCAGCAGTTCCTCGACGGCCCGGCGCAGCGCGGCGGCGCCTTCGTCGCCGACGCGCTCGCGGACCGTGCCGTGCTCCGGCAGGCCGCGTAAGCCGCTTTCGAGCCGCTTGACGACACGGGGCGGGACGGCGGAGGCATCGGCGTCCGCGTCCAGGACGGCAAGCCGGGTCTCGTAGAGGGGGTCGTCGTAGAGTCTCGCCCAGACGGCTCTACGGCGGTCCGCCTCATCGGAGGCGCCGGCGGCGGTTTCGGGCGGCATGCCGTCGGAGGCGGGCCGGCGGACTCCCAGGACATCGCCCCAGGGGCAGGGTTCGACCGCCACGCCCGGCAGTTCGTCGGCGAGCCCCTTCGTCAGCCGTTCCAGATCGGCCGCGTACCGATCGGCGCGCACACCGGTGCCGTGGACATAGAGAATCGTGGTCACTGCTCCCCCTTGTGCCCCCACGGCCCCCGCCCTCCCCGTCCGAGGGTGAGGAGCCGGATGCACACTGTAGTAGTGGCGTAGGTCACTGTGTGGGGGAATCGGGCAACATCCGGAAAGTCGTCGGCGGTCCACGACCGGCCGTCCACGACGCGCGCCCGACGGCGCGGGGGGTCACTCTGGACCCATGGAGAATCCCACCACCCCGGAGGAGTCCGGCCATCTCGTCGACGTGGCGCCTTACGACGCCGACAGCCGCTACCGGCGCGTGCGGTTCCGCGGCAGCGGTTGGGAGTCGCTGGAGCGGGAGGAGTTCGAGCCGCGTGTACGGCGGGAGTTCCCGGACATCGACCTGGACGATCCCGAGCAGGTGCACTGGGCGGACCGGCCCGGCGAGTGGCCGCCGTGGCACCCCGGCGAGGCGTGAGCCGGGGGACTTGAGCCGCGGGACTTGAGCCGCGGGACTTGAGCCGCAGGACTTGAGCCGCAGGTGTGACACGCAGCCCGCGTGACATGCCGGCGGCGCGGCCGCAGTCCGGACGCGGCGGCGGGTGCGGAAAGACGGCCGAGTAGAGTGCCGGTCCGTCCCCTTCCGACCCGTGAGGTAACCGGCCGTGAGCTGCGCAGTCCCCCTGCCGTCCGTGTGTGTCGTCGGGATCGGCGCCGATGGCTGGGAGGGGCTGGCCGAGCCGGCCCGCGCCGCGCTGCGCGAGGCGGAGGCCCTCATCGGGGGCGCCCGGCAGCTCCGGCTGGCGCCCCCGGATTGCGGCGCTGAACGCATCGCCTGGCCCACGCCGCTGCGGCCCGCCGTACGCGGACTGCTCGACGCACAGGCCGGACGCCGGGTCTGCGTGCTGGCCAGCGGGGACCCCATGTTCTACGGGATCGGGCGCGCCCTGGCCGAGGAACTGGGCCCCGAGCGGCTGCGGGTGCTGCCGCATCCCTCGTCCGTGTCGTACGCGGCCGCCCGGCTCGGCTGGCCGCTGGAGGACTTGGAGACCGTCACCCTCGTCGGCCGTCCGGCGGCCCGGCTCGCCGCCGCCCTCCATGACGGCCGCCGGCTGCTGGTGCTCAGCGCCGGAACCGGCACGCCCGCCGAGGTGGCCGCCCTGCTGCGGGAACGCGGCTTCGGCCCCAGCCGGATGCGGGTCCTCGAACAGCTGGGGTCAGAGCGGGAGCGGTCCGTCGAGGGCGTCGCCGATGACTGGGCGCATGCTCCGGGCGACGCGCTGAACGTCGTCGCCGTCGAGTGCCGCAGGGCCGAGGGCGCGCTGCGGCTCGGCGGTGTGCCGGGGCTGCCGGACGAGGCGTACGAGCACGACGGTCAGCTCACCAAGCGTCATGTGCGGGCGGCCACGCTGGCCGCGCTGGCGCCCGCGCCCGGGGAACTGCTGTGGGATGTGGGCGGCGGGTCGGGTTCCATCGCGATCGAGTGGATGCGTGTCCACCGGTCCTGCCGGGCCGTGACCGTGGAGCGCGATCCGGCGCGGGCGGAGCGCATCGGCCGCAACGCACGGACGCTCGGCGTGCCCGGCCTGCGGGTGGTCACGGGCCGGGCGCCCGAGGCGCTGGCGGGTCTGCCCGCGCCGGACGCGGTGTTCATCGGCGGGGGGCTGACCGCCCCCGGGCTGCTGGACGCCTGCTGGGAGGCGCTGCCCGCGGGCGGGCGGCTGGTCGCCAACACGGTGACCCTGGAGTCGGAGGCGCTGCTCGCCGACCGTTGCCGGAGGTACGGCGGTGAGCTGGTGCGGCTTGCGGTGGCGCACGCCGTCCCGGTGGGCGGTTTCACGGGCTGGCGGCAGGCGATGCCGGTCACCCAGTGGGCTGCGGTCAAGCCTGGAGCCGCGAGCACCGCGCAGGCTCCGGGCACGGCCCAGGCGTCGGCCGCGCCGCAGACGCCGGACAGACCACAGGCATCGGTCACCCCGGAGGCGCCGGTCGAGCACGGTCGGGCGGTCAAGCAGACAGGAGACGACACAGCATGACGGTGTACTTCATCGGCGCGGGCCCCGGCGCCGCGGATCTGATCACCGTGCGGGGGGCCCGGACGCTGGCCTCCTGCCGGGTCTGCCTGTACGCGGGCAGTCTCGTGCCCCGTGAGCTGCTCGCCGAGTGCCCGCCGGGCGCGCGGCTCGTCGACACGGCCCGGCTCGATCTGGACCGGATCGCGGAGGAGATGGTGCGCGCCCATGAGGAGGGCCACGACGTGGCCCGGCTGCACTCCGGCGACCCCTCCGTCTTCAGCGCCGTCGCCGAGCAGATGCGGCGGCTGGACGCGGCGGGCGTGCCGTACGAAGTGGTGCCGGGCGTGCCGGCGTTCGCGGCGGCGGCCGCGGCGCTGAAACGCGAGCTGACCGTGCCCACGGTCGGCCAGACCGTCATCCTCACGCGCATCGCCCAGCAGGCCACCCCCATGCCGCCGGGCGAGGACCTGGCGACGCTGGGCCGCAGCGGCGCGCTGCTGGTCCTCCACCTGGCCGCCCGCTACGCCGACCGCGTGGTGGAGGAGTTGCTCCCCCACTACGGGGCGGACTGCCCCGCGGCCGTCGTCGCCATGGCCAGCCGCCCCGACGAGCTCGTCCTGCGCGGCACGCTCGCGGACATCGCCGCCCAGGTGAAGGCGGCGGGCGTCGTCCGCACGGCGGTCATCGTCGTGGGCCGCACGCTGACCGCCTCGGCTTTCCGCGACAGCCATCTGTACTCCCCGGACCGCGACCGCGACCACGTCTGCTGAAAACCGGTTGCCGAGCGCCCGTGCGGCGGGTTCTCATGACGGGTGACCGGAAGTCGGAGCAGAGGTGGTGTGTGTATGCCCAGGGCACAGCGGAGTCGTACTCGCGATCGGGGAAGACTCTCCGTCTCCGTCTGCTGAACGCGCACGCGGGCGGTGAACTCCCTCGATGCGAGACGGCGTACCTCGCTGACGCCCTTTCCGCGCATCACACCAGGAGTCGTGTCCACGATGTCCCGCAACACCTCACGCCGGGCTCGCGCCGAGGCGCGCGCCCAGTCCTTCCGCTGCCTCAACTGCGGGCTGGACGTGTCCATGAACGCGCCCGGCACCGAGCATCGCAATCACTGTCCCACCTGCCTGTGGAGCCGTCATCTCGACGACACCCCGGGCGACCGGGCCGCCGACTGCGGCGCCCGGATGGAGCCGCTCGCCATCTCCGTACGCGGACGTGGAGAGTGGGTGATCGTGCACCGCTGCACCGGCTGCGGAGTGCTGCACGCCAACCGCACGGCGGGCGACGACAACGCCCTGCCGCTGACCCGGCTCGCGGTCCGTCCGCTGGCTCAGCCGCCGTTCCCGCTGGAGCGGCTCGCGGCGCTGTGAACCCGCCGTGAACCGGCTGTGACCATGTCCCGGGCCGGGCCGAGTGCCCGGCCCGGGACCCCCGGCGGTCCCTCCGAGAACTCCGCGAAACCCGAACACCCCGAGCGGCAGACTGAGGCCATGAACGCCAAGCACCAGTGGGCCACCACTCCCATCACCGCCGATCTCCTGCGCGGTGCCCTCGAACTGGAGCGCACCGCGCACGGCGTGCTGCCGCACCGGCTGCCCGCGTGGGCGCGGGCGCAGTGTTCCGACGAGTGGCTGGCCATGGCGGAGTCCCAGCCCTCCGGCGTGCGGCTGGCCTTCCGCACCCGGGCCACCGCCGTGGAACTGGACTCGCTGCCCACCAAGCGGGCCTACGTCGGCGCCCCGCCCCGTCCCGACGGCGTGTACGACCTGCTCGTCGACGGCCGCCTGGCGGGCCAGGCCAGTCTGCGGGAGGGCAACACGCTGAGAGTCGACATGGCCACCGGAGCCACCGTCATCCGGCCCGGCCCGGCCGGCACCCTCCGCTTCACCGGACTGCCCGACGGCCCCAAGGACATCGAGATCTGGCTGCCGCAGAACGAGACCGCCGAACTGATCGCCCTACGCACCGATGCCCCCGTCGAGCCCGCACCCGACCGGGGACGCAAGGTGTGGCTGCACCACGGCAGTTCGATCAGCCACGGCTCCGACGCCGCCAGCCCCACGGGCACCTGGCCCGCGCTCGCCGCCTCGCTCGGCGGCGTGGAACTGATCAACCTGGGCCTGAGCGGCAGCGCCCTGCTCGACCCGTTCACCGCCCGCGTCTTGCGCGACACCCCCGCCGACCTGATCAGCCTCAAGATCGGCATCAATCTGGCCAACGCCGACCTGATGCGTCTGCGTGCCTTCGCCCCGGCCGTCCACGGCTTTCTCGACACCATCCGCGAAGGCCACCCGACCACGCCGCTGCTGGTCGTCTCGCCCCTCCTCTGCCCGATCCAGGAGGACACCCCCGGCCCCATCGAAGTGGACTCGGGCGGCTCCGTCGACGGAAAGCTGAGTTTCCGGGCCACGGGCGACCCCGCGGACCCCACGCGTCTGACGCTGACCGTCATCCGGCAGGAGCTCGCCCGCATCACCGCCGCGCGGGCGGCCGACGATCCGAATCTGCACCATCTCGACGGCCGCGAGCTCTACGGCGAGGCCGACTCCGCCGAACTGCCGCTGCCCGACCGGCTCCATCCGGACGCCGCCGCCCATCGCCGCATCGGCGAGCGCTTCGCCGCGCTGGCCTTCGCCGACGGCGGCATCCTGACCCGATGAGGCCCGTGCCGGCCCGTGTGCTTGAGTGGGCACCCGCAACCGCATCCGCCCCGCACCCGGAAGGACCCCGGTGACCCCCGCCCCCGCCGCCTCCCCCGCGCCCCATGTGCTGATCCTCGGCGGCACGACGGAAGCCCGTCGCCTCGCCGAGGAGATGCACACACAGGTGCGGGTGACCAGTTCGCTGGCCGGGCGGGTGGCGCGGCCCGTGCTGCCGCCCGGCCGGGTGCGCATCGGCGGGTTCGGCGGGCCCGAGGGGCTCGCCCGGTGGCTGCGGGAGCACCGGGTGGACGCCGTCGTGGACGCGACGCATCCGTTCGCGGAGGCGATGAGCTTCAACGCGGCCCGGGCGGCCGCCGACGCGGACGTTCCGCTGCTGGCGCTGCGCCGGCCGTCGTGGACCGCGGGGCCCGGCGACGACTGGCGGCCCGTCGGCTCGCTGGAGGAGGCGGCCCGGGCGCTGCCCGCCCTCGGGGAACGGGTGTTCCTGACGACCGGCCGCATGGGCCTGGCCGCCTTCGCGCACCTTCACACCCAGTGGTTCCTGGTGCGCTCCGTGGACGCGCCGCGACCGCCGTGCCCGCCGCGGATGGAGGTGCTGCTCGACCGCGGCCCCTTCACCCCCGACGGGGAGCGCGAACTGCTGCGCCGCCATCGGATCGAGGTTCTGGTGACCAAGGACAGCGGCGGCGCGGCGACCGCGCCCAAGCTGGCCGCTGCCCGCGAGGCGGGCATCCCGGCCGTGGTGGTCCGCAGGCCCCCCGTGCCGCAGGGGGTGCCGACGGCGGCGGACTCCCCCGGGGCCGCCGCCTGGCTGCGTCAGCTGTTCGCGTCGCGCTTGCCGGGGTAGCGGCGCGGCGTCCACACCAGCTCCCCGTCGCCCCGCCGTACCGCGCGGGTCTGCGAGGAACCGACGATCAGCAGCGTCCGCATGTCGACCTGCGCCGGGTCGAGATCGGCGAGCCCGACGACCCGTACGCTCTCCTCCGGGCCGCCCACATCGCGCCCGACGACGACGGGGGTGTCCGGGGCACGGTGCTCCAGCAGCAGTTCGCGGGCCTTGCCGACCTGCCAGGTCCGGCTGCGCGAGCCGGGGTTGTAGAGCGCCAGCACCAGGTCCGCGGCGGCCGCCGCGTGCAGCCGCTCGGCGATGGCCTCCCAGGGCTTGAGCCGGTCGGAGAGGGAGACGACGGCGTAGTCGTGGCCGAGGGGCGCGCCTGCCCTGGCCGCGGCGGCGTTGGCGGCGGTGACGCCGGGCAGAACGCGTACGGGGACGTCCCGGTACGGGTCCTCGGCGGCCGCTTCCAGCACGGCGGCGGCCATGGCGAAGACGCCCGGGTCGCCGCCGGAGACGACCGCCACCCGGCGGCCGCGCCGCGCCAGGTCGAGCGCGAACTCGGCGCGTTCCGCCTCCACCTTGTTGTCGGAGCCGTGCCGAACCTGCCCCGGGTGGTGCGGCACCCGGTCGAGGTACGTGGTGTAGCCGACGAGGTCGTCGGCGGCGGCGAGCGCCCCGCGCGACTCGGGGGTGAGCCACAGCGGCCCGGAGGGGCCGGTTCCGACGACGGCCACCTCGCCTGCGGGCGCCGGCCGCCGGGCGTTGGCGATGCGGCTGGGCACCACGGCCATCGAGAAGTACGGCACGGAGTCCGGGTCGATCCCGGCGAGTTCTCCGGTCCGCTCGCCGTCCATCGTCGCCCGCTCGACGTACCGCGCCTCCGCCAGCCTGCCCGAGCGCTCCAGCGCCCGCCGTACGGCGGGGAAGGTGCGGCCCAGTTTCATCACCACGGCCGCGTCGGCAGCCGCGAGACGGGCCGTCAGCTCCTCCTCCGGCAGTGTGCCGGGAATGACCGTGAGGACCTCCTCCGCCTCCACCAGCGGCGTGCCGAGCCGGGCCGCGGCGGCGCTCACCGAGGTCACGCCGGGGATCACCTCGGTCGGGTAGCGGTGGGCCAGCCGCTTGTGCATGTGCTGGTAGGAGCCGTAGAAGAGGGGGTCCCCCTCGGCGAGCACGGCGACGGTGCGGCCCGCGTCGAGGTGGGCGGCGAGCCGGGCCGCGGCCTCCTCGTAGAAGTCGTCGAGCGCGCCCCGGTAGCCGCCGGGGTGGTCGGTGGTCTCCGTGGTGATCGGGTACATCAGGCGCTCCTCGATGTGCTCGGGGCGCAGATGCCTCTCCACGATGCGGCGGGCGTGGGAACGGCCGTGGCGGGCGCAGTGGTACGCGAGGACATCGGCCTCGCGGACGACCTCCGCGGCGCGCAGGGTCATCAGGGACGGGTCGCCGGGCCCGAGCCCGACGCCGTACAGCCGTCCCGTCGTCTGGTGGGTGCTCATTCTTCCTCGCTCGCGATCGCGTTGAGCGCGGCGGCGGCGATGGCGCTGCCGCCGCGGCGTCCGCGGATGACCAGGTGCTCCAGGCGGGAGGGGTGTTCGGCGAGTGCGTCCTTGGACTCGGCGGCGCCGACGAAGCCGACCGGCACGCCGATGACGGCGGCGGGACGGGGCGCGCCCTCCTCGACCATCTCCAGCAGCCGGAAGAGCGCGGTGGGCGCGTTGCCGACGGCTATCACCGCGCCTTCCATGCGGTCGCGCCACAGCTCCATGGCGGCGGCGCTGCGGGTGGTCCCCATGCGGGCTGCCAGTTCAGGAACGGAGGGGTCGGACAGGGTGCAGACCACGTCGTTGCCGGCGGGCAGCCGTTTGCGGGTGACGCCGCTGGCGACCATGGAGACGTCGCACAGGATGGGGGCGCCGGCGCGCAGCGCCTCGCGGGCGCGGATGACGGCCTGCGGCGAGTAGCGGAGGTCGCGTACGAGGTCGACCATGCCGCAGGCGTGGATCATCCGTACGGCGACCTGGGAGACCTCCGGGGGCAGTCCGGCGAGGTCCGCCTCGGCGCGGATGGTGGCGAAGGACTCGCGGTAGATGGCCGCGCCGTCCTTCTCGTACTCGAACACTGTCTTCTCGCTCATTTCCTCACCGGGTGGCTGGGGGTGGGGCGTGCCGCCGCGAGAGCGCCGGCGAGTTCTGCGGGGGTGATGCCGTGGTGCACGGGGCCGTCGGGGGCGGCGACCCGGTAGCCGTCCGGGGTGGCCAGCACGTCCGTCCACCGGCCCCGGGGGTGGCCGCAGCGGCGCTCGCAGCCGGAGAAGTGGATGGGCAGCCCTCCGCCTGCGGACGCCGTCGCCGGGGCGCCCCGGAAGCCGGACTGGTCTCCGAGCAGGGCCACCGCGAGCGGATTCTGCACAAG
>NZ_JADWYQ010000009.1 GCF_022414575.1 Streptomyces sp. MUM 178J | reverse complement strand
GTCACCCGGTAGGCGCACGTGGCGAGCGGCAGCCGGGCGCGCAGGGCGGCCGCGCGCTCCTCCAGCGCGTCGTCGAGGGGCGGCTCGCCGGACGCTCTGCACCCGGACGCCGTCAGCAGCGCGGCCGCGGCCGCGCCGGCCGCGGCCCGGATCGCCTCGCGCCTGGTCGCCACGCCACGATCGTAGGGTCAGACCCGGGTGACCGAGGCGATGGGCATCATGCCCACGGGGTCGTACCGCACGGACGCCCCCGGATACGGCGCGTGCACCACCTGGCCGTTGCCCATGTACATGCCGACGTGGCTGGCGTCGCTGCGGTACGTCACCAGGTCCCCCGGCCGCGCCTGCGACAGCGGCACCCGCCTGCCCGCGTACCGCTGCGCCTGCGAGGTCCTCGGCAGACCGACCCCGGCCTGCGCGTACGACCACTGCATCAGTCCGGAGCAGTCGAAGCTGGAGGGCCCGTTGGCCCCCCACACATAGGGGCGGCCGACCGCGCTGCGTGCCGCCGCGACCGCTGCCGCGGCGCGCGCCGAGGCGGGACCTGGTCCCGATGCCTCCGGCAGCGAATCACCGCGGCCGGAGCGGGAGGCCCGTGCCTCGTCGTACACGGCTCGCTCCCGCGCCGACAGCGCGTTCAGCAGCCGCTGCGCCTCGGCGAGCTTGCCCTCCACGACGCGCTTGTGCCAGGCGACCGTCCTGCGGCCCTGCTCCAGCTCCGCGAGGTCGCGCCCGGCCTCGGCCCGTTCCTGGCCGATCCTGCGCTGGGCCTCTCGCAGATCGCTCAGCGCCGTCGCCTGGCGTTCGGTGATGCGGTCCAGGGTGACGGCCTTGTCGAGATAGCCGTCCGGGTCCTCCGACAGCAGCAGGGCGAGCGAGGGGTCCATGCCTCCGGACCGGTACTGCGCGCCGGCCAGCGAACCCAGCGCCGTCCGCATGCGGTTGACCGCCTCCTGGCCGCGCGCCACGCGGTCCTGCGCCTGCGTCACCCGCTCGCGCAGCCGCTCCACGCGCTCTTCGGCCTTGTTGAACCGCTCGGTGGCCTTCTCGGCCTCCTCGTAGAGGCGGTCGACCTTGGCCCGGGCCTCCTCCGCCGTCTCGTGCGGCTCTGCGCTCGCCGGCGGAGCCGCGCCGAAGGCCGCGGCAGCGGTGGCAGCGGCGGCGGACAGGACGGTGATCCGGGCGCCGTGGGTGAAACCCGGCTGCGAGGGCCTGCGATGGGACGCCACGTGCCGCGCTCCCTTCCTCATGCGCGTACAAGGAGATGTACGAGGGACTACGAGGGATGTTGCGCGGCAGACAGTAGCCGGACGGTTACACGAGGGCCAACGACCGTCCGGGGCGAGAACAGTGACGCCCCGCCGGAGACCACAGGTCACCGGCGGGGCGTGCCGTCAGCTTCGGATGCCGGAATTCACTCGAAGGGCAGCGTGTGCCCCCTCCGGCCGCAGCGACTCAGATGCGCACGCCGAACTGGAACGTGCCCATGTAGTCCATCGACTCATAGCGGACATAGGCGCCCGGCTTGGGCGCGTGCAGGATGGTGTTGTTGCCCGCGTACAGGCCGACGTGCGAGAGGCTGTTGAAGAAGACCAGGTCGCCCGGCTTGAGCTGGCTGCGGCCGATCTTCGTGCCGTCGTTCTGCTGGGTGTAGGTGGTGCGTGTGATGCTCACGCCCGCCTGGCGGTACGCCCACTGGGTCAGGCCCGAGCAGTCGTAGGAGTTGGGCCCCTCGGCGCCGGAGACATACGGCTTGCCGATCTGGGTGGCGGCGGCGTTGAGGGCGGCGGCGCCGCGCTGCGAGGCCGGGACCTCGTTGCCGAGGTCGGGGCGGTCGCCGCCCGTGGAACGGGCCGCGCGCTGCTCGGCTTCCTGGGCGCGCTTCTGCTCCTCCTGGCGCATCCGCTCGCGCTCTTCGGCGGTCAGCGTGTTGAGCAGCTTGCGGGCCTCGGCGAGCTTGCCCTGATAGCTCTTCTTCTTCTCACCGAGCTTCTCGCGGACGTCTTCGAGGTCCACGAGCTTCTCGGCGGCCTCCGCGCGCTGCTGGGCCAGGGTGCGCTGCTTGAGCTGGATGTCCTCCAGGACCTCCGCCTGGCGGGCGCCGAACTGGTCCACGGCGGACGCCTTGTCGAGGTAGGTGTCCGGGTCGGACGAGAGGAAGAGCTGGACGGAAGGGTCGATTCCGCCCGAACGGTACTGGGCGCTGGCCACCGAACCGAGCTTGTTGCGCAGCTCGTTGACCTCTTCCTGGCCGCGCGCCACCTGGTCCTGGATGGTGTCGACCTGCTTCTGCAGCTTGCCCTGCTGCTCCTTGGCCCCGTTGTACTCCTCGGTGGCCTTCTCCGCCTCGTGGTAGAGCTTGTCGACCTTCGCCTTGACCTCTTCCTTGGTCGGCTTCGGGTCGGCCTGGGCGGACTGGGAGGTCAGGGCCACGGCCGCCGCGGCGGTCGCGGTGAGCACGGTCACACGAGCGCGGCTGGGCTGCTTGGGACGACGGTGGGACGCCACGAAGGCGAGCTCCTTCTTCCATAAGCCGCCTGCCGGGCATGGGGACCAGGTTCCGGCGTCCGGCCTCACGCCCTCGGAGGAAAGGGCTGAACTGCACAGACTCGGCGGTTCCTTCGCTGTCACCCCGGTTGGGCGATCAACCGCGCGAAGGTTCGAGGCCAGACCCTAGTGACCTTCCTGTGATCACTTCAAATCCTCATAGGAAAAATCTCGCCCACGCAGCCCATTCTTTACTCGGTTCCCACGGGCTGTAGCCGTCACTTGACACAATGTCCCGCCCGCGTTGGATCAATTCGGGCATTCCGCATGACAGTTGCGAGACCCTGCCGAGCCGGCGACTAGACCCGCGAAAGCCGCTTGAGCAGCAAAGCGGACGCAACCGGGCGGGCGCCCGCCTTCGCGACCCCGTCCGCCACCTCGCGGTCGGTGGAGACGACGATGACGGGACGGCCCGGCGGCTCGGCCCGCACCAGCTGGCGGATCAGCTCGTCCGCCGTCACGCCCGGTTTGGAGAACAGCACGCGCACCCCGCGCGGCGGCGCCAGCAGCACCGGCGCGGCCAGCTCCGCGCCGTCGAACACACAGGTGATCTCCGCGCCCGTCTGCGCGGCGAGCATCGAGAGACCGCCCAGCAGCCGCAGCCGCTGCTGTTCCAGCGGCATGGTCGGATAGCCGGTCTTGGTGACGTTGTAGCCGTCCACCACCAGATGCGCCTGCGGCAGCGCCAGCAACTGGTCCAGCAGCGCCGGATCGGTCGCCGACAGCGCACGGGCCGCGACGTCCTTGGGCGACATCCGCCCCGGCTCGACCGCGTCCACCGTGTCCGCCGGATGCGTGCCCGCGGGGGGCAGCGCCAGTTCGCGGCGCAGCCCCTGGGCGGCGTCCAGCACCGTGTCCAGCAGCAGCCGCAGCCGCATGTCCTCTATCGAACGGCCCTCGCGGGCGGCGCGCCGCCCCGCCTCCACGGCTGCCTCGGCCTCACCGAGCCGGGCCTTGAGCCGCCGGGCCTCGCTCTCCGCCGCGGAGACCTGGGCCGCGGACTCCGAGCGCTGCGTCTCGGCGTCGGCCTGCGCCCGCCGCAGCGCGGCCTCACCGCGCTTCACATCGCTCTGCGCGCTGCGGAGCTTACGACGAAGCGATTCAGCTTCCTTGCGTGCCGCATCCAACTCGGCGCGCAGCCGCTCGGTCTCGCCCTTGGCGCGGTCGCGCGCCTCCGCGAGTTCCGCGCGCAGCCGCTCCAGCTCGCGCCGGCCGGCCTCGTCGGCCCGCTCGGCGTCGGCACGCTGGGCCTCCTCGCCCGCGGCCGCCACCAGTTTCACCCATCCGGACGGCCTGAGCACATAGGCCGCGGCCGCCACATCCACCGGATCGGCCGCCGCCGGGGGCGACCCGCCCTCCAGAGCGCGGGCCAACTCCGGCTCCGCCCTGCTCAGCCGCTCCCCGATCCGCTGCCGGAAGACCGGGTCGCTCTCCAGGGCCGAGGCCATGGCGTTGCCCGCGAAACGCGCCCGGCGGGACGGGGTGAACCGGGCATACTGCCGCAGCTGCGGCGGCAGTTCGCCGACGGTCAGCCCGCCGAAGGCGTCGGACACCAGGGCGACGATGCGCCGTCTCACGCCCTCCGGCAGCGGACGGTCGAGCGCCTCCGCGGCGTCACCGGCCGCACCGGCCGGCTCCGCGCCGCCTTCGGGCTGCTCCACGATCCGTCACCTCTGCTGACTGTCCTGCCTGTCCCTGCGCTGGCCCGTGCGGGCGGCTCCGTCAGGAGCCGGCGCCCGGCCTGTCCACCAGCTCGATCTGGTCCACCGCATTGCACCAGCGGCAGCGGACCGACTCGATGGTCTCACTGAGCACCTCGCGCTCCTCGACCTTCGGCTCTCCTGCCAGGTCCAGATGGACGTACTCGACGACACGGGACGAGCGGGTCACATCGAAACGGGTGAGATTGCCGCAGAGCGTGCAGCGCCAGCGGGTGTCGGCCGTCGGCTGGGGAACCGTCGTCGTCATGCGTGCCGTCTCCTCTTTCCTCGTACGTCGTACGTCGAGCGCCGTCTGCCGTGCGCCGTACGGATGCGGGTGCCGCGGTGCGCCGTCGAACTGCGGAAGTGCTGCCCGCAACCCTACGGCCTTGCGGGTACCCATTGGAGCGGCGAGGCACTCTGTACCGGCAAGTCCCACTACGCCATGATCTGTGCCGTGATCGATTGGCGGCGTGCGGCGCGGGGGACGGTACGGGGCCTGGCCACCGGCCCCGTGGTCACCTACGGCGTGATCGCGGTGTGCTGCGCGGTGTTCCTGACCAGCCCCGTGTCGGGCCTCGCCCCCGGGTACGGCGCCGTCGACGCCCTGATCGCCGCGCGGAGCGGGTACTTCGAACGCTGGGGCGTCATCCCCGCGGAGCTGCTCGCGGGCCGGCCCCGGGCGCTGCTCACCCCGCTCACCGCGCTGTTCGTGCACGGAAGCTGGCTGCACCTGCTCGGCAACATGCTGTTTCTGTTCGTCTTCGGCGCGATGACCGAAGAACGCATGGGGCATCTGGGGTTCTGCCTGTTCTATCTCGGCTGCGGCTGTCTGGCGCTGTTCGCCTACGCCGTGGCGAACGCCGGATCGGAACAGACTCTCGTGGGCGCGTCCGGGGCCATTTCCGGTGTCCTCGGCGCGTTCCTGTGCCTCTTCCCCAGGGCCCGGGTGACCAGTCTCTTCCCGTTTCTGTTCTTTCTGCCGCTGCGGTTCCCCGCCTGGGCCGTGCTGATCTTCTGGTTCATGCTCCAGGGGCTGGCGGCGCGGGAGGCGGACAGCGGACCGGGCGTGGCCTACCTCGCGCATCTGGTGGGGTTCGGGCTGGGCTTCGTCTACGCGTGGGGCCGGTTCAGGGGTGGGGCTAGAGTGAAGCCGAAGCCCCCAGCAGCGGCCACCGAGGGAGAACGCCAACCGTGATCACCGCGATCGTGCTCATCAAGACCAGCGTGGACCGCATTCCGGAGATCGCCGAGTCGATCGCCTCGCTGGAGAACGTCAGCGAGGTCTTCTCCGTGACGGGTACATACGACCTGATCGCGATGGTGCGGGTGGCGGCCCACGACGACCTGGCGGATGTCATCCCCGGCCGGATCAGCAAGATCCCGGGCGTGGAGGCGACGGACACGCATGTGGCGTTCCGGACGTATTCGCAGCATGACTTGGAGGCGGCGTTCGCGATCGGCCTCGACGCGTAGCGCCTCCGGCGGGGGTGCGGGGTCCGGGCGGGCCCTTGCTCCGCGGCGCGCGGGCCCTTGTCCACCCAGCGCCCGTCCGGCCGGTCGCCGGCTCCCGTCGGGCACAGGGTCCTTGAGGATGACGCCCGCCGGGGCCGCAAGGACGGGAGCGCGCCCGGTCCGCGTCAGGCCGGCACGCAGCGACCGGCCTCCGTGCGGTACAGCCAGCGCGCCCCGTCGCGCACCAGCTCACGCACCGCGCGCACAAAGCGTTCGACATGCTCGTCAGGCGTGCCCGCGCCGAAGCTGACCCGGATCGCGTTGAGCGCCTCGGGCGCTCCGCATCCGGCGGACTGCTCCGGGTCGCCGCCGAGGAGCGCGCGCACCAGGGGGTGCGCGCAGAACAGCCCGTCGCGCACCCCGATCCCGTACTCCGCCGACAGCGCCGCCGCGAAGTGCGAGCTGTTCCAGCCGTCGACGACGAAGGAGATGACGCCGACGCGCGGGGAGTCGTCACCGAACAGCGAGAGCACCCGCACACCGGGCACCTCCGCGAGACCGGCGCGGACCGTGTCGACGAGGCGCTGCTCACGGGCCACGAGGGCGTCGAAGCCGACGCCGGCAAGCGCCCGGCAGGCGGAGGCGATGGCGTATGCGCCGATCACGTTCGGCGAACCCGCCTCGTGCCGCGCCGCGGTGTCGTGCCATTCCACGTCCACGCCGCCGTCGGCGCGTCGCGCCACGGTCCGGGACGCGCCGCCGCCGGCGAGGTAGGGCTCGGCCTCCCGCAGCCAGTCCGCGCGCCCGGCGAGGACGCCGGCGCCGAAGGGCGCGTACAGCTTGTGCCCGGAGAACGCGGCCCAGTCGACGTCAAGTTCGGCGATGTCCACCGGGTGGTGCGGGGCCAGCTGGGCGGCGTCCAGCACGATCCGTGCGCCGTGGGCGTGCGCCGCTGCGGCCAGTTCCCGTACCGGCCAGATCTCACCCGTCACATTGGACGCGCCGGTGACGCAGACCAGCGCGGGGCCATAGGGGTCGTCGCGGTCGGCGAGGGCCCGCTCCAGGGCCCCGACGGCCTGCCCGGGGGTCTGCGGGGCGTCCAGATACGTCACCCGGGCCGTCCTCCACGGAAGCAGCGAGGCATGGTGCTCGGTCTCGAAGACGAAGACCTCGCAGCCGCCGGGGAGCGCGGCGGCCAGCAGATTGAGCGAGTCGGTCGTGGAGCGGGTGAAGACGACCTGGTCATCGGGCCGGCAGCCGAGGAATTCGGCGACGGCGGCCCTGCTGTTCTCGAACAGGTCGGTGGAGAGCTGGGAGAGGTAGCCGGCGCCGCGGTGCACGCTGCCGTAGTACGGCACGTAGGCGGCGACATCGTCCCAGACGCGTTGCAGGGCGGGCGCGCTTGCCGCGTAGTCGAGGGCGGCATAAGCGACGTCGCCGCCGGTCACGAGCGGCACGGTGACTTCGCGACCCAGCACGGGCAGCGGCTGGGAAGGCCCGCCCGGCTCGCAGCGGGCGGGGTCGGCGACGGCGGTGTTCGGGCATGCGGACATGGCGGTGACTCCCGGTGGGACAAGGCGAGATGGCTGTGAGAACTCGACACACGGCGTGCGCCGCCGCGTGGAGAATGAAAGGAAGGGGCCGAGCGGCCCTAGCGCATTCGCTTGCTCACGAGACTGCTCCCTTGAGGACCAGGACCCCGGGGTTCGCAGGGGTCCGCGCTTGCCGCGGACCTCGCTGCCCACGGCCTGGTCTTCACCCGGGGCACCCCGCCACGGACGGAGGGTTGCCGGACAGCGGGCCGGGGCCGAAGTCGCTGTCACTCATGACCTTGCCGAGCATCCTGCCATATGTCTCAGCATGCGCAAGGCGCAGTACCGGGATCCGGACTGCGCCTTGCGCCACACGCGAGGCCCTCGCAAGGCCCTCACGAGTCGGCGCACGCGGACTGCACAAGGGCCCGGCGAAGGAGCCCCGCGAAGGAGCCCCGCGAAGGAGCCCGGCCATATGAGGCCGCACACGCGGTCCGCACGAAGGGCCGCACGAGGGCCCCGCAAAGGCCCGCGAAGGGGCCGCACAAAGGCCCGCGAAGGGGCCGGGCCGCACAAGGCCCCGCGCGGGCCGCGCGGGAGACGCTCCGGGCTCAGGCGTTGCTCGCCGCGATCCAGCGGTCCAGCGCCGCCTTGGCCTCCCCCGAGTCGATCGACCGCGCGGCCTGCTCGACGCCCGCCGCCAGCCGCTCGGCAAGCGTGCCGCCGGCCGGCTCCAGGGCGACGAGCGCCGCCGCCGCGTTGAGCAGCACGGCGTCCCGTACGGGTCCCTGCTCGCCGTCCAGGAGCCGGCGGGCGACATCGGCGTTGTAGGACGAGTCGCCGCCGCGCAGCGCCTCCACGGGCACCAGCTCGATGCCGATGTCCCGCGGGTCGAAGCGCTCCTCGCGCACCCGGCCGTCGCGTACGGTCCAGACGCGCGAGGTGGCCGTGGTGGTCAGCTCGTCCAGGCCGTCGTCGCCGCGGAAGACGAGGGCGGAGGAGCCGCGCTCGGCGAGCACCCCGGCCATGATGGGGGCCATCCGCGCGTCCGCCACCCCGGTGGCCTGCGCCTTCACCTGGGCGGGGTTGGTCAGCGGCCCCAGGAAGTTGAATGTGGTACGGATTCCGAGCTCCTTGCGGGCCGCGGCCACATGCCGCAGCGCCGGGTGGAACTTCACCGCGAAACAGAAGGTGATCCCCGCCTCCTCGGCGACCTGGGCCACCCGCTGGGGGGTGAGCTCCAGATTGACGCCGAGCTTCTCCAGCACGTCGGAGGCGCCGCTGGCGGACGATGCGGCGCGGTTGCCGTGTTTGACGACCTTCGCGCCGGCGCCGGCGACGACGATCGCCGACATGGTCGAGATGTTGACGGTCTTCGCGCCGTCGCCGCCGGTGCCGACGATGTCGACGGTTCTGCCGGGCACCTCGATCAGATTGGCGTGCCGGTACATGGTGCGCACCAGGCCGGAGATCTCCTCGACCGTCTCGCCCTTGGCGCGCAGGGCGACGGCGAAGCCTGCGATCTGGGCGTTGGTGGCCTCGCCGCTGAGGATGCGGTCCATCGCCCAGGCGGTGGCCTCCGCGCTCTGGTCGCGGTTGTCCAGCAGGGCGTTCAGCACGACGGGCCAGGAGAGGTCCGCCACGCTGTCGCCGCCGACCGGGGTCACAACGTTCATGGTCCGCTCCTGAGGGTCCACAGCCGATGGGGATTCATCCACTAGGGGATGCATCCACCCTATCCAGCCCCCGGGGACGGCGAAGAGCCCCGTCCAGCGCGTGGACGGGGCTCTTGCCGTGGCGGACGCTCCGGTCAGGGCGACCGGGCGGTCAGTCGATCAGCCGGGCAGGCGATCAGTGGTGGCCGTGGCCGCTGGTGATCTCCCGGTACTCCTCGGCCGTGGGCTTGGGGATCTGGTTCCCCTCACCGTAGTAGCCCTTGTTGAGCTTGGCGCGCAGCTTCTCCGAGCGCTTGATCTTGCGCTTGACGCCGTTCTCGTCGACCTCCGGGCCGAGCTCGGCCGGCTCGTACTGCTCGTGCGAGACCAGCTTGTAGCGGGTCTCCGCGTCGAGCGGCTCGTGGATCTCGACGAACTCACCGTGCGGCAGGCGCTTGATGATGCCGGACTCACGTCCGTGCAGCACCTTCTCCTTGTCGCGGCGCTGGAGGCCGAGGCAGATCCGCCTGGTGACGACGAACGCCAGCACCGGCCCGACGAAGTAGGCGATCCGCACGAACCAGGTGATCGCGTTGATCGACAGATGGAAGTGCGTGGCGAAGATGTCGTTTCCGCCGCCGACCAGCATCAGGACATACGCGGTGACCCAGGCGACGCCCAGCGCGGTCCGGGTCGGCGCGTTGCGCGGGCGGTCCAGGATGTGGTGCTCGCGCTTGTCGCCGGTGATCCAGGACTCGATGAACGGGTAGACCGCGATCGCGCCCAGCATCACACCGAAGATCACCAGCGGGATGAACACGCCCAGGACGAGCGTGTGGCCGGCGAAGTTGATCTCCCAGCCGGGCATCACCCGGATCAGTCCCTCGGCGAAGCCCATGTACCAGTCGGGCTGGGCGCCGGTGGACACCTGGTCCGGACGGTACGGGCCGAGCGCCCACACCGGGTTGATCGTGAACATCGCCGCGATCATCGCGATCACGCCGAAGACCAGGAAGAAGAAGCCTCCCGCCTTGGCCATGTAGACCGGCAGCAGCGGCATGCCGACGACGTTCTTCTCGGTCTTGCCGGGACCGCCGAACTGCGTGTGCTTGTGGTAGAAGACCAGGATCAGGTGTGCCACCACAAGGCCGAGCATGATGCCCGGCAGCAGCAGGATGTGAATCGAGTAGAACCGGGCCACCATGTCGTGGCCGGGGAACTCCCCGCCGAACAGGAACATCGAGATGTAGGTGCCGACGATCGGCGTCGCCAGGATCGCGCCCTGCGTGAAGCGGACACCGGTGCCGGAGAGCAGGTCGTCCGGGAGCGAGTAGCCGGTGAAGCCGGTGAACATGCCGAGGACGAACAGCAGGAAGCCGAACAGCCAGTTGAGCTCACGCGGCTTGCGGAACGCGCCGGTGAAGAAGACGCGCATCATATGCACGAACATCGCGGCAAGGAAGATCAGCGCCGCCCAGTGGTGGATCTGCCGGATCAGCAGGCCGCCGCGGACGTCGAAGCTGATGTCCAGGGTCGAGGCGTAGGCCTCGGTCATCCGGATGCCCTGCATCGGCACGTACGAGCCGTGGTACTCGATCTCGTTCATGCTCGGGTGGAAGAACAGCGTCAGATACACACCCGTGAGGATGATGATGATGAAGCTGTAGAGGGCGACCTCGCCCAGCATGAAGGACCAGTGGTCCGGGAAGATCTTCCGCATGTTGGCCTTGGCCAGGGAGTAGATCCCCAGCCGGCCGTCCGCCCAGTCGGCGACCCGCTCGCCCGCGGGTGCCTTGCGGCTCTTTGCTTCGGTCGCAGTAGTACTCATCCGCGCTCCCAGAAGGCAGGACCGACGGGCTCTTCGAAGTCGCCGAGCGCCTCGAGGTAACCCTCGTCATTGACGCCGATCCGCAGCTGCGGAAGGGCGTGCCCGGCCGGACCGAAGATGACACGGGCGCCGTCGGCGAGGTCGAAGGTGGACTGGTGGCACGGGCACAGCACATGGTGGGTCTGCTGCTCGTACAGGCTGATCGGGCAGCCGACATGGGTGCAGATCTTCGAGTAGGCCACGATGCCCTCGTGGGACCACTCCAGCTCCTGCTTGTCCTTGATGTCGCCGGGCTGGAGCCGGACGATCATCAAGGCGGCCTTGGCGATCTCGGTGTTGAAGTTGTGGTCGCTCTCTTCCAGGCCCTCGGGGATCGCGAAGGTCAGCGACCCCACCGCGACGTCCTCGGGACGCAGCGGCTCGTTGGTGTTCTGGTTGATGAGCATCTTGCCCCGGGCCCACAGCGTGTGGCGGAGCTTGTCCTCGGGCAGCGGACCCAGTTCGCGCAGCAGCACCACTCCGGAGAGCGGCACCATGGCCAGCGCGCCGAACATCGTGTTGCGGATCAGCTTGCGGCGGCCCAGCTGGGACTCCGCGGCGCCTTCCCGGAAGTCCTCCATGACCTTGGTCTTGACCTCGGGGGTCGCCTCGATCGGGTGGCGCTCCTGGGCGGTCTCCACGTCCGACATCAGGGTGCGGGCCCAGTGGACCGCGCCCGCGCCGATGCAGAACAGCGCAAGGCCGAGGGTCATGCCGAGCGAGAAGTTCAGCGAGCTGATGTGCCCGAACGGCCAGATGTAGACGATGTGGTTGATCGGGAAGATCACGAACGACGCGATAAAGCCGATCGTGGACAGCATCGAGACCGTGAACAGCAGCGCGACCGTGCGCTCGGAGCGCTTGGCGGCCCGCTCGTCGATGTCCTGGATACGCGGCTTGTGCGCCGGCAGCCCGGGGTCGGCGAACGGATCTTCGGCGACCTTCACCGCACCATGGGCGGTTTCACCCTGCCCGGACGGCAGGTTCTCTTCTGGAATCTCTTGGGTACTCATGACTTCTTGGCCTTAGCGGTGTGGGCCGCAACCCAGACGGCGACTGCGACGAGCGAGCCCAGACCGAAGATCCAGCCGAACAGGCCCTCGCTGACCGGGCCGAGCCCGCCCAGTCCGAAGCCGCCGGGGGTCGGGGTCTCATCGCCGTTGACAGCCTCGATGTACGCGATGATGTCCCGCTTCTGCTGCTCGGGCATCGTCGAGTCGGGGAAGGACGGCATGTTCTGCGGGCCGGTCTGCATGGCCTCGTAGATGTGCTTCGAGCTGACGCCCTCAAGGCTCGGGGCGTACTTGCCGTCCGTGAGCGCGCCGCCCTCGCCGGTGAAGTTGTGGCACTGGGCGCAGTTGGTGCGGAACAGCTCGCCGCCGTTGGCGATGTCCGCCCCGGCGGGGTCGTACTGCTCCTTGGTGGGCGTGATCGGACCGGCGCCGAGCGAGGCGATGTACGCCGCGAGCTGGTCGATCTCGGCCTGCGAGTAGACCTTCGGCTTCTTCGGGACCTGCGCGCCCGGCTGCATGGCGGGCATCCGGCCGGTGCCGACCTGGAAGTCGACGGCCGCGGAGCCCACGCCGACCAGACTGGGACCGTCAGAGGTGCCCTGACCGCCGGTTCCGTGGCAGCTGGCGCAGCCGACGGTGTAGAGCTTCTTGCCCTCCTCGATGGCGAGGGACTGGGCGGTTTCTTCAGCCTGCGCCTTGTCCGCGGGCGCGAACGCGGCATACAGCCCCCCAGTGGCCGCCAGCGCGAGGAGTAGGACGACGACCGCCGCCAGCGGGTGGCGTCGTCGTGCGGAGAGCTTTTTCACGGATTACCCCGGTGTCAGGATCTTCTGCGTCGGTGCTTCTGGACTGTGCGGCGGCGGACAGGGCCCGGCGTCCGCGGCGGTCGCGCCGCGGCCGGCCGCTGGCCGCGGCCGATTACTTGATCATGTAGATCGTGGCGAAGAGGCCGATCCAGACGACATCGACGAAGTGCCAGTAGTAGGACACGACGATGGCGGCGGTTGCCTGCTCATGGGTGAACCTCCTGGCCGCGTACGTACGGCCGAGGACCAGCAGGAAGGCGATGAGTCCGCCCGTCACATGCAGGCCGTGGAAGCCGGTGGTCAGGTAGAAGACCGAGCCGTACGGATCGGACGAGAGCGACAGGCCCTCGTGCTTGACCAGCTCGGTGTACTCGTACACCTGCCCGCCGATGAAGATCGCACCCATCACGAACGTGATCACGAACCAGGCGCGCAGCTTCTTCACATCACCGCGCTCGGCGGCGAACACGCCGAGCTGGCAGGTGAGGGAGGAGAGCACCAGGATCGTGGTGTTGGTCGCGGAGAAGGGGAAGTTCAGGGCCGAGGCCTGTTCCGCCCAGTACTCCGCACCCATTACCGATCGCAGGGTGAAGTACATCGCGAAGAGGGCCGCGAAGAACATCAGCTCGGAACTCAGCCAGATGATCGTTCCGACGCTGGTGAGGTTCGGCCGATTGACCGACGGGTGCGCGTGCCCGGTATCTACTGTCGTTGCTGTCGCCACGACCGACATTATGTCGGTCGCTTATCCCGCCCTCACTCCGGGGGGTGCCGTTCGGTGTGTCCGTACACCGCGTCCAGCCCGAACAGCCCGTCCGGGCGATGGAGCGGCCTGCTCGAAGCACTGTCCGAACCAGTGTTGACAAGCTGTCCGACGGAGTAGCATCCGCCGCATCGGTCCCTTGGGCACCGCCGCCGATGTACGACGACGAACTCGGAGGAACAATGCAGTCGAGCGCCACCGTGCTGGTCTACAGCGACGACGCGAACACCCGCGCGCAGGTGCGGCTGGCGGCGGGCCGCAGGCCGGCCTCCGACGTTCCCCCGGTCGACTTCGTCGAGTGCGCCACGCTGCCCGCGGTGCTGCGGGCACTGGAGGCCGGGGGCGTGGACGTCTGCGTCCTGGACGGGGAGACGGTGCCCGCGGGCGGCATGGGGGTGTGCCGGCAGATCAAGGACGAGATCTTCGACTGCCCGCCCGTGCTGCTGCTGATCGGCCGGCCCCAGGACGCCTGGCTGGCCTCCTGGAGCCGTGCGGACGCCGCGGTGACGCTGCCCGTGGAGCCGGTGGAGTTCGCCGACTCCCTGGCCGCCCTGCTGCGCAGCAGGCTCTCGGTGGAGGCATAGAGGCCTGCTTGCGCCCATGCCCCACCCCCACAGTTCAGACCGCCTGCGGGGGGCGAGTGAGCCGAAGGGGCGCGCGGGTGTCGAAAGGGAGAACGCGCGGAGGCCGCGAGGGACGAGCGGTCGAGCACGATCGACCGTCGACAGACGCCACAGCGCCCCGGAGGCGAAGGAGCCGCGATTCAAACTGTCTGCGGGCGGAGGCGGGAGGTGTCGACGGGGCCGGCTCCGTCCCCCGTGCCGCCGATCAGTGCGCTGCCCTTCTGCCACTTGTCCCAGGGCATGTTCCACTCGCCGAAGCCGTTGCCGAACGCGGGCATCATCTCGCCGAAGCTGTTGACGACGGTGACGAGGTCGCCCGGTCGCACGTTCTCGAAGAACCAGGCGGCGTTGCTTGTGGACATGCCCACACAGCCGTGGCTGACGTTGGCGTACCCGTGCGAGCCCGCTGACCAGGGTGCGGCGTGGACGTACTCTCCGCTCCAGGTGACCCGGGTCGCGTAGTAGACGGGCAGGTCGTAGGACTCGCCGCCGCCTATGCCGACGGTCGAGCTGCGCATCCGTACGTAGTACTGCTTCTCAAGCACCACTTTGGTCCCGTTACGCGTTGAGAAGCCCGGTTTGCCGGTGGTCACCGGCATGGTGTTGATCACTTCTCCGTTGCGCTTGAACGTCATGGTGTGCGCAGCGGCGTCGGTTATCGCCTCGACGCGGTCCCCGATGGTGAGTTCAGCGGGCTTGGAGGCCTTGCCGTAGAGCTTGTCGGCGACCTTGAGGCCCTGGAGGTTGCTGACCGCCCGGACCTGTGCGCCGCTGGGCCAGTAGTCCTTGGGCCGGTAGTGCAGGGTCTTGTCGTCCACCCAGTGCCAGGAGCCGGTCACGCGCGGGGTGGACTCGACCTTCAGCGCTCGCTCGACGACGGTCCTGGCCTTCTTGTCCTTCACCGGGCGGTTGAGTTCGGCCGTGACGGGCTGGCCGACGCCGTATGTACCTGACTTGGGGCCGAATTCCACGCTCAGGTGCCGTTTGGCGGGGGATGTTTCGAAGGTGAGCGTCCTGAGGCCCGGAGCGCCGTCCTCGTCCTCAGTGGAGACCCGCACGGTGTACTTGACTCCGGCGCCGAGCGAGGCGGTCGAGAGCCAGCGTGTGCCGTCCGCGGAGAGCTCTCCGGCGAGGAAGCGGCCCTTGTCGTCTACCGCGGTGACGTCGGTTATTCGTCCGTCGTCACCCTTGGCGGTGACTTCCAGGGGCCGGTCGGGGTTCACTTTGGAACTGCCCTCTTCGGCGTTGAAGGCGACCTGGTCCGCCGCGTCGTAGGGCCGGGCGGACAGCGGGTGGTCGTCGGATCCGCTGCACGCCGTCGCAACCGCCCCGAAGGTCACGACCACAAGCGTGCAGCTGACGACGGTCTGGAAATGCGGCGTGCGTTTCATAAGTCACACGGTAGGAAGAAGGGTCCACCGGGGCGCGTCCGGTGACTCCAAACGAGGGGCCCGGCTCCTCCACCGGGGTGAAGAAGGCCGGGCCCGTTCGCGTGCCGTGTTGACTTGTCGACGAGCTCCGGCCGGGATTTCCGGCCGTTCGTCAGGCTCTGCTACTGGTTCTGGTTCTCGCCGCGGTAGTACTCGAAGACCCAGCCCCAGACGCCGACGAGGATCAGCGGCAGCGAGAAGTACAGCAGCCACCAGCCGATCGCGACGGCGAGGAAGGCCAGCGCACCGCCGATGGCCAGCGACAGCGGCTGCCAGCTGTGCGGGGAGAAGAACCCGACCTCGCCGGCCTCGTCCGCGACATCGGCCTCCTTGTTGTCCTGGGCCATGTCGTCCACGCGCCGGGCCGTGAAGGCCAGGTAGTAGCCGATCATGATGGCCAGGCCGAACGACAGGAAGAGCGCCGTGGTGCCGACCGGCTCCTTCGACCACACGCCATAGACGATCGCCATGGCGAGGATGAAGACGCTCAGCCAGATGAACATCTTGCCCTGGATCTTCACTTGCCGGCCTCCTTCTCACCCGCGAGGGCCTTGCCGCCGTGCGCGCGGTTCTCGAGCTGGTCGAGCGCGGCGATCTCCGGGTGGTGCAGGTCGAACGCCGGGGATTCGGAGCGAATACGCGGCAGGGTGAGGAAGTTGTGCCGCGGCGGCGGGCACGAGGTCGCCCACTCGAGCGAGCGGCCGTAGCCCCACGGGTCGTCGACCTCGACCTTCTTGCCGTACTTGGCGGTCTTCCAGACGTTGTAGAAGAACGGCAGGATCGACAGGCCGAGCAGGAACGAGCTGATCGTGGAGACGGTGTTCAGCGCGGTGAAGCCGTCGGCCGCCAGATAGTCGGCGTACCGGCGCGGCATGCCCTCGGCGCCCAGCCAGTGCTGCACCAGGAACGTGCCGTGGAAGCCGATGAACAGCGTCCAGAAGGTGATCTTCCCCAGCCGCTCGTCCAGCATCTTGCCGGTGAACTTCGGCCACCAGAAGTGGAATCCGGCGAACATCGCGAAGACCACGGTGCCGAAGACGACGTAGTGGAAGTGCGCGACGACGAAGTACGAGTCCGAGACGTGGAAGTCCATCGGCGGCGAGGCCAGGATGACACCGGTCAGACCACCGAAGGTGAAGGTGATCAGGAAGCCGATCGTCCAGAGCATCGGCGTCTCGAAGGACAGCGACCCCTTCCACATGGTGCCGATCCAGTTGAAGAACTTCACACCGGTGGGCACCGCGATCAGGAAGGTCATAAAGGAGAAGAACGGCAACAGCACACCGCCTGTGACGTACATGTGGTGGGCCCACACGGTCACGGACAGACCGGCGATCGCGATGGTCGCGGCGATCAGGCCGATGTAGCCGAACATCGGCTTGCGGCTGAAGACCGGGATGATCTCAGAGACGATGCCGAAGAACGGCAGCGCGATGATGTACACCTCTGGATGGCCGAAGAACCAGAAGAGGTGCTGCCACAGCAGGGCGCCGCCGTTGGACGCGTCGAAGACATGGGCGCCGAACTTCCGGTCGGCCTCCAGCGCGAAGAGCGCGGCGGCCAGCACCGGGAAGGCGAGCAGGACCAGCACACCGGTCAGCAGCACGTTCCAGGTGAAGATCGGCATCCGGAACATCGTCATGCCGGGAGCGCGCATGCAGATGATCGTGGTGATGAAGTTGACCGAGCCGAGGATGGTGCCAAACCCGGAGAAGGCCAGACCCATGATCCACATATCGGCGCCGATGCCCGGCGAGCGAACGGCGTCCGACAGCGGGGAGTAGGCGAACCAGCCGAAGTCCGCCGCACCCTGCGGGGTGAGGAAGCCGGCCACCGCGATCAGCGAGCCGAACAGGTAGAGCCAGTAGGCGAACATGTTCAGCCGCGGGAACGCCACATCGGGCGCGCCGATCTGCAGCGGCATGATCCAGTTCGCGAATCCGGCGAACAGCGGCGTCGCGAACATCAGCAACATGATCGTGCCGTGCATCGTGAACGCCTGGTTGAACTGCTCGTTCGACATGATCTGCGTGCCCGGGCGGGCAAGCTCGGCGCGCATGACCAGCGCCATCACGCCGCCGATGCAGAAGAAGACGAACGAGGTGACCAGGTAGAGCGTGCCGATGGTCTTGTGGTCGGTGGTGGTCAGCCACTTCACCACCACATTGCCCGGCTGCTTGCGCCGTACCGGCAGCTCGTTCTCGTAAGAGTCCTCAGCTGCGGCGGCACCCTGAGGTTCGTTGAGGATGCTCACAGTTGGTTCTTCTCCGCATTCCTGGCCGGGTCCGTCTGCTCGATGCCCGACGGGATGAAGCCGGTCTGCCCCTTCTCCGCCAGCTCCTTGAGGTACTGCTGGTAGCGCTCGGGGGAGACCACCTTGACGTTGAAGAGCATCCGGGAGTGGTCGACGCCGCAGAGTTCGGCGCACTTACCCAGGAAGGTGCCCTCCTCGGTGGCGGTCACCTCGAAGACATTCGTGTGACCGGGGATGACGTCCTGCTTGAAGAGGAAGGGGACGACCCAGAAGGAGTGGATGACGTCACGGGAGGTCAGGATGAAGCGGACCTTCTCGCCCTTCGGCAGCCACAGCGTCGGGCCGGGGTTGCCCGTCTGCGGGTTCCGGGTGCCGGGGATGCCGGCGTCGTACACGCCCTCGGCGCCCGCCGGGAAGTCATTGGTGTACCTGTCCGGAATCGCGTTCAGGTTCTGGTCGGCCGCGGCGTCGCCGGTGGCCGGGTTGCCGTCCACGTCCTCGAGGTAGTTGAAGCCCCAGCTCCACTGGTAGCCGACCACGTTGACGGTGTGGGCGGGCTCGTCGGAGAGGGCGAGGAGCTTCGACTCATCGCGTGCGGTGAAGTAGAAGAGCACCGAGACGATGATCAGCGGGACCACTGTGTACAGCGCCTCGATGGGCATGTTGTACCGGGTCTGCGGGGGAACCTCGACCTTGGTGCGGCTGCGCCGGTGGAAGATGACACTCCACAGGATCAGACCCCATACCAGCACGCCCACGGCGAGCGCGGCCGCCCAGGAGCCCTGCCAGAGGGAGAGGATCCGTGGAGCCTCCTCGGTGACCGGGGTGGGCATGCCGAGGCGGGGGAAGTCCTCCCAGTTGTATGAGCAACCGGAGGCGGTAGCCAGGATCAGGCCCGCAGTCAGCACCTGCGGCAGCTTCCGCCGCATCGGGCGCCGCGACATGGGGGTACCGCCCCCGCCCGTCGGGCGGTGGGGGAGGTCGGAGCCGTTGGGACTCACGTAGCGCCTTCCCGAGAGTCTCGCCCGCGCGGCCGGCTGCGGCCGTCTCGCTGGTCGGTCGCCGGCCCTGGTGCGGGCAGGGGTTTGGATGTTTATGCGGACCAAACCCTACTGGACGCTATTTGGGGTCGCGCGGGGAGGGTGCCCAACGCGCCGCCCGACACCCCCAAGGGGCGGACGGACCCCTTCCGGCCTGCGTTATGACGCCTTCTCCAGCTGCCGCGGACTCCCGGTTCCGCCGTGGAGTTAGCGTGGCAGCGTGCCCTACTTCGACGCCGCATCCTCCGCTCCGCTGCACCCCGTCGCCCGGCAGGCCCTGCAGGCCGCTCTCGACGAGGGGTGGGCCGACCCCGCCCGTCTCTACCGCGAAGGGAGGCGCGCCCGGATGCTGCTGGACGCGGCCCGGGAGACCGCCGCGGAGGCGGTCGGCTGCCGTCCGGACGAACTGGCCTTCACCCCTTCGGGGACGTACGCGGTTCACTCGGCGGTTTCCGGCGCCGCGGCCGGTCGACGCCGCGCCGGAAACCACCTGGTCGTGTCGGCGGTCGAGCACTCGTCCGTACTGCACGCGGCCGAGGCGGTCGGCGGCGGGGTGACGGAGGTCGCCGTGGACCGCGCGGGCGCGGTGGAGGCGGAGGCGTTCGCGGCAGCGCTGCGCGCCGACACCGCCCTGGCATGTCTGCAGTCCGCCAACCACGAGGTCGGCACCGAGCAGCCGGTGGCCGAGGCGGCACAGGCCTGCCGGGAGGCGGGCGTGCCGCTGCTGGTGGACGCGGCGCAGTCACTGGGCTGGGGACCGGTGGCGGGCGACTGGTCACTGCTCGCCGCAAGTGCCCACAAATGGGGTGGACCTGCAGGAGTGGGACTGCTCGCCGTCCGTAAAGGCGTCCGTTTCGCCCCGCAACATCCCGCCGACGAGCGGGAGTCGGGCCGGGTGCCCGGCTTTGAGAACCTCCCGGCGATCGTCGCCGCGGCCGCCTCGCTGCGGGCGGTGCGGGCGGAGGCGGACGCCGAGGCGGCACGGCTGCGGGCCCTGGTGGACCGTATCCGCGCCCGGGTGCCGCTGCTGGTGCCCGATGTGGAGGTGGTCGGCGATCCGGTGCGCAGGCTCCCCCATCTGGTCACCTTCTCCTGTCTCTATGTCGACGGGGAGACACTGCTGCACGAGCTGGACCGGGAGGGCTTCTCCGTCTCCTCCGGTTCGTCGTGCACGAGCTCCACGCTGACGCCGAGCCATGTGCTGCGGGCGATGGGAGTGCTCTCGGAGGGAAATGTCCGCGTCTCCCTGCCTCGGGGCACGGAAGAGTCGGACGTGGACGCCTTCTTGACGACGCTCCCGGACGTGGTCGCCGCGACCCGCGCCCGCCTCGGCGCCCCGGTCGCCTCCGTGCCGCGCCCCGAGGAGTCCCCCTCGATCCTCGTGGACGCCCTCGGCAAGCGCTGCCCGATCCCCGTCATCGAACTGGCCAAGGTCATCGGCGACGTCCCCGTAGGCGGCACGGTCACGGTCCTCTCGGACGACGAGGCGGCGCGCCTGGACATCCCCGCGTGGTGCGAGATGCGGGGGCAGGAGTTCGTGGGCGAGCGGGTGGCGGAGGAGGGGGGCGTGGCGTACACGGTGCGGCGGGCGGTGTGAGCCATTTCCTGCGTTGAGGGCGACGCGAACCGGCCCCGCCGACGCCCGGGGGCAGCACTCCCTCCGACGCTGAGGGGCGGGCCCATCCAACCCGCCGACGCTGGAAGCGCCACAATCCGGCGCAGCCAACGCCCGGGGGCGGCACAAACCAACCCGCCGACGTTGAGGGCGGGCAAATCCAGCCCCTCCGGCGTTTGAGGAGCGGGGGTCCGGGGGCGGAGCCCCCGCACGGGGCCTGGGGCGGAGCCCCCGGGGAAAAGCCCGCCGGCGGCGGGCCCTCCACCCCCGTTTACTTCAGCTTCTCGCGGACCTCGTTCGCCGCGTCATGCCCGTACGCCTTCGTGAAGCGGTCCATGAAGTTCGCACGCCGCAGCGTGTACTCCTGCGTGCCCACCGTCTCGATGACCAGTGTCGCCAGCATGCAGCCCACCTGCGCGGCCCGCTCCAGGCCGACGCCCCACGAGAGGCCGGAGAGGAAGCCCGCGCGGAAGGCGTCGCCCACGCCCGTGGGATCGGTCTTGGACTCCTCCTCCGGGCAGCCGACCTCGATCGGGTCCTCCCCGGAGCGCTCGATGAGCACGCCGCGCGCGCCCAGCGTGGTGACCCGGCAGCCGACCTTGCCGAGGATCTCCTCGTCCGTCCAGCCGGTCTTGGACTCGATGAGGCCCTTCTCGTACTCGTTGGAGAAGAGGTACGCCCCGCCGTCCATCAGCGTGCGGATCTCGTCGCCGTCCATCCGGGCGATCTGCTGGGAGAAGTCCGCCGCGAAGGGGATGCCGCGCGTCTTGCACTCCTCGGTGTGGCGCAGCATGGCCTCGGGGTCGTCCGCGCCGATCAGCACCAGGTCAAGCCCGCCGACCCGGTCGGCGACGGACTTCAGCTCGATCAGCCGCGCCTCGCTCATCGCGCCCGTGTAGAAGGAGCCGATCTGGTTGTGGTCGGCGTCGGTGGTGCAGACGAAGCGGGCGGTGTGCGTCACCTCGGAGATCCGGACGGACGCGGTGTCCACGCCGTTGCGGTCCAGCCAGGCGCGGTACTCCGCGAAGTCGTCGCCCGCCGCCCCGACGAGGATCGGCCGGGTGCCGAGCTGGCCCATGCCGAAGCAGATGTTCGCGCCGACGCCGCCCCGCCGTACATCGAGGTTGTCGACCAGGAAGGAGAGGGAGACCGTGTGGAGCTGGTCCGCGACCAGCTGGTCGGAGAAGCGACCGGGGAAGGTCATGAGATGGTCGGTGGCGATGGAGCCGGTGACTGCGATTCGCACGGCGAGGCGCTCCTGGTGAGGGACGACTGTGACAGTTAACGCTACCGGTTTTCCCGGCGTCCCTGAATGGCGGAAACTACCCGATAGTAGGTCTATTGTCGTGCGTCCGGGTGGTGCGTACCGTGCGGTTATGACGAAGCACATCGCCCCCCGCGAGTCGCGGGAGTTCGAGATGAGCCTGGCCGAGCTGCGCGGCGACTGCGCGCGTATGGCGCCGCACTGGGTGGTGCCCGCCGCCGACGTGCCCGCGCCCGTCTCCCCGTCCCTGATCCACGGCGTGGTCGTTCCGCCCTCCTCGGCGCGACTGATCGACGCGATGTCGGACTACGGCGACTGAAGTACGGCGTCGTACGGATCTACGGCGACCGGTTTACGACCGGTTTACGACCTCTTTACGGCGCTTTACCGCGATCGGGTGAGGCCGTGCCGCCGCACGAGGGCGCGCGGCGGCGCATTCGAGGGAACCGTGCGCTCCCTGGCTCCGTCCCATCCCCGCTCCCCGGGAAATGCAGTGCAGGGGACCAGGGGAGTCAAGGGGACTTGAGACAAGGAGCGATGCGGTGAGCAGCACGGAGAACTCGCACGACAGCCCTCGAAGCCGGCGCGCTGCGGCAGTCGTCGTCTCGGTTGCGGCTGCGGTGCTGGTCGCAGGCGGCGGAGCGTATCTCGCGACGTCCGCGTTCGGCGGCGGCGACTCGGACGGGGGGACCGCGGCGGACGACCCCGGGAACGGCGCGCCGCCGCCCGTGCTCGCACTGGAAGGCTCCGCAGAAGGGCCGGCCGACGGCGCGGCGGGGATCGCTCCGGGCGAGCCCGACCCGTCCGGCGGGGTCGTCTACCGCGCCAAGGGCTCACTGCCGAAGGGCCCGGACCGCGCGGCCGTCCACCGTGCGCAGGGAGCCGTGACCGAGGACGAGGTGGCACGGCTGGCCGAGGCGCTCGGCCTGACGGGCGCGCCGCGGCTCCAGGGCACGGTCTGGAAGGTCGGCGCGGACAAGGACGGCGGCGGGCCGCTGCTCCAGGTCAACAAGGAGGCCCCCGGCGTCTGGACGTACGGTCGCTTCGGCACGGCGCCGGGGAGCGACAACTGCGAGAAGGGCAAGACGAGCTGCCACTCGGACGGCCATGGCGGCGCGCGCCTCCCGTCCGAGCCCTCCGGCCCCGCGGACCCCGCGGCCCCCTCCGATCCGGGCACGCCGGTGAGCGAGCGGGCCGCGAAGCAGGCGGCGGCCCCCGTGCTCAAGGCGCTCGGCCAGGACGACGCCAAGCTGGACGCGCGGCAGGTCATGGGCGCGGTACGAGTGGTGAACGCCGATCCCGTGATCGGCGGTCTCCCGACGTACGGCTGGTCGAGCGGCATCCAGGTCGGTCCGGACGGCCGGGTGACGGGCGGCAGCGGACAGTTGAAGGAGCCGCGCAGGAGTGACTCGTACCCGGTCGTCTCAGCGGAGGAGGCGCTCAAGCGGCTGAACGAGGGCGCGAGCCGCAGCCCGATCGGCATCGGGGGCTGTGCGACGCCGGCGCCGGCAGACAAGGGCGAGACCACGACGGGCGGGACCGAGACAGGCGGGGCGAAGCCCGCGGCGCCGTGCACGCCGGACCCGAAGGAGAAGCAGCGGCAGACGGAGGTCGTCCTGATCGACAGGGCGGTCTTCGGACTGGCCGCCCGGTATGTGGACGGGCAGCAGGCCCTGGTGCCGTCCTGGCTGTTCGAGGTGGAGGCCGAGGGCCCGGCCGGCTCGTTCACGATCACGCACCCGGCGGTGGCCCCGGAGTATCTGACGGAGCCCGGCGCGCCCCAGGGCAAGGGCACCGGCGAAGGCAAGGACGGGACGCCGCCGGTGTCGGACCGGCGAGTGCTGGCGTACAGCGCGGACGGGGCCGGCGGCCGGGAGCTGACCGTGTGGTTCTGGGGCGGCGTATGCAGCAGCTACGCGGCCGAGGCGGACGAGCGGGACGGCGAGGTCACCGTGCGCATCGTCGAGTCGGTGCCGGACCCTGGCCGGGCGTGCATCGCGATGGCGAAGGAGCAGACGGCGACCGTGACGCTGGAGAAGTCACTGGGCGAGCGGAAGGTCGTGGACGCGGAGACGGAGGAGGTCGTCCCCGAGCACTGAGGTGACGGCGCGAAAACGGACGCGGCGGCGAGCCCCCCGTTCCGGGGGCGCACCGCCGCGTCCGTGACAACCGGCGCCGGTCAGCTGAAGGAGTCGCCGCAGGCGCAGGAGCCCGTCGCGTTCGGGTTGTCGATCGTGAAGCCCTGCTTCTCGATGGTGTCGACAAAGTCGATCGTGGCGCCGACCAGGTACGGGGCGCTCATGCGGTCGGTGACGACCTTGACGCCTTCGAAGTCCTTCACCACGTCGCCGTCGAGCGAGCGCTCGTCGAAGAAGAGCTGGTAGCGCAGGCCGGAGCAGCCACCGGGCTGAACGGCGACGCGGAGCGCCAGGTCGTCCCGGCCTTCCTGGTCGAGCAGGGCCTTGACCTTGGCCGCGGCGGCGTCGGTCAGGATGATGCCGTCGGTGACGGTGGTGGTCTCGTCCGATACGGACATCTACATCTCTCCCGGGTTGTACGGAGACTGCTTGCCGACGGTAGCAACCGGCGTGATCGCGGATTCATTCCGCGGGGCTTACGTCCTCTTCTTCTCATGCTCGCATACCGCGCCGGAATGGAGCACGAACCCGGGGACGGGGGGTGCGTCACATCGACGCTATGGCCATCGTCAAACTGACGTGAAGCGGTTATGATAGATAGCGTCATTTAGACGAGAAGGCCGCTGGCGGCGTCGGCACCGGCTCCGCCCGAGCGGCTTCGCCGCGCATATCGAATCAGAAGAAAGGGTGCGTGACGTGACCACCGCCCAGCCGCTGGATGTCCAGCCGACGCCCCTCGCCCTGCTGCTGCTCGGCCGCGACGCCGACCCCAAGAGCGAGCGGGGCGTGGACTGCCCCGGCGACCTGCCCTCCCCGTCCGACCCGGACCTGGTGGAGCGCGCCCGCGCGGCCAAGGAGAAGCTCGGGGACAAGGTCTTCATCCTCGGCCACCACTACCAGCGCGACGAGGTCATTCAGTTCGCGGACGTCACCGGCGACTCCTTCAAGCTGGCGCGGGACGCGGCGGCGCGGCCGGAGGCGGAGTACATCGTCTTCTGCGGCGTGCACTTCATGGCCGAGTCGGCCGACATCCTGACCTCCGACGACCAGAAGGTCGTGCTGCCGGACCTGGCGGCGGGCTGCTCGATGGCCGACATGGCCACGGCGGAGCAGGTGGCGGAGTGCTGGGACGTGCTCACGGAGGCCGGCGTCGCCGAGGCCACCGTCCCCGTCTCCTACATGAACTCCTCCGCCGACATCAAGGCCTTCACGGGCAAGCACGGCGGCACGATCTGCACCTCGTCCAACGCCAAGCGCGCGCTGGACTGGGCCTTCGAGCAGGGGGACAAGGTGCTGTTCCTGCCGGACCAGCACCTGGGCCGGAACACGGCCGTCCGCGACCTGGGCATGTCCCTCGACGACTGCGTCGTCTACAACCCGCACCGCCCGAACGGCGGCCTGACCGCCGAAGAGCTGCGCGCGGCCAAGATGATCCTCTGGCGCGGCCACTGCTCGGTGCACGGCCGCTTCAGCCTCGACTCCGTCAACGACGTACGGGAGCGCATCCCCGGCGTGAACGTGCTGGTGCACCCCGAGTGCAAGCACGAGGTCGTCGCCGCGGCGGACTACGTGGGCTCGACGGAGTACATCATCAAGGCCCTGGAAGCGGCCCCGGCCGGCTCCAAGTGGGCCATCGGCACCGAGCTGAACCTCGTCCGCCGCCTGGCGAACCGGTTCGCCCCGGAGGGCAAGGAGGTCGTCTTCCTCGACAAGACGGTCTGCTTCTGCTCCACGATGAACCGCATCGACCTCCCCCACCTGGTGTGGGCCCTGGAGTCCCTCGCGGACGGCAAGCTGATCAACCACATCCAGGTCGACAGCGAGACGGAGAGCTTCGCCAAGCTGGCCCTGGAGCGCATGCTGGCGCTGCCTTAGCACCGGCGGAGCCGTCGGGGCTCCCTCACGGATCCGCTGCCCCCGGCCGGGTGACCGCACTCGGCCGGGGGCAGATCTTCACCCATTTCGCCAAACTTTTTTTGCAAAAACTCTTTTGGAAAGTAGGATGTGAGCTCTACGCTCCGGGCATGACGGGCGAAGAACAGCACAAGCGGGTCCTCGACCCCGAGCAGGACGCGGCGGCTCTCAAGGCGCTGACCCACCCCCTGCGCATCCGCCTCCTCGGGCTGCTGCGGCAGGACGGCCCCGCCACAGCGAGCGAGCTGGCGGAAGCCACTGGGGAGTCGTCCGCGTCCACCAGCTACCACCTTCGGGTGCTGGCGAAGTACGCCTTCGTCGCCGAGGCCCCGGCGCGCGACGGACGGGAGCGGCGCTGGCGGGCCATCCACGCCGTGACGTCCTGGAGCAATGAGGCCATGGCGGACGCGCCGGAGCGGAAAGCCTTCGTAGCCACCTCGCGCAGACGCCAGATCGAGCATCTGGACGCCTCACTCACACGGCACGAGGAGGACCTCGCAGCAGGGCGCCTCGGCCGGGAATGGCTGGAGCCGTCCGGCATCAACGACCTGATGCCCCGGCTGACACCCGAGTCCCTCGGCGAACTGTGGCAGGCCCTCGACCGGAAGCTGGCCGAACTGACCGAACGCGACGAGGGCGACCCGCGCGCAGAGCAAGTCGTGCTCCTCACGGCGGGGCTCCCGCTCGCGCCTCGCGACCGCCGGGCGGCCGCACAGCCGGACGACGCCTCATGAGCGACCCGCTCGGCATACGGACCGCACGGCGTCGCTATGTCACCGTCTGCGCACTGTTCTGGCTGCCTCTGGGACTGACCATCGCGCCACTGGTGCTGCTCTTCACCGAGCGCGGCATGCCGCTGACCGCCATCGCGGGCTTCCTCGCCGCGCACTCCCTGACCGCCGCCGCCCTGGAACTCCCCACCGGCGGGCTCTCCGACGTCATCGGCCGCCGTACGGTCCTGGCCGCGGCCGGACTGTGCAACCTGACCGCCTTCACCTGCCTGGCCCTGGGCGCTTCCCCATGGCTGCTCACCGCCGGCATGGCGCTGGTGGGCGCGGGCCGCGCCCCCTCCAGCGGGCCTGCCGAATCCTGGTACGTCGACACCGTCCAGGCACACGCGGGCCCCGACGCCGAACTGCGCACCGGCCTGGCCCGCGGCGGCTCTGCGACCTCCGCCGCCCTCGCCGTCGGCACGCTCATCGGCGGCAGCCTCCCCTGGCTGCTGGGGCTTGGTCCGGACCTCGGCGCCCGGCTCAGCGCGGCCACCTCCGGGCTGGTACTCCCGCTCTCCACCCCGCTGCTGCTGGGCGCCGTCGTCGAGGCCGGCTTCGTCGCGTACGTCCTGAGCGCCCTGCGCGAGCCGCCACGACGACCCGCCCGGCTGACCCACATCCTGCGGGACGTACCGGCCACGGTGGTGAGCGGGCTACGGCTGGGAGGCGACGCCGTCGTACGCCGGGTCCTGCTGAGCGCGGCCGCGACGGGCGTCGCCCTGGCCACGATCGAGCTCCTCTCCCCCGGCCGCGCCGCCGACCTGACGGGCGCGGCGGAGTCGGGCGCGGTCCTCTTCGCCGCGCTCGCCTGCGTGGGCTTCCTCTGCTCCTCCCTGGGCAGCCAACTGGCCCCGCTCGCCGCCCGCCTCACCGGCGGCAGCGAACGCGCCGCCCTCACAGGCCTGACCACGAGCGCCCTCGGCCTGGCCGCGCTCGCCGTCACGGCCCTCTCGCACAGCCCGGCGTCCATGGTTCTTGCGGCGACCGGCTTCGGCCTCGTCTACCTGGGGTTCGGCATCGCGAACCCCAACCAGAAAGACCTCCTGCACCGCCGTGTCACCAGCACGGCCCGTGCCACCGCTCTGTCCGTCCAGTCCCTCGCCCTCCAACTGACCGCCGCGGCAGCGGGCCTGGCAGTGGGCGCGCTTCCGACAGGCCCGCTGCCATGGCTGCTGGGGAGCACGGCGCTGCTGGCGGGGGCGGCGCTGTGGGCACCGCGTCACATGGGTCAGGGAGCCCCGCCCACTGCGAACGACACGCACAGCTCATGCAACGTGAGGACCGGCTCCGGGGAGCCCAGCACCTCGTTCAGTCGGTTCTGAGCGATGGCGAGGTCGTCTTCGAGATCCGCAAGCTACTCGGGGCTGATCAACACAGCCAGCACCTCGCCCTGAGCCGTGATGGCCGTGCGCTCACGGCCTGTGGCCACCTTGCGGCACAGCTCCTCCAGAGCAGCACTGGCCTGTGCGATTCCCATCGTGTCTCCCATGAGTCACCAGCATGCCTCCGCCGGCGTCCTTGGGTGAGCCCGCCCGCCGGATTTCCCTCGACCCGCTCACTTGCTCTCCAGCCGCATGCCGCGGCTCGACGCGATGCGCAGCGCGTCGCCCAGGGCCTCCGCGAGTCGTACGCCCGCGAAGCGCAGCTCCCGCGCTTCCGTGGCGGGCTCCGCGAGCAGGGGCCTCGCCTCGGAGAGGACGAACGCCGCCGATGCGAGCAGGTCCGCCTCCACTTTGTCGGCCAGCCGTGACATGCGGCTGGCCGAGTCCTCGGCGCTCAGGTAGCACGGGCCGCCCGTCGCCGACGCCCACGGCAGCAGTCGCAGCGGGGTCCCCTGTTCGTTGCGCATCATCGCGTATGTCCTCCATGCCACGCTTCGGGCGATTACGGTGTGTGCTCCCATCGTTGCCCTGTGGCGTATGGGCTCAACAGGGGCTGTGCGTCCCCGCGTTGAGTACGGGACGGCAGAAAGGTTCGACCAATGAAGTTCCAGCCCCAGGCCCTGACCCCGTATGTGTCCGCCCGTCACTACTTCGGCTCCGAGCAGCGCCGCCACCGGGAGCGGGCACGGCTGTCGCTGGTGCAGCTCGCGGGAATCGTGAACTCCAGCAAGAGCGCGCTGGCGCGGGTGGAGACCGCGGAGTTGATGCCGCCGCCGGATCTGCCCGCGCGGCTGGATGCGGCGTTCGGGACGGACGAGTACTTCCACGGGCTGTATCAACTCGCCAAGCGCGAGGCGCATCCGGACCAGTACCGGCGGTACATGGACTTCGAGGCACAGGCGGAGGTGATCGAGACGTACGACCCGCAGGTGCTGCCTGGTCTGCTGCAGGCCAGGCTCTACGCCCGCGCATTCCTCGGCTGCCAGGAACACCTGAGCCTGGACAAGATCGAGGAACGCGTCAACGCCCGGATGTCGCGACAGGAGAGGCTGCACGCTGAGTCGCCTCCGTACCGCTGGGCGATCATCGACGAGTCGGTTCTCCAGAGGCGGGTCGGCAGTCCGGAAGCGATGCACAAGCAGCTGGTATCGCTGCTTGAGCAGGTGGATACTGCGGACAGTAAGGTTCAGGTCATGCCATTCAGAGCAGGGCTGCACCCGCTGATGGGTGGCGCGCTGACCCTGTTGACGCTTCCCGACGGCTCCACCGTGGCCTACGAAGAGGGCATTTCGGCGGGCCACCTGTACGAAGACCGGGAAGCAGTGAAGAGGTGGCGACGGCAGTACGAGTTGCTGCGCGCCAAGGCTCTCCCGCCCGCAGAGTCAGCGGAGTTGATCCGACAGGCAATGGAGGACTACGAGCCATGCGACACACCCTCGACCTGAGCGTCGCCAGCTGGCACAAGAGCAGCTACAGCAACTCCAACGGGGGCGCGTGCGTCGAAGTGGCCCAGGACTTCCCCGGAGCCGCCCGCTGGCGCAAGAGCAGCTACAGCAACATAGACGGTGGTAATTGCGTCGAGGTCGGCGACGACCTGCCCGGCGTCGTCCCCGTGCGGGACAGCAAGAACCCCCACCTCCCCCCGGTCGTCGTCCCCGCCGCCGCCTGGGCCGTCTTCGTCGGCGGGCTCAAGGCATAGGAGCAGCGCGTACACCGCCCGTCCCGGCGAGGTGCCGGGACGGGCCGAGGCCGTTGCTCGGGCTATTCGGCCCTCGGGCGCACAAGGCCCGACTCGTAGGCGGTGACGACCAGTTGCGCGCGGTCGCGGGCGCCCAGCTTGGCCATCGCGCGGTTCACATGGGTCTTCACGGTCAGCGGGCTCACTTCGAGGCGTTCGCCGATCTCGTCGTTGGAGAGCCCTGCCGCGACGTGGACCAGGACCTCGCGTTCGCGGCCGGTGAGCGCGGCGAGCTTCTCGGCGTACGGCCCCGAGTCGGAACGCGTCTCGTCGGCGCCCCCGCCCTGGGAGAGGAACCTGGCGATCAGGCCCTTGGTGGCGGCCGGGGACAGCAAGGCGTCGCCCGCCGCCGCCGTGCGGATGGCGTTGAGGAGCTCGTCCGGCTCCGCGCCCTTGCCGAGGAAGCCCGAGGCTCCGGCGCGCAGCGACTGGACCACGTACTCGTCGACCTCGAACGTGGTGAGCATGACGACGCGGACGTCGGAGAGTTCGGGATCCTCGCTGATCAGGCGGGTGGCGGCGAGTCCGTCGACGCCGGGCATCCGGATGTCCATCAGCACCACGTCGGCCTTGCCGGCGCGCGCCAGCTCGACGGCCTGGGCCCCGTCCGCGGCCTCGCCGACGACCTCCATGTCGGGCTCGGAGTTCACCAGCACGCGGAAGGCGCTGCGCAGCAGGGCCTGGTCGTCGGCGAGCAGCACGCGGATCGTCATCCGTCCCCCTGAACGTGTGCCGTGGCGGCAGCTGTCGCAGGCAGTATCGCCTGGACGCGGAAGCCGCCGCCGTGGCGGGGGCCGGTGGCAAGGGTTCCGCCGAGGGCGGCGACCCGTTCGCGCATGCCGAGCAGCCCGTGTCCGCCGGAGTGCGTCTCGCCGGGATGTCCGGAGACATCGGAGTCGCCCGCGCCGCCGGAGTCGCCCGCGCCGCCGGAGTCGCCCGCGCCGCGGGAGACGCCCGCGCCGCCGGAGACACCGGTGACGCCCGCGCCGCCGGTGACGCCCGCACCGCCGGAGTCGCCCGCACCGCCGCTGTCCAGGATGGTGATCTCCACGGAGGGTCCGACCCGTACGAGGCTCACCTCGGCCGTGGCGTCCGGCCCGGCGTGCTTGCGGACGTTCGTCAGGGCCTCCTGGACGATCCGGTACGCGGCGAGGTCCGCGGCCGCCGGGAGCGGATCGCCGCCGTCGGCGCGGGCGACGTCGACGGGGAGCCCCGCCTGCCGGAAGGTCGCGATCAGCTCGTCGAGGACGTGGAGTCCGGGGGCGGGCTCGGTGGGGGCCTCCGGGTCGCCGGACTGCCTGAGCAGCCCCACGGTGGCGCGCAGTTCGCTCAGCGCCGAGCGGCTGGCCTCCCGTACGTGGGCGAGGGCCTCCTTGGCCTGGTCGGGCCGCCGGTCCATCACATGGGCGGCGACGCCCGCCTGCACATTGACCAGGGCGATGTGGTGGGCGACCACATCGTGCAGATCGCGGGCGATGCGCAGCCGTTCCTCCGCGACCCGGCGGCGGGCTTCCTCCTCGCGTGTGCGCTCTGCTCGCTCGGCCCGTTCGCGTATGGCGTCGACGAAGGCCCGGCGGCTGCGCACGGCGTCGCCCGCGGCCGCGGCCATGCCGGTCCAGGCGAAGATGCCCAGGTTCTCCTGCGCGTACCAGGGCGCGGGCCCGAAGACCATCGCCACACCGGTCAGCGTGATCATGGTCGGCAGGCCGACCCGCCAGGTGGTGGGCCGGTCCGTGCGGGACGCCACGGTGTAGAGCGCGATCACCGCGGACATCGCCAGCGGAGCGGGCGGCTCGCTCTTGATCAGTTCGATGACCGTGATGAGGCCGGTGCACGCCAGCACGGCCACCGGACCGCGGCGGCGGAAGACGAGGGCCCCGGCTGCGGGCAGCATCAGCAGCAGACTGCTCGGCTCGGGGGTCCGGGTGCCGAAGGTGCCGAAGGCTCCGCGCGGCGCATGCGGATCGGCGTAGGCCGCGAGCACCATGCACAGCAGCACTCCCAGTGCGAGCACGCCGTCGCACATCGTGGGATGTGCGCGCAGCCAGCGCTGGGTGGGGGCGATCCCGGGGGCGAGTGAGGTCACGTCACGCAACGGTACGGCGTCGGCCCTGGCACAGGACACGCACAGGCACAGGCGCAGGCACGTACAGGCACAGGCACGTACAGGCACAGGCAGATACACGCACAGGCCTGTGTGCCGGCAGAGGTACGGGCGGACCTGCGGTGCGCATACCGCCGCGGTGCGGACGCCCGCGCCCGGAGCCCGGCCCGGATACGCGCACGCCCCGCGCCCGGGGTTCCGGGCGCGGGGCGGCGCAGAGGCTGGAGTGGGGTGGGGACAGCGGCCCGGCGCGGTCGGTCAGCCGCCGGGGATCAGGCCGTCGTCGCTGAGCAGCTCGCGGACCTCCTCAAGGGACGCGTCGGGTGCGGGGAGAATCAGCTCGGACGGCTCCAGGGCGTCGTCCGGCAGTGGTTCGCCCAGCTCGCGGACCTTGTCCAGGAGCGAGTGGAGCGTGGCGCGGAACCCCGGTCCGTCGCCGCTCTCCATTTCCTCGAGCAGCTCGTCGTCGAGCTTGTTCAGTTCGGCGAAGTGGCTGTCCGCCAGCTTCACCTGTCCCTCCCCCATGATCCGCACGATCATGACGAGTCCCAACTGTCGGCCTACTGTCGGTCACCAACGGACACTGATGGTCACACTACCCCGATCAGACGGCTATCACTGCTTGTCGAAGCGGTGCGGGCTGTTCTGCTGCTGCGCGTCCTGCTGGCCGGCCGCGCCCGCCGCGCCGTTGCCGCCCTCGATCGCCTGCTTCTCCGGACCCGAGCCGCCCGCGAGCTCCGCCTTCATCCGCTGGAGCTCCAGCTCCACGTCCGTGCCGCCGGAGATCCGGTCCAGCTCGGCCGCGATGTCGTCCTTCGCCATGCCGGAGGGGTCGTCCAGGGCGCCCGAGGCGAGCAGCTCGTCGATCGCCCCTGCCCGCGCCTGGAGCTGGGCGGTCTTGTCCTCGGCCCGCTGGATGGCAAGACCGACGTCGCCCATCTCCTCCGAGATGCCGGAGAACGCCTCGCCGATGCGCGTCTGGGCCTGCGCCGCCGTGTATGTGGCCTTGATCGTCTCCTTCTTCGTGCGGAAGGCGTCGACCTTGGCCTGCAGCCGCTGCGCCGCGAGGGTCAGCTTCTCCTCCTCGCCCTGCAGCGTCTGGTGCTGCGTCTCCAGGTCCGTGACCTGCTGCTGGAGCGCCGCCCTGCGGGACAGAGCCTCGCGGGCCAGGTCCTCACGGCCCAGCGCCAGCGCCTTGCGGCCCTGGTCCTCCAGCTTGGACGACTGGCCCTGGAGCTGGTTGAGCTGCAGCTCCAGCCTCTTGCGCGAGGTGGCCACGTCGGCGACGCCGCGGCGCACCTTCTGCAGCAGTTCCAGCTGCTTCTGATACGAGTAATCAAGGGTCTCGCGCGGGTCCTCGGCCCGGTCAAGGGCCTTGTTTGCCTTCGCGCGGAAGATCATCCCCATACGCTTCATGACACCGCTCATGGGCTTCGCGCGCCCCCTTCTGACGGACTTGAGCTCCAGCACTCCAACAGAACCCACAGTACGGGCCCTGTCTCTATTACCGCACTGTCCGAGCGCGGATGGGCTCCTCCCCAAGGACGACTGCGACCGGACGCCGCTCCGGCCCAAGGTGTAGATGACTGTCCGGGAAACGCCCGGCGACGACCGCCGACCGCCGTGGCGGGCCCCGGCGGCGGGCCCGGCGACGACCGCCGTTGCCGGATCGTTCCCCGCCGCAGTAGGCCCCACTCCTGCCAGCCCGTACCCTTGGGCTTTGTGTTCCGTAGCCGTTCCAAGGAAGAGAAGGCCCCCACCGCTCCGGTGACGGCGGACCTCTCCAAGCAGCCCCGCGACCCCGAGGCCCCCAAGGGCCGCCCCACGCCCAAGCGCAGCGAGGCCCAGGGCCAGCGCCGCCGCGCCAACAGCGGCGCGCCGGTCAACCGCAAGGAGGGCATGCGCCGCCAGCGCGAGGCCCGCCGCGCGGACCTGGCCCGCCAGCGCGAGGCCCTCGCCAGCGGCGACGAGCGTTATCTGCCGGCCCGCGACAAGGGTCCGGTGCGCCGCTTCGTCCGCGACTTCGTCGACTCACGCTTCCACATCGCCGAGTGGTTCCTGCCGCTCGCCGTGGTGATCCTGGTGCTGAGCATCCTCCAGAACGCGCGGATGCAGAACATCGCGCTGCTGCTGTGGATGGGTGTCATCGTGCTGATCGTCGTGGACTCGATCGGTCTGACGGTGCGGCTGAAGAAGCAGCTCAAGGAGCGCTTCCCGAACGAGCCCAAGCGGGGCGCGGTCGCCTACGGCCTGATGCGCACGCTTCAGATGCGCCGACTGCGGCTGCCCAAGCCGAAGGTCAAGCGCGGGGAACGGCCCTGAGCGCGGACGTCAACCCCTTCTCGGGGGCTTCCGCCGAGTGGCTGGCGGGACTGGGCGGCCTGCGCAACGTCGTCCGCCAGGAGCTCGTCGCCCGCCAGCTGGACGAGCAGATAGCCGCACGCTTCCCGGTCGGGCAGCGGCTGCGCATCCTCGACGTCGGCATGGGCCAGGGCACCCAGGCACTGCGACTCGCCCGCACCGGACACACGGTCACCGGTCTGGAGTCCGACCCGGCGATGCTGAAGGCGGCCCACGCCTCGCTTGCGGGCGAGCCCGCCGGCATCCGGGAGAGGTTCCGGATGATCGAGGGCGACGGCCGGGAGACCGGCGTCCACTTCCGGCCGGGCAGCTTCGACGTGGTGCTCTGCCATGGCGTGCTGATGTACGTCGAGGAGCCCGACGCGATGCTCGCAGGCCTGGCGAGGATGCTGGCGCCGGGCGGTCTGCTCTCCCTGCTGGTGCGCAACGGCGACGCGCTCGCCCTGCGGCCCGGCCTCGCCGGTGACTGGGGCACGGCGCTCGCGGCCTTCGACTCGGACGCGTACACCAACCGGCTCGGTCTGGCGGTGCGCGCGGACCGCCTGGACGCGCTGACCGCGACCCTGGCGGGAATCGCGGCGCCGCTGCACGCCTGGTACGGGGTGCGGGTCTTCACCGACCTCGCCGACAACGACGACCCGCTGCCGCCCCCGGCCGAGCTGGCCCGGCTGCTGGCCGCCGAGGACCGGGCGGGCCGCACGGAGCCGTACCGCCGGGTGGCGGCGCTGCTGCATCTGTGCGGGGTGCGGGGCGACCGGCCGGTACGCGAGGGCTGAGCCGACGCCCCGGCCCTCCGGGCTGCACCGGAGCACACGGGAACAGAGCACATGCGCTCGACGGATGTCCGGGCCTCCGGGCTCCCGGACCACCCCGGACCCCCGGCCCCCCGGGCATCCGGGCATCCGGGCATCCGGGCATCCGGGCATCCGGGCATCCGGGCATCCGGGCATCCGGGGCCTGCCGCTCAGGCGGATCGGCCCCGGACCGCGTCCTCTCCTTCGTGACCACAGCGGATATGACGGCGGCCGGCGGCGACGCCACCACGACGAGGTTTCCCGCCGGAGAGACCTGGCGGGCTCTGTACGCCCACTTCAGACCGCACCGGTGGGCGGTCGCCTGCGGGGCGCTGCTCACCCTGGTCGGCGCGGCGACGGCGCTGGCCCAGCCGCTCGCGGCGAAGACCCTGGTGGAGCGGCTGGGCAGCGAGCAGTCGATCACCGGGGTGCTGGTGCTGCTGACGGCACTGGTGGTGCTCGGCACCGCGATCGAGGCGGTCGGCGCATACGTTCTGGAACGCACCGCGGAATCGGTTGTGCTGGCCGCCCGCCGCTCACTGGTCGGGCGGCTGCTGCGGTTGCGGCTGCCCGAGGCGGAGCGTATCCAGCCCGGAGATCTGATGGCCCGCGTCACCTCGGACACCACGCTGCTGCGTGCGGTCACCACCCAGTCGGTCGTCTCGGCGGCGACCGGCAGCCTCACCTTCCTGGCGACGATCGTGATGCTGGCCCTGCTGGACCCGGTGCTGCTCGGCGTCACACTCGGAGTCATCGTGCTGATCGGCGGCGCCGTGGCCCTGGTGATGCCGAAGATCGCCCGGTCGACGCAGCGCGCACAGGAGGCGGTCGGGGAGATCTCCACGGTCCTGGAGCGGGCCTTCGGGGCGTTCCGCACCGTCAAGGCGTCGGGAGCGGAGGACCGTGAGACTGCGGTGGTGCACGAGGCGGCGCGGCAGGCCTGGCGGCATGGCATACGGTCCGCGAAGTGGCAGTCCGTCGCCTGGTCGTCGGTCGGTCTGGCCGTCCAGGTGTCGTTTCTGGCGGTGCTGGGGATCGGCGGTGCGCGGGTGGCGTCGGGCGCCATCTCGATCGCCACTCTCGTGGCCTTCCTGCTGTTCCTGTTCTATCTGATCGACCCGGTGTCCCGGATGGTCGAGGCGGCGTCCCAGTACCAGGTCGGCTCCGCCGCCGTCGCACGGATCGTGGAGACCGAACGGCTCCGCACCGAGCAGTTCTCCCCCGCCGCCGTCTCCCCCGCCGTGCCCGCCGCGCGCCGAAGTGACGCCCGGCCCGACTCCGTCGTCTTCGAGGATGTCCGGTTCCGCTACCGGGAGGATCTGCCGTTCGTCCACCGGGGAGTGTCCTTCACCGTCCCCGGAGCCGGGATCACGGCGTTCGTGGGGCCTTCGGGGGCGGGCAAGACGACCGTCTTCGGGTTGATCGAACGGTTCTACGAGGCCGACGGCGGACGCGTCCTCGTCGAAGGCGAGGACGTGCGCGACTGGCCGCTGGCCGAGCTGCGTGCCGCACTGGGCTATGTGGAGCAGGACGCTCCGGTGCTGGCGGGAACCCTGCGCGAGAATCTGGTCTTCGCCGCGCCCGGCGCGAGTGAGGAGGAGATCCGACGGGTCGTCGCCCGATGCCGGCTCGACGCCCTCGTGGCACGGCTGCCCGACGGGCTGGACACGGTCGTCGGCCACCGCGGCTCCCGGCTGTCGGGCGGCGAGCGGCAGCGGGTGGCGATCGCGCGAGCGCTGCTGCGGCGGCCGCGGGTGCTGCTGATGGACGAGGCGACCTCGCAGCTCGACGCGGTCAACGAGATGGCGCTGCGCGATGTGGTGGCCGAGGTGGCGCGGGAGGTGCCGGTGCTGGTGGTGGCGCACCGGCTGTCGACGGTGACGCTCGCGGACCGCATCGTGGTGATGGACGGGGGCCGGGTGCGGGCCGTGGGCACCCACCCGGAACTCGTGGCGTCGGACCCGCTGTACGGGGAGCTGGCGGCGACGCAGTTCCTGGCGACGGATCAGCAGGGGCAGGCGGAACAGCAGCAGGGACACGCGGAACAGCCGAGTGGGGCCGCCCCCTGATCGGCGGCGCTCGGCAGGCCGCGGGACCCGTACCGAAGGGACACTCCCAACATGAGCGCTTCCCTTCGCCGCCGTACGACCGCCGCCGTCATCGGGGCGATCAGCTTGATCGCCCTGGCGGGCGGCTGCTCGTCGGGCTCGCCCGCGCCCGTGTCACAGGGGCAGGCCCGGTCCACGCCCGAGTCCTCGAACCAGGCGGCGGGGCGCGCGGCCGTGCCGAGGGCGGCGAGCGCACTGCAGGACGACTACCAGAACGTGATCGAGAACGTCCTGCCATCGGTCGTCCAGATCGAGGCGGACAACAGCCTCGGCTCCGGCGTGGTCTACGACGACAAGGGCCATATCGTCACCAACGCGCATGTGGTGGGCGGGGAGCGGTCGATGCGGGTGACCACCGCGACCAGGGAACAGCCGCTGACCGCGGAGCTGGTGTTCTCCTATCCCGAGCAGGATCTGGCCGTGGTCAAGCTGGAGCGGGTGCCCAGCGGGCTCAAGCCCGCAGCCTTCGCCAACTCGGCGGAGGTCGAGGTGGGTCAGATCGTGCTGGCGATGGGCTCGCCGCTGGGCCTGGCGAGCAGCGTCACCCAGGGCATCGTCTCCGCGGTGGGCCGCGCGGTGACCACCAGCGCAGCGGGCGGGGGCGTCAGCACCACGTTCGGCAACATGGTCCAGACGTCCGCGGCGATCAACCCGGGCAACAGCGGGGGCGCGCTCGTCGACCTGGACGGCGAAGTCGTCGGCGTGCCGACGCTGGCCGCGACCGACCCCGACCTGGGCGGCACGGCGGCGCCGGGCATCGGGTTCGCCATCCCCTCCTCCACGGTCCGCTCGATCACGGACCAGATCATCGAGGACGGCGAGGTCACCGACTCGGGCCGGGCCGCCCTCGGCATCCGGGGCCGCACCGTGCTGAACGCCGACTACGAGCCGTCCGGTGTGGCGGTGGTGGAGGTGACGCCCGGCGGCGCGGCGGCGGAGGCGGGGCTCAAGTCCGGCGACATCATCACCCGTGTCGGCGACGAGGAGATCACCACGATCACGTCCCTGGCGGAGACGCTGGCGTCGCTGAAGCCGGGCGACACGGTGGACGTGGAGTACACGCGGGGCGGCACGGCGCGGTCGGCGGAGGTGACACTGGGCGAGCTGGAGTGACGTGCGGCAGCGATGCCGCGGCCGGCCGGGCCGACATGTCCGCGGGAGGCCGGAGTTCGGCGCGTTTGAGAGTGGCCGGAGTTCAGCGCGTCCGAGAGTGGCCGGAGTTCAGCGCGTTTGAGAGTGGCCGGAGCCGGCCGGCCCGTGGAGGATCGGAGTTCAGCGCGTGCGCGGAGGCCCGGAGCCGATACCGGCCCGCGGAGAGCCGGGACGCGCACCACGCCCGAGCGGGGCGGAGGGCTTCGCGGCCTTCCGCGGCTCCCCGCCCCCCGGGGTCTATCGCTCGCCCTCTCCCACGCCCTCTTCCACGCCCGCGTCCGCGTCCGCGTCCGCATGAAGGCTCATCGGCCCGTAGACCTTCCTGCCGTCGTCCGACAGCACCGCCTGGTCGGCGCCGCCGTCCAGCAGTTCCTTCCAGTACTCACCGATCCAGGTCTCCGCATCGCCCTGCGTGGTGAACTCCTCCGGCTGCACCGCCGGCTGGACCTCCGTACCGTCGGACTTCTCGAACCGCCACGTCCATGCCATGTCGCCTCCCGCGTCCCGCCGACTGATCGGTCATTGCTGCCCGCAGCGTAGCCGGGCGCGCAGGCCGGACGGCGACGCGGCAGGATCAGGGGCGTGGAAGTGACTCTGCTCGGCACCGGCGCGCCCGCCGGACTCCCCCGCCCGGACTGCCCCTGCGCCGTCTGCGCCACCGCCCGCGGCGGCCTCGCACGGGCTTCGACGGCGCTCCTGGTGGACAGCGCGCTGCTGCTCGACCTCACTCCGGGGGCCGCGCTCGCCGCGGCGCGCGCCGGGCACTCCCTCGTCGGCGTACGGCAGGTGCTGCTCACACATCCGCACAACGGCCCCGCCCTCGACCTGCCCGCAGGGCTGCCGACCGCCGGGCGGGCGCCGGACGGGCGCGACCTGACCCTCATCAGCGGACACCGGGTGCGGGCCGTGCCGATGGACCACCCCGGCACGGGGTATGAGGTGGCCTCCCCCGACGGCGAACGCCTCCTCTACCTCCCGCCCGGCGGCGCCCCCGCTGGCCTCGCCGAGGGGCTCGCCCCGTACGACATGGTCGTGGCCGACGTCGTCGGACGGCCCGACGCGCTGGCCCGGCTGCGGGCGTCCGGGGCGGTCGGGGCGACCACGGACGTCATCGCCGCGCACCTCGACCACGATGTGCCCGGCGGGCCGGAGCTGACGAGGCGTCTCGCGGCCGCGGGGGCACGGGCGGTGCCCGACGGCACGACGCTGTACGTCGGCGAGTACCACGCCGTCCCGGACGTGCCGCGCCGCACCCTGGTCACCGGAGGCGCCCGGTCCGGCAAGTCGGTGGAGGCCGAACGCCGGCTGGAGACCTTTCCCGATGTGCTGTACGTCGCGACCGGCGGGACGCGTGAGGGGGACGCCGACTGGGCGGAGCGGGTCGCACTCCACCGCGTACGCCGCCCCGGGAGCTGGCGGACCGCCGAGACCTGCGACCTTGTGCCGCTGCTCGCGGCAGACGGTCCGCCGCTGCTCATCGACTGCCTGTCGCTGTGGCTGACCGATGCGATGGACCGGGTCGACGCCTGGGACGACGACAGGTGGACGGCCGAGCAGCGGCCGGCGCAGCGGGCGCTGCGCAAGCGGGTGGCGGAACTCGTCTCTGCGGTCCGGGAGACGCCCCGGACGGTCGTGGCGGTCACCAACGAGACGGGGTCGGGGGTGGTGCCCGCGACGGCGGCGGGGCGGCGCTTCCGGGACGAACTGGGGCGGTTGAACGCGGCATTCGCGGACGAGTGCGAGCAGGTTGTGCTGGTCGTGGCGGGCCAGGCGCTGGCGTTGCGCGGCTGACGGGCGTCCTGGGTTTCCGCCGCCCGTTCCTGCGGGCTTCCCGTAGCCCGGGCCGGCGCGCTTCTCCCTCCCGCCCACCCGTTTCCAGAGCCTCGACGCGGGGCCCCCCGCAACGCCCGCCTGGCGGGAACCCAACTGGGGCTCCGCCCCAGACCCCGTCTTACGGGGGCTCCGCCCCCGAACCCCCGCGCCTCAAACGCCGGCGAGGCTGAGTTTCAGGCCCCCGCGCCTCAAACGCCGGCGAGGCTGAGCTTCAGGCCCCCGCGCCTCAAGCGCCAGCGAGGCTGAGCTTCAGGCCCCCGCGCCTCAAGCGCATATATCGGCTCTCGAAACGCCGGCGAGGCTTATATACCGGCCCTCCAAACCCCGGCGGGCCCGATGCGCCGCTCCACCACACCCCCGGGGAATGCCCGCCCGGCGGGGACCGGGAACGTCCGTCCTGCCGGGACCCGGGGCACCCGTCCCGCGGCCCCGTCCGCCCATGTCCAGAGCCTCGCCGGGCGCAGGTGGGCGGGTGAGCGGGTGGGAAGTCCCGTACCCGGCGAGGGACCGGGGCGCGGGGCGACCCGTCCGGCACGGGGGCGGCCCTGTCGCCGCAGAGAGTCCGGCACGGATGGCCCGTGATCGCGGAGGGTCCCGCACGCCCAAGGGTTCGAGGCGCCCGCGCCGGGCAGGCCCGGTCCGGCGCCCACGGCGCGCGGCGACGCAGGGGGTGGGGGGCTTCGCGCCCGCGAAGCCAAAACGTCGGGCCGGGTGGGGAAGGGGGGTTGGGGGCAACGCCCCCAAGAGCGGGTCGGCCCGGTACTGTTCGGCGAATGAGCAGGTTGAATCTCGACGACTTCTCCGATCTGATCGAGCGCCCCGACAGCGGCACCCGCCGCGACGCCGAAGCCCGCCGGGAGCGGCTCGCGGTCGCGCCCGGTGCGCTGGGACGGCTGGACGAGCTCGCGGAGTGGCTGTCGGCCGCACAGGGCGTCGCCCCGGTGAAGGCCGTCACCCAGCCGCGGATCGTGCTCTTCGCCGGGGATCACGGGGTCGCCGAGCTCGGGGTGTCCCGCCGCCCGGCGGGCTCCGCGCACCGGCTGGTGCGGGACGTGCTGGAGGGGGTGAGCCCGGTCGCCGTGCTCGCCCGCCGCATGGGCGTCCCCGTCCGCGTCGTGGACGCAGGTCTCGACTGCGAGCCGGACCTGCTTCCGGACGAGGTCGTCCGCCACCGGGTGCGCCGCGGCAGCGGCCGCATCGACGTCGAGGACGCGCTCACCGCCGAGGAGGCCGATGCGGCCGTACGCCTCGGCATGGCCATCGCCGACGAGGAGGCCGACTCCGGCACGGACCTCGTCGTGCTCGGCGATCTGAGCGTCGGCGGCACGACCCCCGCCGCCACCCTCGTCGCCGCCCTCTGCGGCACCGACGCCTCGGTGGTCACCGGTCGCGGCGGCGTCGCCATCGACGATCTGACCTGGATGCGCAAGTGCGCGGCGATCCGGGACTCCCTGCGCCGCGCCCGCCCGGTGCTCGGCGACCAACTGGAGCTGCTCGCCGCGGTCGGCGGCGCAGACCTCGCCGCGATGACCGGCTTCCTGCTCCAGTCGGCGGCGCGCCGGATGCCGGTCATCCTCGACGGGGTCGTCACCGCGGCCTGCGCGCTGGTCGGCCAGCGCGCCGCTTTCCGCGCGCCGGACTGGTGGCTGGCTGGCCAGGTCAGCGGCGAGCCGGCCCAGACGAAGGCGTTCGACAGGATGGCGCTCAACCCGCTGCTCGACCACGGCGTCACTGTGGGCGAAGGAACCGGGGCACTGCTCGCGCTCCCCCTCGTCCAGGCTGCCGCCGCGCTCGCGGCGGAGCTCCCCGAACAGCCCGAGCAGGGCTTGGCGGAGGACGAGGGCGCGCACCGCGACGACTGACGGATCAGGCGGACCGCCATGACATGTGATGCCCCATATGATCGCGTTTCATGGGAGAGGTCCGCTTGTCTGCTTTCGCGCGCCGCGAGTGGGGCCCGCTGTACGGAGCCGTGCGCACGGCGCTCGTCACCGACGGGTGGCGGGCGATTCCCCTGACCCTGACGGCCGTCTGCCTCACCGCGCTGCTCCAGATGGCACAGCACCAGCCCTGGGGTACGGCCCGGTCCGGCTGATCGGGGCCGTACGCGCCGAGGACCCGCTGTGGCTGGGGCTCCTGCGCACCCCGCTCTCGCTGTTCGTACCGGCGCTGGACCTTCCGGTGTGGGGCGCGCTGGCTCAGATCCTGCTGGTGTTCGGCATCGCGGAGATCACCGTGGGCCGGGGGCGAACGCTGGCCGTCGCCTATCTCGCGACGCTCGCCGGGACGCTGTACGCCCGGATCGGCATCGCGCTGGGGCCCGACGCCTTCGCCGGTCTCGGACTGCCGGCGTCCGACGCGCACGTGGTCGACACCGGGCCGTCGGCCGCGGTCGTGGGTCTGGCGGTGTTCGTCTGCTGGCGTCACCGGGCCTGGTTCACGGCGGGCCTGGTGGTCGCCGCGATGGTCGTCGAGGTGCTCGTCAAACCCAATCTGGCGGGCAAGGAGCATCTGGCGGCGATCGCCGCGGTGCTCGTCCTGTGCGCCGCGCTGTCGGTGCAGCGCACCGCCGTCGACGCCGCCTCCGACGACGAGAGCGCCGTCGACGACAGCGCCGAGGGGCTCAGCGGTCGCCGCCGCCCGGCCCCGTCGGCCGGTCGGGCGCGCCCCCGATGAGGTCCTGGAACTTGCGGCGCGGCCGGTCCCAGCGGCGGTCGTGGCGGTACGAGCGCAGCTGGGCCCTGGCCCGGGCGCGCGGGCGGTTGCGGTAGAAACGCCGCGCCCACGGCGAACCGGGCCGGGCCAGCCGCACGGCGCCGAACAGCGCCACGAACGGCACCAGCACCCCGATGAGAGCCATCCGCAGCTTGCCCTTGAGCAGTGTGACGATGACGAAGACGAAGTCGGCCGCCAGCGTGAGGATCACGACGGCCCGGTTCTCCCGCTCCTCTTCCGTGAGCTGGTCGACGCCGAGCGGTGAGAAGCCGCTCAGGACCAGCAGCGCCAGCGCGGCCGCCAGCACGACCACCTCGACGCTCTTGCGGCCCTCTTCGGTCCAGTAGACGTCGTCGAGATGGAGGAGCAGTGCGAACTCGTCGAGGACGAGGCCCGCACCGATGCCGAAGATGACCGCGCAGACGGCCGCGGCGACGTCGTGCCCAGTGGCGCTGAGGGCGGCGAAGCCTCCGACCACGGTGAGGATGACGCCGGGGACGACATGGTGGATGTGCATCCCGCCGGGCGTGACATTGCGGAACGGCCCCTTGCCCGCGCGGATCAGCCGGGTGACGGTCCGAGTGATCAGAAAGGTGAGGATGAAGGAGGACAGGGCGAGGAGCGTGGGGAGCTTCCCCGGCTCGACGATGTTGCGGTAGAACCAGTCATCCATGCCGCCTGCTTCCGATTCACACGATGTGTCAATGAATGTGCACTATGCGTAAATTTACCGTCGGAGGGTCCCGGCTACCCTTCGCGCGGTGGACGCCATTCACCCCCAGGAGCCGGCCCCCGGCACAACGCCCGACCCCGAACCCGACCCCGCCTCGGCCACCCGGTCCGGACCGGTCGCCGAGCCGTCGGACGGGCCGACAGACGGGCTGACGGACGGGCCGACGGACGGGCCGGCCAAGTCACCGGCCCCGGCCCCGGCTCCCGACACCGACCCGGCCGTCGGCCTGCACGGGCTTCGCTTCGCCTTCGGCACCCTGACCGTGCTCCCGGTCCGCGTCACCCGATGGGACCGCGACGCCGCCCGCGCGGGCATGATGTGGGCACCCCTCGCCGGCCTCGTCGCCGGCCTCGTCGCGGCGGCCGCCGGCGGGCTGATCCTGCTGCTGGGCGGCGGCCCGCTGCTCGCCGCTGTCGCTGCCGCAGCCGTCCCCGCCGTCCTCACCCGGGGGCTCCATCTGGACGGTCTCGCCGACACGGCGGACGGTCTGGGCAGCGGCAGGCCCGCCGCGGACGCGCTGCGCATCATGAAGCAGTCCGACATCGGGCCGTTCGGTGTGATCACGCTGCTTTTCACACTGTCCGCCCAGATCGCCGCCGTGTACGAGCTGTACGCGCAGAGCTGGCCGCGCGGCGCGGCGGCCGCCGTGCTGAGCGCCGTGGCCGCGCGGCTCGCGCTGACCCTCGCCTGCCGGCCCGGCGTTCCCGCCGCACGCCCCGAAGGCCTGGGCGCGGCGGTGGCCGGCGTGGTCCCGGCGCCCGGCGTCCTGGCCGTCGCCGCGGCGACGGCAGCGGTCTGCGCCGGGGCGGCGGGGGCTCTCTTCGACGCGTTGGGGGCACTGCACCATGTGCTCGCGCTCGCCGTCGGGCTGCTCGCGGCGCAGGCTCTGCTGCGGCGCTGCGTGCGCCGCTTCGGCGGGGTGACGGGAGATGTGTTCGGCGCGCTCGCCGAGACCGCGGCGACCGCGGCGCTGGCAACGCTCGCACTGGCCTGAACACTCCGCGGCATGTGCCGCGACGGCCCGCCGGGAAGGTGCGGGCGCGTCACGGCCGGCTGCGCCCACGCGTCGGAGCCGTATGTCGACACGGCCCCGCGCCCCTCCCCGGGGAGCTGCCGGACCGCGCCGGGCTTCACCGGACCCGCTTGGCGGCCCCTCCGTGCAAGCTCCGTCCTGTCGCGGCCCTTTGGCCGACCGCCCGTGGACGGCGCCGGCGAGGGGGTGCGTGCCGAACGTGACACAACGAGGGTTGGCGGCCGCCGCCGTGAGCGGGACAGGTGAGCGCGCGTAGGCTCTTCCCGGCAGAGGGGGCGTCGATCCGTCCCCTGTGCCGAACGAGCCCCGACCTCCTGGAACTCAACGGAAGCGAGATTTCACCACCGTGACTGCTCTCACTCTCAGCACTGCCGGCGCGGCGACGCTGCGCGCCGACGCCATCGTCGTCGGGGTCGCCAAGAGCCCTCAGGGCGGGAACGGACTCGTCGTCGCGCCGGGCGCGGAGGCCGTCGTCGAGGCATACGACGGCAAGCTCGCCGACATCCTGAAGTCCCTCGGCGCGAGCGGCGCGGAGGGCGAGGTGACCAAGCTCCCCGCGCCCGCGGGCTTCAAGGCCCCGGTCGTCCTGGCGACGGGGCTGGGCTCCGCGCCGGAGAAGGACGAGGCGTATGACGCCGAGGCGCTGCGCCGGGCCGCCGGGACCGCCGCCCGTGCGCTCAGCGGCTCGAAGAAGGCCGCCTTCGCGCTGCCCATCGAGGCGTCGGAGGACGCGGAGGCCATCGCGGAGGGCGCGCTGCTCGGCGCGTACGCCTTCACCGCCTACCAGGGCGGGGGCGCGTCCGGGAAGAACGGCGGCAACGGGAAGAACGGCGGCAACGGCGTCAAGGCGCCCCTGGCCGAGGTCGCCCTTCTGGGGGCCAAGCCGCGCGACAAGGCGTACAAGGCGGCCGTCGCGCGCGCCCTGGCGGTCGCCGAGGAGGTCAACCGGGCCCGCGACCTGATCAACACTCCGCCGAACGACCTCACGCCCGAGGCGTTCGCGGCGGTCGCCTCCGCGGCCGGCAAGGAGCACGGCATCAAGGTGCAGGTGCTGGACGAGAAGGCACTCGCCAAGGGCGGTTACGGCGGCATCCTCGGCGTCGGCCAGGGCTCCCAGAACCCGCCGCGCCTGGTGAAGCTCACGTACACCCACTCCAAGGACGCCAAGACGCTGGCGCTGGTCGGCAAGGGCATCACCTACGACTCGGGCGGCATCTCCCTGAAGCCGGCCGGCCACAACGAGACCATGAAGTGCGACATGAGCGGCGCGGCCGCCGTGTTCGCCGCGGTCGTGGCGGCCGCACGGCTCGGCCTGGAGGTGAACGTCACCTGCTGGCTGGCGCTCGCCGAGAACATGCCGTCCGGCTCGGCCGTCCGCCCCGGCGACGTGCTGCGCATGTACAGCGGCAAGACCGTCGAGGTGCTCAACACTGACGCCGAGGGCCGGCTGGTGCTCGCCGACGCGCTGACGAGGGCGTCGGAGGAGAACCCGGACGCGATCGTCGACGTGGCCACGCTGACCGGCGCGATGGTGCTGGCGCTGGGCCACCGCACCTTCGGGATCATGGCCAACGACGACGCGTTCCGCACCGCGGTCCACGAGATCGCCGAGGAGGCCGGCGAGCAGTCCTGGCCGATGCCGCTCCCCGCCGAGCTGCGCAAGGGCATGGACTCCCCGACTGCGGACATGGCGAACATGGGTGAGCGGATGGGCGGCGGCCTGGTCGCCGGACTGTTCCTCAAGGAGTTCGTCGGCGAGGGCATCACCTGGGCCCACCTGGACATCGCCGGCCCGGCCTTCCACGAGGGCGCGCCCTGGGGCTACACCCCCAAGGGCGGCACGGGCTCCTCGGTCCGCACCCTGGTGAAGCTCGCCGAACGCATCGCCGCCGGCGACCTGGGCTGAAATTCTGTGGCTCGGTTCGCCCAAGGGCGAGCCGAGCCTCGATCAGACAGAGAAAAAGGCCCCGAGTCCCCCCTCGCGGCAACAAGTGCGAAGATGGGTTCTCGGCAGGACAGGGCCCCCACCACAGGGCCGACGAGACAGCGGCCGAACACCAGCCGACCGGCCGGGCAAACTTCCAGGTAGACGGGCCCGGCGTACGGCGCATATGCATGGAGGACGTGACGTGGCGAACGACGCCAGCACCGTTTTCGACCTAGTGATCCTCGGCGGCGGTAGCGGCGGTTACGCTGCGGCCCTGCGCGGAGCTCAGCTGGGCCTGGACGTCGCCCTGGTCGAGAAGGGCAAGGTCGGCGGCACCTGCCTGCACAACGGTTGTATTCCCACGAAGGCGCTGCTGCACGCCGGCGAGATCGCCGACCAGGCACGCGAAGCCGACCAGTTCGGTGTGAAGGCCACCTTCGAGGGCATCGACATGGGTGCCGTCCACAAGTACAAGGACGATGTGATCTCGGGCCTCTACAAGGGTCTGCAGGGTCTGATCGCCTCGCGCAAGGTCACCTTCATCGAGGGCGAGGGCCGGCTGTCCTCCCCCACCTCCGTCGATGTGAACGGCCGCCGCGTCCAGGGCCGCCACGTCCTGCTGGCCACCGGCTCCGTGCCGAAGTCGCTGCCGGGCCTGGAGATCGACGGCAACCGCATCATCTCGTCCGACCATGCGCTGACCCTGGACCGCGTCCCGAAGTCCGCGATCGTGCTGGGCGGCGGCGTCATCGGCGTCGAGTTCGCCTCCGCGTGGAAGTCCTTCGGCTCCGAGGTCACCGTCATCGAGGGCCTGAAGCACCTGGTGCCGGTCGAGGACGAGAACAGCTCCAAGCTGCTGGAGCGCGCGTTCCGCAAGCGGGGCATCAAGTTCAGCCTGGGCACCTTCTTCGAGAAGGCCGAGTACACCCAGGACGGCGTGCGCGTCACCCTCGCGGACGGCAAGACCTTCGAGGCCGAGGTGCTGCTCGTGGCGGTCGGCCGCGGCCCGGTCTCGCAGGGCCTGGGCTACGAGGAGCAGGGCGTCGCGATGGACCGCGGCTATGTCCTGGTCGACGAGTACATGCAGACCAACGTTCCGACGATCTCCGCCGTCGGCGACCTCGTGCCGACCCTCCAGCTCGCGCACGTCGGCTTCGCGGAGGGCATCCTGGTGGCGGAGCGTCTGGCCGGTCTCAAGACCGTTCCGATCGACTACGACGGTGTGCCTCGGGTGACGTACTGCCACCCGGAGGTCGCGTCCGTCGGCATCACCGAGGCCAAGGCCAAGGAGATCTACGGCGCGGACAAGGTCGTCGCTCTGAAGTACAACCTCGCGGGCAACGGCAAGAGCAAGATCCTCAAGACCGCGGGCGAGATCAAGCTCGTCCAGGTCAAGGACGGTGCCGTGGTCGGCGTTCACATGGTCGGCGACCGCATGGGCGAGCAGGTCGGCGAGGCCCAGCTGATCTACAACTGGGAAGCTCTGCCGGCTGAGGTCGCGCAGCTGGTACATGCCCACCCGACGCAGAGCGAGGCGCTCGGCGAGGCCCACCTGGCGCTCGCGGGCAAGCCGCTCCACTCCCACGACTGATCAGTCGCCGGGCTCGACGACCACATACCGCACATTTGTAAGGAGCAACTGAAACCATGGCGGTTTCCGTAACCCTTCCGGCGCTCGGCGAGAGCGTCACCGAGGGCACTGTCACCCGCTGGCTGAAGGCCGAGGGAGAGCGCGTCGAGGCCGACGAGCCGCTGCTCGAGGTGTCGACTGACAAGGTCGACACCGAGATCCCCGCGCCGACCGCCGGTGTCCTCACCTCCATCAAGGTCGCCGAGGACGAGACCGTCGAGGTCGGCGCCGAGCTGGCCGTGATCGACGACGGCACCGGCGCGCCGGCCGAGGCTCCGGCACCGGCGGCCGCCGAGGCCGAGACCGCGGCCGCTCCGGCACCGGCCGCACCCGCTGCCGAGGCCCCGGCCGCCCCGGCTCCGTCCCCCGCGGCTGCGGCTGCGGGCGGCGCCGAGGGCACCGATGTGACCCTTCCGGCGCTCGGCGAGAGCGTCACCGAGGGCACCGTCACCCGCTGGCTGAAGGAGGTCGGCGAGTCCGTCGAGGAGGACGAGCCGCTGCTCGAGGTCTCCACGGACAAGGTCGACACCGAGATCCCCGCCCCGGCCGCCGGTGTGCTGCTGGAGATCGTGGTCGGCGAGGACGAGACCGCCGAGGTCGGCGCGAAGCTCGCCGTCATCGGCGCCCCGGGTGCTGCCCCGGCCGCCGCGCCCGCCCCGGCCGCCCCGGCGCCGGTGCAGGAGGCACCGGCTCCCGCTCCGGCCCCGGCTCCCGCTCCGGCTCCGGCACCGGCTCCCGCTCCGGCACCGGCTCCCGCTCCGGCTCCGGCACCGGCTCCCGCTCCGGCACCGGCACCGGCCCCGGCGCCTGCGGCCGCCCCCGCACCCGCCGCTCCCGCCGCGGTCGAGGCGGGCGACGCCTACGTCACCCCGCTGGTGCGCAAGCTCGCCGCCGAGAACGGCGTCGACCTGAGCGCCGTCAAGGGCACCGGCGTCGGCGGCCGTATCCGCAAGCAGGACGTCATCGCCGCCGCGGAGGCCGCCAAGGCAGCCGCTGCCGCCCCGGCTCCGGCAGCTGCCGCCGCTCCGGCCCCCGCCAAGGCGCCGGCGCTCGAGGTCTCCCCGCTGCGCGGCCAGACCGTCAAGATGACCCGCATGCGCAAGGTCATCGGCGACAACATGATGAAGGCGCTGCACGGCCAGGCTCAGCTGTCCTCGGTCGTCGAGGTCGACATCACCAGGCTGATGAAGCTGCGCGGCCAGGCGAAGGACTCCTTCGCCGCCCGCGAAGGCGTCAAGCTCTCCCCGATGCCGTTCTTCGTCAAGGCGGCGGCCCAGGCGCTGAAGGCCCACCCGGTCATCAACGCCCGGATCAACGAGGACGAGGGCACCATCACGTACTTCGACACGGAGAACGTCGGCATCGCCGTGGACTCCGAGAAGGGCCTGATGACGCCCGTCATCAAGGGTGCGGGCGACCTCAACATCGCCGGCATCGCCAAGGCCACGGCCGACCTGGCCGGCAAGGTCCGCGGCAACAAGATCACCCCGGATGAGCTGGCCGGGGCGACCTTCACCATCAGCAACACCGGTTCGCGGGGCGCGCTGTTCGACACGATCATCGTGCCGCCGAACCAGGTCGCCATCCTGGGCATCGGCGCGACCGTCAAGCGCCCGGCGGTCATCGAGACCCCCGAGGGCACGGTCATCGGCGTCCGCGACATGACGTACCTGACGCTCTCCTACGACCACCGTCTGGTGGACGGCGCGGACGCCGCCCGCTACCTGACCGCCGTCAAGGCGATCCTGGAGGCCGGTGAGTTCGAGGTCGAGCTCGGTCTGTAACGCTCGACACAGCTGTGCCCGCGGCGCCCCGTCCGGATTCTCCGGGCGGGGCGCCGCGGCGATAATGGCAACGCCCGCGCACGACAACCACAAGGCTCGCCGCCGCTCGCCCCAGGAGCCCTCATGACCACCCCGCCCGTCGTCCACTCGCTGCGCGAACAGATCCGCGAGCACATCGTGGAGGGCATCGTCAGCGGCCGCTGGAAGCCCGGCGAGCGGATCGTGGAACGGCGGATCGCCACCGAACTCCAGGTCTCCCAGACACCGGTGCGGGAAGCGCTGCGTGAGCTGGAGAGCCTGCGACTGATCGAGTCCGCGCCCAACAAGGGCGTACGGGTGCGGAACCTGACGGCCGCGGACCTGGAGGAGAGCTATCCCGTACGCGCCGGTCTGGAGCAGATCGCCGCGGAGCTGGCGGCGGAGCGTCTCGGCGCGGACTGCTCGGCGCTGGAGCCGCATGTGGCGGCGCTGTACGAGGCGGACCGCGCCGGCGACTCGGCGGCGCAGGTGCGGCACACGGTCGCCTTCCACCGGGAGCTGGTGCGGGCGGCAGGGAACGCGGTGCTGCTGCACACCTGGGAGGGGCTGGGGATCGAGGTGTTCACGGCGCTGTCGATCCGGTGGCTGGGGACGGTGCAGAAGTCGTACGCGGAGGAGCACGAGGAGCTGGTGGAGGCGTTCCGGAGGGGGGATCCGCAGATCGGCGCCCTGGTCAAGGCCCACGTCCTGGGCTGCGCCCCGCGCGCCTGACCCGCGCGCCTGACCCGGGGGTCTGTTCCCACAACCGGGGCTCCGCCCGGGACCCCGTCTTACGGGGGCTCCGCCCCCGAACCCCCGCGCCTCAAACGCCGGCGAGGCTTCATATATCGGGCCCTCCAAACCCCGGCGGGCCCGATGCACCACTCCACCAAACCCCGGCGGGCCCGATGCTCTGCTCCACCAAACCCCGGCGGAGGCTGGATTGGCGCAGGCCAATTCAAGCCCGTCCGGCGTTTGAGGACACGGCCGAAGGCCGTACGGGGGCCCGGGGCCTGCCCCGGCTGCGGGAAGGGGCGGGATCGGGGAAAGGCTCCGCGCAGCGCAAACAGCCCGCGCAGCTGAGGCCGCCCCCGCTCACCCGCGCCCCCACCCCGCCCGATTCACCCGCTTTGCCGCGGCACCCGGTGCCCCGTTCAGCGGCACGGAATGCCAATTTCTCGAGATTGAGAAGTTTTCCCCTCTCAGGCTTTGATCGATCATCGATCAGAGACTTACAGTCGACCGCGGGTTCACCAACCCTTCGCCCTGTCCTGCCAGACAAGGCCCCTTTTCACCACCCCCCTCCAGTCCGGAAGGCGGCGATCATGACCGACCCCGTAGGCAAGCTTCCGAGCGAGCTCGATCAGCTCCCGGACCGCGACGCCGAGGAGACCGCCGAGTGGGCGGCCTCTCTCGACGCCGTCGCAGAGCATGCCGGCCCCCACCGCGCCGCGTACCTGATGCGTCGCACGCTTCAGCACGCCGAGACCTCCGGGGTCCCGCTGCCCAGCCTGCTGGAGACGGACTACGTCAACACCATCCCCACCTCCGCCGAGGGCTCGTTCGGCGAGTTCGACGGCGACGCGGAGCTGGAAGCCCGCATCACCGCGTGGAACCGCTGGAACGCGGCCGCGATGGTCACCCGCAGCTCCCGCCACGGCGTCGGCGGCCATATCGCCACCTTCGCCTCCGCCGCCTGGCTGTACGAGACCGGCTTCAACCACTTCTTCCGCGGCAAGGAAACCGACAGCTCGGGCGACCAGCTCTACATCCAGGGCCACGCCTCTCCCGGCGTCTACGCCCGCGCGTTCCTCGACGGCCGCCTCTCCGAGGCCCACCTGGACAACTTCCGCCAGGAGGCCGGCGGCGAGGGCCTGCCCTCCTATCCGCACCCGCGCCGGCTGCCCTGGCTGTGGGAGTTCCCCACGGTCTCCATGGGCCTCGGCCCGCTCTCCGCGATCTACCAGGCGCGGTTCAACCGCTACCTGGCGGGCCGAGGCATCAAGGACACGTCCGGCTCCCACGTCTGGGCGTTCCTCGGCGACGGCGAGATGGACGAGCCCGAGTCGACCGCGGCACTCGCCCTCGCCGCCCGTGAGCAGCTGGACAATCTGACGTTTGTCGTCAACTGCAACCTCCAGCGCCTCGACGGCCCCGTCCGCGCCAACTTCAAGATCGTGCAGGAGCTGGAGGCCCAGTTCCGCGGCGCCGGCTGGAACGTCGTCAAGACGCTCTGGGGCTCCGCCTGGGACGAGCTGTTCGCCCTCGACGCCACGGGCGCGCTGGTGCGCAGGCTGCGCCAGGTGCCGGACGCGCAGTTCCAGACGTACGCGACGCGGGACGTGGCGTACATCCGCGAGCACTTCTTCGGCTCCGAGCCCGCGCTCGCGGAGCTCGGCAAGCTGCTGAGCGACGCGAAGATCGCCGAGTGCTTCCACTTCTCCCGCGGCGGCCACGAGCCCCGCAAGGTGTACGCGGCCTACCGCGCGGCGCTCGCGCACAAGGGCGCGCCGACCGTGATCCTCGCCCAGACGGTGAAGGGCCACACGCTCGGCAAGGGCTTCGAGTCCAAGAACGCCAACCACCAGATGAAGAAGCTGTCGGTCGAAGAGTTCAAGGACATGCGCGACCTGCTCGGGCTCCCGATCGCCGACAGCGCCTTCGCCGACGGCCAGGTGCCGTACGGCCACCCCGGCGCCGACTCCCCCGAGGTCCGCTACCTCCAGGAGCGCCGCGCGGCCCTCGGCGGCCCGGCCCCGGCCCGCCGTGTCCACCCCGTCGCTCCCCTGCCCGCGCCCGAGGAGCGCGCCTTCAAGGCGCTGATGAAGGGCTCCGGCAAGCAGGAGATGGCCACCACCATGGCGTTCGTCCGCCTGGTGAAGGACCTGATGCGGGACAAGCAGACCGGCAGGCGCTGGGTGCCGATCGTTCCGGACGAGGCCCGCACCTTCGGCATGGAGTCGCTGTTCCCGTCCGCGGGCATCTACTCGCCCCTGGGCCAGACGTACGAGCCGGTCGACCGCGACCAGCTGATGTACTACAAGGAGGCCAAGGACGGCCAGATCCTCAATGAGGGGATCACCGAGGCCGGCGCCATGGCCGACTTCATCGCCGCCGCGACGTCGTACGCGACGCACGGCGAGACGATGATCCCCTTCTACATCTTCTACTCGATGTTCGGCTGGCAGCGCACCGGCGACCAGATGTGGCAGCTCGCCGACCAGCTGGGCAAGGGCTTCATCGTGGGTGCGACCGCCGGCCGCACCACCCTGACCGGTGAAGGCCTGCAGCACGCGGACGGCCACTCGCATCTGATCGCGGCCACCAACCCGGCTTCGCTCAACTACGACCCGGCGTTCGCCTACGAGATCGCGGTGATCGTCAAGGAGGGTCTGCGCCGGATGTACGGCGAGACCGCCCCGGGTGAGGACTCGAACGTCTTCTACTACCTGACGGTCTACAACGAGCCGATGCCGCAGCCCGCGATGCCGGAGGGCGTCGAGGAGGGCATCGTCAAGGGGCTGTACCGCTTCAAGGAGGCCGAGTCGGCGGCGGCCGACGCCCCGCGGCTCCAGCTTCTCGCGTCGGGCACGGCGATCCACTGGGCGCTTGAGGCGCAGCGGCTGCTCGCCGCCGACTGGGGCGTCGCGGCGGACGTCTGGTCCGCCACCTCGTGGGGCGAGCTGCGCCGGGACGCGCTGGAGTGCGACGAGGCGCTGCTGCGCGGCGAGCAGCGGACCCCGTACGTCACCCGGGCGCTGGAGGGCGCACCCGGCCCGGTGCTGGCGGTCAGCGACTGGATGCGCCAGGTGCCGGACCAGATCAGCCAGTGGGTGGAGCAGGACTACTCCTCGCTCGGCACGGACGGCTTCGGCCTGTCCGACACCCGTCAGGCGGCCCGCCGCCACTTCGGCGTCGACGCGCAGTCGATCGTCGTGGCGGCGCTGGCGCAGCTCGCCCGGCGCGGCGAGGTTCCGGCCTCCGCGGTGAAGGAGGCGCGCGAGCGCTACGGCCTCTGAGCCGACAGGCACAGCGCAACGGGTGCGGCCTCCTTCCTTCGGGCGGGAGCCGCACCCGTTGCACGTGTACCGCGGTCACTCCGCGGGGCGGACTCCCGGCGGCGGAGGTTCCGGTTCGGGGGCGTGGCTGCGCAGCCGGATGATGGCCGCAACCAGTCCGCCCCAGACGATGACGATCGCGACGATCATCATGACGATGGCGCTGGCGGACATCAGGGCTCCTTCCTCTCGACGGGGGCCTCCATGTCGAGGTCGATGTCCTCACCGCCGGCCTTCCACGGCATCAGGGTGAGGATGACTCCGATGAGCAGCGCGCCGATCGCGACGCTCCAGCCGGCGCTGAGCAGGAACTCGGTGGAGTAGCCCTCGTAGTTCTCATCGAACTCCTGACGCAGGCTGTCGACCATCATCCAGCCGAGGACGAGCGGTGTGATGAGGCCCAGGCAGATCCGCCACCAGTGGCCGAGCCTGATGGCGGAGGTCGCGTCCGCGTTCTGCTGCAGTTCCGGGAGCTTGCGCAGCACCCAGGCGATCACGACCACGCTGACCAGGGCGGCGAGGGCGATGCCGTACTGGTTGACGAAGTGGTCTGAGGCGTCCAGCAGGAACAGCCCCTCGTCGGTCGGGAACAGCAGGATGGAGGCGAGGGCCACCAGACCGCCGACGCCGAAGACCGCGGGGATGCGGCGGATGCCGGTGCGGTCCTGCACCGCCGAGACGACGACCTGCACGATGGAGATCAGCGAGGACAGTCCCGCGATCACCAGCGAGACGAAGAACAGCACCCCGAAGAAGCTGCCGGCGGGCATCTCGGAGATGACGGCCGGGAAGGCGACGAAGGCGAGTCCTAGCCCCGCGCTGGCCACCTCGTCGACCGGCACCCCCGCCTGCGCGGCCATAAAGCCCAGCGTGGCGAAGACGCCGATGCCCGCCAGGATCTCGAAGGAGCTGTTGGCGAAGCCCGCGACCATCGCGGAGCCGGTGAGGTCCGCGCGCCGCCCCAGGTAGGAGGCGTAGGTGACCATGATGCCGAAGCCGATGGACAGGGAGAAGAAGATCTGGCCGTAGGCGGCGACCCAGACGCTGCCGTTGTCCAGCTCCGACCAGTCGGGCGCGAAGAGCGCGTCGAGGCCCTCCGCCGCACCGTCCAGGGTGAGCGCCCGGATCACCAGGATGACGAAGAACAGCACCAGCAGCGGGATGAAGACCTTGTTCGCCCGTTCGATGCCGCGGCGTACTCCGAATGCCAGGATGACCAGCACGACCACCCAGACGGCGATCAGCGGCCAGATCACCGCGGTCACATAGCCGGAGATCATGCCGGGCGCCTCCGCGACCTCCAGGAAGTCCCCGAAGAGGAACCCCTCGGGGTCGTCGCCCCATGCCTGGTCGGCGGAGAACCCGACGTAGCGCACGGCCCAGGCGAGGATGACCGCGTAGTAGGTGGCGATGACGAAGCAGATGACGACCTGCCACCAGCCGATGACCTCGGCGGGGCGGGCCATCCGGCGCAGCGCGGCCGGCGGGGACATCCGGTACTTGCGGCCGATCGAGTACTCCATGATCAGCACGGGGATGCCCGCGGTGAGCAGGGCTACCAGATAGGGGAGGAGGAACGCGCCGCCGCCGTTCTCGTATGTGATCGCGGGAAAGCGCCAGATATTGCCGAGCCCGATGGCCGAGCCGATGGCAGCCAGCAGGAACCCTGTACGGGTGGACCACTGCTCACGAGGCTGGTTGGTCATGGGGGCGTCCTTGCTCGCGCTGTCCTCTTACACGGTTTGATGCTCCGTCGGCCCGGCTCATCCGGTATGCCCTGCTTTGCACTGACTGAACGTTAGCGTGCGATGTGCGGCCCGGCGCGCCGACGACATGGGCGACCCTTGACCTTGACACCGTGTGAGGGCGTGGAGTGAGGGGGTCATGTTCACCATCGGAGACTTCGCCAGACACGGACGTGTGTCGGCCCGCATGCTGCGCCACTACGACGCCATCGGGCTGCTGCGCCCCGCCCGCACCGACCCCTTCACCGGCTACCGCCGCTATGCGGCGGCCCAGAGACCGGCGGCCCCGCCGGCGCGGGCGCTCTCCGTGGGGCAGGTCCGACAGCCCCGGCGGTCCAGCGGCCCCTGGCAGTCCGGGCCGGATCGGGCCGGCCGGGGCCGCCGGGGCCTTTGGGGACAATGGCCCGCATGCGCGCTGCCCGCCTGATCAAGATGGTGCTGCTTCTGCAGTCGAGGCCCTCGATGACCGGGGCCGAACTGGCCCGGGAGCTGGAGGTGTCGGAGCGCACCGTCGCCCGGGACGCCCTCGCCCTGTCCGAGGCGGGCGTTCCGGTGTACGCGGACCGGGGGCGGGCCGGCGGCTATCGCCTGATCGGCGGATACCGCACCCGGCTGACCGGCCTGGCCCGCAGCGAGGCGGAGGCGCTGTTCCTGTCCGGGCTGCCCGGCGCCCTGCGGGAGATGGGCCTGCAGGACGCGGCGTCGGCGGCCCGGCTCAAGGTGTCGGCGGCGCTGCTGCCGTCGCTGCGGGACGCCTCCGCCTCCGCGGCCCGGCGCTTCCATCTCGACGCTCCGGGCTGGTACCAGGAGCCGGCGACCCCCGAGTTGCTGCCGCCGGTGGCCGAAGCCGTATGGGACGACCGGCTGCTGCGGGCCCGCTACCGGCGGGGCGACGGGTACGGCGCAGAGGCAGAGCGGGAGCTCGCGCCGTACGGCCTCGTGCTCAAGGCGGGGGTCTGGTACCTGTGCGCGCGTGCGGAGGGCGGGGCGGGCTCCTTCCGGGTGTACCGGATCGACCGGTTCAGCTCGGCGGAGCCCGCGGAGGAACGTTTCGAACGGGATGAGGAGTTCGATCTGCCGGACTTCTGGACGGAGCGCGCGGCGCAGTTCGCGCGCTCCATCCTGCGTGCCGAGGCCGTGCTGCGGCTGACCCCGGCGGGCGCCCGCCGTCTGCCGTACGCGACCGACCGCGCCGCGGCCGAGGAGGCCCTGGCCGCGGCGGACGGCCCGGACGAGCACGGCCGGGTGACCGTCGCCCTCCCGGTGGAGTCCCTGGAGGTCGCGCTGGGCCAGCTGCTGTCGCTGGGCCCGGAGGCCGAAGTGCTGGGGCCGCCGGAGCTGCGCGAGCGGTTCGCCGCGGCGGCGCGCGGCATGGCGGCGCTGTACGGGACGAGTCGGCCGTAGTACGGGACGGCCGCGGCAGCACGGAAGGGGGCGCAGCAGTACGGGACGGCCGCGGCAGCACAGAAGGGGCCGGCAGCGGTGCGGAAAGGGACCGCGGCGGTACGGGACCTGGTCAGCGGCAGTCGTTCAGCAATGGTCGATCAGCGGCAGTCGTTCAGCGGTGGTCATTCAGCGGTAGTCGTCCGCTGTGGCCTTCGCGCCGCCCTTGACGACCTCCTCGATATACGTCCAGGCGTCGGGCCGGCTGCCGTCCGCGTCCGTGAAGCCGTACACCTTCGCCAGCTCCCCGCTGGACAGCGACCGGCCGTTCCAGCGCGCCCGCTCCGGGTCCGCGGCCAGCGCCGCGACCGCACGGCCGACGAAGACCGGCGACTCGGAGATCGCGAAGTGCTCACTCCTGTCGACGGCGTCGCGCCAGTTCTCCTCCGTGACGCCGAAGTGGTCGAGCATCTGCTCGGAGCGCAGCCACCCCGGTGTCATCGACACGGCCGTGCAGCCCACGCCCTTGAGGTCCTCGCCCAGGGACAGCGCCATCCGGATCGGGGCGTACTTCGCGAGGTCGTAGTAGAAGTTCTCCCGGAACCCCTTGTTCGTCTCGGCCGTGCCGTCCGTGACCTCGACGACCAGTCCGCCCGGGTTGCGCACCAGCAGCGGCAGCGCACAACTGCTGGTGATGACGTGGGTCTTCACACCGAGTTCCAGCATCCGCAGTCCGCGCTCCAGCTCGGTGTCCCACATCTTCGTGTCCCAGACGATCAGATGCTCGCCGCCCCAGACGTCGTTGACGAGGACGTCCAGACGGCCCCGCTCCCCGTCGATCCGGGCGACGACCGCCCGTACCTGCTCGACGTCGAGATGGTCCGCCGGGATCGCGATCCCCTCGCCGCCCGCCGCGGTGACCAGCTCCGCGGTCTCCTCGATGGTCTCCGTGGTCCGGCCGACCTCGCTGGCCTTGCCGCGTGTGGTCCGCCCCGTCACATAGACGGTCGCCCCGGCCGCGCCCAGCTGTACGGCGATGGCGCGGCCCGCGCCCCGGGTCGCGCCGGCGACGAGGGCGATCCTTCCTGCCAGTTCCTTGGTGGGTGTCGTCATACGCCGACCGTGACACGGATACCCGACATCCTCTGTCCGCTATCCGATCGGTTTCGGCTGGCTCCGGCTTTTCCCCGGCTCCGCGTGCGCGCCCGTCCGTCAACCACGATGCTTGTGCCGTGATGGACGAGACGGAGTTCTGGGAGATCGTGGACACCACTCGCGAGGCCGCCGAGGGCGACCCCGAGGACCATGCCGATCTGCTCGTCGAGCGGCTGCTGCGGCTCGACCCCGACTCCGTGCTGGACTTCGCCCGCCACTTCGAGGCGCGCTACAACCGCGCGTACATCTGGGATCTGTGGGGCGCGGCCGCCGTGCTGCTGGGTGGGGCGAGCGACGACGCTTTTGACTACTTCCGCTGCTGGCTGATCGGCCAGGGTCGGGAGGTGTTCGAGGGTGCGGTGCACGATCCGGACTCGCTGGCCGAGCTGCTGGAGGAGTTCGACGAGGACATCGACGGGGACGGTGAGGAGCTAGGGTACGCGGCCGACGAGGCGTACGAGCAGCTCACCGGGGTGGTGGCCCCGGATCTGGGGATCGCGCCGCAGACGGCGGAGCCGGCCGGCACTCCCTTCGACTTCGACGACGACGCGGCTCTGGCACGCCGGTTCCCCCGGCTGTGGGAACGTTTCGGCGAGCCGTAGGGCCTGCCCGCTGCGGTCAGCCGCCGAGCGCGCGGCCCATCAGCACATCGTCCACATACCGCCCGTGCAGAAAGAACTCCCCGGGCAGCACGCCCTCGACGGCGAAACCCTCCGACGCGTACAGCGCACGGGCGGGGGCGTTGTGGCCGAGGACGCGCAGCGTGATGCGGATCGCGCCCTGCCGCCGGGCCTCCTCGCAGGCCGCGTGCAGCAGCGCCCGTCCGACGCCGCGTCCGCGAGCGCGGTCGGCGACGGCCAGACCCTGGATCTGACGGACATGACGGTTGCAGTCGAGCGGAGTGGGCAGACCGAGGCGGACGTATCCGAGGACGGAGCCGTCCGCCGGGTCCTCGGCGACCAGATACTGCTCCGGCGGATGGGCCGCGTCGAAGAAGGGCGCGTACGGGGGCTCCGGCCGGGGCTGTACGGCGTGCAGCGGCGACCAGACGGCCGCGTCCAGTCCGGCGAGGGCTGTGCCGTCGGTGTGACGTGCGGGACGTATACGGGAATCGGCCATGCGGTCACTGTGTCATGGCGTGACCCGAGGGCAGGATGGGCTTCATGCAGGGATCTGAACGTTCTCGTGTCGCCGTCACAGGCTCCACCGGGCTCATCGGCTCGGCGCTCGTCCGCTCACTGCGGACGGACGGGCACGAGGTGGTCCGCCTGGTCCGCCGCTCCGCCGGAACGGCGGACGAGGTGGAATGGGATCCGCACCGCCAGCACGTCGATGTCGCCGGACTGGCCGGTTGTGACGCGATCGTGCATCTCGCGGGGGCGGGGATCGGGGACCGCCGCTGGACGGATGCGTACCGCAAGGAGATCCGGGACAGCCGGGTGCTCGGCACGGCCGCCATCGCAGAGGCCGCGGCGTCCATGGACCCGCCGCCGCGAGTGCTGGTCTCCGGGAGTGCCGTGGGGTACTACGGCGACACCGGCGACCGCGCCGTGGACGAGGACGCCCCGCCGGGGGACGGGTTTCTGCCGGATGTGTGCGTGGAGTGGGAGGAGGCCGCGGCCCCGGCGCAGGAGGCGGGGGTGCGCACGGTCTTCTCCCGCACCGGTCTGGTGGTGGCGCGCAAAGGCGGCGCATGGGGGCGGATGTTTCCGGTGTTCAGGGCAGGGCTCGGCGGACGCCTGGGGGACGGTCGGCAGTACTGGAGTTTCATCGCCCTGCACGACGAGGTGGCGGCCCTGCGGCATCTGATCGACGCGGAGTCGCTGTCGGGTCCGGTGAATCTGACGGCCCCTGAGCCGGTCACCAACGGGGAGGCCACCGCGGCGATGGGGCGGGTGCTGCACCGTCCGACGCTGTTCAACGTGCCGGCGCCGGTGCTGCGGGGCGTGCTGGGCGAGATGTCGGAGAATGTGCTGACCGGTCAGCGGGTGCTGCCGGCGCGGCTGCTGGAGTCGGGCTTCTCGTTCGCGTTCCCGACGATCGACGAGGCGATCCGGGCGGCGCTGAGATAGCGGGCCCGGAGGGGTACGGGCCCGGAGGGGTACGGGCCCGGAGGGGTACGGGCCCGGAGGGGTACGGGCCCGGAGGGGTACGGGCCCGGAGGGGTACGGGCCCGGAGGGGTACGGGCCCGGAGGGGTACGGGCCCGGGCGGGGCCGACCGGCCCCGCGGCGTGGTCGGGGTCGGCGTCCGAGCCGGTTTGTGTGCGGCGTGATTCGACACGGCTGGCGCATGGTTGCGTACAGCAGTGCGAAGCGCACATCACGCCCCCTTTCGGTGACCTTCGCGGACGGCGCCGTGCGCCCCCGCGCAACGGTGCTCCGCGCTGTGCGCGCATCGAACTGACGGCCCTGCTGCTTACGCTCGGTCCGAACTCGGGTATTCCTCGGGCCTGTCGAGGGCATCAGCTTCCCGTCAGCCGCGCCGACCTCGGGGAGGGGCACGTGCTCAGCACCGCTCACCATGAGCACCACGCGCACCACGCGCACCACACGGATCGTGCGAATCCAGGACTGGCGAACGCTGCGCGTCACTCGGACCCGGCACGCCAAGTGGACGTCGTCATCGTCGGGGCCGGCGTCGCCGGGCTCTCGGCGGCCCGTCAGCTGACCGGAGCGGGGCTCACGGTCAGTGTGCTGGAGGCGACGTCCCGGGTGGGCGGCCGGATGGCGACCGAGGAGATCGACGGGTTCCGCCTCGATCGCGTCGTGCAGTTGCTCAACACCTCGTATCCAGAGCTGCGCCGCACAGCGGGTCTCGGAGATCTCGCCCTGCGGCGCTTCACTCCCGGAGTGCTCGTGCACAGCGGGGGCCGGGTGCTTCGGTTCGGCGTCGGGAGCGCACGGGGCAGCGCACTGACCGTGGCACGCGCCCTGGCGAGCGCCCCCAGGCCGCTCGACCAGGCGCGACTCGGCGCGTCCCTCGCCCGCCTGGCGGCCACGCCCGTGGAGCGGATCCTCGCCCGGCCCGAGCGGCCCATGGGCAAGGCGCTCCACGCCCGCGGACTGCCCGCCCGCACCGTGCACGGGTTCCTCCGCCCGCTGCTGTCCACACTGCTCAGCGATCCCGCGCTGACGACGTCGAGCCGCTGCGCCGACCTCGCACTGCGCGGCTTCGCCCGGGGCAGGCTGTGCGTGCCGGAGGGCGGTGCGGCCGCGCTGCCGGGGCAGCTGGCCGGGGCGCTCCCGCCCGGGACGGTGCGGACCGGAGTGCGGGTCACCGATGTCGCGATCAACCGGGTCCTCACCGAGGAGCAGGGCGAGATCCACTGCCGTGCGGTGGTCCTCGCGACGGGCGCGCGAGCGGCGGCCGAGCTGCTGCCGGGGCTCCGGGTGCCGTCGTTCCACCCGGTGACCTCGGTGCACCACACCGCGCCCGCACCGCCTCCGCACGCGGACGCGTCCCTGCTGCTGGACGCGGACCGGACCGGGCCGGTCTCCCACACCGCGGTGATGAGCGCGGTCGACCCGTCGCGTGCGCCGCAGGGGCGGGTGCTGGTCTCGTCGACGGTGTTGGGCGCTCCGCCGGACGATCTGGACCGGCGGGTGCGCAAGCAGCTGGCGGCGCTCTACGGGACGACGACCGACGCGTGGGAGTTGCTGGCGGTCTCCCACGACCCCGAAGCGGTGCCGGCGATGCCTCCGCCGCACGATCTGCGGCGCACGGTGCGGCTGCTGGCCGGACTCTATGTGTGCGGGGACCACCGCGACACGAGCACCGTGCAGGGCGCGCTGTTCTCGGGCCGCCGCGCCGCGCAGTCGGTCCTCGCCGACCTGGGCGTTCACCCGGCCGGGACGTATGAGGCGTCCGCATTCCCGGCCGCCGCCTGACCACAGCCCGCGTCCCGGGCCGGGGGGACCCGGTACGCGGCTTCCTGCCCGCGCGCACGGCCATGGGGAGACCGTGCGCGCGGGCCTTTTCGCCGTCCGGCGCGGCTGGCAGACCCAAGGCCTCCGGGCGCGGGCTCTTCCCGCCCGCCCTCGCTTTTCGGGTGGGGGCTCCGCCCCCGCTGCGGCGCTGTGCGCCATGGCGTTTCCGCAGGGTGCGGGATCCTTCGCCCCCATTCCGCCCACATCCGAGCCTGGCGGGGAGCTGGAAACGGGCGTGCGGGTGGTCGGGAGAGGCACCGGCCCGGGGCACCCGGGCGTGCCGCCGACACCGGAGGGCGGACACCACCGGCCGGCGCCAGACGACGGAGCTGCACGGGCGGGCGGGTGGGAGAGGCTCCGGCCCGGGCCGCAGGAACCCGCGCGGGCGGGCGTGCGGGGGCGGAGACCGGGGTCAGCCGAGCGCTGCGACCCGGTCGCGATAGTTCCGTACCGCCGCCGCGTCCCTGTACGGCTCCAGCCTCCGCTCAAACTCCCGCACGTACTCCACCGCCCGCACCGACCGCATCTCCGACGACTGGAGCGCCGCCTCCGCCCCCAGCGCGCACGCCTGGTCCAGCTCCCCCAGTCCCAGCCTCGCGGAGGCCAGCACCACCCGGCAGAACAGCCTGCTGCGGGCATACGCGGGCGCGCCCAGTTGCAGGGCCCGCTCGGCGTGCTGCACCGCCGACCGGTACTGCTGCAGATCGCGATGGCAGTGCGCGAACTCGTACGCGAGCTGCGCCTCGTCGAAGAACCGCCCCCAGTACGGCACGTCGTCGCCCGGCCGGGCCGTATCCAGCGCCCGCTCCGCACGCGCGAGGGACGCCGTACAGGCCCGGACCTCCCCGAGCACGGCGTGCCCGCGCGCCTCCACGGCGTGCAGCAGCGCCAGCACCACGGGCGGGGAGGCGGATCCGACGCCCTGCTGGGCGACCCGGGTGAGCTGCACCGCCTCGCGGCCGTGGCCCAGATAGACGGCCTGGCGGCTCATCGTGACCAGTACATAGGCGCCGTACGCCCGGTCGCCCGCCGCCTGGGAGAGCCGCAGGGCCTGGACGAAGTAGCGCTGGGCGAGGCCGTGGGCGACGATGTCGTACGAGGTCCAGCCGGCCAGCCGGGTCAGGTCGGCTGCCGCCGCGAACAGCCGCCGCCCGATGCCCTCCCCGTACACGCCGCGCAGCATGGGCTCGGCCTCGTGCTCCAGATAGCGGACGAGCGCCTGCCGGGCGTGCCCGCCCCCGTACGCGTGGTCGAGCGTGCGGAACAGCTCGCCCACGGAACGCAGTGCCGCGATGTCGCCGGAGGTCACTCGCTGCCCGGGGCCGCGGTCGGTCGTCCGCTCCGTGCCGCGCTGGCGCGGCACGGAGGGCCGTCCCTGTACGGGCACCCGCGGCCGCCCGAGCCGTTCCGCCGGCCCGAGGCGGTCGGGGGCCGCCAGCCGGTCGGCGGGCTCGCCCCGCCCGGGGTCTCGCCCGGGGTCCCACCCGGGGTCCCGGCCCTCGCCGCGCACGACGCGCTCGTCGGCGCGTCCGATCAGCCAGTCGCGGCTCGGCACCACGAGGCCCGCCGGGGTGAACGCGATCTTGCGAAGCTCCGCATGGCTGCCCGAGTCCTTGCGCCAGAGCCCGCTGACGATGTCCACGGCCTCCTCCGGCGTCGCGGCGAACTCCAGCCCCGCATACACCGGCGCGCATGCGTCGAGGCCGAGGTCCTGCGCCGTGAGCCGGCGGCCGAGCCTGCGGGTGAACACCTCGGCGATCAGCGCGGGGGTGGTGCCGCGCGGCTGCTGTCCGCGGAGCCACCGGGTCACCGATGTCTTGTCGTACCTCAGATCGAGGCCGTGTTCGAGGCCCAGCTGGTCCACGCGGCGCGCCAGCCCCGCGTTGGAGAACCCAGCCTCGGCGATGAGTGCGGCGAGCTGGCGGTTTGGTGTGCGCTGCGAGGGTCGTTCCGTCATCAGCTGTGCGGTCTCCTGCCTTCCGGGCCGGGAACAGCCCTCATAGAACGGCGCGAATTTAGCGGTCCTTCTGGCTGAGACAATCAGGTTCGCCCCATATTCATCCGATCGTGTGAGGATTGGGTGCGTCGCATGACGGATGCCCACCCCCTTCGAGCGTCGAGGCCTCGCCGTACAGTGGCGGGAGTGCACGGTGCGACGCGTGCAGGTTGAAGGGTTCAAGGGAGGCACGGCCGTGGGCAATGGCGCGAAGGGCGTGAACGGCACGAGCAGCGAGCTGCGGTTCGTCCGGCTGGGTTTCGGCGGGGAAGCGGTCGAATACCAGACGGCGTGGGAGCAGCAGCGCGCGGTGCACGCCTCCCGCTTCGCGGACGAGATCCCGGACACCTGTCTGCTGCTGGAGCACCCGCCGGTGTATACGGCCGGACGGCGCACCGAGGACAGTGAGCGCCCGCTGGACGGCACCCCGGTCGTGGACGTGGACCGCGGCGGCAAGATCACCTGGCACGGCCCCGGCCAGCTGGTGGGCTACCCCATCCTGAAACTGCCGCGCCCGGTGGATGTGATCGCGCATGTGCGCCGGCTGGAAGAGGCGCTGATCCTCACCTGCGCGGAGTTCGGCGTGCAGACGTCACGGGTCGAGGGCCGCAGCGGCGTGTGGGTGCTGGGCGACGCCGTGGAGGAGCGCCCCGCGCCCGGGGGGCTCTCGCTGGACTTCGACCCCCGGCTGGACGACGACGAGTTTGACCCGCGGCTCAGCGGCCCGGAGTACGCTCCGTCCAATGCCGGCCAGCGCCGGGAGGACCGCAAGCTCGCGGCGATCGGCATCCGGATCGCCAAGGGCGTCTCGATGCACGGCTTCGCCCTCAATGTGAACCCGGACAACACCTGGTTCGACCGGATCGTGCCGTGCGGCATCCGGGACGCGGGCGTGACGTCCCTGGCGAACGAACTGGGCCGGGATGTGACGATCGCCGAGGTGCTGCCGGTGGCCGAGAAGCATCTGCGCGAGGTGCTGGAGAACGCGGAGCTGAAGCCGCGCGAGATCTCCCCGGCCGGCGTGCCGTCCGCATAGGGAATGCTCGCCCTTGGCCAAGGGTTGGGCCAGGCATAGGGCCATTGAACTACGGGCGTACCCTGGTGTACGCCGAAGAATCGAAGCCTAGGAGCGGGACGTGTCCGCAGTCTCACCCGACGGACGCAAGATGCTGCGCCTGGAGGTCCGGAACAGCCAGACCCCCATCGAGCGCAAGCCCGAATGGATCAAGACGCGGGCGAAGATGGGGCCCGAGTACAACCAGCTGCAGAAACTCGTCAAGAGCGAGGGTCTGCACACGGTGTGCCAGGAGGCCGGCTGTCCGAACATCTTCGAGTGCTGGGAGGACCGCGAGGCCACCTTCCTCATCGGCGGAGACCAGTGCACCCGGCGCTGCGACTTCTGCCAGATCGACACCGGCAGGCCCGAGGCGCTGGACCGTGACGAGCCCCGCCGGGTCGGCGAGTCGGTCGTCTCGATGGATCTGAACTACGCCACGATCACCGGTGTCGCCCGTGACGACCTCGAGGACGGCGGCGCCTGGCTGTACGCGGAGACCGTCCGCCAGATCCACGAGCAGACCTCGGGCCGCGAGGCCGGCCGCACGAAGGTCGAGCTGCTGGCCCCGGACTTCAACGCGGTGCCCGAGCTGCTCGAGGAGGTCTTCGCCTCCCGTCCCGAGGTCTTCGCCCACAACGTCGAGACGGTGCCGCGCATCTTCCGGCGGATCCGCCCCGGCTTCCGCTACGAGCGTTCGCTGGAGGTGATCACCAAGGCCCGCGAGTACGGCCTGATCACCAAGTCGAACCTGATCCTCGGCATGGGCGAGGAGCGCGAGGAGATCAGCGAGGCACTGCAGCAGCTGCACGACGCGGGCTGCGAGCTGATCACCATCACGCAGTATCTGCGCCCTTCCGTGCGCCACCACCCGGTGGAGCGCTGGGTGAAGCCGGCGGAGTTCGTGGAGCTGAAGGAGGAGGCCGAGGAGATCGGCTTCTCCGGTGTGATGTCGGGCCCGCTGGTGCGCTCGTCGTACCGGGCGGGGCGGCTGTACCAGCAGGCGATGACGCGGAGGAACGGCTCACACGCGGCCGCGTGAGTTCAGCCACAAGCGGCTGCCAGGCAGTTATACGCGATCGGTGCGGCTCGCACTCACCCCCGCAGGTCGGGGGTCCGGTGCGGGCCGCACCGGCATATTCATCCTGGACAAAAGGTTTCATCAGCGTTTGACCACCCAGTCACGCCCTGGTAACACCAATCAGTAACGCTTGCTTCACCCACAGTGTCATCCACTGCGTCACCCCCCGTGCCGAAGCCCCACCGAGGAGGACCTCCACGATGCAGGCCGCGCAGGTTCGTCCCGTACGCGCCACCCCGATCCCGTCCCTCACCGACGCGCTGCGCGCGATGGAGTCGCTGCTGCTGAGCGGAGGCCAGCGCACCGCCCGGCGCAACGCCTGGACGGCGGTGCTGGAGGACCGACGCCGAGCCAAGGACCGCGTGGAGGCGCAGCACGTGCTGGAGGCCGCGGCAGACCGCACTCTCTGAGCCACGTAAACTTCGAGACATGGCGAGGAAGGCAAACTCTGACAGCGGCGCTGACGCCGCGGCGAACCCCGGGCGGCTCAAGCAGATCGCCCTGACGTACAAGATGACCCGGCGTACCGATCCCAAGGTCGGGCTTGTCGTCGCAGGTGTGGGAATCGTCACCTTCGGTGTCTTCCTTGCGATCGGCTTTGTGCTCGGCTTCCCGGTCTACCTGGGCATCCTCGGCTTCCTGCTGGCCTTCCTGGCGATGGCGATCATCTTCGGCCGGCGGGCGGAGCGGGCGGCGTTTGGGCAGATGGAGGGCCAGCCGGGCGCGGCGGCCGCGGTGCTGCAGAACGTGGGCCGGGGCTGGACCACGACTCCGGCGGTGGCCATGAACCGCAGCCAGGACGTCGTCCACCGGGCGGTCGGCAAGGCGGGCATCGTGCTGGTCGGCGAGGGCAATCCGAACCGGCTGAAGTCACTGCTCGCGGCAGAGAAGAAGAAGATGTCGCGGATCGTGGTGGATGTGCCGGTGCACGACATCGTCGTCGGCGACGGCGAGGGCCAGGTGCCGCTGAAGAAGGTGCGCACGACCATGCTGAAGCTGCCGCGGGTGCTCTCGGGCCCGCAGGTGACGGCAGCGAACGACCGGCTGCGCGCCATGGGCGACCTGATGAGCAATATGCCGATGCCGAAGGGCCCCATGCCGAAGGGCATGCGGATGCCGCGGGGCGGAAAGATGCGCTGAGCGCTCCGCGCGCGCCGGACTGCACACACGATCCGCCAGTCGCTGTTCACGGCAGCGAGCGGAAGCGGTCCACGGCGTTCACGGCGGGGAACGGAAAGAGAGGGCGGCGGCCGATTCACATCGGCCGCCGCCCTCTCTTTCCGCCCTCTTTCGCCCTCCGTGCGCCTACATCCGGACCTGCACGGCGCGGGAGAGCCGGTCGTGCAGTCCGCGCCCGTCGCGGTCCCAGATCAGGGCGGGGACGGCGAGGGCGAGCAGCACGCTGCGCACGACGACGCGTACGACGCCGAGCCGCCCGCCGTCCTCGGCGATGACCCGCAGCCCGAAGAGCCGCTTGCCGGGGGTGCAGCCGACCGTGCCGACGGTGAGCACGCTCAGTACGAGGAAGATGCCGAGGGCCCAGTTGCCCGCCGCCTGGCCGTTGCCGCCGGCGAACAGCCCGTATGCGATCAGGAGGCACAGCCCCCAGTCGACGAAGACGGCGCCGAAGCGCCGACCCAGCGGGGCGATGGAGCCGGGTCCCGACTCCGGCAGACCGAGCCGCTCGCCCCGGTGACCGAAGTCGGCGCCCATCTCCTCGGCCGCCGCGCGCGGCCCGGAGAGCCACGATCCGATTGCTTGCCTGTTGTCCACCCGTACACGGTACTGCGCCCGCTTTGCCGCCCCGCGGCCCGGGGCCCGTCACTCCCCGCGACGACCGAGTCACACATGTCCCACCACCCGGCCTGGTTAACTTCTCCGAAACAAATGGGTCATGCTTGAGAAATGCCACCTGCCTATGGTCGGGTCCAGCGTGTGCCACCGCACTGGCCGCACGACCGAGCTGCAACCCCGCCCCTCCCGGGTCGGGAGTAGGAGGAGTTGGATGTTCCAGAACGCCGACGAGGCCAAGAAGTTCATCGCGGACAAGGACGTCAAGTTCGTCGACGTCCGGTTCTGCGACCTGCCGGGTGTGATGCAGCACTTCACGGTCCCGGCAGAGGCGTTCGACCCGGCCGAGCAGCTGATGTTCGACGGCTCCTCGATCCGCGGCTTCCAGGCGATCCACGAGTCCGACATGGCTCTGGTGCCGGACCTGTCGACGGCCCGTGTGGACCCGTTCCGCCGGGACAAGACGCTCAACATCAACTTCTTCATCCACGACCCGGTGACCGGCGAGCAGTACAGCCGCGACCCGCGCAACATCGCCAAGAAGGCCGAGACCTACCTCGCCTCCACCGGCATCGCCGACACCGCGTTCTTCGGCCCCGAGGCCGAGTTCTACGTCTTTGACTCGGTGCGCTTCGCCACCACCGCGAACGAGGGCTTCTACCACATCGACTCCGAGGCCGGCGCCTGGAACACCGGCGCGGTCGAGGACAACCGCGGCTACAAGGTCCGCTACAAGGGCGGCTACTTCCCGGCCCCGCCGGTCGACCACTTCGCCGACCTGCGCGCCGAGATCTCCCTGGAGCTGAACAAGGCGGGCCTTCAGGTCGAGCGCCAGCACCACGAGGTCGGCACCGCCGGCCAGGCTGAGATCAACTACAAGTTCAACACGCTGCTGGCCGCGGCCGACGACCTGATGCTCTTCAAGTACATCGTGAAGAACGTCGCCTGGCGCAACGGCAAGACCGCCACCTTCATGCCGAAGCCGATCTTCGGCGACAACGGCTCGGGCATGCACGTCCACCAGTCGCTGTGGCAGGGCGGCGCCCCGCTCTTCTACGACGAGCAGGGCTACGCGGGCCTGTCGGACACCGCCCGCTACTACATCGGCGGCATCCTCAAGCACGCCCCGTCGCTGCTGGCCTTCACCAACCCGACGGTGAACTCCTACCACCGCCTGGTGCCCGGCTTCGAGGCCCCGGTCAACCTGGTCTACTCGCAGCGCAACCGCTCCGCGGCCATGCGCATCCCGATCACGGGCTCCAACCCGAAGGCCAAGCGCGTCGAGTTCCGCGCCCCGGACCCGTCCTCGAACCCGTACCTGGCCTTCTCCGCCCTCCTCCTCGCGGGCCTCGACGGCGTCAAGAACAAGATCGAGCCGGCCGAGCCCATCGACAAGGACCTCTACGAGCTCTCCCCCGACGAGCACGCGGGCGTCCCCCAGGTCCCGACCTCCCTCCCGGCGGTTCTGGACGCCCTGGAGGAGGACAACGAGTACCTCCAGGCGGGCGGCGTCTTCACGGCGGACCTGATCGAGACCTGGATCGACTACAAGCGCACCAACGAGATCGCCCCGATCCAGCTGCGTCCGCACCCGCACGAGTTCGAGCTGTACTTCGACATCTAAGAGCGGGCCGGGTGGCCTGGGGCTAGAGCCTGGAAACATGCCGTGAGCTGCGGAAACAATGCTCGGCAGTTCTCACTGTTCCCAGCTGTTCTCCAGGTCCTTGTGCACCGGGTGTGCACCGCCCGGCCAATTCTCTGACTTGATGTCAGGAACAACAGCGGAGGCCGCTACCCCACATCCGGGGGAGCGGCCTCCGCTGGTTCGGCCGGTCTCCCGCGGGGTGAGGCAAGTACAGCCTGCCGAGGGGGACGCGACGGGGCCAGCGCGCGTACACAGAGCGGCCTCTGGATCAGGCACCGTCATATACCCAGGCATGGCCGGTCTGCCGGTACTCCTCCACGGGGATCGGGACAACGCCGGTCCTCATGCGTGCGGTGTACAGCAGCCCGTCGAGGTGGTCGATCTCGTGGTGGATGAGGCGGGCGAGACCGCGTTCGTACACCGTGGTCACGGTCTCGCCGGTCAGGGCCGTGGCCTCCATCGTGATCTTCAGCGGGCGGGGGACGAGACCGCGTACGTCGAAGAAGCTCAGGCAGCCCTCGTACTGCTCGTCCGTCTCGTCGGAGCTGGTGGTGATCCGGGGGTTGAGCAGGATGATGGCGGGGGCGTTGCCGGGCGGCTGGACGACCGCGGCGGCGCGTGCGATGCCGATCTGCGGGGCCGCGATGCCCATGCCCTTGGCGAAGGGGTGGACCTGGCCGATCCGCTCCATGGCGGCGAACAGTTCGTCCGTGATGCGTTCGGCCTCGTCGCGCTCGGCGGGCAGGTCGAAAGCGCGGGCCGGTTCGGCGAGGATGCCGGCGCCGTGCTGGACAACGCCGAGGTCTCGCATCTGCTGGCTGGGCCTCACGTCAATCACCTGAACTCCTCTTGATCCGTGTTGCGTTCGGGCCGCGCTCGAAACCGCCATTCCAGACGGTACCGAGCGTGCAGGGCGGGTGTGGTCGTGATCCACGTGAATTGCCGTAGCTTGCCGTCGTCGCTGCGGACGGGTGGGGTCCGCAGCGGAGAGGCTTCGGCGGTCATGGAGGTCTCGGTGCCCCAGACCAACGGGTCGAGGGCGGCGGGGAACGCGAGCTGGACTTCCAACTGCTCGGTGGGCAGACGGACAGCCCGCTGGAACCAGTTGCCCCACTTGTCGTCGCCGACGGTGTAGGCGTACTCGATCCACACGGACTCGCCTGGGTAGAGCGGGAAGCGGCCGTGTTCGTTGTCGAAGAGCAGCCAGACTTCCTTGAAGGCGTCGCGGTCGTGTTTGGCCTGCCAGCGCATCGCCTCGCCCCGGCAGGTGGCGGTGAGGTCGAGTTCATCCCAGGTCAGCGGGTGAGCCCGGTAGTGGGCGTTGGACCGCTCGGGGTCGCCCGGGTAGCGGTCGACGGAGATGCGGATCAGGTACCGGGTCACGGGCTGATCGCCGGTGTTCCGCAACAGCCGTCGCATCGTGAGCCGGTACGAGCGGCCGTCGTACTGGAGGCGGGCGGCGTCGTGCTCGACGACGAGGGCGGAGCCGGTGGCGTATGGCTGCTCGGGCCTACGCGGGGCTGGCGGGGCCGCAGGCGGGCGCCGGGCTCGGCTCTCCCTTGCTTTGGCCTGCTCGTAGTCGCACCAGCGCCGCCAGATCGCCTTCCCTGCGTTCAGGGCATCGTCGGCGAGCCGGGCGAACTCCTCGCTGGGCTTGTGGCGGCCGGATTCCATGTGGCTGACGTAGGAGGGGTCGAAGCCCATGGCCCGCGCCAACGCGCGCTTGGACATGCCGCGTACCTCCCGCCACCGCGCTACCTCGGCCGCAAAGTCCTCGGCCGCCTGCTCGACGGTGATCTCCTCGTCCTGCGCGCCCATCGAAGCCCCGCCCCGCGTCATCGTTGGTGACCATGAATGAACCGTGAGTGATCCCAGTTCATCATCCCGTCACGGCTGACGTCGCCGATTTCCTTTCCTCACCGGCCCGGATCGACCCGTCCGGGCAGATGAGGGAGGCGACGCTCCATGCGCGTGCTGTACCTGCTGAACATCTCCAACCCCGACCGGCTGTCCGCCGACTCCGGGTGGATCTTCGCGGATCTGCTCGTCCCGGCTCTGGCGGACGCCGGGGCAGAGGTGACTGTCGCGGCTCCGGCTCCGGCCGGGGATGCCCGCTGCGGCTTCCACCAGACGAAGGTGCCGGGGACGAAGTACCGGGCCCGGTTCTCCGCGGACATCGATGAGCTGGTGGCGCTGATCCAGGCCGAGCGGCCGAACGCGGTCGTGGCCAACCAGATCGAGGAGGCTCCGGCTGTCCGCACCGCCCTATTGGAGGCCGGATCGAAGGCGCTGCTGGTTGGGTACTGCCACTACCTGCCGTTCTCCTTCGCCGACGGTGGCCAGCTCCTGCTCGACCCGTCCTTGAACGACGCAGGACTCGGGCGGCCGGTGCTGCTGGCGTTCACCGCCGGGCTGGCCGCGTGCGACCGGGTGATGGTGCACTCCTCCACGGCCGCCTCCTGGGTGTCGGCCGCCGCTGCCCGGATGACGGTGAACCTGGGCGACCGGCTGCGGGTGGTGCCCGCGCCGCGTGACGAGCGCCTGGTCCGCGACCCCGCCACGGTCCGGCACGTCTCCGGTACGGGCGGCGCGATCGGTGTCTACAACCACCGGCTGTACGCGCACTACGGCACCGAGCAGTTCGTGGACCTGGCCCGCGGGCTCAGCGACTCCGGCGCCGTGCGGCTGCGGGTCATGGATCTGTTCGGGCAGCGCCGGGCCGAGCGGAAGGGCCTGGACGACAGCCCCGAGAAGATGCGCGAGAAGCTCGCCGTGCTGCCGCACGTGCAGGTCGTCTCCGACCGTGGAGACCGCGTCCGCTACAAGAACCTGCTGGCCGGTGCCCGCTTCGGCATCGCCCCGTTCCGGCCGGGCTGCCCCTGGTCCATGAGCGTCATCGACTGCCAGGGGATGGGTCTGCCGGTCATCTCACCGAGGCTGGGCTGGCTCACCGAGCACATCGACCCCGAGCTGTGCTTCACCACCCCGGCCGAAGCCGTCGCCCTGGCCAAACGCCTGGCCACGGAAAACGAGTTTCACGCCGTCCACGCCAAGCGGGCGCACGCCTCCACCGCCGACTTCACCCCCGCCCTGGTTGCCGCCCGCTACCTGGAGGCGATCTCGTGACCTGCTTCGACGCCGTCTTCCTCTCCTACGACGAGCCGATGGCCAACTCCCTGTACTCCCGGCTCCAGCGGACGCTCGGCGGCACGGTCAAGCGCCTGCACGGGGTGCACGGGATGCGCCGGGCCTACCGGCTGTGCGCCGAGGTCGTCGACCGCGAGCAGTTCTTCCTCGCCGACGGCGATTTCGCCATCGACACCGGCTTCAACCCGAGGGCCGTCGAACCGCTGAACGAGATGGTGTCCATGCGGGTGTGGCGGGCGATCAACCCGGTCAACGGCCTGTCCTACGGCTACGGCGGGCTGAAGCTGATCCGCCGCAGTGCTCTGCGCGAGATGGGCGAGGCTGTGGACGTGCTCGCGGCCCTGCCCGGACGCATCGAATTCGCCGACCAGACCGCCGGGATCACACGGTTCAACCAGAGCCCCTTCCATGCCTGGAAGGCGGGTTTCCGCGAGTGCGCGATGCTCGCCCGCGGCAGCGAGTACGGGATGGCCAACAACGATGCCCGCCAGCGGGTGGAGGCATGGACGGCCAGCCGAGACGGGGAGTTCGCCTCGTATGCCGCCGCCGGAGCTCGGGAGGGCGTCGCCTTCGCCCGCGAGTCCGCCCGCGATGCGAAGCGGTTTAACCATCTCAACGACCCGTCCTGGCTGCGGGCCCGGTTCACCGCCACCCACGGGGATCAGGCGGTGTCCGGATGACCGGCCCTCTCGTGCTCATAGAGCCGTATGCCGACCGCTTGGGCGGGCACCACCAGCGCACCCTGGTAGCGCTCACCCAGGCCCGGCCCGGCAGTCTGGTCATCACCCCGCATGGGGTCGCCCGCGACACGGCTACGGCACTGCGCAAGGCTGGTGCCCGGCTGGTAACCGCACCGCCTGGGTGGCCGGGGGCCGTACTGCTGGCCGCCTCCCGCCTCGCGGCCGGAGTCTCCACGGCCGGGCAGCGGGCCTTCCGCTCACGCCGCTGGCCCCGCGTCCTGCGACGGCTGCCGCACCAGGTCACTCTGGTCGCCCGGTGCCTTGCGGAGGCGTCCGCGCTGCGCACCGCCCGCCGCCTGGAGCCCGGAGTCGAGGCGGTGGTGATCCTGACCGCGAGCGAGGCCCTACACGGGGCTGCTGCCCGCCTCGGCGGCCAGCCGCACCTGCGGCTCATCCACGAACAGGTCACCACAGAAGACGCCGTGGTGCGGCTGCTCGGCCGGCTGGCCCGCCGAGGCGAGCGCCGCGTCCTCGCGGTCTACCCGACACCGGCTGTCGCCGATGAGTTCGCCGCGGCCTTCCCTCGCCTGCCTGCGGTGGTACGTGCCTTCGCGGTCGACGACGGCCACCGTCTCACCCACGCCGAACGCGAAGGCGGCCGGGCGGCCTTCGGCATCCCCGCAGTCGAAGCAGTGGTGTGCCTGGTGGGCGGCTGGTGGCCGTACAAGGACATCGCCACCGTCGAGGCCGCGTTGGCCCGCTTGAAGGAGCCGCTGCACGTCATAGTCGTAGGTGCCCCGCTTGACGAGGCCGTGCTGGACCGGTGGCGAGCCCTGCCGAATCTGCGTCTACATACCGTGCCCAGCCCCGTCGCCGAATCCGTGCTGCGACTGGCCTACGGCACCGCCGACGCTGCCCTGGTTGCCCGGCAGCCCGGTGTCGGCAAGGAATCCGGGGTCGTGATGGACGCCGCCCGGCTCGGCGTCCCCCTGATCGTCTCCGATCACGACGCTGCCCTCACCGCCCGCCTTCGCGGCCAGCCCTGGGCCCTGTCCTTCCCCGCCGGTGACCCCGACGGCCTCGCCGACGCACTGCACGCCCTCGTCCGCCAGCCACTCCCACGGCCCGGCCCCGAGACGCCCCATCTGCTGGGGATGTGGACCGCCGCCGAGCAAGCCGATTTCCTCACCCACGCCTTCGCTCCCCTGCGCACGAAGGAGTCCCCGTGCTGAGTGCACCTACTGCCCTGATCGCCATCATCGGCCCCGTAGAACCGGCCCTGCTGACCGCGTGGACCGCCCACTACCGCGCACTGGGCATCGAGGACTTCCGGCTCGCCTTCCACTTTCCCGACCACGTCCCCCACGCCTGGCAGCACCAGCTCGTGACCACCAGCCGCGATCTCGGGATCGTCCCCACGAAGATCAGCACCGGCTCGTGGCACGAGCACACGAACACCGAGCTCCGTGATGCCCTGCGCGAGCAGGCAGGGCCCGGCTGGCACCTTCTCGCCGACTCCGACGAGTTCCACACCTACCCCGCCCCGCTCGCCGAGGTGACCGCCGCCGCCGAGTCGGCCGGTCGGCAGGTGGTGGGCGGGTTGATGCTCGACCGCGCCGCCGCGGACGGCCGCCTGGCCCACTGGCGGCCCGAGACCGGCCTGGACCGCGCCTTCCCTCTCGGCGGCCACCTCACCCACCGCCTCCTGCATGGGGACCCCCGCAAGATCGTCCTCGCCCGATCCGGAGTGCCGGTGGCATCCGGCAACCACCGAGCCTCCGGCCACAAGCCGGACCCGGACGCGCTGGCCTGCGTCCACCACTTCAAGTGGCGCATGGGCGTCCTGGACGACCTCCAGCGGCGGGTGGAAAAGTTCACCGCCGGCGACTGGGCCGAGCACACCCCGGCCGTGCGGGAGGAGGCCAGCCGCCTGCTCGATCACATCGACCGCCACCACGGACGCATCGACGTCGCCGACCCCCGCCTGGCCTTCCGCCGCGTCACCCTCGACCAACTGCCGACCGGCTGGACGGCCGAAGCCCGCACCATCGCCACCTGCTGGCACCCCCATGCCACAACCAGCCACCGATAGCCCCGCCAGATCGGACAGAATGGGCACCTGGGCACCGGCAGGAAGGGACCGAAGTGAACACCGCCGCACCGCTGGCTGTGCTGCTTGCCGGCATCACCGGCTCCGGGAAAACCACCGTCGCCCAGGCTCTGGTCGACCACGGTTACGTTCGGCTGTCTGTGGACGAGGAGGTGCACCGCCTCCACGGCCGATACGGCGTGGACTATCCCGAGCACACCTACTTCGAGCGCGAACGCCCTGTCGTCGAGGCGACACGGGAGCGCTTCATCAAGGAGATCGAGGCTGGTCACGACGTCGTCCTCGACCACGGGCTGTGGCACCGCAGCGAGCGTGACGCCTGGAGGCAGGCCGCCCGCGAAGCAGGCGGCCACCCCCTCGTGATCTACCTCCCCGCCGACCGAGACGAACTGTTGCGACGTCTCACCGAACGCAACCTGCGCGAGGACGCCAACGCCCTCACCGTCACGCCCGAAGCCCTCGACGACTTCTTCGACCGCTTCGACCCTCCGGCTGACGACGAAGAAGTGATCGTCTACACCGGAGACCTGAGCGCGCTCGTGACGACGCTCTCGGCGGCCGGTCAGGACTGAATCACCCGTAATAGACCGCTCGCAACCTGTCGCCGTGGCGACCAACGTCCTCTTGCTGTCGGCGCCAGCGTGGGTTTGTTGGCCCTTCATGCCGGTACGAAAGCAAAGGGTCATGATCGAGGTGCTGCAGAAGTTGATCGACTGGACGCGCGCTTGCGCTCAGGGTCGATAGCCGCCGGAGGAGTGAGGAGGCGGGTGGCTGCCTGCAGCTGCCCGCCTCCGTTCACATACGCCAAGCCCAATGGCGTGACTGCAAGATCAGTAGCAGCGCGCCCCGCCCAGCGGCTTGGTCCCCCAGCCGTTCGTCTGGACGAAGACCGCCGACGACATCCTCGACACCCTCGCCGCGTACTGCACACGAATTAACGACTCAGGACACCAGAGCCTCCCGTGGTGACGGAAATGGGTGACGGGGCGGCGACCGGCTTCCCGATGCCCATCAGCCTCCTCTCGCTGCCGAACCAGGCACCACGTGCCCGCCATAAGAGGGCGTCCCGGGGCGGCAACGGCGCTCCGGGACGCCTCGCGTCGTATGTTCGAGGTCGATCACGGCGAGGGACGAGGTGGGTGCGGTGCCGCAGGAGAGCAAGACGTGGGTTTCGGGGAATTGGCGGGTCGCCGAAGGGAACGCCGAGGCGTTCGTCGACCGCTGGACGGAGTTCTTGACGTGGACGAAGGACGCCAATCCAGGATTCATCTCAGCGCGGCTAATCCGCGACCTGAAAGATCCGCTCCACTTCGTCTCCTTGGCGTCCTGGCAGGACATCGACTCGGTGAAGGCGTGGCAGCAGCAGCCGGAGTTCGCCGAGCGCTTCCAGCTGTGCCAGGCACTCTGTACGGACATGGACAGCAGCGTCTACGAGTTGGCGCGCGCCATCCGATCTCACACCGCGTGAGCAGCGCACGCCACCCTGTGCGCCCGTGCTCGGGTAGTTCTCGCTCTCGATGATCCCGTCCCTCGTTTGAATAGCTCTGAGAGTCAGGGAATCTCCTCGCCTCAACGCGGGCCCCCACCCGGTACGAGGCACGTTTCAACAGGTCAGCGGATTTCGTCGGTCCCCCCAGACCCTTGGCGGAAGGCGCGGTCGATGGCGCTTCGGGCGCGGTCCTGGCTGTTCGGCATCAGGTGCGTGCAGGTCCGCAGGGCATGCACGCCGCGCTCCCCGGGATCCCTTGAACCGCTCCCCCGGCCAGCGCTCTGGACACGCGTGGTTTCGGACTGCCCCGGGCGCCCGGCGTCGGACGGGCTCAGACGCCGGGCGTCGAGGAGAGCCTGGTCAGTGCGGCGCCCGTGGCGTCCGCACGCTGCGCGGCGCGCAGGACGGCGTAGCCGGCAAGGCCGCCGGCGGTGTTGGCGATCAGGTCGTTGACGTCGACGGCGCGGCCGGTCGTGAAGGCGATGTACTGGAGCAGTTGGGTGAGCTCGATGCCGAGGCTGATGAGGGCGCAGGTCACAACCGTGCGGCCGCAGGTGTTGTAGCGGCGGGAGAGCAGCGGCAGCAGGAAGCCGAGCGGAATGAACATGATCACGTTGGGGAGCATGGAGATGTCGGCCGTGATCAGCGGGATCGGCTGGATCTGCCCGGTCCACGGCACCTGGTTGCGGTAGATGCCTCCGTAGATCCACAGGGGGAAGAACGTGAGTGAGGCGACCGCCGTCCCGTAGAGCGCGGTGACGGCCCGGAGCGCCAACGGGCCGCCGTGCCACCCGGGGATGCTGCGTCGTCGGCGGGAGAGTGCGACGAGGGCGAAGACCACGAGTGCCGGTCCGAGGACGGCGGCGGTGGGGATCTGAGTCTGGAAGTTCACGGTGCTCCTGGGACATGCCGGTACGGGGTCGGAGAAGCGATCCTGTCCCGGCGGCGGGGCGTTGCGGATCTGCCGGAAGACGGAAACCGGCAGGGGGCGCTATGACTTTCGGCAGAGGGGCCCGGCGCGGCGGGTACATATGCTCACCAACTTTCTTAGTTATCCGTAGTGTTGTGCATGTATAGTTGTGCGTATGGAGTTGCTGCGCATGTCCAAGGCTGCGAAGCGTCTCGGGATACATCCGATGACGCTTCGCCAGTGGGCGTTGGACGGCAAGATTCCGTTCACGTGGGTTGGTCGTGAGCGCCGTTTCTCCTCGGTCGACGTGGAGAAAATGAAGCGCGGCAGTGACTCCTCAACTGTCCGTCCGCGTCTTGAGTTGCTGTATGTGCGCGTGTCCGGCTCGTCCGGGCAGGAGTTCTCGCTGGACGCCCAGGAGACCGAATTGCGGGCCACCTCCACGGGGGAGATCGTCAAGGTCGTCCGGGATCGCGGCTCTGGCCTGCAGGAGAACCGGCCCGGTCTGAACCGAGTGTTGGCGATGGTGTCGGACGGCTCGGTGACCGTTGTGCGGGTGACGCATGAGGACCGGCTAGCCCGCTTCGGGGTGGGCTGGCTCAAGCGGCTGTTCGCCGTGTACGGGGTCGCCGTGGAGGTGTTGCACCCGAAGAAGCTCGGCGGCCGGGATGAACTCCTCGAGGATTTCATTTCCCTGGTGACCACGTTCACCGGGCGGCTGTACGGGATGCGTAGCGCGGAGAACCGCCGCCGTTTGCTGGCCGAGTCTGGCCAGTGCAGCGACCGGGGCGGGGCCGCGTGAGCCGGAAACCTTCGCTGGCCGAAGGCGAGACCTCCCGCACCGCGTGCGCCCGCGCCCTCATCCGCACCGGCGTGGACGAGAAGTCCGGCGAACTCCTCACCAGCGCCGCACTGGTGGAGCGTGTGGGTTGGTGCACCGACCTGGTGGCCCAGATGGCCGGCCAGCTGCTGGCCGAGCACTGGAGTGCTGCCGACGTGAACACGCTGGCCTCCGGCATGGACGCCGGGGGCAGGAAGCTGCCGTCGAATGCGTGGATGGCGCTGCGGCGCCTCGGCTGGAGCATCGCACCCGACGAAGGCGTGAAGGTCAACGACCGGATCGTCCGCATGGCCCAGGAGCAGGCCGGGCGGGCTTTGCGCTCGGTGAAGTGGCGGGCCGACGTGGTGGACGGGGCGCTGGCCGCGTGGCCTGCCGAACCGAACAAGCGCACCCCTAAGGAGTGGGACCAAGTGCGGGCCGCGATCCCGGGCGGCGAGTACCTGCCGTCCAGTATCATCCGTTCCCGCACCCGCCAAATCACTGCCTTTGAGCGTAAACACGGGCGTCTGGCCCTCGACGTGTTCGAGCTGGAGCCAACGCCGCGTGTGCCCCGCATGCTGCTGCTCGCCGCGTGCGACGGGCAGCAAGCCACCATCGAACGCTCCGCGACCGAGCCGGCCAAAGCCCTCCTGCGGCTGCAACTTCCCACCCGGCCCGACCCGCAGAAGTACACGGACTGGACGTGGGTCGCCTGTCCGATCACCCTGCCGCCCACGGTTCCGGCATGCGCGGTGATTCACCTGCCGACGCTGCGCATCACGGGCGGGAAGGTACGCGCCGACGTGGCCTACACCCACCCCGTCCCCAAGACCCAGCGCACCGGGCACACGGTTGCGCTCGGCATGGACTGGGGACTGAACACCCTCCTCAGCGCGGGCATGGCCCGACTCCACGACGACGGCCGTATCACCACCCTCGGCTCCGGCACCCAGTTCCGGGCCGCCGGCGTGCTGGCCAAGCAGTACCGGCTGCGCCGCATCAGCGAGCGCCTGCACGCCAAGACCGACCACTACGCCCGGCTCGCCGCCCCCGCCCTTAAGGGCAAGGCCGCCACCTTGGCCAAGGAGATCCGCCGCGTCTCGCAACGCCGGTCCAACCTCAACGACGCGTTGGCGTGGGCTGCCGCCCGCTGGGCAGTCGACCAAGCCATCGCGACTAAAGCCACGGTCATCTACCTGGAAGACCTGCGGTCGATGGAAGCAGGCGGCATGGGCCGCACGATGAACACGCGCCTGTCCCAGACCGTGCGCGGTCAGGTCGCCGACCGGATGCGGCACCTGGCAGCCGAGGTCGGCATCGCCGTGGTCACCGTGCCGCCACGTAACACCTCCAAGCACTGCCCGCACTGCCTTACCCCGCTCCGTCACCGCAAGGCTCCAGACCGGCCCACCGTGTCAGGCTGGAAGTGGGCCATCTGCCCCGGCTGCGGGTGGCAGGGCGACCGCGACCAAGGAGCCTGGCGCAGGATCGCCGCACGCGGCCTCACCCACCAGACCAAGACCAACACAGACCGCGCCAGCGGCACCATGATGATCCGCTCAGTGGTCGACGAGTTGGAGGCCAAGGCCGTTATCACGGCCATCCCGAAAACCAGCCGGACAGACCGGTCGAAGACCGGCCCCACCCGGCCACGGACCAACCGCCTCACGCCCAGGCGACGTGAGGTTCCCTCCCCGGCACGGCCTTGGGGTCGCGCCGGCCAGCGTCCGGAGGGACACGCACCAACGGACCGGCCCCGGCTGCCCCGCGCAGCCCACCGGCACCAGAGCGTGACCACGATCAGCACACCCACCAACCGGCACCGGCCACGCGGAGCAGCACTGGGCGCCGGATTCCATCTCCACGCTCATGCTTCCCCGCCCAGGTGGGCAGAACCCACACCGGACCCTATGGCTCGCATAGGTTCACCTAGCTGATCAGAGACGCTGCCGGTATGCATGTCGTGTTCTCCCGCCGCCGCTCCTCACGAGTGCGTGGGGTGCTGGGCTGTCTCGGCGCCGCCGCCGTGGGGGCCGTCCTGGTGCTGGCGCTCGCCGTCGACTACCGCAGCGGTGTCTACGAAACCTCTCTCGCGCCGCAAGCGCGTATCTCGGCCGCGGCGGCGCTGCCGATGGTGCTCGCCTTGGCGGTGCGTCGCTCGCGCCTCGGACCGTGGGCGCTGGCGGCGGCCGGAGGGCTCGCGGGGGCGGTGTCCCTGGCGTGCAGCGCGGCGATGCACATCGAGGCAGGGCGGCCGGGGTCGTCGGCGCAGCGTGCTGACGCCTACACCTTGTTCGAGATCAGCGTGCTGATCACGGTGCTGGTGATCGTCGTCCGGCACGGCGCCGCCCGGCCGGCCGCCCCGGCGGCCGCCGTGCTGTGCACGGCGGTGGTCCTGCGGCCGGTGGCCGTGGACGCGAGCGAGAACAGCCTGATCGTGACGGTGTTCTGCACGTTCGCGGTGTGCGCCGCGCTCGTCGGGGCGCTCGCGGCCCGGCTGGTGGCCGCCGACCGCCGGCGTCACGCGGAGCGGGTGCGCCTCGAGCAGCGTCTGGCCTTCGCCCGGGACCTGCACGACTTCGTGGCACACCATGTGACGGGCATCGTCGTACAGGCTCAGGGAGCCCAGGCGGTCGCGGCCTCCAGGCCGGAGATGACCGCAGCGGCACTGGAGCAGATCGAACGGGCCGGATCGGAGGCGCTCGGGGCTCTGCGGAACATGGTGGGCGGACTGCGGAAAGAGGGGCGTCCCGTACCGGGGGGCGACGCCGAGCAGCTACGCGCTCTGGTGGCCGGGTTCGCCCTGCCCGGCGGCGGGTCGGCCCGCCTGGTGGAGGAGGGCCCCGTCGGGAGCCTGCCCACGGCGGTCATGGCGGTCGTGCACCGGGTCGTCATGGAGTCGCTGACCAATGTGCGCAAGCACGCGCCGGGTTCCCGACAGGTGTCCGTGACGCTCGGGGCCCTTTCCCGGACCGCCGAACTCGACATCGTCAGCGACCGCGCCGGCTCCGGCGCGTACACGGCGGCGGGTTACGGTCTCATCGGGCTGGAGGAACGCGTCACCGCTGAGGGCGGCACCTTCCAGGCGGGCCCCGACGACCAGGGACGATGGCGAGTGAGCGCCCGGATTCCCTTCGACAGCGAGTGGAGGGGCCTTCCGTGATCCGGGTACTTCTCGCCGACGACCAGGAGATAGTCCGCACCGGCATGGCGATGATCCTGTCCGTCGAGGACGACATCGACGTCGTCGCCCACGCCGAAGACGGCCTCCAAGCCCTGGAGATGGCCGCGTTGCACCGGCCGGACGTCGTCCTCATGGACATCCGGATGCCGCGCCTGGACGGCCTGGACGCGCTGCGCCGGCTCACCCGGCCCCACGCCGCGCACCGGCCGCAGGTCGTCATGGTGACCACCTTCGACGACGACGAATATCTGACCCGCGCGGTGGAGGCGGGCGCCTGCGGATTCATTCTCAAGGACTCCGGTCCACGCCTGCTCGCCGAAGCGGTTCGCGCGGCCGCGGCCGGTGACTCCCTGGTCAGCCCGTCGATCACCGTACGGCTCCTGAAACGGCTCCGTGCCGCCTCCTCCCGACCCGCGCCCGCCACCCGGCTGTCCCCGCGTGAGGAGGAAGTCGTGATGCTGCTGGCCGAAGGCCTGACCAATGCCGAGATCGCTGCCGCGCTGTCCATCACCGTCGGCACGGTCAAGACGCACCTCGGCAACATCCAGGCCAAACTCACCGCCAGAAACCGCGTGGAGATCGCGGCCTGGGCCTGGCGCAACGGACTCGCAGGACGCGGCGACGAGCGCGCCGGCGACGCGTGACACCAGCGGACGGTCAACGACTCCCGTGATCTCTACTGCGTCTGTCCGGTGGGCACGGCGGAACCAGCGCTCGGTCCGTCCGAGTACAGCAGCACCCGGCCCTCCCCGTAGACGGCGACCCGCACGTCGCGGTCGGCATTGTCCTCCCACAACGCAAACGTCTCGGCCACTGTCCGGGCAAGCCCCTCATCGGTGTGGTCCGTCCCGACGAGAGCCAACTCGCCCGGCTTCTCCCACTCCCCCGTCACCGTCTTCACATGATTGACAACCGCGTGCTGCTGCTTATCCGTTCCCTCCACCCGCACCCAGGCGGTGAACTGATTCGCCTGCTGCACGGCGCGTGATTCATCCGAGACGACAGGGTGCGTGGGAGGAGCCACACGCTCGCCCTTCGGCTCGTTCTCAAGCACGCCGCATCCTGCCGCAGCGGCAGCCATCAGGAGCAACGCAAGCAACTTCTTCGACCGCAAAGTGATCCTCCGCAAAACTGGCGGGGCTCCGCAGCGTGATCACTGCAAAGCCCCCTTGCCGATGGTTCCAGCCGATACATGTCTTCATGCCGGCCGTCGCGCCGAACAGCGTTGCCTCCACGGATTCGGCGAGGACGAGGCCGAAGGTCGGGACGGCCTGGCGGAGGTGGCGCGGAACCGAGTGGTGGCCGCCACCCTGAGGGTGGCGGCCACCAGCGGTTGTCGTGCGGTCAGGAGAGGTCGAAGCGGTCCAGTTCCATCACCTTGGCCCAGGCCGCGACGAAGTCGTGGACGAACTTCTCCTTCGCGTCGTCGCTCGCGTAGACCTCCGCCACGGCGCGGAGCTCGGAGTTCGAGCCGAAGACGAGGTCGGCGCGGGTGCCGGTCCACTTGACCTCGCCCGTGGCGGTGGAGCGGCCCTCGAAGGTGTTCGCGTCTTCGGAGGTCGCATGCCAGGTGGTGCCGAGGCCGAGGAGGTTGACGAAGAAGTCGTTGGTCAGCGACGCCGGGGCATCCGTGAAGACGCCGAGCGGCGACTGCTGGAAGTTCGCGCCCAGGACGCGGAGGCCGCCGACGAGGACCGTCATCTCGGGGGCGCTCAGGGTCAGCAGGTTCGCCCGGTCGAGCAGCAGGTACTCGGCGGGGAGGCGGTTGCCCTTGCCCTGGTAGTTGCGGAATCCGTCGGCGGTCGGCTCGAGCGCGGCGAAGGACTCGATGTCGGTCTGGTCCTGGGAGGCGTCCACACGGCCCGGTGTGAAGGGGACCTCGACGTCGAAGCCCGCGTCCTGGGCGGCCTTCTCGACGGCCGTGCCGCCGGCGAGGACGATCAGGTCGGCGAGGGAGACCTGCTTGCCGCCGGTCTGGGCGGCGTTGAAGGAGTCCCGGACGCCCTCCAGCGTGCGCAGCACCGTCGCCAGCCGGTCGGGGTCGTTGACCTCCCACCCGCTCTGCGGCTGGAGGCGGATGCGCGCGCCGTTGGCGCCGCCGCGCTTGTCGCTGCCGCGGAAGGAGGAGGCCGAGGCCCAGGCGGTGGACACGAGCTGGGACACAGACAGGTCGGCGGCGAGGATCCGGCTCTTGAGGGAGGCGATGTCCTCGGCGTCGATCAGCTCGTACGTCCGCTCCGGCAGCGGGTCCTGCCACAGCAGCGTCTCGGCCGGCGCCTCCGTGCCGAGGTAGCGCACGACCGGGCCCATGTCGCGGTGGGTCAGCTTGAACCAGGCCCGTGCGAAGGCGTCCGCGAACTCGTCGGGGTTCTCGAGGAAGCGCCGGGAGATCTGCTCGTACGCCGGGTCGAAGCGCAGGGAGAGGTCCGTCGTGAGCATCGTCGGGGCGTGGCTCTTCGACGGGTCGTGGGCGTCGGGGACGGTGCCCGCCCCCGCGCCGTCCTTGGGCCTCCACTGATGGGCGCCTGCGGGGCTCTTGAACAGCTCCCACTCATAGCCGAAAAGGATCTCCAGGAAGCTGTTGTCCCAGGCCGTCGGGGTGTTCGTCCAGATCCCCTCCAGACCGCTGGTGATCGTGTCGCCGCCCTTGCCGGTGCCGTGGGTGTTCTTCCAGCCGAGGCCCTGCGCCTCGATCGGGGCGGCCTCCGGGTCGGGGCCGACCGCGTCCGCGGGGCCCGCGCCGTGGGTCTTGCCGAAGGTGTGGCCGCCCGCGATCAGAGCGACCGTCTCCTCGTCGTTCATCGCCATCCGCCGGAACGTCTCACGGATGTCGCGGGCCGCGGCGAGCGGGTCCGGGTTGCCGTTCGGGCCCTCCGGGTTGACGTAGATGAGGCCCATCTGGACCGCACCGAGGGGGTTCTCCAGATTCCGGTCGCCGGTGTAGCGCTCGTCGCCGAGCCAGGTGGACTCGGGGCCCCAGTAGACGTCCTCCTCGGGTTCCCAGACGTCCTCACGGCCGCCGGCGAAGCCGAAGGTCTTGAAGCCCATGGTCTCCAGGGCGACATTGCCGGCGAGGATCATGAGGTCGGCCCAGGAGAGGCTCTGGCCGTACTTCTTCTTGACCGGCCACAGCAGGCGGCGGGCCTTGTCGAGGTTCCCGTTGTCCGGCCAGCTGTTGAGGGGGGCGAAGCGCTGCTGGCCGGCCCCGGCGCCGCCGCGGCCGTCGCTGATCCGGTAGGTGCCCGCGCTGTGCCACGCCATCCGGATGATGAACGGGCCGTAGTGGCCGAAGTCGGCGGGCCACCAGTCCTGCGAGGTGGTCAGCGTCTTGGCGACGTCTCGCTTCACGGCCGCGAGGTCGAGGGAACGGAAGGCCTCGGCGTAGTCGAAGTCCTCGCCGAGCGGGTTGGCCACGGCGGGGTTCTTGGCGAGGATCTTCAGGTTGAGCCGCTCCGGCCACCACTGCTGGTTTCCGCCCCCCTGAGTCGGGTGCGGGGCGCGCGTGTGCGCGACCGGGCAGCCGCCCATGTCCTCCGTCTTCGCGTCGGTCACGATTGCATCAGGGTTCTCAGCCATGGGAATCCTTCCGGATGAGGCGGATCACGGTGCTTGTCCCCGGCGCGTCCGTCGTACTGGGGCCGGGCTGCCGAACGGTTCTGTTTCGCGTACGAGGCCCGCCGCGGTCAGCGAGTGGTCTCAAGCGGCGCGACGCGGGCGGCCGTTCCTCTTCGGCCGGCGGTACGTAGCTCCACTGGAGTCTCCTGTCCCTTGGCTATCGCCGGAACCGATCCTACGATGGACAGAGTCCAGGTCAAGAAGCTCACCTCAGCTACACCCAATGGGGGTCCGGACAGCCGCCGGTAAACTCCGGGCATCCCGCCGAGCCTGAATAGGTGAAACCGATATGAGCGACCTGCTGCAGCGACTGCGAGGGCGTGGCTGGCGAGTGACCTCCCAGCGGCGTGTCGTCGCGGAGGTCCTCGACGGCGACCATGTGCATCTCACGGCCGACGAGGTGCACGCCCGCGCGGCACAGCGGCTGCCCGAGATCTCCCGTGCGACCGTGTACAACACCCTGGGCGAGCTGGTCGCGCTCGGCGAGGTCATAGAGGTCTCCACCGACGGCCGCGCCAAGCGCTACGACCCCAACGCGCACCGTCCGCACCAGCACCTGGTCTGCTCCGGCTGCGGCGCCATCCGCGATGTCCACCCCACCGGCGATCCGCTGGCCGACCTCCCTTCAAAGGAGCGGTTCGGCTTCACCGTGTCCCAGGCGGAGGTCACCTACCGCGGGCTGTGCCCTTCCTGCGCGTAGCGCCGTTCCCGCACGCTGCACGCTTCCTGCGCACAGCGCCGTTCCCGCACGCGACGCCCGTACCGCTGCCGCGCGTGACTCCCGCCGTTTCCGGCTCCACCGCCCCCGCCGGGAACTGAAGGCCGCCGTCGTCCGACTACTGCCCAGACAAGGGACCCGCGAGCGAGAGGCGAAGGGTGCGGCATGGGCGGGCTGGACATACGGATGCGCGACGTCGCCTGCCGGCATGGGCGGGTCGAGGCCGTACGGGACGTGGATCTCGAGGTCGCCGCCGGGGAGCGGGTGGCGCTGACCGGCACGAACGGCTCCGGGAAGAGCACGCTGCTGCGCGCCGTCCTCGGGCTGCACCGGCAGTGGGCCGGGGAGATCCGGGTCGGCGGGCGCGGCAGCCGCACCGCGGCCGAGTGGGCCTGGCGGCGGCGGGCCTGCGGCTGGATTCCGCAGAAGCCGGCCGGGGGGCGGTTTCCGCTGCTCGCACAGGAGTTGCTGCACAGCTCCGGCGCACCCGTCGAGGCGGCTGAGGCCGCGGAGCAGTTGGGCGTGGGCGGGCTGATGCACAGGCCGCTGCACACGCTGTCCGGGGGGCAGTTGCAGCGGATGCATCTGGCGCGCGCCCTCGGCTGTGTGGCGGCCGGGGCCGGGGTGGTGCTGGCCGACGAGCCGACCGCCGCACTGGACTTCGCCGGCCAGGAGGAGGCGGCCGATCTGCTGACCTCACTGCCGGTGACGCTGGTGGTGGTGACCCATGACCGGGCCCTGGCCGACCGCTGCGACCGGGTGCTGGAGATGGCCGCCGGCCGGCTGCGGGAGGTCCGGTGACCGCGGCGACGGGCATGCCTGCGGTGACCGCGGCTGCGGACGTCGGGGAGCTGCTGCAACTGCTGCCCGTGCAGCGCGCCGGATTCGCGCTGCTGCTCGCCGCGGTCGGGTTGCCGATCGTGGGCGTGGTGATCGTCGGGCTCGACATTATGCCGGTGCGGTTCGCGATGATGCACGTGGCCCTGCTGGGCATCGCGGTCGGCCTGCTGACGGGCCTCGACCCCGTGCTGTGCGCCCTGGTGGCCTGTGCCCTCGCCGGTGCGGGCGTCGCCCCGCTCGCCCGTACGCCCGACGGGCTGTCGGGGGCCATGGGGCTGTTGATGAGCCTCGCCATCGCCGCGGCGCTGCTGGTGCTCGCGGTCTCCGGAGTCAATGCCTCCGGGGCGTTCGCCCTGCTCTGGGGGTCCATCCTGTCCGTCGGCACCGCCGATCTCGTGGTGCTCGGGCTGCTGGCCGCAGCCGTGCCCGGACTGTTCTTCTGGCGGCGTCGCGATGTCGCGCTGCTGCTGTACGACCGGGAGCTCGCCCAGTGCTCGGGCGTGCGGGTACGCGGGCTGACCCTGGTGCTGCTCGTCCTGGTCGCGGTCGCCGTAGCCGGCGCCATCAAGCTCACCGGGGCGCTGCTCGTCGACGCGCTGACCCTGCTGCCGGCCCTCGCGGCCCGCCGCCTGGGCTCCTCCCTGAAGTCGATCACCCTGTGGGCGGTCGGCATCGGAGTCGCCGTGAACGTGACCGGGTTCCTCGTCGCGCTACGGCTGGACCTGCCGCCCGGCCCGGTACTCGTACTGACGGCGGGGGCGGTCGTCCTCGGCGTCCATCTCATCCCTGAACGGAGAATCAGCTCATGGCGCGCAACCGCGTCCGTTTCACCCACAGCCTCCGCCCCCTCCTCGCCGTCGGCGTGGCCGCGTCACTGACCCTGCTCGCCGGGTGCGGGGAGGCGGCGAAGCCCGCCCCCGCGAAGGGCGTCGCCCCCCCGAAGGGTGAGGACGGCAAGGACGGCAAGGACGGGAAGGCCGGCAAGCCGGTCGTCGTGGCGACCACGACCTGGGAGGGCGCGCTCGCCAAGGCCGCGGGCGCCGAGGACGTCACGGTCATCGTGCCGCAGTCCGTGCACCACGCCCCCGACTACGACCCCAAGCCGTCCGACCTCGCCGCCGTGGCCAAGGCCGACTTCGTGCTCTACGCGCCCTTCGAGCCGTACGCGGAGAAGATCAAGGAGGCGGCCGGCTCCGACGCCGAGCTGATCGAGGTGAAACTCGACAACAGCGCTGACAAGGCGGCCGCCGAAGTCGAGCGTCTGGGCGGGATGTTCGGGACGAAGGACAGCGCGGCCCGGTGGAAGTCCTCGTTCACCTCCGAGTACGACAAGCTGTCGCAGGAGCTGAAGACCGCCTGGCCCGGCGGGAAGAGCCCGGCCGTCGTCTCCCAGGTGTTCACGGCGTGGGCGGCCGAGATGGCGGGCGCGCGGACCGTGGGGACGTACGGTCCCGAGGCGGTGACCCCGGCGCAGCTCGCCGCGCTGACAAAGGAGAAGCCGGCGCTCGTCCTGGACAACGCCCATATGTCGACGGGGACGGTGCTGCCGGACTCCGGCGCGAAGCAGGTGAAGATCGTCAACTATCCGGGAGACGACCTGGATCTGCTGTCCGTATACCGCAACGCCGCCGACGAACTGAAGAAGACGATGAACAAGGGCTGAAAAGGCCTCTGACGGGGTAGAACCTCCTCAGTGGGACAGCGAGAGGCCGGGGCGGGTGCCGCCGCCCCGGCCTCGTCGCGTCCGGACGGGTTCAGCCGCGCCGGGGCGGGCCGATTGTCAGACGGCCTCTGCCGCGCAGCGCTTCTGCACGGCCTTGCGGTCCGGCTTGCCCGCGGGCGTGAGCGGGAGTTCGCCGAGCAGAAGCAGCCGCTCGGGGTGCTTGCGCCGCTCCAGACCGCGTTCCATGAGCAGTTCGCACAGCGAGTCGAGGGTGGGCTGCTCGGCGGCGTGCGGCACCACGCAGGCCGCGAGCCGTTCGCCCATCAGTTCGTCGGGCACCCCGACGCAGACCACGTCCCGTACGAGGGGGTGGGCCGTCAGCTCCCGTTCGACTTCGGCGGGGCTGATGTTCGCGCCGCCCCGGATCACCACGTCCTTGAGACGGCCCACGACGTGCAGGACCCCCTCCTTGTCGAGGAACCCGAGGTCTCCGGTGCGCACCCAGCCGTCCGGCGTGCGGTAGCGGGCGTCGAGGTCCGGGGAGCCGACATAGCAGTGCGGGGTCATCGGGCCGCGTGCCGCGATCTCGCCGACGGCGCCCTCCGCGGCCTCCTGCAGACCGTCGCTGTCGGGCTCCATGATGCGGATCTCGGCGACCTGCGGGTCTGGCCGGCCCGCGACCACTCCGGGCCCCTGCGACTCCGGGGGCTCCATGGCCAGGCCCGTATGGCAGTTGACCCCGTCGGCCGACCCGTACAGATTGACCACCGGGCAGCGGAAGGCGCGGCGGGCCTTCTCGGCGGTCGTCTCGTCGAGGATGGATCCGCCGAGGACGAGCGCGGTGGGCGCGGGGAGTTCGTCCGGCGACGCCGTGCCGTCCTGCGAGGTGCTTTCGGCGTCGAGGCGCTCCAGCATCATCCGCACCATCGTCGGCACGCCCAGCACATGTGTCGGCCGGTGTTCGCGGATCGCCGCGAGCGCCGCCTCCGCGGTGAAGTGGTCGAGCAGGACGAGCGTGCCGCCGTGGCGCGCCAGGGTGACGGCGGTGCCGTTGGAGCCGTACGCGGAGGCCAGCGGGACCAGGAACAGACAGCGGGGTGGGGTGTCGTCGGGGAGGAGGCTGCCGAGGAAGTTGCCGCGGCCGCCGGCGAGCGCGTTGTGCGAGTACGCGATCATCTTGGGCTCAGCCTCGGAGCCGGAGGAGACGAGGATGCGGGCCGGGCTGTCGGGGTCGGGGCGCTCCGCGACGAAGTCAGCGGGGTCGGAGCGCAGCAGATCGGCGAGCGGAATCGTTCCTTCGGGGGCGGTGCCGCCCTTGCCCGCCGCGATGACGTGGCGCAGCGCGGGCAGGGTCGGTGAGAGGGCGTACAGGTCCGCGGCGTGGGTGTTCCCCCGGTGCTCGACCGCCGCGATGACGGCGACGGCGTGGGCGCGGCGCAGCAGGCACTCCGCCTCCAGGCTGCCGCGGCCCACGGGGAAGGGCAGTGCGACCGCGCCGACGGCGGCGATGGCCAGATCGGCGATGACGGCGTTGCGGCCGTTGGGGAGCTGTACGGCGACGACTTCGCCGGGGCGTATGCCGAGTCCTCTGAGGCCGACGGCGAGGGAGCGCACTTTTCGGTCCATGGCCGTGTAGCAGAGCTTCCCCTTGGCGTCGAGGATCGCGGTGCGGTGCGGGTCGGCGATCTGGCGCGCGCGGTAGAGGCTGTAGACGTCGAGGTCGGGGACGGCAGCGTCGACGGCCCAGGAGCGGCGCAGCCGGGCGGGCAGCAGATCGTGCAGCGTGACGGTCATCTCGGGCTCCGTTGTCAGTTCCAGGTCCAGGGGTCGGGAACGGCGGGTGCGCCATGGGCGTCCAGGCTGATCGAGCCGGTGAAACGCGGGTCGTGGCGCAGGTCGGCGAGGTCTTCGGCAACGGGGGTCGCGGGTGTTCCCCGGGTTCGGAGCAGTTCCGCGGCGGCGGCGGTGGGCAGTGCGCGGAGGGCGGCCTCCGTGATCTCCGTCGGCGTCGCCGCGGGACCGGGCGCGGCCGGCCCGGCCGCGCCCGCCGCGGATGGGGCCGAGCCGCCCGCCGCCGGGCCGGCGGCCTGCGGTTCAGGAACGGCCCCGGCCGAAGAAGCCGCCACACCGCCGGACGCGGTAGGGGTGCAGCCAACCCCGGCCGAAGAAGCCGCCACACCGCCGGACGCGGTGGGGGTGCAGCCAACCCCGGCCGAAGAAGCCGCCACACCGCCGGACGCGGTGGGGGCGGCCCCGGCCCGGCCGGCTGCTCGGGCTCGGGCCGACTGCGCGGCAGGGGCGGCCTGGCGGGTCGACTCGTCGGGGAGGGCCAGCCAGCCGTCCGCCGTGCGCAGGGGACGGCGGAACCCCGCGGGGCGGCGGGGTGGGCGTCCCGCGGCGGCCCGGCGCAGGGCCGGGGCGGTCAGGGTGTCCGCGGCGGACAGCAGCGAGGAGTCCACCCGTACGCCGTGGCCGGTGCGTTCCCGCAGCAGCAGCCCCGCCACGACGGCCTCCGCGCCCAGCAGTCCGCCGAGCACGTCCAGCAGCGTCATCAGGGACGGCGCGGGCGGCTCGTCCGCCGGGCGGACCGCCTCACCCACGCCCGTACGCGCCTGGACCATGAAGTCGGTCCCCATGGGGGCGTCGGGCAGCCGGTCCGCCCAGCCGCTGGTGTACGCGAAGACGAGCGCGGGATTGAGCGCACTGAGGTCGGCGGCGTCCAGGCCGAGCTGTGCGGCCTTGCCGGGGGCCCAGTTGTGCAGGAAGACATCGGCCTCGGCGGCCAGTTCGCGCAGTCGACGCCGGTCGGCCTCGGCCTTGATGTCGAGTTCGACCGCCTGCTTGCCTCGGTTGAGGGCCAGCCAGCGGGCGGAGACGCCGGAGCAGGCCGGGGGCATGCCGCGCAGCGGGTCGCCGCCCGGCGGCTCGACGCGGACCACGTCCGCGCCCAGCAGTCCGAGCAGATGGGCGGCGAGGGGGGCCTGGATACGGCGGCCGGCCTCCAGGACCGTGAGTCCGGCGAGGGGTCGGGCGGCAGCGGCCGACGCGGGCGTACGGGGCGCGCCCGGCGGCCGCGGCGGCGCGGCGGCGAGCGGGGCAAACGTCCAGGGGGGTGCGCCGTCGTGTTCCGCGGCCCGCTCGGCGAGCGTGCGCAGTGCGCAGACCTGCGCTCCGGAGGCGGTCGCCGCCTCCCGGATGCGCCGCCAGGACCTGGCGCGCGCCGCCTGGTGCAGGGATTCGGGGAACGGCGCGCAGGCGGTGGCATAGCGGAACTGGAAGGGCCGCCAGCCGGCCCGCACCGCTTCGGCCGGGGCGTCCAGGGCGCGCCAGAACGCCGCCCAGGCCCCCGGGTCGAGGGTTTCCAGCTCGAACAGCGTTCCGTCGGCCGAGGTGAACGGCGGTGCCCCGGGGCCGATTTCCACGGCCTCGCCCTCGTCCGCCCCGGCCGCGGCCAGATACTGCGAGACGGCGAGCAGCCCGGCCCGCTCGGCGCTGACGGTCGTGCCGGCGGGGGCGGGCAGCCCGCGGGCCTGGGCGAGGAGGGCGGCGAGCATGCCCTGGACGGCCAGGACGGAGGCGGCGGCGGCGGTGTAGTCGACGGCGAGGCCGCGGGGCGTGCCGTCGCGGCGTCCGTGGACGGCCATGACGCCGGTGGCCGCCTGGACGGTCGCCTCGTCGACCAGTCCGCGCCGCGGCCCGGCGTCACCGCCGCCGCCGTTGTCTTCGTCGCCGTCCGCCCATGTGAGCCGGGCGGTGCAGGGGCTGAAGTCCCCGCCGGTGAGGGTCAGTCGGCCGGTCGAACCGTCGGGGTCCCCGTCGTCCGACTGGACGGCGCCGAGCAGTCGCAGATGCTCTGCCGCGACCGCGGTGAGCCGGTGCGGTCCGGAGCTCTGCAGACGCAGTCCGTCGAGCGGAGCGGCCGGTCCGTCCGGACCGTCCGTGGTCCGGGTGGCGTGTACAGCGGCTGGTGACGCCATGTCTCTCCTCCCCCTGAGGGATCCGTTCACGGGAACCCGGGAGCCCTCGCACCCGACCAGTTCCACGGAAGAGACAGTCGGACTGTCGTTCGCATGGGTTCCCGAGGGGTGGAGGAAAGCGGTGGAGTACGGGCAGGGAGGGCTTCCGCAATGCCCGCCGGAGACGGTCGAGTTGCGTGACCGGGTCGCCGAGTTCGTCCGCGGACGGGTCATCCCGTGCGAGCCGGTGCTGGACGCCGGAGGCCCGGACGCCGCCGCGGCCCTGGCCGAACTGCGGTGCGCGGCCAGGGAGGAGGGGCTGTGGGCGCTGCCGCTGCCGGAGGAGCTGGGCGGGCAGGGGGTGCCGCTGCGGTCGTACGCCCATATCGCCGAGGCCGAGGGGGCCAGCGACCATGGGCCCGCGGCTCTGGGCTCCGCGCCGCTGCTGGATGTGCTGATGCTGCTGCGGCACGGCTCGCACACGGTGCGGGAGGCGTACCTCAAACGGCTGGTCGCCGGGGAGGTGCGTACCTGCTACGCGATGACCGAGCCCGACGTCCCGGGTACGGACCCCTGCTCGACGGGGACGCGCGCCGTACGGGAGACCGGCGGGGACTGGGTCGTCAGCGGGCGCAAATGGTTCGTCTCCGGGGCCGCGGACGCCGACCTGGTCACGGTGCTCGCCCGGACGGACGGCGCGTCCGGGGACCGTACGGGCCTGTCGCTGCTGCTCGCGCCGACGGATGCGCCGGGCTTCCGAGTGGTGCGGGAGCTGCCGGTGTTCGGCGCGTCCGGGCAGTGGGAGATCGAGCTCGACCGGGTCCCGGTGCCCGGCTCCCATCTGCTGGGCGAACGGGGCCAGGCGCTGGCGGTCGCGGGCGAACGACTGCAGCTCGGCCGTACGCTGCGCTGTCTGCGCTGGCTGGGGCAGGCCGGACGGGCGTTCGACCTGCTGTGCTCGCGGGCGCAGAGCCGCAGCGGGTCGCGCGGGCCGCTCGCCGCGCAGCAGTTGGTGCAGCGGCATGTCTTCGATGCCCTGCTCGCGCTGCGCGCCGCCAGACCGCTGGTGTACGAGGCGGTCGCCCGGATCGATGCCGGCCTGGACGCGCATGTGGAGGTGGGGCTGGCGAAGGTGGCCGCCGCGAGGATGCTCCAGCAGGTCGCGGATGTGGCGATCCAGGTCCACGGGGCGGCGGGCCTCGGGCCGGACACCGCGCTGCCGGCGCTGTTCCGCATCGGGCGGGCGGCGCGGATCCTGGACGGTCCCGACGAACTCCATATGACGTCGGTGGCTCGGCGGGTGCTGCGGGGCGGCGTCCGACCGGCTGTCGGCTGATAGGAGGTCTTGATCAGAGGCCGGCCGACCCGGCGGGTCCGGTGACGTCCGGCGCGGGTCGACAGCGCCCCGAGGCGCACGGCTGTATCGATGTGCGGCTCCGCCGCATGGGCGCAACCGGCCGCGATGCGCCCGCGCACGCTCGACGGACCGTCCGGCGCTGCCCGCGGAGCGCTCAGAGGTCGACCAGGCCGGTGAGGGCGGCGAGCCCGAGGACCAGGAAGTAGTCGCCCCAGATCAGTTGATGGCGTACGGCGAGTCCGCTGCCGGCGTCGTAGCAGCCGTCGAGGAGCCTGCCGGACGCCATATGGGCGTGGACGAGGCGGTCCAGTACGGCGACGGCGCGTGCGCGGAACCGGCCCGCGCGCCGCCGGCTGTCGTCCGCCCGGGCCAGCATGAGCAGCGCGACGGCGGTGATGGCGGCGGCGGAGGTGTCGAGCGGGACGTCGCAGTGGGAAGCGTCCGCGTGCGGAACGAGGGGCGCGGACTCCAAAGAGGCCGTCAACCGCTCCCGTTCGGCGGACAGGTCCATGCCGAGGGCCGTTCCCTCGGCGACGGCCAGCAGCAGCCAGGCGTGGCCCCGGGACCAGTCCGGCGGGGGCTCCTCACAGGGCTGCCAGCCGGTGCCGTCGAAGCGCCAGGCGGGGTGCCGTCCGCCGAGGCAGAGTGCGAGGTGACGGCGGAGGTGCGACTCGGCCGCTGCCCGCCCGGCGGGGCCCGCGGCGGTGAGGAGAGGGCCCATGCCGGGGGCGCCGTCGGCGCGGGCGAGCAGGCGTTCGCCGCCGAAGGCGGCTCCCCAGGGGACCAGGCCGAGGTCCGGGTCCATGGCGGCGAGGCAGGCGTGTGCCGCCCGCTCCCGCAGGGCCGTGGCGTCGGGGTCGCCCGCGGCGTGGGCCGTCCCGTACCAGAGGATCAGTCCGCGGGTGGCGGTGTCCGCCTCGGCCCAGCGGGCCAGACGCGCCGTGGCGGCGCGGGCCGCGACACGGTCCTGGACGTCTCCGGTGCGCAGCGCGCGCAGCCACTGGAGTCCGGCCCAGAAGCCGCCGGTCCAGGAGCCGCGGGAGGTGGTCGTCCAGCGGCCGTCGCCGTCCGGCTCGGCGAAGAGGGGGAAGCGGTCGCCGACGGCGGCGCGGGTGAGGGCGACGCGGGCGAGGGCGGTGTCGAGGGCGGGGACGGTCCACGAGGGGCAGTCGGGGCGCCGCCGGGCCGGATCCCGCCCCTCGATCTCCCCCAGACTCCGTCCGGGGGGACCCCCAGGGGCTTGTACTTCGGGCTCTTCGCTCCCGGAAGCCCCAAGGGGCGAAGGTACGTGCTCTCCCCTCCCGGCGGCCGGGGTCATGCGGGGGCTCCGGCAGGGGCGGCGCGGCGGTTGCGGGCAGCCCAGAGGGTGGAGATCGCGCATGCCGCCGTGAACTCCGCTGCGACCAGCAGCCATCCCGGGCCGTAGCGGCCCGCGTCCGCGAGGAGGCCGAAGAGGGGCGGGCCGACCGCGAAGCCGGCGAAGAAGCCCGCGGAGACCAGGGCCGAGTCGAGGCCGGCCCGGCCGGCGGCGGCGCGGCGCATGACGAGGACCATGGAGACGGCGTTGCCGGAGACGGCGAAGACGCCGACGGCCGCGGCCGCCGCCCAGGCGAGCGGGTGGAAGGAGCCGGCGCCGGCCAGCATCAGGGCCGCCGCGACCGCGCCCGCCGCCAGCCAGCCCGGGAGCCATTCGCCGAGGCCGGGGCGGCCCGCGAGCTTGGACCACCACACGCGTCCGGCGACGCCCGCGACGCCCAGCACCGCCACCAGCGCGCCGGCCGCGGTCGGGCCGAGACCGAGGCGCTGTGCGCCGAAGAGGGCGAGGTAGGTGTTGACGGAGGCGATGCCGCAGCCCAGGAACAGGGAGAAGACGGTCAGCCAGGCGATGTGCCCGCGGGGCAGCAGCGACCTGCGGCCACCCGGCCCGGCCGCGGCGGGCGGCGGGTCGGCGGGGAGCCGGCGGGCCGCCCAGACCGCCGCGACGACCGCTGTGCCGGCCGCCGTCCACACCGCGCCGCGCCAGCCGATGCCCCCGGCGAGCGCCGCCAGCGGCAGCCCGGCGGCGAAGGCTCCGAGCTGCACGCCGGACTGCTTCATTCCGGTGACCGGGCCGCGCTGGGGCCCGGGCACGGCGGCGAGAATCGCCTTGTTGGTGGCGGGGTTGGCCAGCGCCTGGGGCAGCCCGCCGAGGGCCACCGCCCCGAGAAGCAGCCCCGCCCCCGGCGCGGCCCCGATCAGTGTGAGCGCGACGGCCGACGTCAGCAGCAGCGCGACCAGACAGCGGCGGGGGCCCACCCGGTCGACGACCCGGCCGCCGACCGGGGAGAGCACGGCGGCCGTGCCGAAGCCGACCGTGGTGGTCAGGCCGAGGACGGTAGGTGAGATGCCCAGTTCGCCGACGAGGCGCGGGCCCAGCGCGCCAAGCAGGAACAGCTGCATCATGGAGAACGCCATGGCGCAGGTGAGCAGCGCGGTCAGTCCGGCTGTCCCCCGCGGCGGGCCGCCTTCGGCGTCGGTCGCCGCCGCTGTCCGCACCCCGGGCTCCGCTGCCACACCGCTCTCCGTTCTCCGTCGGGACCTTGCCGGTAGTCGTCCCCAACCTCCCCCGAGTTCCCCGGAGTTGCCGTGGTCCGCGTCACACCGCCGCAGTCGGCGGGCACGATGGCCGAACTTCGCGGGCCCGTCCTCAGCCGGTCCTCCCCGGGTGCGAGGATGAGCCCGCCATGTCAGCGGGTCACGGTTGTCGCACTGTACGGGCTGCGGTGTTCGCGGCCGCCTGCGTGCTGCTCACAGCGCTCGGCCACATGCTGATGTCGGCGACGCCCGTTCCCTGGCCCGCGATGCTTGGCGCGTTCGCTGCGGTCGGCTGCTCGGCGTGGGCTCTGGGCGGCCGGGAGCGCGGGTTCGCGGCGGTGACGGCCGCGGCCGTGGTGACCCAGGCGGCGCTGCACTCGCTGTTCTCCCTGGCGCAGGCGGCGGCGCGGTCGGCCGTGGGCGAGGGCGGTTCCTTCCTCCACCAGTGGGGGCGGTACCTGCTGTGCGGCATGCCGGGAGGCCCGGGGGCCCCCGAGGGCGCCTCCGCGACCGCGACGGCCGTGACGGCCGTGACGGGCGGCGCGCATGGGCACGCCCACCACACCCTGCCGCACACGCCCGGGCACGGACACCTCACGGCCGCCGACACCGGCATGGGCATGGGCCACGACATGGGCGGGATGTCGGCGGGCGGCATGCTCACCGCGCATCTGCTGGCCGCGCTGCTGTGCGGGCTGTGGCTCGCCCACGGCGAACAGGCCGTCTTCCGCATCCTGCGCTGCTTCACCGCCTGGATCACCGCCCCGCTGCGGGTGCCGCTTCAACTGCCCGCGCCCGCGCACCGCCCCCGTGTCCGCGCCCGCCGCACCCGTGCGGTGCGCGGGCCGCGGCGGCTGCCGCTCGTCCACGCCATCACCTCCCGGGGTCCGCCCGTCGGGTCCGCTGTCCTCTGACAGCCGGCTCCCCGCTGCCGCGACGGCCTGACGGCCGGTTCCGCGGCCGGGCACCGGCTCCGCCGCCGTGCGGAGCCGTACGACGTCACCGGCCTGCCGCCGCTGCGCGGCAGCGGCCGGATTCCGCCAACTCCGAGAGGACCGAAGGCGATGAACGCTGCCCTGCTCGCGCGCCCGGCGCGCATGGACGACGCACACCCCGACGCCCGCCACGACGCACATCACGACACGCATCACGACGACGTTGATCACGACCGCACACTTCACGGCCGCACCTGTGACGGCGACGCACTCGACGCGTTGATCACGGACTGGGCGCTGGCCGCCCGCGGCGGCGACCCCGACGCCGTGGAACGCTTCGTCCACGCCCTGCACCGCGATGTCTGGCGCTATGTGGCCTATTTGAGCGCGGACCCGCAGGCCGCCGACGATCTTTCACAGGACACCTTTCTGCGGGCGCTGGGGAGTCTGCACCGCTTCGAGGGCCGTTCCTCGGCCCGCACCTGGCTGCTGTCCATCGCCCGCCGCGCGGTGGTGGACAGCATCCGCCACGCCGCCGCGCGGCCCCGGCTGTCGGACACGGAGGACTGGCAGTCGGCCGCGGAACGGGCGCAGCCGCACGGGCTGCCCGGCTTCGAGGACGGCATCGCGCTCGCCGAGTTGTTGTCCGGGATCCCCGCCGCGCGCCGTGAGGCGTTCGTCCTCACCCAGGTGCTGGGGATGCCCTACGCCGAGGCGGCCCTGGCGATCGGCTGCCCGATCGGCACGGTCCGCTCCCGTGTCTCGCGCGCCCGAACGGCGCTGCTGGAACTGCTCGCGGCGGCGGACCGGCCGCAAGACTCGGCCGAGAGCCCGCCAGAAGCGCCCCGGGACGCCCGAGGAGCCCGCCCGGCGGCGGCCGCGCCGGCAGTACGATCGCCGTCATGGGGATCTCTGTGCGGACGTTGACGTACTACCCGGTGAAGGGCTGCGCCGGTACGACGGTGCGGTCTGCGCGCGTCGGGGATACAGGGCTTGAACACGACCGCACCTTCATGGTCGTCAACGCGGCGGACGGCTCGTTCCGCAGCCAGCGCACGCAGCCGGCCCTGGCGGTGGTCCGTCCGGAGGTGCTGGACGGGGGCGCGGCGCTGCGGCTGTCCGCGCCCGGCGTGGAGAGCCTGACGGTGGACGCCGTCCCGGAGGGGCCGTTGCGGCCGGTGTCGCTGTTCGGCAAGGACATCGGCGACGCACCGGACCAGGGGGACGCGGCCGCCGAATGGTTCTCGCAGGTGCTCGGGGCGAAGTCGAGGCTGGTGCGGGTGGCGCGGGGGTTCGACCGGGACGGCTGGGGCGAGACGCCCGGCAAGGTCGCCTTCGCGGACGCGCACGCCGTGCTCGTCGTCTCGCAGGCTTCGCTGGACGGGTTGAACGCCCGGATCTCGGCGGCGGGCGGGGGGCCCGTGCCCATGGACCGCTTCCGCCCGAACGTCGTCCTCGACGGCTGCGCGGACGCGCATGCGGAGGACCGGATGCGCACCCTGGACATGGGGACCGTCCGGCTCGCCTATTCCGTACGGGCGACGAGGTGCGTGGTGCCGATGGTCGACCAGGCCACCGGGGTGCGCAGCGGACCGGAACCGGTGCGAACCCTGTCGGCCTACCGCCGGGAGCCGGAGTACGGAAACCGGGTCAGTTTTGGCCTGAAGGCGGCGGTCGTGCGGCATGGCACGCTCGCCGTCGGGGACGTGGTGCTGCCCGAGTGGCGTGACGACCGGCGGGACTGACCTGACGCGTGGGCGGGCACGCATGGTCGGGGGCCGGGCCGAGCCCGGCCCCCGAGTGGCGCCCCGACTGCTCAGTGGCCGTAGCGGATCAGAGCCCGGACCATGCGGCAGGTGGTGTCGGACGGCGGGTGGACCCCGATGCGGTCCGCGGCGGTCCGTATCCTGCCGTTGTCAGCCGTCGCCGGGTGGTAGACGCCCGAGTCGAGCAGGGCGATCGCCAGGCGCATGGCCTTCAGTCGGCGGTTGTGGGTGATGTACCACTCGCGGGGCTGTCCCGCGGGCAGCGCTTTCTTCTCCAAGGGCCTCGGGGTGGTGGCGAACAGGGACTCCTGCTGGGACTTCCGCTGCGGCCTTCGCTGCGGTTGTGCGGTGAGTGTCGTGAGTGCGGCAACGGCCATCGGCAACCTCCTGGCGCGGTGGCGGGACCCTCCCGAACCATTCCGAACTACTGTTCATTCTACGTCCGACCACTGACAATCGCCGCTGGCCAGAAGGGGTTTGAGGGAGGCTGGGCGGGCTTGCGCAAGGTCCCGCCGCCGCACCGGGGACCCCCGGTCACCGCCCGTCTGTCCCCGCCGTCTTCCTCGTCGCCAGGGCGATGCGGTTCCAGGTGTTGATCGTGAGGATCAGCCCCAGCAATTGGGCGAGCTCCCGCTCTTCGAAGCAGGCCGCGGCCGTCCCGTACACCTCGTCCGGGACGCCGCCGTCCGCCACCAGCGTCACCGCCTCGGTCAGGGCGAGGGCCGCCTGCTCCTTCTCCGTGAAGAAGTGCTTCGCCTCGCGCCAGACGCCGGTCATATGCAAACGCTCCTCGCTCTCGCCCGCCTTGCGCGCGTCCCCGGTGTGCATATGGAGGCAGTACGCGCAGTTGTTGAGCTGCGAGGAACGGATCTGCACCAGTTCCACCAGCGCCGGGTCCAGCCCCTCGCGGGCCGCGGCGTCCAGGCCGAGCACGGCGCGGAAGACCTTGGGAGCCTGTCGGGCGAAGTCCAGTCGGCCCGAACGGGGAGCGGATGCAGCTGCGTTGATCTCTGTCGTCGTCATGTGTACGAATCTAGATCGGCAGGCGACCGGTTCAGGGGGGCATTTCAGTGGCGGAATCTCGGGTCAATTCCTGGACGGACACAGCGGAGGCGCTGGGCGCGGACCTGCATCTGGAGCTCGCGGGTCCGGGCAGCAGACGCGCCGTGCTGACCCGCGCCCTGCGGGAGGCCGTGCAGAGCGGCCGGCTCGCGCCCGGCACCCGGCTGCCGCCATACCGTTCACTCGCCGCCGATCTGCGGGTCGCCCGCAACACGGTGGCCGACGCCTACGCCGAACTGGTGGCCGAGGGCTGGCTCACCGCCCGCCAGGGCTCGGGCACGAGGGTCGCCGAGCGGGCCGCTCCGCCGGCGCCTCCGCCCAGGCGCCGCCCCGGTGCGGCGGCACACCCGGACAGGCCCGCGCTCGATCTGGTGCAGGGCCGCCCGGACCCGTCTGCTTTTCCCCGTGCCGGCTGGCTCGCGGCCGCGCGGCGGGCGCTGACGGCCGCGCCCCACGACGCCTTCGGCCCCGGCGATCCGCGCGGCCGGGCCGAGCTGCGGCAGGCGCTGGCCGGATATCTGGCGCGGGTGCGCGGAGTGCGGACCTGCCCGGAGCGGATCGTGCTGTGCTCGGGGGCCGCGCATGCGCTGCGGCTGCTGGCGGACGTGGTCGGCGGACGCTGGGCGGTGGAGGCGTACGGTCTGCCCTTCCACCGCGGGCTGCTTGAGGCCGGCGGGGCGGCCACACTCCCACTGCCGGTCGACGACGGAGGGGCCGTCGTCGAGGAGCTGGCCGGGCACTCCCCCGCGCCGGACGCGGTGCTGCTGACACCGGCGCACCAGTTCCCGACGGGCGGCCCGCTGCTGCCCGAGCGGCGTACGGCGGTCGTCGAGTGGGCGCGGGCCGCGGGCGGGCTGGTGGTGGAGGACGACTACGACGGCGAGTTCCGCTATGACCGGCAGCCGGTGGGGGCCGTGCAGAGCCTTGACCCGGAGCGCGTGGCGTTCCTGGGGTCGGTGAGCAAGAGCCTCTCCCCCACCCTGCGGATCGGCTGGATGGTCCTGCCCGGGCATCTCGTGGACGAGGTGGTGGCCGCCAAGGGCGAGCGGGAACAGTGGTCCAGCGCCACCGAGCAGCTCACGCTCGCGGAGTTCGTCGTCTCGGGGGCGTACGACCGCCATGTGCGCAGAATGCGGCAGCGGTACCGGCGGCGGCGCGACCAGCTGACGGCCACGCTCGCGGAGCATGCGCCGCGGATGCGGGTGTCGGGGATCGCGGCGGGGCTGCACGCGGTGCTGGAGCTGCCGCCGGGAACGGAGCGGACAGCGCTGAAGGCGGCGGCCTGGCAGGGGCTGGCGGTCGAGGGGCTGTCGGGGTATCTCCATCCGGCGGCGGCAGGGCTGCGCGGGCGTCGGGAACGGGACGGGCTGGTCGTCGGCTATGCGACACCGCCGGAGAGCCGCTACGGAGCCGCGCTTCAGGCGCTGTGCCGTGTGTTGCCATCCGAGACTCCCGAAAACCATTGAGCAGAACGGGACTCCTACTCGTACGTAACGACACAGGGAACACACCCCCAGGAGGGGAACACCCCCTACCCCCACAGGAGTTCACGTGTCACGCAAACGCACCCTCACCGCGAAGAAGAAGATCGCCCTGCTGGTCGGCGCTGCGGCGCTGGCGGGCGGCACCGCGGTGGCGATGACCGGCACCAGCCAGGCGTCGGTCGCCTGCGACGGGCTGGCCCAGGCCCTGCAGAACAACCAGAACTTCATCGCCGCTCAGCGCGCCAACCCGGACGCCCAGTCGGAGGCCCGGATCGCCAACCGGGAGGCGGTGATCGCAGAGATCCAGCGGAAACAGGCGGCCTCCGGCTGTGAAGTGACCGGAGGCGGCGGGCAGGCCGCCGCCCAGCCGCCCGCCGACGGCCAGAACGACGCGGGCCAGGGAGCCGGCAACCAGGACGGCGACGCGGGACAGGGAGCGGCGGACCAGGCCGGGGCGGGCGGACAGGGCGACCAGGGCGCTGTGGGCGAGGTCGTCTGCGCCGGGTCGACCGTCACACTGTCCGGCGAGGGCGGGGCTCCCGCCGCCACCAGCAGCGAGTTCCCCGCGGGCACCACCCTCAAGATCACCAACCTCGACAACGACAAGTCCACCACCGTCGAGGTCACCGGCCCGTCCGGAAGCTGTGCGCTGCTGAACAACGCGGCCTTCGAGCAGGTGCGTGAGCCCGGCAAGTTCCTGATCCGCAACGCGCGCATCGAGCGGGTCGGCTGACCCCGGGCTGACCCCGGACGGGGTTCAGGACGGCGCCGTCGCCGCACTTCCGTGAATTTCGGTCGTAAGATCTGGTCCCGACGAACGACCGATACGCTGCTTCCGCACCCTTGCGGTGGATCGCTCCCCTCGACCCATCACCGGAGGAGCGCCGTGCGGAACCGGTGGTCCGGCGGTGCGCACGGCGCCGTCCTGATCGGCTCGCGCCGCCGGCCGCGCCGCGGAGCAGAGGCCCCGTTCCGCTGAGGTCGTCCGCGATCGGCCTGCCGATGACCGCAGCCGACGCGACTGCCGAGCAACCCGCCGCCACCCGGCGTCCCGGCCTTCGTCCGGCCCGTATACGACAAGAGCCGGACCACGCCTCACAACGGCGGCCTCAGCCCGTCGCAGACACGCACAGCCCCTGCCGTTTACCGAGGAAACCCGAGTAACACGGGGTTCACAGTCGAGCAATCGATGGGAAACCCCCCGTTGGGAGGCTGCGCCTCATACCCGCTGCACCGCAAAGGATGAGGCCCGTGACCTTCAAGGCTGAGTACATCTGGATCGACGGCACCGAGCCGACCGCGAAGCTTCGCTCGAAGACGAAGATACTTCCGGGCACCTCCGCGGACCTCGCCGAGCTGCCCATCTGGGGCTTCGACGGGTCCAGCACCAACCAGGCCGAGGGCCACGCCTCCGACTGCGTGCTCAAGCCGGTCTTCTCCTGTCCGGACCCGATCCGCGGGGGCGACGACATCCTCGTGCTCTGCGAGGTCCTCAACACGGACATGACGCCGCACTCCTCCAACACCCGGGCCGCGCTCGCCGAGGTCGCGGAGAAGTTCGCGGCGCAGGAGCCGGTATTTGGCATCGAGCAGGAGTACACCTTCTTCGAGGGCGACCGCCCCCTCGGCTTCCCGGCAGGCGGCTTCCCGGCCCCGCAGGGCGGCTACTACTGCGGCGTCGGCGCGGACGAGATCCACGGCCGTGACGTCGTCGAGGCGCACCTGGAGAACTGCCTGCAGGCGGGTCTGGGCATCTCCGGCATCAACGCCGAGGTCATGCCGGGCCAGTGGGAGTTCCAGGTGGGCCCGCTCGCCCCGCTTGAGGTCGCGGACCAGCTCTGGGTGGCACGCTGGCTGCTCTACCGCACCGCAGAGGACTTCGAGGTCTCGGCGACCCTGGACCCGAAGCCGGTCAAGGGCGACTGGAACGGCGCGGGCGCGCACACCAACTTCTCGACCAAGGCCATGCGCGAGGGCTACGAGGCGATCATCACCGCCTGCGAGTCGCTGGGCGAGGGCTCCAAGCCGCTCGACCACGTGAAGAACTACGGGGCGGGCATCGACGACCGCCTCACCGGCCTGCACGAGACCGCCCCGTGGAACGAGTACAGCTACGGCGTCTCCGACCGCGGCGCGTCCGTCCGCATCCCCTGGCAGGTGGAGAAGGACGGCAAGGGCTACATCGAGGACCGCCGCCCCAACGCCAACGTCGACCCGTACGTGGTGACCCGGCTGCTGGTGGACACCTGCTGCACCGCCCTGGAGAAGGCCGGCCAGGTCTGATCCGAATCGAGAGCCAGCGCTTTCACGCCTCAGCGCCCGCCCGGCAGGACCGGCGGGCGCTGAGGCGTGCTGCCGCACGGCGCGTCGCACACGTCGACGGATACGTCGACGGACGCGTCGAGCGACGCGAACTCGAGCTCACCGTGGCCCGGCTGCCGGAAGCCTGGCGCCGGACACCGCCGCACGGTCCGGACCGTGCGGCGGTCGGCTGCACTTACGCCCCTAGCCTCGGGCGCGGTCCGCGGCGCGGGACATCAGGCCTTCCCAGTTGCGGTGCGCGATGTCGGCCTTCTGCCGGTCGGTGAAAGGGGCGTCCTCCAGGAAGGACCTGGCGGCGCCCGCGCCGGTGTCCACGAAGGGGAAGCCTCCGGGGCGGAACCCGTAGGTGAAGGGATAGTCGGTGGAGTACAGCATCCGTTCGGTCCCCACGACTTCGGCTGTCCAGCGGAGGTAGCGGGGGCTGACGGTGCCGCTTCCGGCGACCCAGAAGTTCTGCCTGAAATAGTCGGCGAGCGGGCGGGCCAGGCCGCCGGCGTCGGCGAAGAACCCGGTGTGGTCGAGATAGAAGAGCACGACCTCCCCCCAGTGGCCGGCGATCACCTGGAGCTCGGGGAACCGGTCGAAGACGCCGGAGAAGATCATGCGCAGGTACTGCACGCCCAGGTCGTAGTACCAGCCGATCGCAGGACCCGCCAGCGCGGTCCCGATGGGCCCGAGGCCGGAGTAGTAGGCGTCCGTCACCGCCTCCACAGGCATCTGGGGGTGGAAGTGGAGGGGGACCCGCAACCGCTCCGCAGCGGCGTACAGCTCGTCGTGCTCGGGGTGGTCGGCGAGCTTGGATCCGGTACGCCCGTAGAGCATGGCCCCGGGGAAGCCCAGCTCGGTGACCGCCCGCTCCAGCTCCGCAGCCGCGGCCGACGGCGACTGCGTGGGTATCGCGGCGAACGCCTGGAACCGGTCGGGGTTGCCGGCCACGACCTCCGCGAGCTGGTCGTTGACCTCGCGGGCCACGGCTGTCGCGTCCGCGCCGGGCAGGTTCTGCACGCCCGGCGACGAGATCGACAGCACCGCCACATCGACCCCCTGGTCGTCCATGTGCGCAAGCCGCCCCTCCGCGGTGTCGCGCAGCCGCCGGGCGACGGGGCTGTCGCCGAACCCCAGGTTCGGCAGCTCCGGGACCCCCGCCCGCGACCACGCCTCCATGATCACGGGCAGGGCGACGTGCTCTTCCAGTGCGGTGATCCGCAGTCGTTCGGACATGCGATACCCCTCCACGATCCGTTTCCAATGGAATCAATTACACGTTATCACTGATACTAACGCCGGAATCACTTCTGCGATATCGTTGATACATGCCATCACGCGCAGAGAGCGGGAGGAGTCCTGCCGACGCTTCGGCCGTCGGCCGGGAACAGACCCGGCAGCGGGTCGTCGAAGCCGCCATCGGCCTGCTGACACACGGGGGGCGCGACGCGGTCACCACCCGCGCGGTCGCCGATGCGGCGGGCCTGCAGCCGCCGGCCATCTACCGGCTGTTCGGCGACAAGGAAGGGCTGCTCGACGCGGTGGCCGAGCACGGCTTCGCCATGTTTCTCGCCGCCAAGCAGGTCGACCCCGACCCGCGGGACCCCGTCGAGGACCTGAGAGCGGGCTGGGACGTCGCGGTCGAGTTCGGTCTGACCAATCCGGCGCTGTACACACTGATGTACAGCGAGCCCACCCGGTCCACCTCGGCCGCCTTCAGGGCCGGCATGGAGATCCTGATGGGCCGTATCCGACGCCTCGCCGCCGGCGGCTGGCTGAGCGTCGACGAAGCGCTCGCGGCCCAGATCATCCATGCCACGGCCCGCGGCGCGGTGCTCACCTGGCTGTCCCTGCCGGAGCACCTGCGCAACCCGGCCCTGCTGACCGCACTGCGGGAGTCCATGGTCACCGCCGTCACCAACCGGCAGCCGGCCGTGCAGGACGCGGGGCCGGCAGGCGCCGCCCGCGCCTTGCGCGCCGTACTGCCCGAAGAGACGGCTCTCAGCCACGCGGAGCGGCATCTGCTGACGGAGTGGCTGGACCGCATTGCCGCCGGATGTTGAGACACCCGAGGTCGAGGCGCCGGGGTCGAGGCGCCGGGCGCTCTTGCGGAGCACACCGGAACGCACAGGGTGTCACCTGTGGGCGAAACAACCGGAAGAGAGTCCTCCATTCGTTCCGCCGTCCGTCCCGGCAGGGCAGAGTCGTGCTCCATGAAACTGCTGATTCTGGGGGGCACGGAGTTCGTGGGACGGGCGGCGGCCCGGGCGGCACTGGACCGCGGCTGGGAGGTGACCGTCTTCCACCGGGGCCGGCACCCCGCCCCGGCCGGAGCCCATGAGCTGATCGGCGACCGTACGGAGCCCGGCGGACTGGCCGCGCTCACGGGCGGCGGCCCCTGGGACGCGGTCCTGGACACCTGGTCGGCCGCCCCGTCCGCGGTGCGGGACGCTGCACGGCTGCTGACGGGCCGGACGGACCGCCATGTCTATGTGTCGAGTTGCTCGGTGTACGCCTGGCCCGTGGAAGAAGGCTACGACGAAGACACTCCCGTGGTGGACGGCTCCGCGGACGCCGGGGACGTCCCGTACGCGGAGGCCAAACGGGGCGGAGAGCTGGCCGCGCTCGACGCGTACGGCGCGGACCGATCCCTGCTGCTGCGGGCCGGGCTGATCATCGGCCCCTGGGAGAACGTCGGCCGTCTGCCCTGGTGGCTGGGCCGCATCGCCCGCGGCGGCCCCGTGCTCGCCCCGGGCCCGCAGTCCACCCCGATCACCTATGTCGACGCCCGCGATCTGGCGGAGTGGGCCCTGGATGCGGCGGAGCGGGGGCTCAGCGGTCCGTACAACGTGGTCCGCCAGGACAGGGCGACCATAGCGGAGTTGCTCCAGGAGTGCGTACGGGCGACGGGCGCGCAGGCCGACCTGCGGTGGACCCCGGCCGCGACGGTCCTGGACGCGGGCATCGATCCGTGGACCGAGCTGCCGGTCTGGATCCCTCGCACCGAGCGGCCCGACGAACACGCCATGATGCACGGCGCGAACGCCTCCCGCGCGCAGGCGGCGGGCCTCCGCATCCGTCCGCTCGCCGAGACGGTGCACGACACCTGGGCCTGGTTGCGGTCCCTGGGCGGCACTGCGCCGCACCGCCCCGACCGCCCTCCGGTCGGCCTCCCCGAGGAGAAGGAGGCCCGGGTGCTGGGGCGGTGACGGCGCAGCAGCCGACGGGAACAGCGGGGGAGCGAGGAGCTTCGCAGCCGGTTCGCGATCCTGAGAGACGCGGCGCGCTGACGGCGCCGACGGGTGCGGGCGGCCGCCGCCCGCACCCCTGCGACGGAGTCGCAAGGCGGGCTCGCCGGGGCGGCGCAGGCTGCACCCCGCGCGGCGGGAAGGCCAGGTGGCCTGCCCTCCAGGCCGCGACGACACCGGCGCGGCCGGCGAATCGCGCACCACACCGGAGGGCGCCGGCGGCGCCGACCTACCTGGACGCGGGGTAGCCGCGCCGGAGCCCCAGCCCGCGAAGCCCCGCGGCCCCGCGCCCCCGCATCCTGAGGTGGCGCGAGGACGCCAAGGCGGGAAGGCGGTGGTGTCGGCATGCCTGCCCTCCCGGAGGGAGGGGGCGAAGTCGCCGTTTCGGGGGGCGGTCGAACACTCCGACTTCCTTGCGGTTGGTCCGATTTGACGGTGGAGATTTCTACGAACTCCCCGACGCCTTGAACACCCCACTCCTCAGAGCCGTATGGAACGGCGCGCTTCTCCCTCTGTCGGGACCCCCCAATCCCCGTAATCCCACACACCCCGGCAACGAAGCAGAGGAGTTCCATGGGACGCAACGCAAGAAAACGCTCCACGCTGGCGAACCGGGCGATCGCCGCCACGGCTGCCTTGATCATGGGCGGGGGTGGGCTGGTCGCCGCGAATGTGTACGCAAATGCGGGCGAGGGCCGATCCGGCCAGCGAAGCGAGCAGCAGCAACGGCAGAATTCCTGGCAGGCGATGGCCACCATCGACTGCCCCGAGGTCGGGAACGACCTCCGTGAGGTGCCGAGGCAGGCCAAGCGTGAGGTCGCCCGGGAGCTCGCACGGATGGACACCCAGATCACCGAGGCGTACAAGCGGTTCGCCGAGGAGAAATGGCAGATCCAACGCGATCCGAAGTATGCGCAGAACGCCATCCTCAACCCCCTGAAGAGCAAACGGGTGGCGAGCATCGACCGGATCTCCATCGTGATCAGCCGGTGGACCCAGCGCCCGCGGGGGCTGGACCGCCTGGCGACCTGCACCCTTCAGGCCGATGACAACGACACGCTCAAGGGAGGAAACCAGAACGACGACAATAACGACGGCAACAACAATGACAACGGTGGAAACAACGACAACGACAACGGCGGCAACCAGGACAACGGCAACAACAACGACGGCAACAACGATGGCAACAACAACAATGGAAATGACAACAACGGCAACGGCGGGCAGGCCGGGAACGGGCCCGAAGCCAATGACTTCGTCGACATCCAGGACGTCCAGCCAAACGTCCGGGAGCCGCGCCAGCGCCGCAACGCATCCCGCGGTGTCTTCACCACCAAGTGCGGCGTAAACGAGAACGGCAAGTTCAACCCGGACAACGTCATCGTCGCACCCGGCGTCGCCAACGGCGCCCACCATATGCACGACTACGTCGGCAACCAGGAGACCGACGCGTTCTCCAGCGACGACGATCTGGCGCGCGGTGAGACGACCTGCCGCAACCAGGGCGACAAGTCGACGTACTACTGGCCGGTTCTGCGACTGCAGAACGGACAGGACGAGAACGACGCCAACGAGGACGGCGGCGGCAACGACCAGAACGTCGGAGAGATCCAGACGCCCACCGAGGTGACGCTCGACTTCGAGGGCAGCCCGGTCAGCAAGGTCACCGCCATGCCCCGCTTCCTGCGGATCATCACCGGCGACGCCAAGGCGTTCACCAACGGCGACGCCAACGCCAACGCCTCCTGGTCCTGCACCGGCTTCGAGGACCGGCAGCTGAAGGACAAGTACCCGATCTGCCCCGAGGGCAGCCAGGTGGTGCGCACCTTCAAGTTCCAGAGCTGCTGGGACGGCCAGAACACCGACAGCGCCAACCACCGCACCCATGTGGCGTTCGCGAACGAGAACGGCAACTGCCCGAACGGCTTCCAGGCCATCCCGCAGCTGGTGCAGCGGATCGTGTACGACGTGCCGCAGCCGTCCTTCGGCGACAACGGCGTGGTCTACGCGGTCGACTCCTTCCCGGAGCAGCTGCACAAGGCGATCACCGATCACGGCGACTTCATCAACGTGTTCGACGAGCGGCTGATGGACCAGGTGGTCTTCTGCATCAACTCAGGACGTCGCTGCCGATGACCCCGTGACCCCGGGCGGGAAGCTCCCGCTTCCCGCCCGGGCCCTCCGGATCCCCCCCCACGTCCCCCACACCCCCCACACCCCCCACACCCCCCAAGTCCCCCACGTCCCCCACATCCCCCACACCTGCGCGGCCGACTCAGTGATCCGCCGAGTGGTCCCCCTCGCTCCCCCCATCGTCACCGCTACTCCCCTGGTGGTGCGGCGAGGCGGTCTCCACCGTTCCACCGAGTCGGCCGCGCAGCGCTGCCAGCACCTCGGCGTCGCCGACCGCGACCCACTTGCGGCCCACGAGGTACGTGCCGCCGTAGTTCTTCGCCTCGTTGATCCACTCGCGCTGGCCGCGGTCGGTGGCGAAGGTGGCCAGCACATAACGGCCGTCCCCGGTGGTGCAGTTCGCCTGCCGCAGCTCCGCCGCGTCCGTCTGTATGTTGGGTTCGCAGTCGGCCTGGGCCGCTATCTGTTCCAGACTGCCCGTCGCCTCCTTCGGCGGGGCGGGCTTCCCGCCGCCGTCGCCGCCACGCCCCTCGGCGTCACCGTTCGTCGTACACGCCACGGCCAGGCTCAGCGCCACAACTGCCAGTGCAGTGCGGGCCGCCCGCCGCGCGCAGATGTTCGTACTCGTCCGCATGCGGTCATCGTGCCCGCCCCCGCCTCTGTCGCGGGAGCAAACTACTGATAACCCGTGCACCACTACGCACAGTCGTCACAGGGGTCATCCAGGGGCCGGCGGTGACCATGTGACGATTCGCTCGTTCTGCTGAACGTGCGCCCACACGATGCCGTCACCCCCTCCGCAGCCCCGTCCGCCACCGCCCCCGCCTCCACTCCCGGCTCCATCGGGCTGGAACAGGCCGAGGCGGCGCTGGTGGAGCACTACCCACGGCTTGTGCGCATCGCGTATCTCGCGCTGCCGCCGTCGTTGGGGCGCAACCGTCGGGTGCTCAGCGCCCATGCGCTGGTACAGCGGTCGCTGCCGCGCGGGCGCGGCGGACGGCCTGCGGCCATTCCGGCGCAGGCCTCGCGACCGCCGCAGGCCCCGCAGTCGGCGCAGGCCTCGCGGCCGGGGCCGGGGTACGGGCCGGGCTATGCCTACGTCAGGGAGCGGGTGCTGCGCCAGGCCCTGGACGCGGGGCTGCCGCTGAAACGCCCGGCGCTCCCCCGGCGGGCGCAGTTGCCTCCCCTGCTGCCGCAGGTCTGGGGGCTGCGGATGTTCCCGCGCTCCGGCGGCGCCGACGAACTCGCCCTGGACCAGCGGCTGTCCGCGCTGTCGGGTCCGGCGCGGGCCGCCTATGTGCTGCGCTGCCTGGAGCGGCTGTCGGACACCGAGGTACGCCGCACCCTGACCGCCTGCGGCGCGGCAGACCCGCACGCGGCCCTGGCGGAGGCGAACGCGATGGCCGCGCTGGAGACGGCGGAGGGACGGGGGGACTCGGCCGTGCTTCTGGAATCGCCGGAGTTCGACCCGTGTTCGCTGCAGGTGCGCCCCACGGATCTGATGCGCCGCCGCCAGCGTCTCAAGGCGGCGCTGCTGGGGACCGCGGCGGCCGCCGTGTGCGCGGCGCTGCTCGGGCTGCCGGATGGCGGCCGGGGCCCGGACGGGGCGGCCGCGCCGCCCTATGCGCGCCACCCGGCCGCGGAGGCGGCGCTTGACCCCGCGAAGCTGACGAAGGCCGCGGACGCCTCCTGGCGGCGGGCATCCCGGCTGGACTACTCGGTCTGGCCCGCCCGCGGCGCGCTCACCGGCGACCGGGAGCTGCTGCGGCGTGCGCTCGCCGTCTGGGCGAGGCCGGGCGGTGCGGTGCAGGTTTCCACAACGCCGGGGACCCCGGCGGGGCCGCCGATGGGCGCCCCGCAGCTGCTGTACGCGGGCGAGGTCGACCAGGCGCGCGTGGTGCTGCTGTACGACGGGCTGCGCGTGGTGCGGTACGCCGAGCCCAAAGAGGGTGCGGGCGGTTCCGGGGCAGCGGCGGCGCTGGACCTGGCGCGCACGGACGGGGCGGACACGGCCTTGGCGGGCGCGCTGGTCGTGGGCCGGAGCGACGGCAACGTCCGCTATCTGACCGCACCCTGGGTGCGCGGGGCCGCGGTGCGGGATCTGCTGAAGCCGTCCGGCGGCGCGAGCGCGCTCCCGGTCGGCGAGGACGGCGTCACCGCGCCCGTGCCCAGTCCGGCTGCCGCACGGGAGTGCCGTTCCTGGGAGGCGCTGGAACTGACCGAGGACGATGCCGTCGGCCGGCGGGCCGGCTCGGGCACGGCGGCCGTCCGGACGGTGACCGACCTTGGGGAGCTGACGCCCGCCCGGCTCACCTCCGGGAAGCCCGGCGCCCCTCAGGACCCGGCGGCAGCCGGCACAACGGCCCGTCAGGCGTGGGCGCGCACGGCGTGTCTGCTGCCCGGGATGCGGGCGCACGGCGTGCGCGGCGTCCGTCTGTGGGAGTACGCACGGCAGCCGCTGCCGGAGGGCGACGGCACCGCGGCCTGGCTGTGCACCCGCGCGGAGACCTGGCGCGGTGCGGGTGGCCGGGTGTTGGCGCAGATCCAGGCGCCGGGCGTTCCGGAGGGCGCTCCCGGCGCGGTGGCAGGGCGTGCCGAGGACTCCCCCGCGTGCGGGGAGCGGGAGCCGCGGGTGCTGGCGGGCGTGCTGTGGAAGTCGCGCGCGGGGCACTGGTACGTGCTCGCCGCGGGGAGCGAGGAGTTCGCCTCGGTGGGAGCGTCGGGCGGGGTGACCGGCAGCGCGAAGGGGAGGCTGCTGGCGGTGAAGGCCGGGCAGGGCGCACGGGCGGAGCTGACGGGCCGGCTGAAGGACGGTACACGGGTCGACGGTCTGCGCTGACCCGGCCCGGTCCCTGCACGGCTTTCCCTCCCGGACTCGGGTCCGGGTCGCGGAGCGCAGCGAGGCGGCCGAGTCCGTGGCAACTGCGCCTGGAGGCCCCGGCGGGCGCTGAGTTGGCGGCCTGGGCGCCGGGGGCCTTTGAGGTGGAGCTTCGCCGCTCGGGCCATGTGGTGCGGGTCGCCCCCGGCCGGTCGGCGCTGTCCGCGGTGCGCGAGTGGCTGCCCCGTCTGCCGTACTCCTGTGAGCGGCCGGATTCGATGCTGCTGTGCGCCTCCCGCTGCCGCGGCTCCCGGCTGGTGCTGGACCTCTGACCGACACAGGCGCATTCAGCCGCGTGTTCCGGTGGCCCGAAGGCCGGCGAGCGACTATCCGGAATAAAGCATTCAGAATTCTGCTCGTATTGATGCCCCAAGTGCCGACTTCTCCATTCAGGGGCTGACGCTGCAACACATCCGACCACATGTACTGTCCATCTCTGCGGCTCCGGACGACCAACCGGAAACCGCCTGAACCAGTGATGAGTTGGAGACACAGTGGTCAGAAGCAGATGGAAAGAGCGGCTGGTTCGCTCTGCTACGGTGGGGCTGACAGCTCTCTCCTTGGCGATAGGCACGACGGGGGGCCTGTCCGCGGTCGCGCCGAATACGGCCGCGGCAGCGGAGAAGCCGACTGCATCGCCCAGTCAACGCGCTTTGGCCCTTGAGGCCTGGCGTGACGGGGACAGGGCCACCAAAGCAGAGGCCGAGAAAGCCCTCACCGGCTCGGACGAGGATGTGCAGGCATTCCTCGAGACCGGCCTGCGGATCGCCGCCGAGGAAGACAACCGAGTTGCGGTCCTGCGCATACTCAACGCCAGCGGCCCGGGGGTACGAAAGGCCGCCGAACAGGCGCTCGACGGATCGGCCGAGGACATCGAGCAGTTCCTGGCCGCGGGCTGGAAGAAGCCGTTCGCGGACGACCAGCGGGTCGCCGTTCTCCGGGCCATGAACACGGGCGGCCGAGGGGTGCGCAGTGCCGGGCAGGCAGCGCTCGACGACGGCTCCGAGAAAGCGCTGGCCAAGTTTCTCGCCCACGGCCTGAAGCGCGCCCGGGAAGAGGACGACCGAGTCGAACTGCTCGGCATCATGCACGTCGGCGGCCCTCAGGTGAAGAAGGCCGCCAACGAGGCGATGAACGGGACACCGGCGGACGTCCGCGAGTTCCTGGAGACGGGTCAGCATGTCGCCCGCGCCCGCGACCAGGAGACGATGACCGTCGCCCAGCTCGCGAAACTGGCCGAACTGGCGGGCCGGAAGGCGAAGCGGGAGACCGACGCCGCCAAGGAGGCCTCCGACCGTGCGGTGAGCGCGTCCCAGCGCGCCAAGGAGGCGGCGCGGCGTGCCGCCGAGGAGACGGCCGCGGCCAAGGACTCCTCGCAGAAGGCGGCACGCGCCGCGGGCCGGGCGGCGGACGCTGCCAGTGCCGCGGCGAGCGCCGCACGCACCGCGATCCACGCCGCCAACACAGCCACCTCCGCCGCCCGTACTGCGGCTTCCGCGGCATCCGCCGCCGCCTCGGCGGCCGCGGCCGCGGGTGACGCGGCCGCCCGCGCCTACAACTCGGCGACCGCGGCTTCCAAGGACGCGGGCAAGGCGGCGGCGGCTCGCAAGGCAGCCGAGACCGCGCGGAAGGCCGCGGCAGGGGCACGCATGGCTGCCGTTTCCGCGCTGCACGCCTCACAGGCCGTCTTCCAGGCCGTCGCGTCCGCGCGCGCCGCCGCGAGCGCGGGAGCCAACGCGGCCGCCGCGGCGACCGCGGCGGCCGAGGCAGGCGGACACTCCAATGTGGCGGCGGCCGAGGCGCGCCGGGCAGCTGCTGCCGCGGCCACGGCCCGTCGCGCAGCCGCCACTGCCAACCGGGCGGCGAGCACCGCGGAGTCCCTGGCCCATCAGGCCGCGAACGCGGCCAAGCAGGCTCACGCCGCGGCCAATGACGCCGCCGCCCATGCGGAGGCCGCGGCGAAGGCCGCCGACGAAGCCGCCGCGCACGCCGGCAAGGCCATCGAATACGCCAAGAAGTCCGCCGCACATGCGAAGGCCGCGCTCAAGGCCGCCCAGGTGGCCTCCACCGCGGTGGCCACAGCGCGCGAGGTCGCCAAGACGGCCCGCGCGGCCGAGGCCGCGCAGCTGGCGAACGACCGGGACGAAGGCATCCAGTCCGCGGAGGAGTTCAAGGCCGAGGAGGACAGGGAAGCGGCCCAGCGCGAGAAGGAGGAGATCGAGGCCACCCGTCGCGACGCGGAGACCAAGCAGCTCATCGCCGACGCCACGGCGCCGGACGCCGATCCGGCGATCGCGGTGTCCAAGGGCCGCAGGGCAGCTCTCCGACTGGCCGCCACGGGCGGCCCGTGGACGGTCAGGGCCGCAGAGGACGCGCTGGCCGGCGCCGAAGCGGACGTCCGCCAGTGGCTCGCGACGGGTCGACTCGTCGCCGAGGAACAGGACGACCGGGCCCGGGTCTCCCATCTCGCCGACACCGGGGCGCCCGCGGTGGCCGAGGCGGCCACCGCCGCACTGGACGGTTCACACGGGGACGTTGTGGCGTTCCTCGAGACCGGCCGGCACACCGTCCAGGCGGACGACTACCGCGTCGAGGTGCTGAAGATCTCCAACCAGGGCGGGCCCGCCGTCAAGAAGGCCGCCACAGCCGCCATCGACGCGGGTACGACCGAGGCGCTGCGGCAGTTCCTGCGGTCCGGTCAGCACACCGCCCGGGAAGAGGACGACCGGGTCGAGACGCTGCGCATCCTCAACAAGGGCGGTCCGCAGGTCAAGGCAGCCGCCGAGGTCGCCCTCGCGGGTCCGGCGTGGATGCTGCGTGACTTCGTCGCCTCCGTCCAGTACCGCTCGGCCAAGCTCGATCACGACAGCGCGACCCATGTCGCCGGCGTCGAGAAACTGATCGCTCAGGCCGCGCGCACCGCCGCCACCGCCAACCAGAACGCCGCGCTGGCCGCTGAGGCATCGGCCCGCGCGGGCAACGCCGCCGCGGACGCCGCGGGCTACGCCAAGCAGGCCAAGGACTCGGCCGACAAGGCCAAGGGGTACGCGGCCGACGCCGGCAGGTCCGCGGCAGCCGCGGACCGCTCGGCGCAAGCCGCGGCTGAATCAGCCCGGCAGGCGAAGGCAGCGGCCGCACGGGCGAGCAGCGCGGCAGCCGCGGCGACAAGGTCGGCCCATCAGGCGGCGTCGTCGGCTGCGCAGGCGCGCACCTACGCCACGCTCGCCTACTCGTCCGCTGAGTCGGCTCGTGCCTCGGCCGCCCAGGCCGGGAAGGACGCGGCCGCGGCAGCCAAGGCCGCCGTCGAAGCGGTCAAGATCGCGGTGAAGAAGTTCCAGGAGGCGGCCAAGGCATGGCGCGAAGCCGCCCCCGAGCCGACCGGTGACGACGTCGCCGCGGTCGAGAGGCTTGAGGAGTACGAGAACGGCTCGCATCTGCTGGAGATCGGCGGAACGTGCTATCTCAACGGCGTTGCGCTGCCCGAGAAGGTGGGCATCGGCTCCTGTGACGAGCTCGCCGCCGACTTCGACAAGTGGATCGGCGACTGGTCCGGGCAGATCTTCTGGCACCGGCTGGAGGGCCGGGACGACGCCGCGGCAATGCTGCTGGCCTCGTACTGCAACTACACGACGAACGGCGTCTTCAGCCGGGAGAGCAACCGGGGCAAGTGCGGCCCGGAGCTGCTGAAGCAGCTCGAGGAGGTCTACCCGGCGAATTCCGTGTCCCTGTACTACTACGAGTCGGGCGTCGGGAAGGGTCTGGCGAAGCTGTTCAAGGAGGTCGGCAAGAAGATCGGCATCCGGTCGAAGCCGCCGATGAACCAGCTGGCCCACAACCGGGCGCTGTTCGAGAAGTACAAGGACGTCCTGCGCGAGGAGATGGCCAAGCCCCTGGTCCGGGACCCCAAGCTCGCCGAGCACGTCGACACCCTCTATCGTGCCAACGCGAAGATCGGAAGCGGCAGCACGGCTGCGGCCGTCCGCTACGAGACGCTCACCGGGAAGCCCGTGGGCAGGGTCTGGCACACCCAGAAGGCGAGGGACTCCATCACTTTCCTGCAGAAGTGGCTGAAGAACAACCCGAACGCCGCGCGCGGCGACCGGGCTGCCGCGGAGAACCTCATCAAGGACATGCTGAACGCATTGGGAGGCTAGTGGTGTCGACTCCATCGTGGTGGGCGGAGCTGATCGGCGTCAGCCGGGTGCTGGCGGCGACGGACCATGCCGAGCTGGTGGACTGGCGAGGCGGCCCGGACACGGATGAGGCCGACGAGGACGATGTGCCGCCCCTCACCACGCGTCTGGGTGCTCTCGGGAGAGTCTTCGCGGAACGCGTTGACGAGTTCACCCCGCAGCAGCGGCAGGAGGTGCTCCGGATCGTGGAGCGGATTCAGGCGTCCGGCGGCGAAGTCGACCGCACGGCGGTCGCGACCGGATTCCTGGAGGCGCTTCTGAACGCCTGGGACAGAGGATTCGACCTCCGTTCCATCTGGCCGGACATGGGGCGGGAATCCCGCGCCTATTGCCTCGCCTGGAACCGTTTCGGCGGCGTCGAGTCTCCCGAGTGGATGCAGCAGACGGGTTGAACGCCCCACGCGACGCACCAGCGAACCCGGTCGCCGTAGGCGGCTGACGACGGCCCGCCGGATACGCCCGGCGGGCCGTCGCCGTTTCCCGCCCGTTAGGGTGTTCGGTATGACGACGACCGGGGTTCGCCGCAGGATGGGCGTCGAAGAGCGCAGGCAGCAGCTGATCGGAGTGGCGCTGGACCTGTTCAGCCGGCGGTCGCCGGACGAGGTGTCCATCGACGAGATCGCTGTGGCCGCCGGGATCTCCAGGCCGCTCGTGTACCACTACTTCCCCGGAAAGCAGAGCCTGTTCGAGGCGGCGCTGCGGCGGGCCGCCGATGAGCTGGCGGCGCGGTTCGCGGAGCCGCACGAGGGGCCGCTCGGCGGGCGGCTGCTGCGGGTGATGGGGCGGTTCTTCGACTTCGTCGAGAGTCATGGGCCGGGTTTCTCGGCGCTGATGCGGGGCGGGCCGTCGGCGGGGTCCTCCACCGCCTACGCCATGGTCGACGAGGTGCGGCAGGCCGCCTACGACCAGATCATGGCGCATCTGGGGGTCGATGAGGCCCCGCCGCGTCTGGAGTTGACGGTGCGGTCCTGGGTGTCGCTCGCCGAGACGACCGCCCTGATCTGGCTGGACGGGCGTCGCGTGCCCCGTGGCGAGCTGGAGCTGCAGCTGGTGCATGACTTCGCCGCGCTGGCCGCGGTGAGCGCCGCGTATGACGACGAGATGGCGGGGATCCTGCTGCGGGTGCTCGCGGACGAGCCGTCCGACGGGCCGTTCGCGGATCTCGTGGGGCGGCTGACGGCCCTGGCGTCCGCGGCTACGCGGACGGCGCCCGCCCAGCTGGTCCGCTGAGAGACCCGGAAAGGGCCCGCCGGCGTCGGCGGGCCCTTTCGGTTTCTCACGGGGTCAGGGGCGGGTGAAGACCGCCACCGTGCGCGCCGGGACCGTGAAGGTTCCCGAGGAACGGTCGTATGAGGCCGTCTTCACGGTGGTGTCCGCGCCCCCGGCCTGGACCGGGTGGAGCGTGTACGCGGTGTCCGCCGCGGACGCGATCCGCTGGGTCTGCTCGTCCGGGGTGGCGTTGAAGACCACGACCAGTTCGCCCAACCGCATGGTGATCACTCCGGGCGTCTCGTCCTTCCCCGACAGCGGGAAGGAGAGCCGCTTCTGCACCGCTTCTGCGGTCGGCTGGCTGAAGGCCTCCTCCGTGGTGCGGATGGTCAGCAGGTCCCGGTAGGCGGCCGAGGCCCCGGTGATCTCCTCGCAGCCCACGGTGAGCGACGGAGCGGTGAGCAGCGGCTTGGCGTACGGCCACTTGGGCTGGTTGTCCGCCGCCGGCGGCAGCCCGCGGCCGAAGCCGTTGCCGTCCCGGCAGTCCCAGTGGACGGAGTTGAACCAGTCGCCGCTGTCGTACGAGTTGCGGTCCAGGGACTTGGAGCGCAGCAGGTCCGATCCCGCCTGGGAGAGGGCGGGTCCCTGGGACAGCGCTGCCGTCGCCATCGCCAGCACCTGCATCCGTGCCCGGTCGGCGGGTGAGGTGGCGGCGGGCAGCTTGAAGGCCAGCGCGTCGTACAGGGTCTCGTTGTCGTGTGCGTCCGCGTAGGCGAGGGCGTCGCCGGGCGCCGAGGCGTAGCCCGCGGGTGCGCCGTTGTAGTCGACGTCCGATCCCTTGACGCGGCGGCCGGCCGAGTCGGTGAAGGTGTACGACGCCAGGTTCCCGGACAGCCCGACCTTGATCAGGTCCTGGTAGTGCAGCAGCCGGGCCTTCTGCTCGGCCAGGGTGCCGTTGGAAGGGGAGGAGTTCGGGTCGGTGAACAGTCCGGAGGCGAAGCCCTGGACTCCGGGGTCCTCGTCGAACGGCCCGCCGCCGCGCACCGCGTCGCGCGCCCGGTCGGAGAAGGTCGCGATGCCGGTGCCGGCCATGTTCTGCTGGGTGGCCTGGACGAAGCGGGCGTCGTCGGCGATCTCGCCGAAGTTCCAGCCCTCCCCGTAGAGGATGATCTTCTTTCCGTCGACTCCGTCCTTCTCCGGGGTGAGCGCGTCGAGTGCGGCCCGCACGGCGAGGATGTTCTCCTTGGGGTGGTGGCCCATGAGGTCAAAACGGAAGCCGTCGACCTTGTACTGCTTCGCCCAGGTGACGACCGAGTCCACGACGAGCTTGCCCATCATGGCGTTCTCGGGCGCCGTGTTGGCGCAGCAGGTGGAGGTGGCGACGGAGCCGTCGTCGAGGAGCCGCTGGTAGTAGCCGGGCACGATCCGGTCGAGAACGGACTTCTCCGACTGGCCGGCGGCCACGGTGTGGTTGTAGACGACGTCCATCACGGTGCGCAGCCCGGCCGCGTTGAGCCCCTGCACCATCTGCCGGAACTCGACCGTGCGGCGCACACCGTCCGGGTCGGAGGCGTACGAGCCCTCGGGGACGGTGTAGTGCAGCGGGTCGTAGCCCCAGTTGTAGGCGTCCTTCGCGGCGGCGCGGGCGATGCACGCCTGCTGCTCGGCGGAGTCGGGCGCGTAGACCTTGAGGTCGCAGGCGGGCCGGGTCTGGTCGGACTTCTTCTCGGGGATGGTGCCGATGTCGAACGCCGGGAGTAGATGGACATATGACGTGCCGGAGTCGGCCAGCGCCCGCAGATGCCGCATGCCGCGGGAGTCGCGGTCGGTGAAGGCCAGGTACTCCCCCGGATGCTTCGACGTCGGGTCCGCGATGGAGAAGTCCCGGATGTGCAGCTCCTGGATCTGGGCGTCCCGCATGGGGGTGTCCCCGCCGTAGGCGGGGGAAGGCACGGCGTCCGGCTTGCGCAGCCGCTGCCAGCCCTTGGGGGCGAGCTTCGGATCGTCGAGGTCGACGATCAGGCTGCGGGCCGAGTCGGCGGTCAGAGCGGTGGAGTACGGGTCGGTGACCTTGTTGACGACGACCTGCTGGACGCTTGGCGCCCACACCTTGACGACGTACCGGTAGGGCTTGCCCGTCCAGCTCCGCCGTCCGGTCGCCGACCAGACTCCGCTGTCGTCGTCCCGGCGCATCCGGACGGTGCGCCCGTCGAGTTCCAGGGAGACGGACTGTGCGGTGGGCGCCCATACGGAGAGGGTGGGGCGGCCGCGGTGGAAGACCGGTCCGAGGTGCTTCGCCACGGCCTCGGCCGCGTACAGGTCGTCGAGCACGCCGGGGATCTGGACGCCGGTCGCGGCGAGCAGCGCCCCATCGGCCGCCCGCTGGGTGGCGATCAGCTGGCCGCGCAGCGCCTCCCGCACCCGGTCGCGGTCCCTCGGGTCGACGGTGAACGCCTGGCGGTCCTTGAGGTGCGGGAACCCTTTCTTCTGGGCGTCGGTCAGGGCGGCCGGGATCAGCCGCAGCCAGCGGCCCTCGTCGGACAGGGCTCCGTCGACGACGGAGATCCCGCCGTCGCGCGCGTACACGAGCTGCTGGCTGGCAGCGTCGGTCGCCGTGACCTCCCAGACGACGGTGGAGCGGTCGATGAACTGCGCCTCGGACGCGGTCAGGTCGAGGGCGGGCGCGCCGCCGGTCTGCGGCAGCAGGTATTCCGGCTGTCCGGCCAGCAGCCACACCTCCTTGCCGTGGCTGGCGAAGTCCAGCGACTGGTCGGCGGGGAGGTCCTTCTGGTCGCCGCGGTGGACGATATAGCTGAGCGAGGTCGCGCCGGACGCGAGCGGCGCCTCGAAGGTGATGCCGTACGGGTCCCGCTTCACCGGCTGCAGCGGTGTGGACCAGTCGGTGGGCTGCTGTGCGCCGGTCCAGGTGTGCAGGCCCCAGCCGTCGTAGTCGCCGTCGGGGCGGTGGTAGTGCAGTACGGCCTTGGTCTGGTCCTGGGGCGGGTAGGCCCCGTCGGGGGCCGTCGTGCTCTGGGCCGCCTCTCCCTGCTCGATCCACACCTGTCCGGTGCGGGACAGGTCGACGGTGCGGCGCGGCCCGTCCGCCGTGCCGTCTGTGTGCTCGACGGTGTACGGGACAAAGGAGGCGTCCTCTGCGAGCTTGACCCAGGCGAACGCGCCATAGGCGTCCCGGCCGGTGAAGTCCGCGGTCGTGTCGCCGGTGCTGATCCGCCAGCCGTCGTAGTCGCCGTCGGGACGGTGGTAGTGGACCACCGCGTAGTCGCGGTCGACGGCGCTCGGCTTCTCGGGCGGCGGGGCCTGGCCTGCGGTGGTCTCGGCGCGTGCGCTCGCGGTGCGGCCCGCGCTGTCGACGACGACGGCCTTGTAGCGCACCGGGGTTCCGGCGCGGACCGAGTCGTCCAGGTGGTGCGTCACCCGGTACGGCGCATGGTCGGCGGAGCCGAGGACCCGCCACTTGCCGTTGCCGGTCTGGGCGGCGAAGACGACCCGGTTGAGCTGTCCGCCGTCGACGTCCGCGGTGACGGCGAGAGTTCCGGTCGCCCCCGCGGGCGGCGCGGTCAGCGTGATCCCGGGCTTGGCGGTGGGCGGGGGCAGCGCTGCGTCGGCCTTCAGCACCAGTGACGACAGGGCCGGGACGGTGACGGTCACCTTGCCGTCCGCGGCGCGGAGCGTGCCGTCCGGCCCGTCGCCGTACAGGGTGGTGTAGGCGTCGGCGTCCGCGGCGAGGGAGACCGTCTTCGGAGCGGTGCCGTTGTTGACGGCGACCATGTACTCGATGTGTTCGGTCTTCTCGCGGGCGTCGGTGCGTGAGAAGGCGTAGACGGAGCCGTCGGCGTGACGCTCCCGCTGGATGCCGTCGCGCAGCGCCGGGTGTTCCCTGGTGAGCGAGGAAAGCTCGGCGATCTGCCGGTAGAGCGGGTGGCCGGGGTCGTACGCGTCCGAGGCGTGTGTACGGTCCGTGCCCAGCTGGTCGTCGTCGAGGTAGTCGGCGGTACGGGACGCGAAGAGGGTCTGGCGGGCGTCCTTGTCCCCGCCCGCGCCGGTGAAGCCCTGCTCGTCGCCGTAGTAGACGACCGGGTTGCCGCGGCTGAGGAACATCAGCTCGTTGGCGAGCCGCGCCCGCCGCAGCAGTTCGTCCTCGTCGGCGTCGGGGTTGTCCTGCTTGAGGAACGTCCCGAAGCGGCCCATGTCGTGGTTCCCGAGGAAGGTCACCTGCTCATAGGCGTTGGCCTTGTCGGTCGTGTACCGGTAGTCGTCGCCGAACACGGCGGCGAGGCGGTCGGCGGACGCCCCCTGGGAGGCGAAGGCGCGGGCCGCGTCCTGGAAGGGGAAGTCGAGTGTGGCGTCGAGGCGGCCGCGGGTGACATACGGGGAGGTGATCGCCGTGTCCGCGGAGTACACCTCGCCGAACATGAAGAAGTCCTCGCGGCCCCTCTTGGCGGCGTACCGGTCGAGGGCGGTGGCCCACTGGGTCCAGAACTCCAGGTCGACGTGTTTCACGGTGTCGATGCGGAAGCCGTCGATGTCGAAGTCGCGGACCCACTTCTGGTAGATCCGCTCCATGCCCGCGACGACTTCGGGACGTTCGGTCCACAGGTCGTCGAGGCCGACGAAGTCGCCGTACTCGCTGCTCTCTCCCGCGAAGGTGGAGTCCCCGCGGTTGTGGTACATCGTGGGGTCGTTGAGCCAGGACGGCGCCTTGCCGCCGGCAGTGCGCGGGGTGTACGGGAAGGAGTCCTCGTCCACCGTGCGGAAGTCGGCGCGGTCCGCCTGCCGGTCGTCGAAGGGGCGGCCGTCCTCGTCGAGGTAGGGGTAGGCGCCCTTGGGACGGTATCCGTACTTCTTCTCGGCGTAGTCGACGGTGTCGGCGGTGTGGTTGGTGATGACGTCGAAGAAGACCTTCATCCCTTTGGCGTGTGCCTTGTCGATGAGGGTTTCAAGGTCTTCGTTGCTGCCGAAGTGAGGATCGACCTGGGTGAAATCGGTGATCCAGTACCCGTGGTATCCCGCGGAGGCGTTCTCTCCCTCACCCTGGACGGGCCTGTTCTTGAAGATCGGGGCCAGCCAGATGGCGGTGGTGCCGAGGCCCTTGATGTAGTCGAGCTTCCTGGTGAGTCCCTTGAGGTCGCCTCCCTGGTAGAAGCCCTTGTCGGCGGGGTCGTAGCCGTGGTCGAGGCGGGTGCCGGTCAGACCGCCGCGGTCGTTGGACTTCTCGCCGTTGGCGAACCGGTCCGGCAGCACGAAGTAGAACTGCTCCCGGGTCAGATCATGCCGCGCGGGCTCCGCGGCGAGCATGCGGTCCGACGGCGGAGGCGGGGGTCTGTACGCGGCGGCGGCCGGTGTCGCTTGTACGGCGGGTATCAGTCCCGCGAGCAGGGCGGCGGCCACTGTCGCGGTGACAAAGGCCGCGGGGCGTCTTTGACGCCGGCCCGGTGCTGTGGTGAACACGAATGCGTTTTCCCTTCGGCAGTGAGGGATGGATGAGTCTCGCCGCGCCGCGGCGAGGGTTTCGTATGCGGGCGCGTGGGCCCGAACCCAGCCCCGCCGGCAATCGGAGGCACACGGGCCCAGAAACCCAGCCCCACCGGCGACCGGAGACGCGCAGGCCCCGGAAACCCAGCCCCGCCGGCGATTGAGGCGCAGGGGGCCCGAACCCAGCCCCGCCGGCAATTGAGGCACAGGAGTCCCGAACCCAGCCCCGCCGGCGATTGAGGCGCAGGGGGCCCGAACCCAGCCCCGCCGGCGATTGAGGCGCGGGGGGCCGGGGGCGGAGCCCCCGCACGGGTCCGGGGCGGAGCCCCGGTTACGGGAAGGGGCGGGGTGGGGAAGCTCACCGCGCAGCGGCAAGCGCCGCCTACTCCCGGAACGTGTCCCAGAGCGTCACCGCCCCCGACTCCGGCGCCGTCGCCACACGATTCGCACCGGCCTCCCAAGACACCCGCCCATCCGCGTCCTTGCGGAGGTACTTGTACTCGAAGGCCGCGCCCGCGGGCAGGGTGACGTCCCGGCGCCACACCGGGTAGCCCGCCGGGTCGAGCTTGAGCGCCGCGTCGGGGTTCCAGTCGCCGAGCTCGGGGCGGTTGCCGGTGACGTACACGTTCTCGCCCCATACGGTGGTGGCGGTGACGTTGAACGAGACGCCCGCGGCCGCGGGTTCGTCCGCGCACTCCCGTGCCCCCACATGCAGGGCCAGCGCGGTGTTCGGGCCCAGGGTGGCGGTGAAGCGGCCGTCGCCGTCCACGGTCATGCTCCTGCCGGACTGGACGTCGCAGTACGCGCCCGCGGGAAGCGAGGTGTCGAACGTCCTCGTCAGCGATGAGGCCTCATGGTTGAGGACGGCATACGCCCGGTCCCCGCGCCCGAACCCGATCGCGTCCGCGCCGTTGTCCCACCAGTCGGTCACGCCCTGTCCCCGGGCCGCGTTGCGGAAGCCGACCATGGACGCGATCTCCGGCCAGGCGTGCTGGCACTTCCAGCCGTCGCTGTAACAGGCGTTCATGGCACCGCCGTTGGGGGGGCCCGCGTCCCTGTCGGTCCACTCGTATCCGGAGTGGACGTCCGGCGACCCGTACGGCCACGCCAGCATGAAGACGTTCGCGAGCGTGTAGTCGGCCCCGTCCTGGTAGCTGAGGGTGTCGCCGACGCGTTCGGTGTCGTGGTTGTCCACGAAGACCGCGGAGGAGCCGGAGTCCATATAGCCCCACCCCTCGCCGTAGTTCTTCAGATATGCGAGGTTCTCGTCCTCGAAGACGCGCTTGAGGTCGCGGGCGTAGCGGAACTCCTGTACGTCGCCGTTGCCGAGGTACTCGCTCGGCGAGACCGCCTCGCCCTCCCCGTGGATGGCCTCCTGCTTCCAGTAGACGCCGGGGTCGGTCAGCCGGGACTTGATCGCGGCGAGGTCTGCGGCGGGCATGTGCTTGGCGGCGTCGATGCGGAAGCCGTCGACGCCCAGGGACAGCAGATCGTCGAGATACGCGGCGATGCGGTCGCGGACGTACTCCTCGCCTGTGTCCAGGTCCGCGAGGCCGAGCAGCTCGCAGTTCTGGACGTTGCCCCGGTTCCGGTAGTCGGTGATCACGGACCGGCAGTCGTTCATATCGTTTCCGGAGTAAATGCCCGGATAGTCGTATTTCTGGTACGGCGAGCCGCCCGTGCCGACGCCGTCGCCCGCCGCCATATGGTTGATCACGGTGTCGACGACGACCTTCACACCCGCGGCGTGACAGGTGTTCACCATGTCCGCGAACGACGCGCGGCCGCCGAGCCGTCCGGCGATCTTGTAGCTGACGGGCTGGTACGAGGTCCACCACTGCGGGCCCTGAATATGCTCCTGCGGCGGGGAAACCTGGACATATCCATACCCGGCCGGGCCCAGCGTGTCGGTGCACGCCCGAGCCGCCGAGTCGAAGCGCCACTCGAAGAGGACGGCGGTCACGTCCTTGTCTCCGGGTGGGGCCGCCTGCGCGGCGCCGGTCGCCACCGGCGCCGTGACGGCGACCGCCGCGCCCACGGCCAGGGCGAGCGCGGCGGCCAGAGGTCTGCTGGCCATGTGTTGCCTCCTGCACGGCACTGTGCGGAATGGGGGGAGCCCCGCAGCCTCGTAAGACAACGCGCCATGCCTGAAAGGCTCTTGCAGGTCTTTGCGATTCTTGCAGCAAGCCTTCAACAGCAGCTGCGCAGCAGACCGTAGAAGCCTGAACGACCACGGTCAACCCCCAGGACACGAGACGGTCACAACCTGGAAATCTCGCTGTTTTCTTACTGCAAGACCTTTCGCAAGCTCTTGCAAGACTGTTAACTTCACGCCGCAGCAGCCCGGCCCGAGGGACAGGTCAGGGCCTGACCTCACGAGGAGATCACCATGCGCAAGGGCATATCGGTCGCCGCTCTCGTCGGCGCACTGGCTCTTACCGCGACCGCCTGCGGTGACAACGGCGGAGCGAGTGACAGCAGCGGCAAGAAGGCCGCCGAGGACCCCAAGAGCGTGAGCGGTTCCATCACCTGGTGGGACACTTCCAACGAAGCCGAGGGCCCGGCGTACGACACACTGATCGAGCAGTTCGAGGCCGAGTACCCGAAGATCAAGGTCAACCGGACCTCCGTCTCCTTCGACCAGGCCGAGCAGAAGTTCAAGACGGCCGCCCAGAACGGCAAGGGCGCCCCGGACGTCATCCGCACCGACGTCGGCTGGTCGGCCGGGTTCGCCAACCTCGGCTACCTCCAGCCGCTGGACGGCACCCCGGCTCTCGACAACGCGGACGACTTCCTCGAGGGCCCGATGTCCACGGCGAAGTTCAACGGCGAGACCGTCGGCGTGCCGCAGGTCACCGACACCCTGGGTCTCCTCTACAACAAGGAGATCTTCAAGAAGGCCGGCATCAGCAAGCCGCCGGCCACCTGGGACGAGCTGATCGAGACCGCCAAGACGATCAAGAAGAAGACCGGGGTCGCGGGCATCCAGCTGAACCCCGAGGGCTACTTCTCGCTGCCGTTCCTGTACGGCGAGGGCGCCGACATGCTCGACGTCGAGAACAAGAAGATCACGGTGAACTCCCCCGAGGCCGTCAAGGGCATGGAGACCGCGCTGAAGCTGGTCCAGTCCGACGTCGCCCTCAAGCCCGCCACCACTGACGGCTATGTCGCGGCCCAGACCTCCTTCAAGGACGGCAAGGCCGCCATGACGATCAACGGCCCGTGGTCGGTCTCCGACGACTACTCCGGCAAGGCCTTCCAGAACAAGGACAATCTGGGCATCGCACCGATCCCGGCGGGCTCCTCCGGCAAGGCCGGCGCTCCGATCGGCGGCCACAACTACTCCGTCTACCGCGGCTCCGCGAACAAGGACGCGGCGTACCTCTTCGTGAAGTTCATGTCCTCCGCGAAGAGCCAGGAGTTCACCGCCAAGGAGATCAACACCCTCCCGACGCGCAAGTCCGCCTACACCGACGCGGTCACATCCGACCCGGCGAAGAAGGCCTTCCAAGAGGCGCTGGCGGTCTCCAAGGCCCGTCCGGTGATCCCCGGGGTCGGCGATCTGTTCGTGGCGTACGACCAGCACTACGTGAAGATCCTGCGCGGCGACGTCTCCCCCAAGGAGGGCCTGGACGCGCTCGCCAAGGAGTGGAACACCAAGCTGCTGAAGGACTACTCGATCGGCTGACGCCCATCGAGCCAGCACAGCTCCGGTCCGGTCGGCTGGGGGATCCGTTCCCCGCTACGCGTGGGACGGGCCCCACGCGCCCAGCCGACCGGGCCGGTCCACCGTCCTCGTACAGTCCGGCCGGTCCTTACGGAGAGAGATGAGCACCCTGACAGCCAAGACCGTCACCAAGACCAGACGGTCCTTCGCCACGCACTGGTACGCATGGGCCATGGTCCTGCCGGTCGTCGTGGTGCTCGCCGTGCTCGTCGGCTACCCGCTGGGCCGCGGCATCTACCTCTCCTTCACCGACGCCAACGAGGCCAACATCGGCCGTGTGATCGGCGACTTCGAGGTCCCGGCGAGCTATCGGTTCGTCGGCCTCGACAACTACTGGCACATCCTGTCCGGCCAGGAGGGGTCCTTCTACCCCCGGCTGACCTGGACGGTCATCTGGACCGCCAGCTGCGTCTTCCTGCACTACACCATCGGCCTCGGCCTGGCGATGCTGCTGAACCGGCAGATCCGCGGCCGCTCCCTGTACCGGGTGCTGTTGATCCTGCCGTGGGCGGTCCCGGCGTTCGTCGCCGCCTTCGCCTGGAAGCTGATGTACAACACCGACAACGGCGTCCTCAACGCGCTGCTCTCCAAGATCGGCATCGGCGCGGTGGACTGGCTGGGCGACCCGACGATCCAGAAGCTCTCGGTGATCGCCGTCAACACCTGGCTCGGTGTGCCGTTCATGATGGTCGCCATCCTCGGCGGTCTGCAGTCCATCCCCAGGGAGCTGCACGAGGCGGCCGAGATGGACGGCGCCTCGGCCTGGCAGCGGTTCTGGAATGTGACCGTGCCCGGGCTGCGGCCGGTCTCCAGCACGATCATCCTGCTGGGCACCATCTGGACCTTCAACATGTTCCCGATCATCTACCTGGTGATCGGCCAGGCCGGCGGCACCGAGAGCGAGATTCTGGTGACCTACGCCTACCGCCTCGCCTTCCAGGGCGTACGGGACTACGCGGGCTCCGCCTCGTACGGCATCGTGATCCTCTCCCTGCTCCTGGTCTTCTCCGTCTTCTACCGCCGGATGCTCAGCCGCCAGGAGGTCGCCAAGTGAGCACCGTCAGCACCCCGGCCCGCGCGCCCGAGAAGCTCCCGGCCCCGGAGGCGACCGCCCCCGCACGCCGGCAGCGCGGCCGCGGCGAGCGCTCCGCGGCCGCGTCCGTCGCGCTGCACGCCACCCTGGTCGTCGCCTCCGTCATCGCGCTGTTCCCGATCGTCTTCATCGTGCTGGTCTCGATCCGCGGTGAGAACGGCTGGACCCACCCGATGGAGATGACCGGCTTCACGCTGGAGAACTACACCCACGTCCTGGGCGACACCGAGTTCCTGACGTGGTTCATGAACTCCGCGATCGTCGCCGGCGGCACCATGCTGGTGGGCGTGCTGATCGCGGCCAGCGCCGGCTACGCGGTCTCCCGGATGCGCTTCCCCGGCGACAAGTCGCTGATGTGGTCGTTCCTGCTGTGCCAGATGTTCCCGGTGGCGGTGCTGATCGTGCCGCTCTACAACATCCTGGGCCGGCTGGGGCTGCTGGACAGCTACGGCGGACTGATCATCACCTACTGCTCGGTGTCGGTGCCGTTCTGCGCCTGGATGCTCAAGGGCTACTTCGACACCATCCCCACCGAGATCGACGAGTCGGGCCGGGTCGACGGACTGACCCCGTTCGGCACCTTCTGGCGGCTGATCATCCCGCTCGCCCGGCCGGGCCTCGCGGTCACGGCCTTCTACACCTTCCTCACCGCCTGGAGCGAGGTCGCCTTCGCCACCTCCTTCATGAGCAGCGAGGGCAAGTACACGCTCGCGGTCGGCCTCCAGACCTTCGTCGGCCCGCACCGCGCCGAGTGGGGCCTGATGACGGCCTCCTCCGTACTGATCATGGTCCCGGCCGGATTGCTGTTCTTCTTCGCACAGCGCCATCTGGTCGCGGGGCTCACCGCAGGGGGAACCAAGGGATGAGCCGAGGGGTGTGCCGAGGGGTGAGCCGCGCCGCAGGCCCGACCGGCTTCGTATCCGGTCCGCGCACCGCGCGTTGACCAGCACGACAGAGCAGAGAAGCGGTACCACGCAGTTGACGACCAACGAGGGAACGTACATGACCCAGGAGCTCGCTCCCATGCCCAGCAGCCCGACCGCCGCACACTCCGCGGGCTGGTGGCGTGACGCCGTCATCTACCAGGTGTACGTGCGCTCCTTCGCCGACAGCGACGGGGACGGCATCGGCGACCTGCGGGGCATCAGAGAGCGTCTTCCGTACCTTGCGGACCTGGGCGTGGACGCCGTCTGGCTCACCCCCTTCTACGCCTCCCCGCAGGCCGACGGCGGCTATGACGTGGCCGACTACCGGGCCGTGGACCCGCTGTTCGGCGATCTGTCCGACGCCGACGACCTGGTACGCGAGGCCCACCGGCTGGGGCTGCGGGTGATCGTGGACATCGTCCCCAACCACACCTCCGACCGGCACGCCTGGTTCCAGGCGGCGCTCGCGGGCGGCCCGGACGCATCCGAGCGGCAGCTCTACCACTTCCGCCCCGGCAAGGGCGAGGACGGCGAGCTGCCCCCGAACGACTGGGAGTCCGTCTTCGGCGGCCCCGCCTGGACCCGCACGGCCGACGGCGAGTGGTATCTGCATCTGTTCGCGCCCGAGCAGCCGGACCTCAGCTGGGACAGCCCCGCGGTACGCGAGGAGTTCGACTCCATCCTCCGCTTCTGGCTGGACCTGGGCGTGGACGGCTTCCGCATCGACGTCGCCCACGGCATGGTCAAGGCCGAGGGGCTGCCGGACATCGGGCTGAGCGAGCAGGCGAAGCTGATCGGCGCACAGGTGCTGCCGTTCTTCGACCAGGACGGCGTGCACGAGATCCACCGCTCCTGGCGGCGGCTGCTCGACGGATACGAGGGCGACCGCATCGGCGTCGCCGAGGCCTGGGCCCCCAACGCGGAGCGGCTCGCGCTGTACGTCCGCCCGGACGAGCTGCACCAGGCATTCAACTTCCAATTCCTGACCTGTGAGTGGGAAGCGGCCGCGATGCACCGGGTGATCGACGAGTCGCTGCTGTCGACCCGCTCGGTCGGCGCGCCCACCACCTGGGTGCTCTCCAACCACGACGTCGTCCGCCACACCACCCGCTACGGCGGAGGGGAGCAGGGGCTGCGCCGGGCCCGTGCCGCGGCCCTGCTCACCCTCGCCCTCCCCGGCTCCGTCTACGTGTACCAGGGCGAGGAGCTCGGTCTGCCGGAGGTGGAGGACCTGCCGGACGCGGTGCGCCAGGACCCGGCGTTCTTCCGCGGCGACGGCCAGGACGGCAGGCGGGACGGCTGCCGGGTGCCGCTGCCCTGGTCGGGGGCGAAGGCGCCGTACGGCTTCGGCCCCGGCGGCTCGTGGCTGCCCCAGCCCGACGCCTGGGCCGGCCTTTCGGTCGAGGCGCAGACCGGCGACCCGCGCTCCACGCTGGAGCTGTACCGCTCGGCGCTGGCGCTGCGGCGGCAGCTGGACGGCCTGGGCGACGGGGAGATGGAGTGGCTGCCCGGGCCCGACGGGGTGCTGACCTTCCGCCGGCCCGGTCTGGTGTGCACCCTGAACACCCTGGACACGGAGGCCGAGATGCCGGTGCCGGGGCGGCCGGTGCTGGCCTCCGCAGCGCTGGAGTTCAGCGGCGCGGCCGTGCGCATCCCGGGCGAGACCTGCGTCTGGTGGGCAGTCTGAGATGCGCCCGGTACAGTCGCATCCCGTGACCGCACCCGCACGACTGGCAGACATCGCAGCCCAGGCGGGGGTCAGCGAAGCGACGGTGAGCCGCGTCCTCAACGGAAAGCCCGGAGTCGCCGCGACCACCCGCCAGTCCGTACTGGCCGCGCTGGACGTTCTCGGCTATGAGCGTCCGGTGCGGCTACGCCAGCGCAGCGCGGGACTCGTCGGGCTGATCACCCCGGAGCTTGAGAACCCGATATTCCCCGCGCTGGCACAGGTGATCGGACAGGCGCTGACCCGCCAGGGCTACACCCCGGTGCTCGCCACCCAGACCCCGGGCGGGTCCACGGAAGACGAACTGACCGAGATGCTGGTCGACCGGGGCGTGGCCGGGATCATCATCGCCTCGGGGCTGCACGCCGACACCTCCGCCGACATGCAGCGCTATGCCCGGCTTCGGGCACAGGGGGTGCCGTTCGTTCTCGTCGACGGCTTCTCGCCGGAGGTGCAGGCGCCCTTCATCTCCCCCGACGACCGGGCGGCGATGACGCTGGCGGTGACGCATCTGGCCTCGCTGGGCCATACCAGGATCGGTCTGGCGCTGGGGCCGAAGCGCTTCGTGCCCGTACTGCGGAAGATAGAAGGCTTCGTCCGGGCCGTGGGGGACCAGCTGGGGCTCGCCCCGGAGACGGTCGAGGCGGAGCTGATCCAGCACTCGCTGTTCACCCTGGAGGGCGGCCAGGCGGCCGCCTCGTCGCTGATGGACCGCGGGTGCACGGCGGTGGTGTGCGCCAGCGACATGATGGCGCTGGGGGCGATACGGGCCGCGCGGCAGCGGGGCCTGAGGGTGCCCGACGACATCTCGGTCGTGGGCTTCGACGACTCCCCGCTGATCGCGTTCACGGACCCGCCGCTGACCACGGTCCGCAAGCCGGTTCCGGCGATGGGGCAGGCGGCGGTGCGCACGCTTCTGGAGGAGATCGGCGGCACACCGGCGCCGCACAGCGAGTTCGTCTTCATGCCGGAGCTGGTGGTGCGCGGCTCGACCGCGTCCGGGCCCGGTCAGGCGGCCTGAGCGAGGGGGCCCGACCCTAGGGGGCGGGTCCTCCGCAGGATTCAGCGGGTGCGCCATTAGCCCACCCGAGGGATGATCAGTGTGGGGGGCGAATCTGGCAGACTCTCGTCCCATGGGTGAAACGACCGTGAAGACTTTGGACGGCCAGAGGGCCACTCCGTTTACCCCGTCACCCATGGTGGACGAGGCCCCAGAGGATGCACCTGCGCGTAACCGGCTGACCACGCTGCGCACCCCCCGCTATCCGCGGATCTGGTTCGAGATACTGCTCATCGCGGTCAGTTACTGGACGTACTCGCTGATCCGCAATGCCGTGCCGGAGCAGAAGGCGCAGGCGCTGCGGAACGCCGACTGGATCTGGGACGTCGAACGGACGCTCGGCATAGCGGTCGAGCAGACGGTCAACCACGCCGTGAACTCCGTGACATGGCTGATCGTGACGATGAACTACTACTACGCCACCCTGCACTTCATCGTGACCATCGGCGTGCTGGTGTGGCTGTACCGCAGCCATCCGGGCCGCTACGCGGCCGCCCGGCTGGTGCTGTTCGCGACGACCGCGGTGGCACTGGTCGGCTACTACCTGTACCCTCTCGCGCCGCCGAGGCTGATGAACGGGCAGCATTTCATCGACACGGTCCTGGTCCATGAGACCTGGGGCTCGATGGCCTCCGGCAACTTCAAGAACATGTCGAACCAGTATGCGGCGATGCCGTCGATGCACATCGGCTGGTCGCTGTGGTGCGGTCTGATCATTTTCGCGGTGGCGGCCGCGCCATGGGCGAAGATCCTCGGGGTGCTGTATCCGACGGCCACGCTGATCGTGATCGTCGCCACAGCCAATCACTTCTGGCTGGACGCGGTGGGCGGCATGATCTGCCTGGCGTTCGGCTTCGCGCTCTCGTACGCGTGGTACCGGGCGCTGCCGCACCGGCTGCCGCGGCTGCCGGAGGGGGCGCCGCCCTCGGGCGCCCGCTCCTCGGACTCCACCGGACTCCGTCCGGGGGGACTCCAGGGGCTTGGAACGCGCCTCGGCCGAAGGCCGTAAGGCGCGCCTCCTACGCCGTGCTGACGCACGAGGGCGGCCAGGCACCGGATCGCACGCCGGCCGCCCATGTGGCTCAGCTCGAGAAGCACTTCGCCGGCCGGCCGGCGGAGCAGGACCGCCGGGCGCTGGAGGGCGTTCTGCGCACCGTGCGCGAGGGCGCCGAGTGAGGGCGTACGTCCGGCACGTCTCCGGTGCGGTCCTGCGCGGGTGCGGAAAGCGGGCACGGCCGAGGAACGGTCAGAGGGCCGCGCCGTAGAACAGTTCGTCGACCACCGCACGCGCACGGCGAGTGATCCGGCGGTAGTCGTCGAGCATGTCTCCCACATGGCCGGGTCCGTAGCCCAGATAGCGGGAGACGGCGGCCAGCTCACGGCTGTCGGAGGGGAAGGTGTCGCCGGGGCGGCCGCGTACCAGCATCACGCCGTTGCGGACGCGGGTCGCCAGCACCCAGGCCTCGTCCAGGATGCCCGCGTCGTCCGTGCCGATGAGCCCCGCGGCGTGCGCTGCGGCGAGCGCCTCGCGGGTGCGGGTGGTGCGCAGGCCGGGCTCCGCCCAGCCGTGCTGCATCTGCAGCAGCTGGACCGTCCACTCCACATCGGTCAGCCCGCCGCGCCCCAGCTTGGCGTGGAGGGTGGGGTCGGCGCCGCGCGGCAGCCGCTCGGTCTCCATCCGGGCCTTGAGCCGGCGGATCTCGCGTACGGCGTCCTCGCCCAGGCCCTCGGCCGGATAGCGCAGCGGGTCGATCAGCCCGATGAAGCGCGCCCCCAGTTCGGCGTCGCCCGCCATCGGCTGGGCGCGCAGCAGCGCCTGGCTCTCCCACACCAGCGACCAGCGGCGGTAGTACGCCTCGTACGACCTGAGGGTGCGCACCAGCGGCCCGCTCTTGCCCTCCGGGCGCAGATCGGCGTCGATCAGCAACGGCGGGTCGGTGGTGGGCAGCTGCAGCAGCCGCCGCATCTCGGCGACGACGGCGCGGGCGGCGCGGGCGGCCACCTGCTCGTCCACGCCGTCGCGCGGCTCGTGCACGAACAGCAGATCGGCGTCGGAGCCGTAGCCGAGCTCGCACCCGCCGAAGCGGCCCATGCCGATGACCGCGAACCGGGTCGGCAGGGTGTCGCCCCACTGCGTGCGCACGGCGGCGCGCAGCGCGCCGGAGAGCGTGGCCGCGTTGAGGTCGGTGACGGCGCCGCCCACCTGGTCCACCAGCGCGCCGTGGTCGATCCGGTCGTGCCCGGCGAGGGCGGCGGACGTGTCCCGCTCCGCGGCGGGGCTCTGGTCGACGCCGTACGAGGCAATCAGGTCCGCGGCCGCGGTGCGGAACAGCTCCCGGCGGCGGACCCCGCGCGCGGCGGCCGCGGCGGCCTCCGCGGCGTCGGCGCGCCCCACCGCGGCCAGCACCTCCTGTTCCAGGTGCTCACGGCTGCGCGGGGCGAGCCCCTGCGGGTCTCCGAGGATCGCCACCGCCTCCGGGGCGCGCAGCAGCAGATCGGGGGCGAGGCGTCCGGCGGACAGCACACGGGCGAGGTTCTCCGCGGCCGCGCCCTCGTCGCGCAGCAGCCGCAGATACCAGGGCGTCTTGCCGAGCGCCTCGGAGACCTTGCGGAAGCCCAGGAGGCCGGCGTCCGGGTCGGCCGAGTCGGCGAACCAGCCGAGCAGCACGGGCAGCAGGGTGCGCTGGATCGCCGCGGCGCGGGTCATGCCGGAGGTGAGGGCCTCCAGATGGCGCAGGGCGGCGCCGGGGTCGGCGTATCCGAGCGCTTCGAGGCGCTGCTGCGCCGCCTTGGGGCTGAGCCCGGTCTCGCCGGGGGCGAGCTGGGCGACCGCGTCCAGCAGCGGCCGGTAGAAGAGCTTCTCGTGCAGCCGTCTGACCGCCGAGGCATGGCGACGCCACTCGCGGTTGAGTTCGGTGACGGGTTCGGTGCGCAGTCCGAGCGAGCGGCCGAGACGGCGCAGATCGGCTTCGCCTTCGGGGACGAGGTGGGTGCGGCGCAGCCGGTGGAGCTGGATGCGGTGCTCCATGGCGCGCAGGAAGCGGTACGCCTCGTCGAGCTGTGCGGCGTCCGCGCGGCCCACATAGCCGCCGGCGGCCAGTGCGCGCAGTGCGTCCAGGGTGGTGCCGCTGTGCAGGGTCGCATCGCTGCGCCCGTGCACGAGCTGCAGGAGCTGCACGGCAAACTCGACGTCGCGCAGTCCGCCGGGGCCGAGCTTGAGCTCGCGGTCGATCTCCGCGGCGGGGATGTTGTCGACGACGCGGCGGCGCATCTTCTGTACGTCGGCGACGAAGTTCTCGCGTTCCGCGGCCTGCCAGACGAGCGGGGCGAGGGCCTCGATGTACGACTCGCCGAGGGTGAGGTCGCCGGCGACGGGCCGGGCTTTGAGGAGCGCCTGGAACTCCCAGGTCTTGGCCCAGCGCTGGTAGTAGGCGAGATGGCTGGACAGGGTGCGCACCAGGGGGCCGTTGCGGCCTTCGGGGCGGAGATTGGCGTCGACCGGCCAGATCGAGCCCTCGACCGTGGTCTCTGAGCAGATCCGCATCAGATGCGAGGCCAGCCTGGTGGCGGCGCGCAGCGCCCTGGTCTCGTCGTCGCCGTCGCCGTTTCCGCCCGGTCCGCCCATGGGCTCCGCGACGAAGATCACATCGACGTCGGAGACGTAGTTGAGCTCGCGGCCTCCGCACTTGCCCATGGCGATGACGGCGAGCCGGCACTGCGCGGCGTCCTCGGGGGCGGCGCTGCGGGCGATGGCGAGAGCGGCCCGCAGGGTGGCGGTGGCCAGGTCGGCGAGTTCGGCTGCGGTCTCGGCGACGTCGATGGTGCCGCAGACGTCGCGGGCCGCGATGGCGAGGAGACAGCGCCGGTAGGCGATGCGCAGGGTGACCGGGTCCTCGGCTTCCGCGAGCCAGTGCTCGAACTCCGCCACGCCGGGGTGCAGATCCGCCGCCTCGTAGGCGAGCAGCGCCTGCCAGTCCCGCGGATGCCGGGCGAGGTGGTCGCCGAGGGCCTCGGAGGCGCCCAGCACACCGAGCAGCCGGTCGCGCAGCGGCTTCGCGGTGAGCAGGGTGTCGAGGAGCCCTCGCCGCTCGTCGAGCTGCTGTGCCTCGACGAGCCGGACGAGGCCGCGCAGGGCGAGGTCGGGGTCGGCGGTGTCGCCGAGGGCGTCGAGCAGGACGGGGGCGCCGCGGACAGGCGTCATCTCGGGGAGGTCCAGCAGCCGTTCCGCGGCTGAGGGGTCGGTGAAGCCGTGCCGCAGGAGTCGGGTGAAGGCACTGCTTCTGCGTCCGGGCACCGTCATCAAGCCGTCTCCCGCCTCTACCGCCCGATCAACGTCCGGGACCGAGCCTATCCGCAGCCGGCCTGCTCCGGGCCCCCGCCCGCCCACTCGGGCAATCGGCTGACCGGGGCCGCCCGATGATTTCCGGCGTGCGGCGCGGTCAACACTCTGTACATCCGGGAGACTCCCGCACTCTTCTGCACCGGCCCGGAGGGCCGCAAGGCTTCCCGCTGCGCCCGAAGGAGAACCGTCCATGGACTGGACGCTCGAAGTGATCGTGGTGCCCGTCTCCGATGTGGAGCGGGCCCGGGACTTCTACCGGGACAAGGTCGGCTTCCACATCGACATCGACTTCCGGACCGACGGCGGAGCCCGGCTCATCCAGCTCACCCCGCCAGGATCCGGCTGCTCGGTCGTCATCGGCGAGAACGTCCCGATGCCCTTCGGCGCGCCGACGCCGAACCCCGGCTCGTACCAGGGTCTTCAGCTGGTGGTGGCCGACATCCGGGCAGCCCGCGACGAGTTGGCGGGACGCGGCCTCGAGGTGACGGGCCCGGTGGAGGTCGCCCCCGGGGACGGGGGCACATTCCTCTACTTCAAGGACCCCGATGGCAACGGCTGGGCGGTGCAGGAGTTCCGCAGACGCGCCGCCGAGCCGTTGCACGAGGTGGTGCGCTCCCTCACCACCGCGACCGAGTAGCAGGGGGCGTCAGTCCTGGGGCGGATTGTCCTGCTCGCGCCTCGGCGCTTCCGGGTCCCGCTGCAGCCGGTCCTTGGCTTTCTGCTGGGCCGTGTCGATCTGCTCCTGGTACTTGCCGCGGGTCGTCTCGTCTGCCGTGTCGCCGGCCCTGTCGACGTCCTGCGGGGTCTTTTCCTCGTGGCCCTTGAGCATCTGCCTGAGCTTGTCCATCACAGACATCGGGTCGTCCTCTCGACGCTGTTCGGCCCCCGGTCTCCAGGGTCCCCGTACCCCGCGCGATCCGCATCCGCACGGGGGACCGGGGCGGCGACCGCGCCGGGAACCGGCTACAGCACCGGCAGGTTCTTCTTCAGCTCGAAGGCGGTGACCTCGGAGCGGTACTCCTCCCACTCCTGCTTCTTGTTGCGCAGGAAGAAGTCAAATACATGCTCACCGAGGGTCTCGGCCACCAGCTCGCTGCGCTCCATCAGCGAGATCGCTTCGCCAAGGTTCTGCGGCAGCGGCTCGATGCCCATGGCGCGGCGCTCGGCGTCGGAGAGGGCCCAGACGTCGTCGTCCGCGCCGGCGGGGAGCTCATAGCTCTCCTCGATGCCCTTCAGGCCCGCCGCCAGCAGCACCGCGTAGGTGAGGTAGGGGTTCGCGCCGGAGTCAATGGAGCGGACCTCCACCCGGGCGGAGCCGGTCTTGCCCGGCTTGTACATCGGGACGCGGATCAGGGCGGAGCGGTTGTTGTGGCCCCAGCAGATGTACGAGGGGGCCTCGCCGCCCGCTCCGGCGCTGCGGGCCGAGCCGCCCCAGATGCGCTTGTAGGAGTTGACCCACTGGTTGGTGACCGCCGAGATCTCGGCGGCGTGCCGGAGCAGGCCGGCGATGAAGGAGCGGCCGACCTTGGAGAGCTGGTACTCGGCGCCGGACTCGTAGAAGGCGTTCCGGTCTCCCTCGAAGAGGGAGAGGTGGGTGTGCATGCCGGAGCCCGGGTACTCGCTGAACGGCTTCGGCATGAAGGTGGCGTGGACGCCCTGCTCCAGAGCCACCTGCTTCATCACCAGGCGGAAGGTCATGATGTTGTCGGCGGTGGACAGCGCGTCGGCGTACCGCAGGTCGATCTCCTGCTGGCCGGGCGCGCCCTCGTGGTGGCTGAACTCCACCGAGATGCCCATCGACTCCAGCATGGTGATGGCCTGCCGCCGGAAGTCCATGCCGACGTTCTGCGGGGTGTGGTCGAAGTAGCCGGAGCTGTCCGCGGGCACCGGCCGGCTGCCGTCCACGGGCTTGTCCTTGAGCAGGAAGAACTCGATCTCGGGATGGGTGTAGAAGGTGAACCCGAGGTCGGAGGTCTTGGCCAGGATGCGCTTCAGCACATAGCGCGGGTCCGCGAAGGACGGAGACCCGTCGGGCATCAGGATGTCGCAGAACATCCGGGCGGTTCCGGGGGCCTCGGCACGCCAGGGCAGGATCTGGAACGTGCTGGGATCCGGTTTGGCGATCATGTCGGACTCGTATACCCGGGCGAACCCCTCGATCGCCGAGCCGTCGAATCCGATGCCCTCGTCGAAGGCCTGTTCAAGCTCGGCGGGGGCGACGGCGACCGACTTCAGAAAGCCGAGCACGTCGGTGAACCACAGGCGCACAAAGCGGATGTCGCGCTCCTCGAGCGTACGGAGCACGAATTCCTGCTGCTTATCCATTTCCACCCATCCTTGCCGGTCAGGCCGCCTGGCGCTGTCGAGCATCGCACCCATGCGTTTCAGGCGCGTTGCGCGCCGCGGCTGAGGCCATTGTGAGTCAGGGCGAACCCCGATACGACCCTGAGGCCCCCTTATTGCACCCGGACATGTGTCAGTTCTCTTTGACACCCCCCTCAGGGTGCGTCAGCCTGGACTGACAGATACCGGAGAAGGAGGCCGCGATGAGCCACAGACCGGCCTCCGGCCCGTCCGGCGACGCGCTCTCCGGCGACGCGCTGCTGAAGGTCCTCACGGCCCTCGGCAACCCCCACCGCATGCGCATCGTCGCGGCGCTGCTCGGGGGACGCAACTACGTCAGCGCTCTCGCCCGCGACCTCGGCATCGGCCGCCCGCTGCTCCATATGCATCTGCAGCGCCTGGAGGCCGCGGGCCTGGTCAAGGGAGAGCTGGAGCTGTCCGAGGGCGGCAAGGCGATGAAGTACTTCGCGCTCACGCCGTTCTGCGTCTCGCTCACTCCGGAGACCGTCGGCGGGGCGGCGCGGACGCTCACCGACGACCGCGCCGACGACCGCGCCGAGGACCGGAAAGACACCCAGAAGGATCAGAAGGATCAGAAGGAGACGGCAACATGAACGCGGACACGGTGGCGGCGGTCGGAGCCGGCGGGGTCTTCCTTCTCCTGATCGTGATCGTCTGGCAGGTCGCGGCGACCTGGCGGGCCCGGATGCTGGCCGCCCGTGAGGACGAGTACCGGCGGCTCGCCGAGCGGTACGCCCGTCTGCTGGAGGACAACACCGAGTTGCACCGCCGCACCCTCGACGAGCTGGCGCAGACCCGCTCCTCGCTGACCTCGATGGAGAAGATGATGCGCGAGATCGAGTAGGCCGCGGCCCGATTCCGGGTCCGGTTCCGGTTCCGGTACGGCCAGGAGCGGCAACTCCCGGCCGTACCCATGGAGCCCGTACACATCACAGGCACAGGCGCTCGTGCGCCGCGGCAGGTCGTCACACCCTCACGCCGCGGTGCGGGCCCGCTACGCCCCGAAGGCGTGGGGACCCCATGTGCGCCCTTCACTCCACACAAGGAGAGTACTCATGAAAGCGCTGCTCAAGCGTCTGGCCGGTGCACCGGGCGGCAGTCGCGCCAAATGGCTGGTGCTCGTCGGCTGGCTGATCGTCGTCGCCGCCCTCGGCCCCCTCGCCGGGAAGCTGGGCGAGGTCGAGGAGACCGGGCCCAACGCCTTCCTGCCGCGCGGGGCGGAGTCCGCGCAGGTCAACACCGAGCTGGAGCGGTTCCGCGACGACACCCTGATGCCGGTCGTGATCGTCTACAGCTCCCCCGAGGCGATCGACGCGGCCGCCGCGGCCAAGGCCGAGACCGACCGGACCGCCTTTGAGCCGTACGCGGCCCAGGGCGAGCAGGTCGCTCCCCCCGTCCCGTCCGAGGACGGCAGGGCGCTGATGACCGCGGTGCCGCTGAACTCCACCGAGGACAGCCTGACCGGCAAGGTCGAGAAGATCCGGCAGATCGCGGGCGCCAACGCGCCACCCGGGCTGGACGTCGAAGTCGGCGGACCGGCAGGCTCGCTGGTCGACCAGGTCGCCGTGTTCGACACCCTCGACGCCACCCTGATGATCGCCACCGGCCTGGTGGTCGCCTTCCTGCTGCTGGTCACCTACCGCAGCCCGGTGCTGTGGCTGCTGCCGCTGCTGTCCGTCGGCTTCGCCGCCGTCCTCACCCAGGTGAGCACCTATCTGCTGGCGAAGTACGCGGGCCTGCCCGTCGACCCGCAGAGCGCGGGCATCCTGATGGTCCTCGTCTTCGGCGTCGGCACCGACTACGCCCTGCTGCTCATCGCCCGCTACCGCGAGGAACTGCACCTCCACGAGGACCGGCACACCGCCATGAAACTGGCGCTGCGCCGCTCGGGACCGGCGATCCTCGCCTCCGCCGGAACCATCGCCGTCGGCCTGGCCTGCCTCGCCCTCGCCGACGTCAACTCCTCCCGCTCCATGGGCCTGGTCGGCGCGGTCGGCGTCGTCTGCGGTTTCCTCTCCATGGTCACCGTGCTGCCCGCCCTGCTGGTCATCACGGGCCGCTGGGTCTTCTGGCCGTTCGTACCCGCCTACGGCACACCGGTGCGCAAGGCCCGGACCGTCTGGTCCCGCATCGGCCGCGCCGTCGCCCGCCGGCCGCGCTGGTCCTGGATGATGTCCGTCGCCGTCACCGGGGTGCTGGCCCTGAGCGCCGTGGGCATCGACATGGGGCTGCGGCAGTCCGAGATGTTCCAGACCAAGCCCGAGTCGGTCGTCGCCCAGGAGCGGATCTCGGCCCACTACCCGTCCGGAGCCTCCGACCCGGCGACCGTGGTGACCGACGCGGCCCGGGCCGCCGAGGTGAGGGCCGCGGCGGGCGAGGTCCCCGGCGTCGCCCTCGTCGAGGACGGCGACCGCACCCCCGACGGCGACCGCGCCACGCTCTCCGTGGTGCTCAAGGCCGCCCCCGACAGCCAGGCCGCCAAGGACGCCGTGGACGCGCTGCGCACGGCCGTGAGCGCGGTCGACGGGGCAGACGCCCTCGTCGGCGGCACCGCCGCGCAGACCCTGGACACCCAGCGGGCCGCCGACCGCGATCTGCGGGTCGTCATCCCCGCCGTGCTGGCAGTCGTCCTGCTGGTGCTGATCTGGCTGCTGCGGGCGCTGATCGCCCCCGTGCTGCTGCTCGCCACCGTCGTGCTGTCGTACTTCGCCGCCCTCGGCGCCTCGAACCTGCTCTTCGAGAACGTCCTCGGCTACGCCGGAGTCGACTGGTCGATCCCGCTGATGGGCTTCGTCTTCCTGGTCGCCCTCGGCATCGACTACAACATCTTCCTGATGCACCGCGTCAAGGAGGAGTCGGCGCGGCTGGGCTGCGCCCGCGGGGTGCTGGCGGGCCTGACGTCCACCGGCGGGGTCATCACCAGCGCGGGAGTCGTGCTCGCCGCCACCTTCGCGGTCTTCGCCGGACTGCCGCTGGTGACGATGGCCGAGATGGGTGTGATCGTAGGCCTCGGTGTGCTGCTGGACACCTTCCTGGTCCGCACGGTCCTGGTGCCGGCCCTGGCCCTCGACCTGGGCCGCTGGTTCTGGTGGCCGGGCCGGCTGTTCCGCCGTCCCGCTCAGGAAGCGGAGCAGAGCGCGCCGCAGCGGAGCGAGCGCACGCCGGAACGCGTCTGACGCCTTGTCCGCCGCACCGAAGGCTCCCGCCGCACCGCGCGTCGGGAGCCTTCCCGCACGGCCCGCACCCGCACAGCCCGCACGGCCCGCCCCGAACCCGTCCCGTACCCGCAGCCGCAGCCGCAGCCGCAGCCGCGGGCAACGGCGACCGGGACCCCGCCCCGCCCCCGGATGCCCCGGCGGAGCCGAACCTCGCGAGCGGCGGGGCACGTCCCGCGCACTACAATCGGCGGCCATGGGCGCCCCGCGGCCCGGCCGCCTCGCGTACACCGCACGTCCCACGGCCCTGACGACCGCCGTGGCGACGCTGCTCGGCGCGCTCTTCCTCTGCCTCGGCGCGGCGGCCGACCCGCACCACGCCTCCGCCGCCCCCGCCGGCATATCCGCCGGCATATCCGCCGGCGCCTTCGGCTTCGCCGCCGAGGGCGCGCAGAGGCCGCTGAACCCCACGCGGAGCGCGTACACCTGCCCGTACGACGAGGGCCGCTGCGCGCTGACGCCGGTGACGTCCGCCGCCGTGCTCACCGGGCCCCCGACGGACGCCCCGGTCGACGCGGACGCCTCATCCGTGCGCGCCGCCCCGCCGGCGACGGACCACGGGCGGCTGCCCCGCGGCGAGGCCCGGCCCCGCGCCCCCGACCTGCATGTCCTTCAAGTGCTGCGGACCTAGACGGAACCGGAAGAAACGACTCCGTCAGACCAGCACACACTCACGAAGGACCTTTCACACCATGAACTCCCGCAGCAGTGACCGCCGTGCCCGGGTAGAGCAGATGCGCCGCGCCGAGCAGGCACGTGAGCGGCGCAGCCGCATCCTCACCCTCGCCGTCAGCGGCGTCGTCGTCGCCGGCCTGGTCGGCTTCGGCGTCTTCGCCCTGGACCAGGAGGCGGAGAAGAAGGAGCGGCGCGAGGCGCAGGCCAAGGCCCCGATCGCCGACGAGAAGTCCTGGGACGCGCAGACGCTGGACCGCAACCATGTCGAGACCCCCGTCGACTACCCGATGAAGCCGCCGGTCGGCGGCGACCACAGCCCGGTGTGGATGAACTGCGACGGGGACGTCTACCGGGAGCCGGTCCCCGCGGAGAACGCCGTGCACTCACTGGAGCACGGCGCGGTCTGGGTGACGTACGGCGGCAAGGCGTCCGACGCCGATGTGGCCACGCTGGCCGCGAAGGTGAAGAAGACCCCGTACTCCCTGATGAGCCCCGTTCCGGACCAGACCGGGACGATCACGCTGAGCGCCTGGGGCAAGCAGCTCACCGTCGACGGGGCGGACGACCCGCGCGTGGACCGGTTCTTCACCAAGTACGTCCAGGGCCCGCAGACCCCGGAGCGCGGCGCGGTCTGCACGGGCGGGGTGGACCGCGGGTGAGCGGCTCCGGAAGCGGACTGACGCGAACTCACCGGGCGGCGATCGCCGCGGTCGTCCTGGCTCTGCTGTTCGCAGGGGCGGCGGCCGTCTCCTCCGCCGTGGGCCGGGGCGACGCCGGCGCACCCCCCGCGCCGTCGACGGACTCGCCGGACGCGGGGTTCGCCCGCGATATGTCGGTCCATCACCAGCAGGCGGTGGAGATGTCCTTCATCGTCCGGGACCGCACGGACGACGAGGATGTGCGCAGGCTCGCATACGACATCGCCAACACTCAGGCCAATCAGCGCGGCATGATGCTGGGCTGGCTGGATCTGTGGGGGCTGCCCGCGATGGAGGCGGGCAGCGAGCCCATGGCCTGGATGGCGGACGCCGACGGCCACGGTGGCCAGGATGACCGGAGCGGGGGCCAGAGCGACCACCCGGCCGGGGACGGTCCGCTGATGCCGGGCATGGCCACCAAGAAGCAGCTGGAAGGGCTGCGCGCCGCCTCGGGGCGGGACGCCGAGATCCGCTTCCTTCGGCTCATGATCGCCCACCATGAGGGCGGGGTCGCGATGGCCGAGGCGTGCGTCGGGCAGTGCGCCGTGGAGCCCCAGCGGAAGCTGGCCCAGGGCATGGTCGACGCGCAGCGCTCGGAGGTCGAGCTGATGACGGACCTGCTGCGCAAGCGCGGGGCGGAGGTCGCCGCCCCCTGAAGCCCGCGGGTGGCGCGCCCCGACGCGCCGCCCGCCGGTGAGGCAAGCCGTGCCCCGCCTTGCCCCTGCCCTTGCCCTTGCCCTTGCCCTTGCCCGCCAAAGCTTCCGGGGAAGGGTGTCGGTCCCGGCTGCGGGGGTACCCCGTGCGGTGCCAGGTGGTGCGGGGTTGCCCCGCACTCCCCGTTCAGTCGTCTGCGGTCGCGTCCTGCGAACGGCGCAATGACGATGGTGACAGGAGGTATCTACCATGACGACCGCACGAGACATCATGCACACCGGGGCTCGGTGGATCCCCGCACACGAGACGCTCGACCGGGCTGCGCAGCTGATGCGCGAGCACGGTGTGGGGGCGCTCCCCATCGCCGACGCGAACGAAAGGCTCTGCGGCATTCTCACCGACCGCGACATCGTGGTCGGCTGTGTGGCCATGGGCCGTGACCCCGCGAGGGTCACCGCGGAGGAGATGGCACAGGGGACGCCGCGCTGGATCGAGGCGGACTCGGATGTGGAGGCCGTGCTCAACGAGATGGAGAACCACCAGATCCGCCGCCTGCCGGTGATCGACAACAAGCGGCTGGTGGGGATGATCAGTGAGGCCGATCTCGCCAAGCATCTGAGCGATGAGCAGCTCGCCCACTGGATGGAGCGGGTCTACGCCCTCAGCTGAGCGGACGCGGCCCGCTCAAGGCCCCCCGTTTCGAGGGCCGCCCGTTTCCAGGATCACCCGTTTCCAGGATCGCCCGCGCCACGGTCCGCGGGCAGTCCAGCGTCATCAGATGGCCCGACTGCTCGACCGGTTCAAAGCGGACCGCGCCGAGCAGCCGGGCCAGTGCGCGCTGCCGCCCGGTCCAGCGGGCGTCCGCGCCCGCCGCGAGGACCGCGACCGGCAGGCCGCGCGGCAGCGGACGGTCATCGCGCAGCGCGAGGAGCTCGGCGGCGACGGCGCGGTAGTGCGCGTTCTCCAGCAGGATGCCGCGGGTCACCCGCGAGGCGCCGTAGCAGCGGCGGACGAGGGGGTACGGGGCGGGGTCGCCGCCCCCTGTACGGGACAGGCGCACCGCGGCGCGCCGGGCTGCCGGGCCGAGGGCGGCGGGGGCTCCGACAGCGGTGAGGGCGGCCCCGATCCCGCGGGCGAGGACCGTGCGCACGGCGGGGGCGGCGGGCGTGCGGACGGTCTCCTCGACCGAGGAGTCGACGAGGACGAGTCCCGCTGTGCGGTCCGGGTGCAGCCGGGCGAACGCCTCCGCGTGGAACCCGGCGATCGAGTGCCCGGCGACCACGGCGGGCTCGCGGAGGCCGACCGCGTCGAGCAGGGCGGCGATCCGGCAGGCCTCCCCGGCGGCGGAGGGCGGCACGGCGGCGGGGCCGCTGAGCCCGTGGCCGGGGCGGTCGAAGCGGACGACGGTGCGGTGCGGGGTCAGGAGGGGGACGACGGGGTCCCAGTCGAACCAGGCCATGCCGAGGCCGGCGCTCAGCACGCACGCCGGCCCGCCGCCCTCGACGACCACATGGTGCGGCACTCCTCCCACCCGTACGAAGGCGTCGGCGACAGTCATCCGCGGCTGTCCTTCCGCTCGTGCACAGGGGCCTTCCGCTCGTGCACGACGGTCTGCTCGCGTACAGCAGCCCGTTCGCGTACGACGGTCCGTTCGCGTACGACGGTCAGGGCGAGCACGCCGAGCCAGCCCGCCACGAGGAGCACCTGGAGCCGCTGGCCCGCGCCCAGGGCCCAGGTCCCGCGGCCCGCTTCGAAGGCGGCCACCGCGGCCAGCGTCCAGACGGTGGCGGCCAGTTCGAGGGCGACGAGTGCGGGGCCGACTCGGGCCAGCGGCGACGGCCGGGCGCAGCGGCGCGCGGCGACGGTGAGCGCGACGATGCCGACGAGCGCCCCGGTCATCGCGAGCGCGGAGCTGACGGCGTGCGCGGTGTGCGTGGCGGGGACGAGTCCCGCGGTCTCCCGGGCCGCGCACACCGGGTCGGCGGTGGGCGTGCAGCTCAACGGCAGCCGGGAGTCCACTGCCGTCGCGGCCCCGAAGAGAGCGAGCCCCGACCAGCCGACGACCTCCCACACGGTGCGCCGGGAGCGCTCGCCGCTCCACAGGGCCGGCAGCGCCCCGGCGAGGACGAGCAGCCCGGCGGCCAGGTCGGCGGCCCGGAAGAGACCGCCGAGCGGCTGGTCGGCGGCGGCGAGCTCGCTGACGTACGTCTGTACGGGGTTGAGCCCGGTGGCCACAACGACCTCGAGGACCCAGGCGGTGTAGGCGACGGCCCCCAGCGCGATCAGCAGCGCGACGGGCCGTGCGGCACGGGGGGACAGGGCTCGTTGGGACATGGCGCATCGGGACATGGCGCGTCGGGACATGGTGGGCCGATCGTATGGGAGCGCCCGTATGTCCCCGGTTACCTGACGGGGGGGTGGGGAGAAAGGCCGCGGGCGTGACGCTCGTCCGGGATTCATGGGGTTCGCCTACGACCGTACGGCAGGGATTCGCCTGCCGGGGACGCTCCGGGGAACGTCAACCCGCCGGGCAATCCCGTTTCCCCGGGCGGCCGAGTCGGCCGCCGGAGCGTCACCAACCCGTCGGCGGCGGTGAGGTCAGCCGGTCCGCAAGCCGTGCCAGCCGTTCCTTGAAGGGCCGCCGCCCCCGCGGCGCGGACACGTTGTTCTCCCCCGCCGCCGCGCTGACCAGATGCTGCACCGTGTCCAGGTCCACCGCCGAGGACTGATTCGCCGTCAGCGACTCATGGGCCAGCCCCCGGACTTCCGGATCGCCGCCGTCCAGGGTGAGCACCGTCGCTCCCGCCCGCCGTGCGTCGTGGACACGTTGCAGCAGACCCGCGCCCGGCGAGGCCGGAGCCACCAGCAGCAGCGTCTCCCCCCGTCCGGCCGCCTCCAGCCGGCCCAGGCCCACGGCCAGCTGCGCCGGGTCCCCGGTCCGCACACGGTGCCGCACCAGCGTCGGCGTCAGCTCCGGCAGCCCCGACCAGGCGGCCTCGTCCATCAGATGCGCCGCCAGATGCCAGGGCTCGTACTGCTCCGTGCCGACAAGCAGCAGCCCGCCGCCGCAGCCCGGCGGGACCGAGGCCCGCAGCGCCCGAGCGAACCGACGGGTCGCCTCGGGCCACTCCGTACCGCTCAGGACTTCGCGCAACAGCGCGACGCGCACCGCATCCATGGGCGGCACCCTGGAGTCCGAGCGGTCCGCCCGCCCGCGGGTTGCCACCCACCTCACCCGTACGGGCTACAAGAACCTGCCAGTAATGTCGGGACCATGACTTCACACGACACCGGCTCCGCCGACACCGGCGCCGCGCCCAAGCCCCCCGCCAAGGACCCCTGGGACCTGCCCGACGTCTCCGGCCTCGTCGTCGGCGTCCTCGGCGGCACCGGCGACCAGGGCCGCGGGCTCGCTTACCGTCTCGCCCAGGCCGGACAGAAGGTGATCATCGGCTCGCGCGCGGCGGAACGCGCCGAGGCCGCCGCCGCCGGGATCGGCCTCGGCGTGGAGGGCCTCGACAACGCCGAGTGCGCGCGCCGCAGCGATGTGGTGATCGTGGCCGTGCCCTGGGACGGACATGCCAGGACGCTTGAGGCGCTGCGCACGGAGCTGGCCGGCAAGCTGGTCGTGGACTGCGTCAATCCGCTCGGCTTCGACAAGAAGGGCGCGTACGCCGTCAAGCCCGAGGAGGGCAGCGCCGCCGAGCAGGCCGCGGCTCTGCTGCCCGACTCGCGGGTGACCGCCGCCTTCCACCATCTGTCCGCCGTGCTGCTCCAGGACACCTCGCTGGACGAGATCGACACCGATGTGATGGTGCTGGGCGAGAACCGCGCGGACACCGACGTCGTGCAGGCGCTGGCCGCCCGCATCCCCGGCATGCGCGGGGTCTTCGCGGGCAGACTGCGCAATGCCCACCAGGTGGAGTCGCTGGTGGCCAATCTGATCTCGGTGAACCGCCGCTACAAGGCGCACGCGGGGCTGAGGGTCACCGACGTGTGACCGGAGCGCGGCCCGCGCAGGGGCATGGGGGACACTGTTCCGGTACGTATCGCCGCGCCGCGGCCGACCCGCGGCCGGACCGCCACCGGACAGGAGCCGACCCCCATGCCCCGTCTCGCCCTCTACGCCCTCGTCGTCTGCGCCCTCGCCCTGGCGGCGGCCGTCGTGTCCTTTGTGCAGGGCAGCTGGCTGGGGATCATCTGGGTGCTGCTGGTCGGCGTCTCCTCCAATATGGCGTGGTACTACCTGCGCCGCGCCAAGGTCACGGGGACCGCCAGGAGCTGAACGCCGCCCCGCCGCCGTCCCGCCGTCAGCCGGCGTCGCCCCTCCGCCGTCCCGCCGTCAGCCGACCAGCTGCTCGCACAGCGGGTTCGGGTCCTCCCAGAAGCGGAAGTACTGGTACCCGCAGTAGGCGTCGTTCTGGCCGATGCCCAGGGCGTCGAGCAGCGCGTACACCGCGTCGAAGAACGCGTTGTAGACCTCCGGGACGAAGAACAGCAGCACGAAAACGAAGATCAGTCCGAACGGCGCGAAGGGCTCCACCTGCCGGCGGACCTTGTACGAGAGCCAGGGCTCCAGCACTCCGTAGCCGTCCAGGCCCGGCACCGGCAGGAAGTTCAGGATCGCGGCCGTGACCTGGAGCAGCGCCAGGAACGCCAGCGCGAAACGGAAGACGCCCGGCACCCCGTCCAGGGCGTCCAGCCAGAACGGCGCGGTGCACACGATCGCGAACAGCACGTTCGTCAGAGGCCCCGCGGCCGAGATCAGACTGTGCTTCCAGCGGCCCCGGACACGGCCGCGTTCGATGAAGACCGCACCGCCCGGCAGACCGATGCCTCCCATGATCACAAAAACCACGGGGAGCACAATGCTCAGCAGCGGATGCGTGTACTTCAGCGGATCGAGGGTCAGATAGCCCTTCGCGCCCACCGTGATGTCGCCGCTGTGGTGCGCGGTGCGCGCGTGCGCGTACTCGTGCAGACAGAGTGAGACGATCCAGGCGGACGTTGTGAACAGGAACACCGCGAGCCCGGCGCTCGCGGCGAAGTCCGTCCACACCGCCCAGCCCGTCACCGCCATCACGGCGACGATCCCGAGGAAGACCGGGCTGATCTTCCACTCGCTGCGGCGGGTCGCGGCGGTGCTCATGGGCTTCGGCTCCCGGAGGTCGGACATGCGGCTGCGCGTACGGCGGCGCGGTACGGCGGTCGTGCGCGGTAGACCGTACCGGCACGCGGTGAAACGCCCCGGGCCGGGTGCGGGGTTTCCGGCCGTGCGGCTCGGGAGCGGCGCTCGCAAGGGGGCGGGCCGATACTCGCGCGCGCTCCCGGACGGTCGGCGGACACAATGGCCGGGTGCACTATCGCGTACTCGGCCCGACTCGGGCACTCCACGACGACGGCACGCCCGTGGCGCTCGGCGGACCGCGGCTGCGTGCGCTGCTGACCGCGCTGGCACTGCGGCCGGGGCGGGCGGTCCCGGTGGGGGCCCTGGTCGACGAGGTCTGGGACGGGGAACCGCCCGCGGACGCGGTGGGCGCGGTGCAGGCGCTGGTGGGTCGGTTGCGCAGGGCCCTGGGAAGGGCCGCGGTGGCCTCCGCCGAGGGGGGCGGCTACCGGCTGTGCGCGGAGCGCGACGCGGTGGACCTGCACCGGTTCGACCGGCTCGCGGGCGAGGGGGCGCGGGCGCTGGCCGACGGCGACGCCGTCAAGGCGACGGCGCTGCTCGACGAGGCGCTCGCGCTGTGGCGCGGCCCGGCGCTGGCGGAGAAGCCCGACGTCACACTCTCCGCCTCCGAAGCCGCCAAGGGCGGGGAGATCACCGTCAGC